>DASXUY010000043.1:0-123422 GCA_036504535.1 Capsulimonadaceae bacterium
TCGTTATTAGAACGCACGTTCTAATAACGAGCACGAAGAGCCCCTACGTCACCCAAAGACGCCCTTGCCGACAAGCAAGCTCCAAAGCCTTTCATTAACAACCTTACCCAGCGTCAATACAAACAAAAGCCGCCGCGACCCTTTTATAAAAAAGGCCCCGGCGGCCCGAGCCGTCCTAACTAACTCGTCATCCTAACCTATCCCAGCCTTACTTATACAGCGGGCCGTATGTCGCGCACGCCCGGTAGTCGGCGCCCTGCGGGTCGAGCGCGCCGAAGCGGTCCCAGGAACTGGGGCGGAAGATCTTGGCAGCGTCGACGTTGTGCATGTCGACGGGGATGCGCAGGATCGCCGCGAGGCTGATGAGGTCGGCACCGATGTGGCCGTAGGAGATTGCGCCATGGTTGGCACCCCACGCGGCCATTACCGAGTAGACATCCTTGTACGGTCCGACACCCGTGAGGGTGGGGACGAACCAAGTTGTCGGCCATGTCGGGTTGGTGCGCTCGTCGAGCGTCTTGTGGACATTCTCAGGAAGCTCGATTGTGGTGCCTTCCGCGATCTGGAGAACGGGTCCGAGACCCTTAACCAGATTGATACGGAACATGGTGCACGGGATACCGCCGCGGGTCGTGAAGTCGGTGGACCAGCCTCCGCCACGGAAGTAACCCACATCGGCGGCGCAGTATCGGGTTGCTTTCTGGCACGCTTCAGCTTCGGCGGGGGTGATTTCGTACCACGGCTTGAGGCCCGGCTTACCGTCAACCTGCTGCTCGCCAGTCCAGTCAAGCGCTGCGGGTCCGGAGTTGATAAGGTGAAGGAAACCGCCAGCAGCGTCGCCTTCGGGAGTGTAACCAGTGGCCGTCTTAACTGATGCCGCACTCCAATAAGTGCGAACGTCTGCGAATAGCTGAGCTGTGCCGGTCAGGAGGTGACCGAGAAGCATGGAGATGCCGTTCAATGCATCGTTCTCGGTGGCGACCATGTATGGCTGTCGTATGCCGTTCCAGTCCCAGCTTGTATTCAGTGTTGCTTCAAGGAAGTCGCCATTGTTGGAGTGGTCGGTCCACTGTCGCTGACCCTGGAAGCCAGCCACGAGAGCGTTGTGACCGTGGGCTTCTTCGCCGAAACCAAGTTCCTTGAGGCGGGGGTTACCAATCATCAAGTCGCGGCCGATGAGGGCCATCTTGACACAGAACTCCCAGTCCTTATCCTTCTGCTCCTGGCTGCGCTGGATCGCCGGATCGTTCCAGTCTTTGCCAACGATACAGTTCTCTTTGACCCATGCAAGAGCGACTCTGAACTCTTCAGGGTCGTAGATGCCTTCGTTGATGCGACGTGTGAACTCACACATGTCGATGGTCTCGTTGCGCATGCCGAAGTATTCTTGGAACAGGTCCTGGTCCACGATCGAGCCCGCGATACCCATGGAGGTGCCGCCCATGGCGAGATACGATGTCCCTCGAAGCGTGGCAGCTGCGAGGCCGGAGCGCGCGAAGCGAAGTATCTTTTCCTGCACATCGGCGGGAATGTTATCGTCGTCTAGGTTCTGAACGTTCTGACCGTAGATGCTGAACGCTGGCAGCCCCTTCTGAGTATGTCCGGCCAGCGCGGCGGCGAGGTAGACAGCGCCGGGGCGCTCCGTGCCGTTGAATCCAAAGATCGCCTTTGGCGTGAACGGATCCGTGTCCATGGTCTCGGAACCGTAACACCAGCACTTGGTGACGGTGAGCGAAACGCCAACGCCTTCGCGTGCGAACTTTTCGGCGCAAAGGGCGGCTTCGCTGACGCCGCCAATCGTGCTATCCGCGATGACAACCTCGACAGGCTGGCCGGATGCGTGGCGAATGTTGGTCTCGATCAGCTTGGCGACCGTTCGGGCAAGCGCCATGGTCTGATCTTCGAGGGATTCGCGTACTCCGCCCAGGCGGCCATCGATGGTCGGGCGGATACCGATTTTGGGTAGCGCAGTGCGTAGCCGGTTAACCGGCGCGCCCGCTGGTGCAATGTTGGGCATAAGTGAGTTCCTTTTATGATCGTGAGCCGCGCGTACGCGACATTTCGTTGTATTGCGACGCGAAAAATAGGCGCCCGAGGCGCTCGTTCTAAGGTTAGTGAAGTACTTAGATTCTTCCTGCATCGATTTCGAACAAGATCATCATTTCGATATCTGATCTGTTTATCGAAGACTAGCGGCCCATCGCTACTTTATCTATCGGCTCGACGGGACCGCCCAAGCGAGGACGCTTCCACGGAGAGACGGCATCCGCCACTGCGGTCAATGTAGCGGCGTATTCTCGTAACTTCAGGCTTCTCAAGGCCCGCGAGCTCATGTTGTCGGGCGCGACATACCCCACTGCATCAATTCCGCAGGATCGGGCCAAGTAGAGCGAGCGTGGCATGTGGAAGTCTTGCGTTACAATCACCGCATTCTTAACGCCGAAGATATGTCGCGCACGGTAGCAACTATCGAACGTTCGAAAGCCAGCATAGTCGCGCACAATGTCCGTGTCGGGCACACCGTGCTCCATAGCGTACCGTTTCATCGCAGTCACTTCATCGTATCGGCGCGTGCCATTATCGCCAGTCATTAGCAGCTTCTTAACTTTGCCCGCCTTGTATAGTTCAATAGCTGAATCAACACGCCCTTGCAACACGGACGAGAGTGCGCCCGAAGGATAAACTTTCGCACCGAGGACAACGGCAACCGCCTTCGCGGGCACTTTGCCAATAGCGCGGAACGTACGTGAATACTCGGTGTGTCGCATCCACATACCAACTGCAGCGGTAACGATGCAAAGCGCAATTCCAAGCGCGCCGATGCACGCTAGAAGTAGCTTTCGCCTCGTGTGACGCTGTTGCTGGCCAGAATTCGTCCCTGCCGCCCCTGGGTTTTTCGGGCCAAACAATCTTTGCATTGGCGGTCTCTTACTCGTGGACAAACGCTTCGCCAGCTTCAGCACCGACATATCGGGCGACCTTGTCGAAGCCTGTCTGCGTGACGATATACTCGAACGGGCTCTCGGCTTCGGCGACGATTCGCTCATAGACTTCGCGGTCCCTGTAGATCACGACCACCACGTGACCCCCTTCGTGAGAGAATGCCTCAACGAGTTGCACGCCAGGCTGAAGGCGGAGGCTTTCGCGCACCTTTGCAGACAAAGCATCGATCTCATTTTCCTTACCCGGCAGCGGTTCCCAGTGAGAAACGACAATAAACATATGATAGCTCCTGCAAGCAATGAGCACCGTAGTGCACCATGTAGTATTGACCGACAACGTATGAAATACCTTCCCAATATTGGGCATTTTGGTACGGTTGAGCATTGGCATCCACTGAAAATAATTTTCATATAGAAGGTCGAAAGCCCTATTTCCCTGAACATTACCAGGACTCGACTCGTCAACACGGGCATAACTGATCAATGAAACTCGCACTCATTCGCGAGAGATCAAGTTTTCCCGAACGCCCGGCAGCTCCTCGCGTCGTAATGGCACGCGATCGCATTCGTACCGGGCCCAGTTCGGCGATTTAAGGTTCCAGCTAAGCGCTGGCGTGACTAAGGAGAAACTTCCATGCGAAAATCCGCTATTGTTTTGTCGGCCGCCGTACTTGCATTGCTTACATCGTGGAGTGCTAACGCCGCTACGCCGCCCGCAACTCCGGCACCCGCTGCTTCGACAGCCCCAGCTGCACCGGCAACTCCGTCAGCTGCTGCCGCGACTGGTAAGAAGGGCAAAGCCGGACACCATGAGCGCATCATGGGCACCGTTACTGCTGTTGACGCGACAACCCATGCTGTCACTGTGACGCGCAAGGACACCACGAGCACATTTACCCTTGACCCTGCGGTTGAGGTAGTTACCATCGCTACTGGTACCGTCGCGAACATCAAAGTCGACGACCGGGTTCGCGTTACGTCGGCCAGCGACATCGAGGAAGGCGCTTCGGCGGTTACCGCCACCAAGATCGACATCCTGGCGCCTGCTAAGCCAAAGGCTAAAGGCAAGGGAAACGCCAAGCCGGACGCGAAAGCGAGCACCCACGTCGACGGAGTCGTCACAACGCTTAGCCCGTTGACGATCAAAACCGACGCTGACGCATCCGTCGCCGTCACGACCAGCGTCGACACAATCGTCCACTATCCGACACCTGGCACAGTCGCCGATATCGTCGTCGGCGCGCGTTTGGTTGTCGAAGCCAAGCCGGAAGCGGCGGGCCCCGTCGCCGTGCGAGTCGAGATTGCTCCCGCTCCAGACAAGGGAGCGAAGGGGGTCAAGGGCAAGAAGAAAAAATAAGCATCTTGTTCCAATGATGAACTAGACTACGAGCAGCGCTTGTGAGAATTGTCTCACAAGCGCTGTTTATCATATCTCATGTGTTAAAGTGAGCTCTGAGCGAGTGCGTTATTGACGGTTTGTGTGGGAGTGAAACGTGCGACCCATTGGCGATTGCACGCAAAAATATGGCACAATACGTGCGATGTAGATAGCGGACACTTGACCAACTTATTGCCTAGTATTAGGCGCTTCAGCCTTTAAAATGCGGGAATTATCGACGGCCTACACATGCGTGTATTTTTTACTACAACGACTCCAAATACTACGCCAGAAACCCACCTGCTTCCACCAGCCGAAACGGATGACCTAGTTGCAGCGCTGGCCGCTGCCGATCATCCTCGATTTGCCTGCGCTGGCGACGCCGAATCCGCCGACGTTATTATCTACGTAGAGCCGCAGCACTTGGGCCGCTTACGCACCTTTCGCCGCAAGCTCCTCAGCGAGGCGCTCATCCGTCAGTATCCTAATAAGTGCTTCACATTCGACTACACTCCCGAACCGATTGGCTTCCTCCCTGGCGTTTACACCCACATGCCGGCGCGTAAGTGGGAGAAGCACCGCTTCCGTGCTGGCGGCTACCATCGGACGTTTAACCCGCTCGTGGACCAATACGAAGCTGAACGTGATCGTACGCCGCGCCTACTGTATTCCTTTCGAGGCATCATGTCGCACCCCGTTCGTCAACTGCTGTTTGACGCTGGCCTTAGCACGCCTGACACTCCGGTAGAGCGGGTGGAAACGTGGGGCGGGAAGGATGACGACGAGCGGACGAGCTACTTCGAGCAGATTCTGGATACGCGCTTCGTCCTTTGTCCGCGAGGGTGGGGCACCAGTTCAATCCGCATGTACGAAGCCATGCAACTTGGACGGGTTCCAGTCATCATCGCCGACGAGTGGGTTGCTCCCGAAGGGCCCGCGTGGTCCAAGTTCTCCATCCGCGTCTCCGAGTCGCGTATTGGCGAGATCCCGGGCATATTGAAGCAGCGGGAAGGTGACTTTGGTGCGATGGCAGTTGCAGCGCGGCAGGCGTGGGAAGAGTGGTTTAGCCCTTCCGTACGACTCATTCACGCCCTTGAAGAGATAGAGTACCTGCTACTGGTTCGCCCTGCTGACCACGACGAAGCGAAGCTACAACGGAAGTGGACATCGTTCGCTTTCGAGTGGAAGAACGGCATCTCAGTTCCCCAGAGCGTCTATTGGTTGGCCCGCAACGGCCTCCTCACTGAGCGCGGCAAAGATCATCTCTTGTCACGGTTCAACGAGATCGTTACTGTACAACAGCCCAAGCCCCGCGATTCACACTCGTGATGCGTAGCCGTTGAGGTCGCGATAGGCCCGCGGAGACAGGTTCGACGCCTTCCGGAACGTCTTGTTGAATAAGTGAAGATCGGGAACACCCACCTGCTGGGCGATGTCCTTGACCGGTATGTCGGTGTGGCGAAGCAGGTTTTCTGCGATCTCCATCCGTCTGTTGGCGATATACTGGACTGGCGGTCGCCCAAGATGTGCCCGGAAGAGGCGAATCAGGTGACTGTGCGACAGGCCAGCTTCATCGGCCAGCCAATCCAGAGCTATTGTGTCTCCGAGGTGTTGCTCAATCAAGCGGAGCGCACGCTGAACGGCGGGATGTACGCTTGACATGGCGGCGCCCGCAACCTCTCGTTCGGCCGCGAAGAGGAGCAAATCCCACAGCTTTACCTCCGCGCGGAGCAGGTTTGTGGCTCCAACGGCGATCATTTCCCGGAACTCCGCTTCAACTTGGGCGGCTCGGGTCCCAAGGTAGTTCATTGCTGGCACCGGAGTAGCAGTCGCTCCGGGGGATGCGTTGAACAGGCAGTAGAGATGTTCGCTTCGTCCCGCGAGATGGTACTCCAGCGTGCATTCAGGCGGCGCCAGGGCGAGTGTGCCCGGGCGTATCGCGTGCCGTTCGCTGCCGATCCTTAGCTCCGCTGTGTAAAAGTACAGGTGGAGGCTCCACAGGCCCTTTTCCTGATCGTAGCGCGCTATCGGTTTGTCGCCGTGGACTCCTACCTGGGCGACTATCATGGTCGGCTTGCTCGAAAGCGGCAGGGATCGCGTGGTATGTGAATCGGCCATGATAAAAATATACCACAACAATGATCGTAACAGGCAATTGCCATGCTCATTACAGAGCAGTATCATAGTACTACCTTACACCCTGGAGGAGAGTTACACGTGGTACTCACCGAAGAACAGATCGAGCATTACTATCGCGAGGGCTATGTTGTCATTCCGGGACTTGTTCCCGAAACCGAAGTCGATGCCGTCCTCGCGGCATTTCCAAGTGGCAATACGGGCGGCTCAGGCTGGAGCGCGACCGTTTTTGACCATGCCAACCCGCTGATCGATCAGCCCATTCACCGCCTGCTGGTCGAACCGCATGTCGTCGGCGCGGCACGCGACATTTTCGAGAGCGAACCCCGTGTCTATTACGGCATGTTGGCCCTGGTGCCCGCAAACGGCGGCAACGGCCTGCCGTGGCATCAGGACAACCAGTACACCCATATTCTGTTCAGCGCACTGAATGTCTTTATCGCGCTTGGCGACATCACGCCTGACAAGGCGGGGCTCTGGATCGCTCCGCGCACCCATCGGGCGGGAGTGCAAGCTAGCAAGCAGAACACGGACACTGCGCCGGGACACCGGGAAGCGGCGGTCGAGCCTGAGAACGGCGAGCCGCTTGGGCCGATGCGCAAGGGCGATGTGGCCGTATTCGACCGCAGCACGTATCATCGTTCGCTTCGCAACAACACCGATACGCCGCGATATGCGTACGCTGCGCAGTTCCAATCCGATACGGCGCGCCAGGCTATCGACGGCAAGAAGGACCCGACACGGATGCGAGCCATCGAGTTGGCCAAAACGTGGAGCGACGCCGGACTGACGTAGATCATACAACGACAATTGAGGAGTTGCGCGGGCGGGCGCGGCTCCTCTCTGGAGAATCTCATGCCTACTATCGACGAAAACAAGAAGCATCTGACCGCCCTCTTTTCTGGCGATTTCGCCGGACACGCACTCATCGTCTCGCCTCCGGGCATTCTCGGGCTGCCTGCCGATCAGAGTATCGGCGATGAGCCTCTCGCGAGCCGCCTGGACCGTGTCGTTGCCGCTTACGAAAACGCCGTCCGCTTCCAGGAGGCGGTGGACGACGATACGGTGCCATTTGCCAATATCCACACGAGTACGGCGATCTTTGCGGCATCGTTTGGGTGCGACGTCGTCGAATTCGAAGGATCGAATCCTGCGTCGCGCCCGCTCATTGAAACTGCCGCCGAGGCCGACGCGATCAAGGTGCCCAATATTTGGGACACGGTGCTCGGGCGACACCTCGAGTTCGCCGCCGCGGTTCGTGATCGGGTGGGGCCGGACGTTCCCGTCAGCGGTCCCGATATGCAAAGTCCGCTTGGGCTCGCGGCCCAGATATGGGAAAAGGCCAGCTTCATGCAGGCGATGATCGACACACCGGAAGCGGTCGAAGGTTTGATCGTCAAGTGCCACGAGCTGCTCAAAACGTACTTGACTGAGCTTCGACAGATCCTGCCCAACCACAATCCTATCCATTGTCCGCTCCTATGGGCGCCGAAAGAGCTCGGCTGCTCGGTTTCCGAGGACGAGGTGGGCGCAATCTCGCGAGGGATGTACGAGGAGTTCGCTCTGTGGACACTCATCGACCTCAGCGAGACATTTGGCGGCCTCTTCATGCACTGCTGCGCCGCCGCCGACCACCAGTATCCGGCGTTCAAGAAAATCCCGAACTTGCGTGGCCTGAACCGTGTCTTCCAAGCCCCTGGCCCCGAACCCGCGCTGCGTGCGTTTGGCGACAAGACTGTTCACATGGTGGCGTGGCGCACTATCGACGATATCAAGCGCGAATACCTCGACGCCAATGTTCCCGGTGTCCGCTTTGCCTTCTGCATGAGCGCCGAGACGGTGGACGAGGCACGGAGGACGCTGGCGACGCTGCGTGAGTGGTGCTCGATTGCCACTGCGCTGCGGTAAATACCTCACCCCGGCCATCGGAATGGCCACCCCTCTCCTTGGAAAGGACGAGGGGGAGACCAGGATGGTGGAGTGCGACCGGTCCGCCGGGGGCATTTTGCGCGTTTTGCGTTGCGCAACGCGATTCGTTACCCCTGCTCGCACCGCTCGCTGTCCCCACGCGGTGGGGTTATGATGTTGCGCTCTGAAGCGAGGTCACCGACCACTTCTTGGCGTGTCGGGTGCGTGGCGGCGGGGAATACCTCACCCCGGCCATCGGAATGGCCACCCCTCTCCTACGATAAGGACGAGGGGAAGTCTAGGATGGAAGATGCCAACGGCCAATTTGCGTTTTGCGCGTTTTGCGTTGCGCAACGCGATTTTTTTTTGCGCAAAACTGTACGGTGAATATTCAGGGTGAGTGAGCATTTTTCTATTCATGAGTTGCATAATAGTTTGATTGTATGAGATAACTAATAATATTTGGCGAATATTCAGCTGTGAGCTATTCATGGTAGGTGAATATTCACGTTCCTCATTGTTTTGCTTTCTGTAGTCTGCTGCGGCAGACGGTTATCAATGGGCGCGATAGTCTTATGTATTTAGTGTACCATATATATCTAAGTGTCAATATTAAAGGGCCATTTGTTTGTGTATTGTTCGTGGACGGATGGGCGTGCGTTGGTGAGGGGAAGAGCCCGGCGGCTGAAGACGCGGCTGGGAAGGGCGGATCGTCGGCCTTCGCCGACTTGGCGGGTTGCGGGTGGCTGGCCGACAGGGAGGGTGGCGTTGGGCATCAGGAACATAGCGTGATAATGCCCGGCGGGTGCCGGTTCCGCAGGTTGACCTAACAATCAAAACGAGTCGGCACTTTTGATTGTCGCCGAAGCCACCACGCACTGAAGTACATGGCTAGTAATTGCAGATAGGGTCTCCGACCCATAGGACGTTGCCAGGCTATGGACTGGGTTTCCGTCATCTTAAATTGTACGGATTAATAAAGACTATTCGATAAACGTACGGCTATGAAGAGCGTGAAAGCACAGGACATTAGAATGTTGGACATAGGAATGTTGGACATAGGAATGTCCGGGGCACTAAGAATCGGCCTGTTTCTCAAAAGGGCGGATCGTCGGCCTTCGCCGACTCTGATCCGGCGAACGTGTAACTGCTCGCGCAACAGGCGCAAGCAAGGCCAACGCCCACCCAGCAGACACAAATAAACGCCCTTAGTGCCCAAAACGGGTGCCACACATGTGGAACCAGTAGCGCTGGCACGCGGTCAGGTAACTGGGTGGGCGATCATCAACCTGCAACCAAAATGTCGTCGCCCGGTACACCGCAAGACTACCATCCCCAATGCCTGGCGTGCGCACAACGCCAAGGTGGGCAAGTTAGGGCATACAATGCACGCGCGGGAGTGATCTCTGGTTGCGGAGAGGCGCGAGGCATACTTAGCACCGTATACTTGCTGTTTCATATGGACGATCTTTTCAGGGAAGAGGAACAACGGGCCAGAGACACCGCAATTCAGCGCCTTATTGACAAGGCTCGAAAGCAAGGTTTGCCCGATGATTATTATTTACAAGCGTAATCCCGTTCCCGCTATTTTACTTATGGAGAAACAACTTGGCAAAATGGATTGAGACAGCAGGCGGACCTTTTTTAATGCTTCCGCTATCGCTCGCCCCAAATTGGACTGGCATTAAACAGTCCTTGACGGACGGGACTGCAGTTGCCGAGCCGGACGCTGGGAGCGACTATGCGAGGGCATGTTCGCGCACTGGGTGCTTCACTTTGCCTGTCGGCTGCGGGGAGGGCATAGTGTATAGTGAAGAGCCCTTTTCGGCCACCTGGCTAGCCAGCTCCGCAGGGGCGGGGGGGTGCCTGGTCGGATATGTCTACGGACCGGGAGAGGAAATGATCCTATCAATCTTGCCGACAGCCATGGAACAGAAGCCCTTCGACGCTATTACAATTGACATGAGCGATCACAAGTATATTATATTTGACTCGGCAATCCCTGGCACGGAGGTCGAGGATGTTATCGAACTTAAACTGCTACCAGGTAGAAATCAGGTGACAAGCATAATGTACGAGGACACCGCGCTTGCGTTGATTTACGTATATAGTTTCGAGATGATTAGTCGTCATTGACATGTTGAGCAACTGGCGTGCCTAGGTACTCTGCGCTGAGGGGCGATGCCATTAGGCGACTTGTACAGCGGCTCGAGTTGATTGCCGATGGCGGAATACGCCGCTGGGAGCGTGGCGGACACGCACACGTATCCGCCGTACGGCTCGCTGACGGCGTCGACGGGGACGGACCCGAACCCGTTCCGGTACGGCGGGCAGGTGGGCTATTACACGGACCCCTACGCCGACGGGCTTGTGCTGTGCGGGCAGCGATGGTATGCTCCCGGTTACGCTCGGTGGCTGTCGCGGGACCCTGCGGGGTACGCGGGCGGGGCGAACCTGTATGCGTATTGCGGGGGCGACCCCGTGAACGGGCTGGATCCGGATGGGTGCGATGCTATTTCTGAGGTCCATCATATCGTGGCACGATTTCTCGCAGGAACAAACGATGCGTGGAACTTAATTCGGATGCCCACGCAGCTACACAGAGAGTTGACGGAAGACATGCGGGTGTTTATGCGGACGATGAAAAATAGCTGCGGTCAGGACATGCAGCCTAGGGTGGGAAATACTGGAGCCATGATTAGGGCGAATTTCTCAAAGGATGAGATACTTGATGCACTAAGGCAATTTTATACGCTGAATCAAGCGAAATATCCGGAGGTGGCAAGGCAGTTCTTTGCAAAATGGGGACCTCCGATTGCCCAAGGAGCAAGAACAGGGGCTGGTAACGTGAGCTATTATTTGGGTCAATTTGCTAACGCAAGCAAACCGTTGGCGGAGGCCGTTCTATTTAGAAAACTTCCTTGACTATTGTCAATCTTTGAGATGCTTGACGCTAGATGTCCGTGAGTCTGCAAAGTGACTGGAATGGTGAATTAGAGTGGTAGACATTGACCAACTTAGACGGGAAGCCTGTATCGTCGGATATTGGGTGTCCTGTGCGGATAATGGCACGGATATGTGGAAAGGAAATGAAGCAGAGTTGAGACAGTGTCCCGCCTGCGGTATTCGTACTGAATACTCGGCAACAAATCTGAATTTCATTCCCAACAGGCGGTTTACATCTAGGTATTCTCCTGATCTAGCTGTGACCGACGGCACAGCTTTATCGTCAACATACGATGGGCAGCTAATTGCATCGCGGTCTTTTCGAGACTGGTGTATTCGTGAACAATATCATAGTCTCCATTTCCGCTCATTGCCGTTAGCTAGTGAATTCTTCCATCTTGTGGCTCAACAAATCGTTCAGTTTGACACATCTCCAGGGCTGGCCAAGTCTCGAAATCCTTGCCAAACTTGCAAGTACTACGAAAGCGTAACCGTGGGGCTGCCAATGCTCAGCATAGATGCTCCATTGAGCGACGGTTACTACAGGACGGACTTACTCTTTGGAAGCGATGGGGGCAAAGCTCCGCTGCTTATAGCAGCGAATGTGACCAAGGAAAAGATGCAGAAAGCAAAGATCAAAGGGCTAAGTTTTTCGCCAGTATATTCGTTGAAGTGTATTTCAAGGGCTTAGGGCGAACTTCAAATAGCTGCATTGATCTCACTATCCCGAATCTGTTCCACGAAGTCGGCAAGCGAGTTGGGGCAATTTGATCTGGCGAACATAGAAAGCGCCAACCCGCTCCAATCACGCACATCCCTGATCGGTTGGAGCGGCTCAATTTGGGTCGGTCTTGCCTTTGCTGGTATTTCGACACGCTTCTCGGCGAGGTGAACGCCGCAGGGAATCCGACTTCGATCTACACGTGGGGCGCGGCGGGGCTGGTGAGCGAGGCGTACTACAGCTACGCCCAGAACGCATGGCTGTCGCGCTGGTACCACTACGGTCCGCAGGGCGAGACGCGGTACCTGACCGATAGCGCTGGCAACGTGGCGGACACGTACACGTACGCGGCGTATGGCCTTCAGATGGCGTCGACGGGAACCGACCCGAACCCGTACCGCTTTGGCGGCAGCGTCGGTTACTATAGCGACCCGATGGCGGACGGGCTGGTGCTGTGCGGTCAGCGGTGGTACTCGCCGGCGTACGCGCGCTGGCTGTCGCGGGACCCGGTGGGGTACGCGGGCGGGGCGAACCTGTATGCGTACTGCGGGGGAGACCCCGTGAACGGGGTGGATCCGAGTGGGACGTTGACTAAGGCAAATTTCTGGGATGCTTGGAACCACTGGGCTGATAAGACTGGCACTCCTATAGCGTATCGATTTGCTGACGTAGACACGAGAGTTCCCGTTGCCAATAAGCTTTCATCGTCTCTTTATGCAGGCTGTCCATCTGGCACCAGTCAGATAGACATGACGTTCGGTTATGAGACGACGGGTGGTTGGGACAAGCTAATCGTTGGTGGAATAAGCCTCCATCTGGTAGGAACACTCACGGTTAAGGGCCACAGTTGGGCATTTGACGGGAAGTTGTTCGCCGATCCTGATACCTACACCTTTCATAGTCGGGCTCATGGCGCGCGCAGACCTGGATTTGGTGATATTGGGAACGCGATAGGCGGGGCGCGGCCCGGGAAGCCCTTCCTAGTTTATATGACGGGTTACAAACCCGTCCATGATAGGGGGACATTCTGATGGCAACCCCAACCAAGCGTGTCGTTGTTATATTGTGCGCCTGCGGTACGTTGGCCGTTCTCGCATTTATCGCTGTTCCGCGCTACGGGGTCTGGAAGGCAACAAGAGCAATTAGTGCGGAACTCGCAATCCAATCGCGAGCTTTCGAACGAAAGGACATTGAAGGCGCTGTTAAGCCGTTAACAGATGACTTTGTACTCGTATGGGATGACGGATCTTCAACTGGGTTGCGGGATGAAGCACTCTCATATGCACAGATGTTCTCAACAAGCCGAAGTATAAAGGCGACATTTACTATTAAGAAAGTAACGATGCTAAAGGGCGTCGCTGTCGTACGCCAAGAGAATAAGCTAACTCTTGTGCCAGCTAATCACGGCGACAGAGGCAGAGATATCGACGATTATTGTACAACATATTGGCGACAGACACGAGGTAAATGGCGCGAGTTCAGGATGACTCGATGATCTGGTCTCCTCAGCGGTGAATCGGGCCAACCGGTTCCACTATGGCGGCGAAGGCGTCGTACACGTGGGGCGCGAACGGGCTGGTGAGCGAGCGGCTGGCGACGGGGAGCCGGTGGTACCACTACGGTCCGCAGGGCGAGACGCGCTACCTGACCGATGGCGCGGGACGAGCGCTGTGGCGTGGCGAGGCGGCAGGAGAGGGGCTCACCTGCCGTTTATGCCTTGGGGATGGAGAACCAGAAGGTGGAGCCGTGGTTGTATTCGCTTTCTACCCAGACGCGGCCGCCGTGGCGTTCGACGATGTGCTTGACGATTGCGAGGCCGAGGCCGGTGCCGCCGGACGCGCGGCTGCGTGCTTTGTCGGCTCGGTAGAAGCGTTCAAACAGGCGGGCGAGGTCCTGACGCAATATGCCGATTCCCGTGTCGGTCACCGAGAAGACCAGCTCTGTGGGGTGATCGCTTGCGCGTATCCAAACGTTGCCGTCGCGCGGGGTGTATTTAATGGCATTGTCGATTAAGTTCACCAGCACCTGCGCGATTTCGTCGCTGTCTGATGGCGCAACCAGGTGCTCGGGCAGCTCGACACTCATGACGATGCCGGCCTCTCGTGCCTGGGCGACGAACCTGTCGCTCACTTCCCGGGTCAGTTCGGCAAGATCGGTGGGCTCCTTGGCCACTGGGCGCGATTCGACACGAGAGAGATCAAGTAGGTCCGCTGAAAGGCGAACAAGCCGGTCAGACTCCCTGATGATCGTCTCCAGGAAATGCTGCGCGACTTCCGGGTCGTGGAGAGCGCCGTCGATCAGCGTCTCCGCCATGGCCTTTACGGAGCTAAGCGGAGTGCGCAGTTCGTGGGAGACGTTGGCGACGAAATCCCGGCGAACTAGCTCCAGCCGCCGAAGGTCGGTGAGGTCGCGAAGGATCACGACAAACGCCAGCTGTGCGCCATCCATACTTCCTGGAATGCTGATCGGATCGATGGAAACGTGCATCACACGCTCTTTCGGGTAGCGCAGGGATATTTCGGCGACAACGCGCTGTGGGCCGAAGTCTTCGCCGTCGTCGCCGTCACCAGACCGCGCCTCCTGGTAAAGCGCGTCCAGTTCCGGAGACTGAGTCATGCTGAGCACCGTTTGGTGCTCCACGGGCGGGAACAGCCTCTCTGCGGGGGCGTTGGCCGGATAACACACACCGTGATTGTCGATGAGGAAGATGGGATCGGAAACAGCGGCCAGCAACGCCTGCCACTGCGCAGTCATTTGTGCGCACTCCCTGTCTTTTGCGTCAAGCGCTGCCGTCAATTCGGCAACTTCGCGGTCTCTTGATGCATCCCTGCGCGGGGCGCGCAGAAGCTCAAATACGCAGAGCGCGACAACGCAGACGAGCAGAGACACCACGGTCACTGCAGGATGATCGACGAACAGCATTGTTGTGACGATAGGCATCGGTTAACTCACATGTCCTATTTGGCACCTTAGAAGTTGTGCGTAAGGTGAACGCAATGCTCTGCCTGCGTTAGGTCATAATAAGCGCTACTATCGCGCCTTCCGAGTCGCGGACAGGGTCCAGGCTCAGCCTGGTTAGGCGAATTTGTATCCGATGCCGCGGATTGTAACAAGTCGCTCGGGGCGTGACGGCACGGTCTCGATCTTCTCGCGGAGCCAGCGAATGTGAACGTCGACTGTGCGGTCTTCGACGTAACAGTCCTCACCCCACACACGGTTCAGGAGAGTTTGGCGGTCAAACACCTGGCCCCGGTTGCTCGCCAGCGTGAGCAAAAGGTCGAATTCTTTACGGGAAAGCTCGATTTTGCGTCCACCAAGCGTGATCTCTCGCCGAGATCGGTCGATAATTAGCTCGCCGACAGTGACGACTTTGTCCTCGACAGCGGGGACAGCCACGGTGGGTTGGGGGACAGGGGCGGTTGGAGCAGCCTGGATGCGTCGACGCAACAACGCCCGGACGCGCGCCAGCAGTTCACGCATGCTGAATGGCTTGACGACGTAATCGTCAGCACCGCTATCAAAGCCTCGCACACGGTCTTCCTCTTCGGCTCGTGCCGTGAGAAGCAAAACCGGGATGTTGCCGTGCTCAAGGCGAAGCTGGCGACAAACGTCCAGTCCGCTCCCCGACGGCAGCATAATATCCAGCACGACCAAGTCGGGCGGCTGGCGTCGTGCAATCGCTACGCACTCTTGCGCATCGGCAGCTGAGAGAACCTCATAGCCTTCTTTGCGCAGGTTGTAGCTGATCGCTTCGACGATCGATCGCTCATCATCCACGACCAGGATTTTTGCCATAAACTCTTCCTAACTCGCGCTAACCAGTCGGATTGGCCGTACCATTACAGCCACCCCACGATTGCGCGTCCAAGTGAATATAGGCTCATCCCTCGTCTCCTTAACATTATACCCGACGCCTCATCATGGAAGTTCGAGCAGGAGTGCGCGGAGCCTGGGAGCTGGCAATGAAGCAATTGTGCTGGTCGCGTATCTATGATCACAGAGATGGAACAATTACATGGACCATCGTGTTCCAATAAGCATGGAAGCTCCACCTGGAACCGCTATGTGCGATTTGCGAACATGTGGCGGTTGGCATACGTATATAAGGCGGAACGAGAGCGATTGGGGCATGTAGAGCGTCGAAACGCGCCCGTCTGTTTGACACCCCGAATGGCCAATGGTATAATCATTCATTCTGGGGTACTGTAAAATGTGGCAATCCCGCACTTGCGGGGAACGGCGCGGCGCCGCTTTATTAATGCCGCGGAGGCTATCGAGATATTGAAACGATTCAGTAGAGTCATCTTTCCGACCCTCGTCGTCATCATGGCCATAGGGGCGTTCGCCTACGGCAGCCATGAGCGCCGAACTCAGCAGCAGGCACTCATTAATCGCGCACGCATGCACGCTTCGGCAGGTCCATGGCTTCGCGAAGCGCAGAGTGACGGCGGTATACAGCGCGGTGGAACCCTGCCCCGCAATGTTGCTGACAACTCATTTGCCGACATCTTCCAGAGCGATAGTCCTTACGGCACTTTTCAAAACGTTTACCAGCTCTTGAAGGACCAGTATGTCGAAGGCGTCCCTTCCGACACGCCGCTAGCGTACGGCGCATCACAGGCGCTGCTCGCGTCGCTGGATGAGCCAAACTCCCGCTACATTCTGCCGGACGAGCGCAAAGCGATCGATCAACAGGACGACGGCGTTTACCCTGGTTCCGGCTTACTGTTTACTGTCCGGAAGACCACCGGCACTGATGACCTGACGACGCGCAAAATCACCGTTATTGGCGTGATCCCCGACTCCCCTGCTGACAAGGCCGGGTTTAAGACGGGCGACGTCGTGACGGGTGTGAATAATCACTGGGTTATCGCCTACGATCCGTTCCAGGCTGAGATGAAGCAGTTCAAGAAGCTGGTCAAGGACCAGGTCGCCCTTGAAAAGGCCTACACCGCGACTGAGACCAAAGTGAAGGATGGTATCACGCTTTCCAAGGCTCAGGCTGCGCTGAATATTGGCGGAGCCACGCCGCTCATCGTCACGGTTGAGCGATCTGGTGCGCCGAAGCCGATTACGGCGACGCTGGACGTATCCGTGCCCACCAAGGTGCAGTCTATCGTTTCGAAGACGCTCGACGATGGCGCTGGCTATATCCGCTTCCTCACTTTCAACAACACAACTGTTGCCTCCTACGACAAAGCCGTTGCGCAATTCTCTGACGACAAAGGTCTCGTGTTGGACCTGCGCGATTGCCCCGGGGGCCAGATCTCGCCCGCTATCGCTATTGCGAACTCGCTGGTTCGCGGCGCTGAGCTTGGACGAATCGTCATGCGCGATAACACAGTCAAGGCGACTGACCCTAACCTCGGATTTGGTACACGCGTCCAGGGCCTGAAAGCTGGATCTTCCACTCCTGTCATTGCCCACTCGTTCAAGGGCAAGATTGTCGTGCTAGTCAATGCCGGTACCGCGAACACAGCTGAACTGCTTGCCGCATTTGTCCGCGACCATGTCGGCGGACGCGTTGTTGGCGAGACAACGTTCGGCGACGGTATGGCCCAAACGCTGTTCCCGATGGCGGACGGCTCCGGGTTCACGTTGACGACTGGCGTTCTGCAGACGGACACCGGCAAGAAACTCAATATGGCTGGCATCACCCCAGACGTTCCCATCGCTGATGCGGCCATTCGCGGGACGAACGACGTTGCCCTTGCCAAAGCCGATTCTCTACTATCGCTGCCGCCGCTCAAGGTTGAAGCGATCAAGCCACTACAACCGGCATCTATTTCTTTATAAGCCGCGACGATTCGCGGAGAGTAACACATGCGAAAAGCAATAATTCGAACACTGGTCCTCTTAGTGACATGCTTTGTGGCCTTTATTGGCGGCTTCACATACCATGATGTGGCTGGCAGCATCGCGCACCCTCAGATGATGTATTCGACCCTGCGCAGCCTGCCTAACAGCATCAGGGTTGGGTTCAGGTCGATTGCGCACGGGGATACCGACGATGGGTCCAAGCCGTTTACAACGTTCGCGCAGACGATGACTACCGTGCAAGCCGACTACTATGGCAAGTCGAAGACGACCCGAGAACTAACGTACAGCGCAATACGCGGCATGATGGCATCCCTGGGTGATCGCTACACTCGCTTCCTGGATCCAAAAGAGTATTCCAAGATGCAGGAAGACAACCAGGGCGAGTTTGTCGGCATTGGCGCGCAGCTTGATCAGAACGACAAGGGCCAGGTGATTGTCGTCAAGCCGCTTCCCAACAGCCCAGCGCTGAAGGCGCATATCATGTCGGGTGATATCATCGCCAAGGTTAACGATAAAGCCGTCGTGGGGATGGATATCACCAAGGTTGTTGGCCTCATTCGTGGTGAGCCGCGGACGAAGGTCACATTGACCATCATTCGCAAGGGCGCCACGAAACCGATTGTCGTGCCGATCATTCGCAACTACGTCCACCAGGAAGTGGTTATCTCCCGAATGATCGACCCACAACGCAAAATCGGTTATATCGCGCTGGCACAGTTTAACGAAGAGTCGGATCGTCAAATCGACCGCGCCATGACCGAGCTTCATGCTCAAGGGATGCAGGCGCTGGTGTTCGACCTCCGAGGCAACCCCGGTGGATTGCTTAACGTTGCGCAGGATGTCGCTAGCCGATTTGTTGCTTCTGGTCCCATTGTATGGGTCAAGGAGCGCGGTTCGCAGATGCAGTCGTACAATGTCGAACCGAGCAAGCACAACCACCCGCGTTACCCGTTGGCAGTGTTGGTTAACGACGGTAGTGCGTCCGCGTCCGAGATCACATCGGGCGCAGTGAAAG
Organism: Capsulimonadaceae bacterium; assembly: GCA_036504535.1. Classification (GTDB taxonomy): domain Bacteria; phylum Armatimonadota; class Armatimonadia; order Armatimonadales; family Capsulimonadaceae; genus JARLGU01. The sequence goes on from DASXUY010000043.1 coordinate 18,867, forward strand.
ATACGCACTCCGGAACGCTAGTCGGTGAAAAGACATTTGGCAAGGGGTTAGTGCAAACCATCATCCCGCTGCCTGATCGGTCGGCCGTTGCCATCACGACAGCACATTACTACACGCCGGCTAAGAATGACATCAACCATAAGGGTATAGAGCCCGACGTCGCGGTCAAGTTGACCGAAGATGATCAGCGCCTGATGAACGACTACGTTAACAAGAACCCGGCAGACACCATCGACCTGAAGTATGATCGCCAGCTCCAGAAGGCCGTGTCAGTGCTAGCCGACAAGTTGAACGGCGGTGCCCGCCCTCAGCAGTGGTAGACCTTGCGTTACGTGCATAAAGCCATGACGGCGTCCTCGGTATCTCCGGGGGCGCCGTTTTTCGTTCGAGCTTTTCGAATACAGGGCGCGCTTGATCTCATTCTGGGTTCGAGCCTGCCACAATGACTCAGATTGTCACCAATCGTTGCCAGAGTAAAGTAGAATAAAGCAATGCCATCCCAAGGATCGAAAACCGTGGATTCTCAGAAAGAACTGCTGCAGCTTAAGCTGTTTAAGGCGCTCTCGATTATTCTGGCCATCCTCTTGCTTGCTGGCGCAGGCTATTACTATTATAGGACGCGCCAGGTGCAGCCCGTCGCCATTATGGTGAATGGACAGCAGGTGGCTGTCGCGAGCAACATGTCGGTTGCCACTAGGGCAATGGCGGCGTTGAAGCACAATCAACTTGGTTCGGCTTTTGAGGGAAAAGGCAAGCCGGTTTATATCGAGCGAATTCAATTGCAGCGAATTCCCGACAGCCAAGCAACAGAGATCGATACAGACGACACAATTCAGACCAAGCTCAGCTCGAAAGTTCACCTGACCGTTATCGCGGGAGCCATTGTCGTAGACAAGGTGACGGTGGTCGGGCTGCCAACCGTTGATATGGCGAACGAGGCGCTCGATGCCGTAAAACAGCATTATGTCTCTATGCCTCCTCCGGACACCGTTACGGACGAGGCGACATTTCGCGAGCACGTCAGCGTCGTGAAGCGGCGGATACCGGCAAGGATGGCCAGACAGACAGTGGCGGAGGCAGTGGAGGCGTTGACTGCTCTTCCTCCTGCCAAGACCTATGTCGTTAAGAATCACGACACAGGCTGGCTCATTGCGCGTCGCTTCCATATGAACTTTACAAAGTTCATACACTCCAATGCGGGGATCGACATCAACAAGCTCAAGATCGGCGATGTGGTGAACGTTAGCGTCACCGTTCCCCCCGTAACAGTTGTGGTCACAAAGCGTTCTGATCGCGAAGAGTCGATCCGGAAAGGCGTCAGCACCGAACGCGCCGGCAAACGTCGAATCTCAGTGGAGACAACGTACGTGAACGGCCACCCCGAGGGAGACCCGCGAACGCTGAACGTAACCACGCTGCAGCGCGCCACACCGTCCTCCAGCGTTCTGTAGCGAGCCGATCAGCCATCAGTTTATGCCACATCCGCCCACCGAGATACTACTATGCGTCGTGGCGTTTACCGCAGGGTTCCTCGATGCCGTAGTAGGCGGCGGAGGGCTGGTGCAACTTCCCGGCATGATGATCTTGCTGCCGCGCACAGGCATCCCCACGCTGTTTGGCACCAACAAGCTTGTTTCGATCACCGGCACGTTCCTCGCCGCCACGCAGTACGCTCGTCGCGTCCGCTTGGAGCGCGGAGTGACATTGGCTGCGGTGCTGTCTGCGTTTGCGTTCTCCATCGTCGGCGCAAGCGCTGTTTCCTTGCTGCATCCCCAGGTCCTGCGTCCGCTTGTGCTCGTCATGCTGATCGTTGTTGCGGTCATAACGGCGCTGCGTCGCGATCTGGGTGTTGATCATGCGCCAAAGCATGTGGGACATCGGGGTGTGGGATTCGCCGTCATCGTCGGCGGAGTGATGGGGTTTTACGACGGCTTCTTTGGACCGGGGACGGGGACGTTTCTTGTGTTCGCCTTTGTCAGCCTCTTTGGCTTCGACTTCCTCAGCGCGTCTGCCACTGCTAAATGCGTCAATGTGGCAACAAACCTGGCGGCGCTAATTGTGTTCAGTGCAACGGGGCATGTGTTGTATCTCGTCGCAATACCGATGATAGCGTGCAATATGCTTGGTTCGTTCGCTGGTGTGCGCCTGGCGATGCTGAGAGGCAACGTGTTCGTGCGGCAGCTGTTCTTGGTGGTGGTATCGGTGATGATCGCAAAGCTGGCGTGGGACACGTTTGGCGCATAAGCTGGGCGGACGCGCCATGCCATTGCGAAGGGCAAGATGGGTGGGTGGCGGAGAGGGTGGGATTCGAACCCACGGTGGCTTGCACCACACTCGCTTTCGAGGCGAGCGCACTAGACCGGGCTATGCGACCTCTCCGGGTAAGGACGGACACGTTTCGTTGCAATAGAACTGGTGGGGCTGGAGGGAATCGAACCCCCGACACGCCGCTTAGGACGCGGCTGCTCTATCCCCTGAGCTACAACCCCATAACACTGGGCAAATCAACGCAGCCGGGTTAACATTATAGCCGAATGCCTCCGTCGGTGTCAATCGTAGTTTACGTGGCACCGAAAGATAACTTCGTGTCGGCTCGTGAACGAGGGTTGGCCGAAACCGTTGACGCAACACACTTGCGGAGGTATAATCCAGCGTGCATGACCACGGGCGAGTGGTGGAATGGTATACACGCTAGTCTTAGGAACTAGTTCCTCACGGATTGAGGGTTCGAGTCCCTCCTCGCCCACCACACCTTTTTCCCCCAGACGCTAAAGATCTGCCATTGGCAGCAGTGTGAAATTTTTCACTTCCCCAAAATCCATAAACAGTATATAATGGTCCCGTTGATGCGAGTTGCCGAGTAAGCGAGCGGCCCTCAAGTCGTTGCGTTGAGTGATTTTATCGTAGGTGACATGATCACAGTCGGATGACAAGATAGGAGCCAAATGTTGAAGTACCTTACTCGTCGTGAACTTATTCAAGGAGGCGCGGTCGCGGTGGCAGGATTACTCGCCGGGACGGCCTTGCTTACCTTTTCCGAATCGGCGGCCTTTGCCGATGACGCAGACCCTGCGGAGAGTGACGATGTCTTCGGCGCGTCTCGTGTAAAGAAGTGCCCCACGTGTGGTTGCACCCACAACCATTGCGATACCGGAGTCCCCGAGCACCTTGCTTGTACTGCCGCCACGCCCGAGCAGAAGGAAGCGCTGGACAAGCGTCGTAAGGATATTGCCGCCGCATACGCCACCGCGCAAAAGTCCGGGGAAACGTTGTGTCATCGCGCAGTCAACTCCGTCATGCTGGCAATTGGCTACCATGGTTTCAAGTACGCACCGCCATACCAGGCTTTTGCGGATCCCAAAGGCATGTCTGCGGCCGTGGATGACATGATGGACTTTCTCACGAGCCCGAGAGCGCGCCGTGAAGGCTGGGTTCCTGTGAAAGGTGCCGCAATATGCAACTACGCCAACGCAGGATGGCTTGTAGTCGGCGGAATCAAGTACAGCGACGTGATCGACATAAAAGATTCGGCTACGGTGTTCGTGGTGACCGGCGGCAAGTCCGGCGGCGATTGGAAGGCAATCACGGCCCTTGATGCCGGTAAGGGCCATACACCGCGCATTGAACCCGCCAGTAACATCGTCGCCAGCGACAGCCGTGGCGGCGTGAAGTTCTTCGCATTGAAGGCGATTTACGAGAACGGGGTCCTCGTTAAGTAGGACCTCAGCGTATCCTTGACGTAGAAACAGAAAAGCCCCCGACCAGCATGCAGGCTGATCGGGGGCGTTTTGCTGCCGGGTAAGCGGACACGCAGAAAGGCTCCGGTCAGCAGCTGGTGCTGATCGGGGCCTGGTACCGAGTGGCTGTTGCCGGGCCGATAGCAGTATTACCACACGATAGGCACGGTGCGGCTTTCTGTAATGTTGACGTCGCGCGTCAGCAGAGTGAGCGGCGCTTTTCCACCGAGTACGATTGCAGTGGCAGCAATTTGGCGATCATGCATCTCTCGTATTGCGCCCAACTGGTCGCTCACAATTACTATAGGCATTGTAAGAGGCGCGACGATGATTCGAGGGTCAGCTTCGACGTCCCGAAGCAACGCATCACCCGTTGGTATCCGCGTTCTACCGTGTTGAACAATCCACAATGCTTCCGCCAGCGCGGTAACAGGAAGGATGAGTTCATTTTGGGGTTATCCATGGCTGAAGCAGCATTAACGCCGAGCCTAGAATTGCCTTCCAAATACCAAATGAGCGCGTGGGTGTCGACGACGTAACTAGGCACCGGCTACCTCGTCATCGTGCCATTCGGCTAATTCGAAGTCAATTTCCCTAGACTCTTGTCCAACTGAATACTTGCCCTTGCGCAACTGAACATGTTTGCGAGTTGTCGGCGAAAAGCGATCCCGAATTGTCTCAAGCAGCAGTTGCTCTGCTGATGATCCACTCATCCTGGCTGCTTGTTCGACTTGCTCCGTGATATCGTCGGGTACCACAATCGTTATGCTCATAGTCTCGCTCCTCACCTCAATTATACCATTCGCTGCCCCGAGCTCACCGGCTCGCTTCACCCGCTCCGCAGCACGCAGAAAGGCCCCGAACAGCAGGGTGTGCTGACCGGGGCCTGGTACCGCGTGGCTGTTGCCGGGCCTATTGCGGTTCTGTTCGCTTAGCGAGCGCAGGGTGTGCGCTAAGCAATCTGTTGTCGTAGAGCCCTACCGATTACCGATAAAGCTAAGTGCCAGCCATTACCTCACCCCCGGCCCCTCTCCTTGGAAAGGCGAGGGGAGTAAGAAAGTGTCCTAACCGTAGCGGTAATCGTGTGGCGACGGCCCACCCGCCAAGCACCGCTGTCACCGCTCCGCGATAAGGGTCCAGCGTCACGTTGGTTACACGCCGAGAGCGCTGCGACGGGCGAGTTCTTCGTTCGTGGCGCTGCGGGTCACTGTGTGGCCCGGGAGGCGCTGGATGTGCTCGTGGACGGCGTCGATGATGTCGACCGCAAACGGGAAGAAGCTGTCTTCGATCTCGTCCGGCGGCGTGATCAAGTTCCGGGCGCTTACCACTACTGGCGGCGCGTCGAGGTAGTCGAACGCCATCTGCCCGATCTTGGCGGCGAACGTTTGCAGGATATTGCCACGGTCGCAGGCGTCGGAGACCAGCAGGATCTTGCCAGTCTTCTTCACTGATTCGATGACGAGGCTGTAGTCGAACGGCACTACTGAGCGGGCGTCGATCACTTCCACCGATATGCCGTGCTGCTCTTCGAGGGTCTTGGCGGCTTCGAGAGCGCGGTAGAGGGTGGCACCGATGGTAAGGATGGTCAGGTCCTTGCCTGGCTTCTTGACGTCAGGCTTGCCGATCTCGACTTCGTAGTAGTCAGCGGGCACGCCGCCTTCGTGGAATAGCTCCACCTGGCCGTAGAGGCGCTGGCTCTCGAAGAAGATGACCGGGTCGGTGCCTTGCAGCGCGGCATTCATGAGGCCCTTGGCATCGTATGGTGTGGCCGGGAAGACAACTTTGAGGCCTGGGATATGGGCGACAAGAGCGGTCCAGTCCTGGCTGTGCTGAGCGCCGTACTTCGAGCCAACCGACACTCGCATTACGACGGGCATCTTGAGGACGCCGCCGGACATCGACTGCCACTTGGACAGCTGGTTGAACACTTCGTCGCCAGCGCGGCCGAGGAAGTCGCAGTACATCAACTCAATCAACGCGCGACCGCCTTCGAGGGCGTAGCCCACAGCGGTGCCAGCGATTGCGGCTTCCGAGATCGGGCTGTTAAACAGTCGATGGTACGGAAGCGCTTCGGTGAGGCCGCGATAGACCGCGAACGCGCCGCCCCAGTCGCGGTTCTCTTCACCGTACGCCACCAACGATGGGTCGGTGTAGAAGCGGTGGATAATCGCTTCGAAGAGCGTGTCCTTTAGCGTGACCGCACGGGTGCCGGAAAGCGTTTTACCGTTCTCATCAAGGCCCCAGCGGCTCAGCTTGGCGAGCTGCTTGACGCGCGGGTTGTCGGCGAGCGGGATGAGCGCTTCGGGCGCCTCGCCTGTGGAGTCGAAACCGTCGACGCTGCCGTTGGAATACATTGTATTCTCAAGCAGGTTCTTGGTCACGTACAGATTGGCGCGAGGCGAAATGTCGAGGTCGACGGCCTTCTTGTAAGCCTTAAGGATCAACTGGTCGATGCGCTCATGGCTTGCATCAACCTGCTCCTTCGACTGCAGGCCAGCGTCGATCAGCGACTGGCCGTAGGTGACGAGCGAGTCGATGGACTGCCACTCTTCGACTTCCTTCTTCTCGCGGTACGACATCGCGTCCGACGGCGAGTGGCCGCTGAAGCGGTACGTCACTGTGTCGAGGAGTACGGGGCCGTCACCATTGGCGATGATCTCTCGCTTGCGGGCAATCGCGTCGATCACGGCGAGCGGGTTATAGCCGTCGATGCGCTCAGCATGAAGCTGGTCGGGGCTGATGCCAGCGCCGAGTCGTGCGAGCACACCGAAGCCCATGGTTTCGCCGACCGGCTGGCCGCCCATGCCGTAGAAGTTGTTGACGAAGTTCATGATCAGCGGCAGGCCGCCGCGATGGGCGTCGTCCCACAGAGTCTTGAACTGGTCCATGGTCGCAAAGCAGAGGCCTTCCCAAACCGGTCCGCAGCCTGCGGACGCGTCGCCAATGTTGCAGATCACGAGACCTGGCTTGCGGTTGACCTTCTTATAAAGCGCTGCGCCGACACTGATATCGCCGGAGCCGCCGACAATCGCGTTGTTCGGGAAGACACCGAACGGCGTGAAGAATGCGTGCATGGAGCCGCCCATGCCCTTATTGAAGCCCGCTTCACGGCCAAAAATCTCGGCGAGCGTGCCGTAGATCAGATAGTCGATGGCGAGATCCTTGACGGACCCGGTGGCATCCTTTTCGACTACGCGCAGCGTGTCGCCGTCGAAGAACGTTTCCATGACCTTCATCAGGTCGTCGTCGCCAAGCTTTTCGATAGCCGAAAGGCCCTTGGCGAGGATTTCGCCGTGGCTGCGGTGGCTACCGAAGATATGGTCGTTAACGTCGAGCAGGAACGCTTGGCCGACTGCGGAGGCTTCCTGGCCGATGGAAAGGTGGGCTGGGCCGCGGTGATTGTATTCGACACCGTGGAAATTGCCCTTAATCTTGACTTCATTGAGCATTAGCTCGAAGTGGCGAATGACTGCCATATCGCGGTGAATGCGGATAAGGTCTTCGCTGGCATATCGGTCAAGTTCGTCGCTAAGCGACTTCTGGTACTGGTTGATCGGGATCGGGGTAAATTCGATTTGGCCGGGTTTCCGCACGTCTTGCGGGTGGATCATGAGAGATTTAGGCATTGTTTCTTTTCCTTGAGCGAGTATGCTCACCTTCGCGAATGGTTCCGCTCGGGCGTTCGCACTCGCTTGTGCGGTGGTGCATGTGCACTCGCCGCGTCAGCGCAGTCTCGGGGACAATGCGCTGTTATTTTTGTCGCTGCCGCGACAGACGTGTCGGCAAACCTAATCAGGCTGAGGCAATATCAAAGAGAGGAGGGGCAAATCGTGCATGCAGTCATACAGGTGAGAACCTTATCAAACCAGTTAGAACGCACGCAATTTCGCCGCTCCGGCCACCCTCTGGGCAGCCGGAGCGGCGTTGGAATGACTACTCTCGCTCTTCGATCGGCTTCCACTTGAGTTCGCGTGGACCGACATAGACGGACTGCGGGCGAATAAGCCGGTTCTCTTCGATCTGCTCGATGATATGTGCGGTCCAGCCAGCCGTTCGACCGATCGCGAAGACCGGGGTGAACAGTTCGGACGGGACGCCTACAGCGTGCAGGATGAGAGCGGCGTATAGCTCGACATTGGCGTAAAGGTCGCGGCCCGGCTTGAGTTCGCCAAGGACGCGCACTGTTGTTTCCTCAACCGCCTGAGTCAGATCGAGAAGCGACCTGTCACCGGTGAGGGCTGACATTTTTTCGGCGGCATCACCAAGCAACGCGGCACGCGGGTCGCGCACCTTGTAGATGCGGTGCCCGAAGCCCATGATGCGCTTGCCTGATGCCATCTGGTTGCGAATATACTGGTCCGCGTTCGCCGGGGTGCCGATTGCCTCAAGCATCTTGAGGACCGGTCCGGGGACGCCACCGTGTTTCGGTCCCTTGAGGGCGGAAACGGCGGCGGTAAGGGCGGAGACCATATCGGAGTCTGTGGCAACCGTGACGCGGCCAGCAAATGTGGACGCGTTCAACCCGTGCTCACTGACGGCGACGAGGTATGCGTTTAGGCCATCGATACGGGCTTGCTCCGGCTCGACTCCTTCGAGCATGTAGAGGAAGCCAGCGGCGAGGCCGTGTTCGGGCTTCGGATGGACAATTTCAAGGCCCTGGCCGAGGCGATACGAGTGAGCGACGACCGACGCGATCTGCGTCTGAAGGCGAGCCGCTCGCTTGCGGTTCTCGGGAATGTCCAGGCTGTCGACATTGGCGTCGCCAACAGACAGCATTGCAACGCCCATGCGGAGGATATGCATGCCGGACGCGTGCGTCGAAAGAACACGAAGTGCTTCGAGGACCGGCGCCGGGAGTTCGCGAGCGGCGCTGATTTCGGCCTGAAGCTCTGCGAGTTGAGCGGAGTTGGGAAGATGACCGTGCCACAGCAGGTAGGCGACTTCCTCGAACGTAATTCGTCCAGAAAGCTCGCTTACGTCATAACCACGTAACGTAAGTTTGCCTCGGGCTCCGTCCACTTCGGCGATTTCGGTCGCGGCGGCGGTGATTCCCTCGAGTCCTCGCGCAACTTGCGGCTGCAAATATTGATCTTGTTCGTTTGCCATATTTGTTTTGTATCCCTGGTTAGAGTCCTGCTTCTCTCGCGATTATTAGCATTTCGTCCCGCATCCGCCCCATTTGCCTTCGCTCATCAGCGTTCGGCATATCGACAGTCGAAAACAACTGTGTCCGTCGACGGTGGCCATACGACATAAAAAAGATGCTTGCGATACAGTAATTTTAGCCGCTGGAAGGGCTGATTGATACCAACTATTTGTAATGGAGCATCAATCTTTATAAGCCGTCCGGAGCGACAGGTCTATGTCACGTAACAAATCAGTAATCTAAGGCACAATCCGAATGATAATCGCCACGAGCACGCGCTCGCGAACCCCACCTGCCTGTCAAAACTGACCTACTAACTCACAGCTGCTCGAAGCCGTAGTTTGTTGCCTGCAAAGTCTCCGAGTTACTGGAAACCACCGGCGGCCGACGCTGGCGGTGGGTACGACAGACTTAGGCACTACTCAACCGCGTATCGGGCCTTTTCCAGCGTCTCAACCGCATACCCGCGTGTGCGGAGAGCCTGCAGAAGTACATCGCGGTGCGCTTGATCGCGAACCTCTACCAAGATTTCAACGCCGCTCCAACCCAGCGCAACGTTTGGACTGGTACGGTTATGATGCACGCTCAGAACGTTCGCCTTTTGCGACGCTACCGTGTCCAACAGGTGCGCCAAAGCACCGGGCTTGTCTTGCACGGACGTGAAGATAAGCTGGTAGCGGTGCTCCTTCATCATCTCGCGCTCGATAATATCCGAGAGGAGTTTGGCGTCGATGTTGCCGCCGCTCAAAATCACCGCTGTCTTGCGGCTCGGACGAGTCTTACCCGAAAGCAGGGCTGCGAAACCTACTGCTCCGGCAGGCTCGACGACGAGCTTCATCCGCTCCATTAGCAGCAGAAGCGCCGACGATACCGCGTTGTCGTCAACGGTTACCATCTCGTCAGCGTATCTCTGTATATATTCAAATGTCAGCGCCGATGGCGCTTTTACCGCGATACCATCGCAAATCGTGTCTATCGGATCGACTCGCCGTATCAACCGCTTCTCTTCAAAGCTGCGCACCGCGGTGTCTGCCCCTGCGGACTGCACACCGATAATGCGGCAGTTGGGCCGAGCGGCGCGAATAGCTGTCGCGACACCAGCAAAAAGGCCGCCGCCGCCAACGGGAATTACGATCGAGTCTAGATCGGGCAGGTCTTCGAGGATTTCAAGCGCAAGAGTGCCCTGACCAGCGATAATGGCGTCGTCATCGTAGGCAGAAACGAAAATGGCGCCCTTGCGCTTCTGGTAGTTCTGCGCCGCGATGACCGACTCATCAAAAATACGACCCTCAAGGATAACGGTTGCGCCGTAGCCCTTGGTAGCCTGGATTTTCGCAATGCTGGCCGTTTCCGGCATGAACACGGTCGCTTGCAGCCCGAGCAGGTTTGCTGCAAGCGCAACTCCCTGCGCATGGTTACCAGCGCTCGCGGTCACGATGCCCTTGTGGGCTTCAGACTGCGGAATCTGAGCGAGGCGATTGTAGGCGCCACGGAGCTTGAAGGAGCCGGTTCGCTGTAGCGTTTCGGCTTTAAAGTAAACACCTTCGTCGGGAGCCGAGTGATCGGCGCGGACGATAGCATTGATCGTGGGTGTCGTCATCATTGGTGTATGACGGACAACGCCCCTAACGGTTTCGCGTGCTCGTTCCAGGTCCGAAAGCTCTATCATAGATATGGACAATCTCCTATGCCTATGCTATAATACACCAACAAACGAAAATAGTCAACAATCCAAAAGACAGGAAACGAAAAGAAATGTTTGTCGAGGAGCGACAGCAGAAAATCCTGGAGATTCTTCGCGAGGACGGCAAAGTCAGCGTTGACATGCTCGCTGACGTGTTCCGCGTTTCTGCTCCCACTATACGTGCCGATCTTGGCGCCCTTGAAGCGAGGCGGCTTCTTCGGCGTACTCACGGCGGTGCGATTCCCGTCGAGACCACTCTCTACGAGCCACCGTTCGGCGAGCGGGAACAGGCTCAGCGCGACGAGAAGCGGCGGATTGCTCGCATCGCTGCGAGCCGGGTTCGCGACCATGAAACAGTGCTGCTCGATGCGGGCACCACAGTCACGGAAATGGCCCGCTTCCTCATTGAGCGGCGGGGTCTCACTGTGGTCACTAACTCACTGCCGACGGCGTTTGAGCTGGCGGAAGCGGGGACGGTGAACGTCGTCCTGATCGGCGGAGAGCTTCACCTCGAACGCCGCGCGACACTGGGACCGCTTGCGACCGAGTTCCTCCGCGATATGCACGTTGACCGCGCCTTCATTGGCGTCAATGGTGTGAGCGAGGACGCGGGATGGACCGTCGTCGACTTCGACGCTGTCCAGGTGAAGCGGGGAATGATGGCCAGGGCGCGCGAGGTTGTAGTGGTCGCCGACCATTCGAAGTTGGGCGAGGCGACTTTCGCGTCTATAGGGCCGCTTAACGCCGCACACGTCTTGATCACCGACACGCCCATCGAGCGCGAATCGCTGCGTGCTGCGCTAGACATTGCCGGGGTCGAGATCATCGACGAAAGCGGCAAAGGCGCTAGCCGGGCAGCAGAGTCGGTGCGTCGCGAAGAATTCGCCAACTCCGCCGATGGGGCATAGACCACGACGGTAACGCCGCCATCTGGTAACTGACCGCGCCATCGTCAAGTGCGGTCAGGCCCTCTACCGGCACACAGAACACGTTCTCTTCAATCGCGATTTCAAAGTCTCGTCGAAGTATCTGAAATGCGCGATCAGCGTCCTCTTGGGACGCAAACTCTATATACGCTAACTTTGTCACAAGCTTACTTCCATTAGTAGTGCTTCGATGCAAGGTGTACAGTTCTATATAGCTACTAATATCCGCACAAGCTGTGCCATAAGTTCCAATAACACCAGACGAAATTAGCAATGACGCATAAATATGCTGTTTCGCGGAATTCGCCCCCGCAGTTTGCCTTCGTCGCTCATCTTGGGTATCACTACGTGTGTGAATGCACCAGGCACTGCAATGCGTAATCACGCTGGTTGACGGTGCCGGTCGGGAGCGGTATAATTAGAAAACCTATGGACCACGAAATCGTCCTCACATCATCGAAATATGCAGAACTTGAGCGAGAGCTTGAGCATCTGATGACCGTTGAACGCACGGCTATCGCCGAGCGGATTCGACAGGCGAGAGCGCTTGGCGATCTTTCTGAGAACTTCGACTATCAGGACGCTAAGCGACAGCAAGGCTTCCTCGAAGGCAAGATACTCAATATCCGCGGCATGCTCGATAAAGCGCACGTTGCTGAATATCAATCAGGCAGTGATACGGTCGTTTTCGGCTCCAAGCTGACCCTTCACGATGTCGGGTTTGACGAAGAGATCGAGTACTCGATTGTCGGCGCCGTGGAAGCGGACCCCGCAAGCGGGCGAATCTCGAACACGTCACCGCTCGGGAAAGCGCTACTTGGCCGCGTCGTTGGCGACACGGTTGAGGTGGAGACACCCGCCGGTCCCGCGCAGTATCGCATCATCGCGATCCAATAGCCCACAAGCGCCCCGGTGCGCCGCCATGCAGTTCTAACGCTGCCGTAGCCAGCCTGCGGCAGCGACGGCCTCGCTCTTTCGAAAGCCCCAGATTGTCCTATGGCCAACAATACCGCACCGTCCATTGACCTTCTTCGCGACCTTCTTGCCACTCCATCGCCGTCAGGTTACGAGCAGCCAGCATCTGACCTGTGGCGCAAATCGGTCGCGCCCTATGCTGACGACGTCAAAACCGACGTCATGGGCAACTCTTACGCCATCCTAAACCCCGCCGGTACGCCGAAAGTGATGCTGGCCGGTCACTGCGATGAAATCGGTTTCATCGTGCGCCACATCAGCGAGCAAGGCTTCATCTTCTTCGGTGGCATTGGCGGGCATGACGCTAACATAGTCGTTGGCCAGAGGGTTTATGTCCACACGATCGAACACGGATCGATACTTGGCGTGATCGGCAAGAAGCCTATTCACCTCATGGACGCCAAGGAACGCGAAAAGAACACAGTTCTCCATGAGCTCTTTATCGACATCGGCGCGACCGGTCGTTCGGCTGCGGCCGATAAGGTGAGCATTGGCGACCCGGTCACGTACGCCGCTCCGTTTGAAGAGGTGGCAGGTGACCTGGTCGTCGCGCACGCCATCGACAACAAGGTTGGCGCATTTATCGTCGCCGAGACAGTTCGTCTGCTGGCGTCGGATCGGCGCGAGGAACTCAAGGCAGCCGTGTACGGCGTTTGTACTGTTCAGGAAGAGATCGGTCTCCGGGGTGCCAAAACGTCAGCCTTTGTGTCCGAAGCGACCGTCGGTGTCGCAATCGATGTTGGGCACGCAACCGATTATCCCGGCGTGGACAAGCGCAAGACGGGCGAGGCAGCATTGGGCAAAGGACCAATCATCACGCGCGGCCCCAACATCAACCCGCAGGTGTTTAAGATGCTCGTGGAAGCCGCACACGCTGAGAATATCCCGTACCAGGTGGACGCCCACGGAGGCGGCACCGGCACCGACGCTAACGCTATGCAACTCAACCAGGCAGGAATGGCCACGGGCTTGCTTTCGATCCCCCTGCGTTACATGCATACGCCCTGCGAAATGATGTCGATGGCCGACGTGCACAACACGTCGCGCCTTCTTGCGGCATTCATTCGAAGTATTACGCCGGAAACAGATTTCACACCTAGCCTCGAGAACCTTCGGCCGCCGCGTATGCGAAAATCGGCCGTGAGTACGGCTGCTACCGAGCCGTCTGGAGACGACATATGACACCCCCTAACGGTCCAACGCCATTCGCTCCACCGCCCCCCGCCAAGAAAGGACCCGGTTGTTGGGTCGTTGGCGGAATCAGTTGCTTTGTGGTCATCATCCTGTCGATGATTATCGGTTTTCTGGGATTCCAAGCTGTGATGAAGTCGCCAGCTGGCAAGGACATTTCCAACGCGTTCAAATCAGCTATGCACGGCGCGAGGGAAGCGGTCACGTGTGACCGGCAGATGCAGGATGTCCACGCGGCTCTGGAGCGCTACACGGCTAAGAACGGCAAGTACCCGGCCAAAATCGACGACCTCGTTCCCGACTACCTGCCCGACGGCAATTCATGCCACTGCGGCATCGACGACAACCCGGACCCCAAGCATGTGACATTTGACTACACCCCGCCGAAACCAGGCGGTAAGCCCACCGACCCAGTTCTAGGCTTCACGTGGAAGCAGAAAATCCAAATGCAGGGCGCGTCGGAAACGGTCATAACGAAGTATTACTACACCGCTGCTGGTAAGGAAATGATGCAGCAAACAACTATTGACCCGTCGGGCAGGGAGATCGTTGGCCCCGCGCGCGAAAAGCCCGGCGACCATTAGCCAGGGCGGGGAAATACCTCATCTGGCCAGAGGACTGTCCCAAGCCCGCCCTTCTGCTTAGAAAATACAGAACCTCTCTTCCCCACTTCGTGGGTCCCCTTCTTCCCTGAAGGGAAGACAAAGAGTTTACGCCGGGCGGCTTTTCATCCATATGGGTGGATCGCTTCTATGACGGCTCCTACGATAAGGGGAAGGGAGCCAGACCACAGGCGGGACCATCTCCGTGTCTTGTCCCGTCCCCTTATCGTAGGGAAGGGGCTAGAGGCGCAGAGCTTCCGCCAAGGGATCCGCATGAGACTCGCTGACTATGTCATGCAGGCTTTGGTGGGGGCGGGGGTGACGGACCTGTTCCTGGTGACCGGCGGCGCAGCCATGCATCTTAACGATGCCGTGGGGCGTTGCGATGGTCTCAGGTACATCTGCTGCCACCACGAGCAGTCGTGCGCAATGGCGGCGGAGAGCTACTATCGGCTCACGGGACGCTTAGCGGCAGTCAATGTCACCGCTGGCCCCGGTGCAACCAATGCCATCACCGGCGTCTTTGGCGCGTGGACCGACAGTATTGGGATGATCGTCCTCTCGGGACAGGTCAAGACCGAAACGCTCACGCCCCCGCAATCAGCACTTCGTCAACTTGGCGATCAGGAAGTGGACATTGTCCGCATGGTTGCCCCTATCACCAAGTACGCCGTGACTGTAACCGACGCCCAGTCGATACGCTATCACCTGGAGCGAGCGCTCCATCTCGCCGTGTCCGGGCGTCCTGGTCCGGTTTGGCTCGACATCCCCATTAACGTTCAGGCTACTGAGATCGAGCCCGAGACGCTTAGCGGTTACGATCCGGCCGAGGACATCACTGCTTACGCGTCGGATTCAGCTACAGCGGCTCGGGAGATCATCGCGCGCCTCGCTGCATCCGAGCACCCCGTATTGATGGTCGGGACGGGTGTTCGAACTGCGGGTGCGGCGGACGTGTTCCTGGCCCTCGCAGATGCCTGGGGCGTGCCTATCGTGACCGCATGGAACGCCCATGACCTGGTCCCAAGCGGCCACCCGTACTATATCGGGCGACCTGGCACTGTCGGCGACCGAGCGGGCAACTTCGCGGTGCAAAACGCCGACTTCGTCCTCGTTCTCGGCTGCCGCCTCAATATCCGGCAGATCAGCTACGGCTGGACAAACTTCGCCAAGGGCGCGTTTGTAGCCTTAGTCGACATTGATGCCGCCGAGCTCAACAAGCCCACCGTAAAGCCTGATTTGTCCGTCCACGCCGACGTCAAAACCATCATCTCGGAACTCCTACGCATACCACCGCCAACTACCGACCGCTTCGCGCCATGGCTGCGGTGGTGCCGAGAACGTCGCCAGCGCTACCCCGTGGTGCTCCCTGAGTACCGCGCGAGTACCGGCGCCGTGAACCCGTATGTCTTCGTCGATGAACTGTTCCGGCGACTGGGGAACGATGCGGTAGTGGTGTGCGGTGACGGCACGGCGTGCGTCACGACGTTCCAAGCCGCAGAGATCAAAGCAGGGCAGCGGCTGTACACGAACTCCGGGGCGGCGTCGATGGGATACGATCTGCCCGCCGCCATTGGGGCGTCGATTGCGGGAGCGGAGAATGTGGTGTGCCTTGCGGGGGACGGCAGTATCCAGATGAATATCCAGGAGCTTGCCACAATCGCCGGGCTGAACCTCCCGATCAAGATCTTCGTGCTTAACAACGGCGGCTACCATTCCATCCGCCAGACGCAGGAAGCGCATTTCCCGGGAAACATCGTCGGCTGCGGACCCGACAGCCAGGTCTTCATGCCCAGCTTCGAGCGGCTCGCGTACGCGTACGGCCTGCCATACTTTAGCAGCGACTCCCACGACACGCTGGCCGCGGCCATCCGGCACACGCTGCACACCGTAGGCCCCGTGCTCTGCGAGATCATGCTCGACCAACGACAGGGGTTCGCCCCCAAACTGGCTTCACGCCGCCTGCCCGACGGGACGATGACGTCTCCCTCGCTCGAAGACATGTCGCCGTTCTTGGGGCGGGATGAGATGGCCGCGAACGTGTATGGGGGTAAAGGGATCGACGGCTTCTTATGAAAGATTCCGGATCGCTCGGGCCGCGCGGCCTCTTTTAGAAAGGGGTGGCCACGGCTGGGGGGCTTGTCCATCTCAAGTTCTTGCCGAATCCGGCTTATTACAAGCGGTTAGTGGCTACTGATCGGACGTAACACCTCCCTTGTATAGTGACGGAGAAGCGGCCCGAGCGTTCCTAATCCACCCCGTTCTCGTCGCCGGGAAATGTCGACGTTTCCACCTCGTCGCGGTAGGCTGTGATTGCCTCCAGGATGATGGTGGCCACATCTGCGTAGCGTTTCACGTGGCGGTATGCGGGTGCGCCGAGTTGCAGTCCGATCAGGTCCGACGTCACAAGCACCTGGCCGTCGCATTCAGCGCCCGACCCTATGCCGATAGTGGGAATGGTCAGTGCGCGGCTGATTTCGCCCGCGAGCTTGCGCGGAACAAGCTCCAGTACCACGGCGAACGCTCCCGCGTCCTCCAGAGCCTTCGCCTCGCGCAGAATACGTGTCGCAGCTTCCTCTGTGCGCCCCGAAACCGCAAAGCCGGTGACCTTCACATGCTGTGGCTGCAGGCCGATATGCGCGACCACGGGGATGCCCGTCTCGACCAAGCGCTTGACTGTGGGGACGATTTCCTCGCCGCCCTCCATCTTCACGGCGTCGGCTTCACCCTCTTGAATGAGTCGGCCCGCATTACGTAGCGCCTCGTCGACGCTGATCTGGTACGTCAAGAACGGCAAATCGGCGACAAGTAATGCGCGCTTTGTTCCGCGCCGAACGGCCTTGACATGGTGCAGCATCTCTGTAAGCGTCACGGGAATAGTGCTCTTGTATCCGAGCTCCGCGTTGCCTACCGAATCGCCCACGAGAACGACATCAATTCCTGCCTCGTCGACGAGCCGCGCTGTCGGGTAGTCGTACGCCGTCAGCATCGTAATCTTGTGTCCGTGCCGCTTCTTCGAGACGAGCCCCGCAATCGACACCGGTCGCGCTTTATTGTCTGCCATGCCTACCATTATGGACGAGCGCACATCGAGTGTCAACCAGCGTGTCGCTGGACCCCTATCGCGCTTCGATCACGGCGGTGGTTAGCTGGCATTCGTCGACACGCGTACAGCCGACTGACGCAAGCGCCAAAGGCCGATGTGAGCCTGGCGGCTTAAGCCACTGCCTGGAAAAGCTGATCAGCGGCCATCGCCGACTCCGGAATGCGACCGGAACATGCACAGGGTTTGCCGCGTCCTATATGTAGCTGCTAAAAGTGTCGTAATTGCTTCTTGTACGACCAAAGGTGAAGAAAAGGAACGAAATCATCCGGATAGGGGTTAATAATACAAGCTAAGTAGGCATAATCTTAATATATCGAATTCCATTCAGGAAATCGAAGCCGACAACGAGGAGAAGCGACTATGACGGGCGATTTGAACGCCGCATCGTTTGACAGTTCGCAATATCGTTTCGGTGGCGCATCGGTAAGCAGCTAAGCTGCCTTTTCCGTCCTCCACCGAGCGAAAAGTTAAGCTAGCAAATAAGCGCTCGCCAGCATGTATGGAAGCGCGGTAGGGGGAGAGACCGATGACAAACCAGGACTTCGAAACACTTTATCAGAATGTCTGCGCTGCACTGCGCAAACCACTCAGCGACGCTGGCGGGGTTGGCCTCACAGCCGCTTTCCAGCACTGCACTTCGGCCGAGGTTGGCGAGATTGTCGCGAAACTGACACCGATGGAAGCGCTCACCGTATTCGATTGGCTCGACGATGTCCGCGCGACCGCCATGCTGGCCGAGTTGCCCGATGCGCATGTGACCTACATTCTCGCCAATGCGCCAGCGGGTCGGATCGCCCATCTGAGCGTCGAACCCGCCGATCACAAAATCGGCCTCTGATCTTCGCGTTTTTCAGCCGTCGTTGATTCGCTCTCTTTCGGGGCGACGTCAGCGGCGGCTGTTTTCGATTCGCCGAGCGGAAGCAATTCATCCTCTGGATCCAATGCCGCAGGCTCCGGTTCATTGAGACGAGCAACGCCGGACGCGTTCTCGCTGTCCTCGTCTTCGCCGTCCTCAACCTCGCTTTTGGCTACGTCAGTAGCGTGCGCCTCGGTATCGGTGGGCAACGCGTGCGGGCGACGTAGCGCGCCAACGAACAGCCACAAGGAGCATGCGAATATCGCCACTGCCACGATGCAGCCAATCACCATGTTGCGGAAGCCGGTCTCGGTCTTGCGAATCCCGGACGCGCTCACATATCCTTGGTAAACGCTGCGCCATGCAGCTTCCTTGAGTTTGGGTGGTCCAGGATCTTTGAATCCGCTCCAGAAGCTCTCATCGGTGTCCGGATCGCTCCCGTTGCGAAGCGCGGCAAGAGCGTATGATTCCCTTCGCTCGTTGAGCAGGTCTGCATCGCGCCGGAGGTGCTTGAAGTTTGTCAGCGCATCGCGGTCTGCGGAGTGCAGTGCGTTTTTGGCATCGGTAACGATGCGATCATCTTCGCTTTTCGCGTAGCTGTGTTCGCCCGCGCGGCTCAATTCTACAATGCGCATCGATGCATAAGCACTCGCTTCAGGGTTCTTCGTTGCGTAGTTTCTTAAAGCCTGAGCTAGCGCGTCCAAAACATCGAGACGATAGACGGGATCGCTGGTCAACACGAGGTTAGTCAGGCCGCGCACGCGGTCATTCGATGTGTTCGATTCCGGCGAGAGGCTGTCTGCAAAAGAGTGGCCGCTGAACGACGACAGAAGCGATCGCATGCCCGCAGCTGGCGACGGTTTTGCGCTATTGCCAGCCTCCCGAAGCATCCAGTCGACAAGCTTGAGCTCATACGCTTCCCGACCTCGGTGAGCCTTGGGGTTCAGCTTCAATGCCTTCTGCAGCATTGTTTGCGCGGCTTGAAGGTCCGTCAGCTTGTCGCGTTTCGCGCCGCCGCGTATCCACCGGTGCAACTGAAACGTGCCGCTGTTCGAGTAGTATGTGTACCACTGGTTCGCGTACGGTCCAGGGCCCTCAACCGAATGCGATCGAAGCAGCACACGGCGCTTGATCTCCATCCAGCCTAGGGGCTCATAGTCACCGCCCAATCGGTCAAGGGCGACGGCAATGTTGTCGTAGTCGTCGAGCTTTGCGTGATTGCGGGGAATGGAGCGTTGTAGGCGCTTGACCCGCGCCGTATAGTAGGCGGGCGGGAAGTGCGGCACTCGATCTGTGATCACTGAGACAACGCTAAGCAGGCGATTCTTTTCGTCCAGCGCGGTATCGTGGTCGTTGAGGTAACCGTGGGCAGGAACAAGCGAAATTGCTATCGCCGCGACAATGAGGCAACACGAGATCAAGGGGCGAATCAACATCACAGTATAGGATACGCCAAATCCGCCTCGCTTCGACATCCCCTTCGGCAATTTTTGTTTGGGCGGCAACCTAATGACGATTTTTTGCAATAGCTTCTCGGTTGCGCACATACGTCTCGTACTGTAGCCTCTTCCTCCGCTGCTCGTAAACGATATTGCAAACGACAATCAGCAGAATAAGCCCGCCGACTCCGCTCCACACCACAAACTGGCCCTCACTCCCCATCGGCATGCCCAGCGCGAGCCAGAGCCACCTCATGGGAGGCATCGGGATCGACGGCGGTCCGCTGTCGTGCCATTCACGCCAGAACGTGGGGTCGGTGTCTGGGTGGCGGCCAGCTTGCAGGCGTGTCATCATGTAAGCCGCACGCCGCGCCTGCCAAGCGTCGGCTTCGGCGCGCAGCTTACGGTAGACAGGCGTGTTCTCGTCCTTTAGCCCGTCGCGATCACGGGGCACGTATTTGATAGCGCCGAACTTCTCGCTAAGCGAGATTCCGCCTTTACTGCTCAGCTCATCTGACCGTAGCGCTGCCAGCGCCTCGAGGTGCCTTCCATGCTCCATGATACGACGCTGGAGCAGTACGCGCAGCGTGTCGAATACGTCGCGGCTCTCCCATCCGCCCCCAAGCACCACAAGTCCCGCAAATCCGGTGATCGCTTCGTCCAGCTCTTTGCGGTGTCCAAATCCTGCCCGTCCGTTTCGCACATATTCTGGTAACGAGTAGGGTACCTCAGTCTGCGGATCCCGTGGATTAATAATCCAATCCATCACCAGCAATTGATACTTCTCGCGCCACTCGTGCGCCCCGGGCTTTATCTCAATCGCCTTCGCAATCATGTCGCGCGCCGTCTGGACTTCCTCGATGTGCGTACGGTCCGCTCCGCGCTTGAGCCACCGATGTACCCAGCATGTGCCGCAGTTGGCGTAGTACCGGTACCAGTTCTCCTTCGTCGCCGGGTCGGTTGCGCTCACGTTCAGGGCGATTAGCTTTGCGCGCTTGCTCTCCTCCCAGCGGATCGCCTCGTCGTCACGATGCACCCGGTCTAGCGCCACTGCGATATCGTCGTAGTTGTTCAGCACATCGCGGTGCGCTGGGATTTCGCTCTCGAGGCGCTTGATCCGCATCTCGTAATACAGGGGCGGATTACGTTCGAAGCGCCCCGTAATAATCTGGGCCACCTCTGGCAGCCCCTTGATCTCCTCGGCAAGCGTGTCGCGGTCGTTGAGGCACGCTTGCGTAGGCAATGTGGCGAGGGTGAGGGCAGCAACGAGAACAGCAAATAGCGTACACGATTTCATACTTTAGAATACGCCACAAATCAGCGTTTACGCCTCTCCACTACTGTACGACCGATCCTCCTATCGGCGTATTGTGCGCAACAATTAGGCTGATATGCACTGCCAGGGGACCCCGTTGGTCGCAGTTGTTTGCAGGTGCAATCGCGATAGCGCTGGTGGGACTATGGCACCAATGACACACAAAACGCCCGCCGGAGCGCATGGCTCTGGCGGGCGGGCCAGTGTTTGGCTTATTTCAGGGTTTTCAAATACGCGAAGACCGCGTCGGCATCCGCTTTTTCAAGTTTGATTCGGTTCATCGGTGGGCGAACCGGCTTGTTGTCCTCGTCGACGCCTTGCGACAGCAGTCGCTCGAACAGAGCAACGTCGTAATGCCGCATGGGGCCATTAGGTGTTAGCGGTGGCGGACCAGGCTTCTTGCCGAGTAACTCCGGACCATGGCACTTCGCGCAACGCTGCATTGCAATCGTCTTCCCGGTGGCCACCATATCACCCGCAGCTGGCGCGGCAGCCATCTTGTCGGCGGGCGGGGCGGAAGGAGACTGCGTTACTGGAGCCTCAGTTTCGGGCTTGTTACCGTTGCAGCCGGATGACAGAAGCGCGATGCCTACCGTCGCGGTCAAGACAAGGCAGCTTGCGATGCCTACCGAAGAGTGTCGAACCATCATGAATCAGCCTGCTTTCTTGGGCGGAGCCGCCCCTGGACTCACATTCGTCAAAGGATACCGCAAAAAATGGACGTCGGTTACCGTATCTCCAAGTGTGCACCTTCCTAAACGTTAACGTAACCACAGATGGTTAGGCAATCCGCAAGGTTTATGGTGGTCGTTGATCTGCCAGCGGTTTAAGTGCTCAGTCTGGCGCGCTCGCGTCAGGGCAGATTGCGAGCAGGCGGGGTGATAAGGTACACTTCGAGAAGCCGACATTGCCGTCGAAAATAACGCCAGACGTATTCGGTGAAAGTTTTCACGATGCCCCTTCTCGAAGTTGTGGACTGCACAAAAAAATTTGGAGGCTTGACGGCTGTCAACGGCTTTAACCTCTCGATGGAACGCGGCGAGCTGGTAGGCTTGATCGGGCCTAACGGCGCTGGCAAAACGACAGCGTTTAATCTGCTCACTGGCGTCTACACACCCACAGCTGGCTCGATTCGCTTCAATGGCCGCTCCATTGCAGGGAAGCGCCCATCCGCAATCGCCGCTGCAGGCATTTCTCGCACATTTCAGAATATTCGCTTGTTCAGCCAGATGACGGTGTTGGACAATGTACGCACCGCATCGCACCTCCACTTTCGCCCGTCGCTCGCAGCCGCCATGTTCCGCACCAACGGCCTCATTCGCGCCGAAGCCGATGTCGCAACCGAGGCGCACTTACTGTTGCAACGGTTTGGTCTAGATCGATACGCGGACGACCTTGCGTGCAACCTGCCGTACGGTGAGCAGCGCCGCCTCGAAATCGCCCGCGCTTTAGCGACCAAGCCTCAGTTGTTGCTTCTCGACGAGCCTGCCGCTGGAATGAACCCACAGGAAAAAGTGGCTCTCATGGCGCAGATCCAGACGCTGCAGGACGATTTCGGCCTGACGATTTTGCTCATTGAGCACGATATGCGCTTGGTCATGAGCGTCTGTCGCCGCATTCTTGTACTTGACCAAGGCGAGGTGATCGCCGAAGGGGCACCACAAGAGATCCAGAAGAACCCTGCCGTAATAGAAGCGTACCTCGGGGTACCGGAGGAGGCCGCCTGATGCCGCTACTGACTATTGAGGGCCTCAGTGTTTCATATGGCGCGGTCAAGGCGCTGAATGGCGTTTCGCTGCATGTCGACGAGGGCGAGATCGTCACGCTGATTGGCGCGAACGGTGCTGGCAAGTCGACGACGCTGCGAGCGATTTCTGGTCTCGTCTATGCGACCACGGGGTCGATTACGTTCATGGGCAAGAACATAACGAACCTTGCGCCGGATAGGATTGTGCGTGTCGGGATCGGGCATTCGCCAGAGGGACGGCGTGTGTTCGCCAATATGAGCGTTCACGAGAACCTTGAGATGGGCGCATACACTCGCAAAGCTGGTTCGGCTGTTAAGCAAGACTATGACCGGGTGCTCGCTCTGTTTCCGCGCCTCAAAGAGCGCCTCGAGCAGAATGCAGGCACACTGTCAGGCGGCGAACAGCAAATGCTGGCAATAGGGCGTGCTCTCATGGGGCGCCCACAGATGCTGCTTCTCGATGAGCCGTCGCTGGGCCTCGCGCCATTCCTGGTGCGCGATATCTTCGCCATCATACGCGACATCAATCAGCAAGGCACCACAATCCTCCTCGTCGAGCAGAACGCGCACATGGCACTTCGGGTCGCATCGCGCGCTTACGTACTAGAAACCGGTGAGATCACGCTGGAAGACGACGCGCACAAGCTTCTCGCCAGCGAGGATGTGCGCAAGGCGTACCTCGGCGAGTAGGTATTGCGCAGCGGGTGCGCTTCAAAGTTGAGTAATACCGCTTGTCCTACTGAAAGTCACCTGGAGCAAGCCAAGGCGCATGCGCCAAGCGACTCCTCCAATTCTTTCCGAGCCGTCTTCGGCGAGACAAGGGTCCAGCGACACGCTGGTTGACAAATTCCCGTTGACAAAGGTGCAACGATGTGTTACCATTACATTACCGTAAACGTTTACGGTGAAATTGTGCTCTCATTCGCAAACGTTTACGATAGGTTGCTCTCAATGCCCGTTTCGCTCAAAGATGTTGCCGAAATCGCCGGAGTTTCGATGGCCACCGTTTCACGGGTGATCAATGGCAAGGCTGAGGGGCAGATATCGCTCGTGATGCGAGACAAAATTCGCCGTATTGCCGACGATATGGGCTATGAGCCGAATCGGCTCGCCCGGAGCTTGCAGTCATCAAAGAGCAAGATTATAGGGGTGCTGATCGGACGAATTAGCAATCCTTACTTTGCAAAGATTCTCGAAATCACCGAAGAGTATGCGGTCGGGGCAGGCTACCAGGTTATTTCGTCATCCATGCTTTCACCGGCACCTGGATTGCAGGACCGCTTTCGAGGTTGGCCTATCGATGGTGTGCTAATGTGGGCTACCCAGGACATGGTAGCGGACACCTATTTTGGCGGTCGTGCCTACAACCTGCCTGTTGTGTACATGGGGCACAAGCGCTCTGACCAAGCTGACAGTGTTGTCTTGAACCTCTATGGCGGCACCTGCCAGCTCATGGATCATCTCATTGCCAAGGGGTACCGAAAAATCGCCATCGCAGCGCCTCACATGGACATGGACAGCATCTTTGACGAAGAGCGCCCCAGAGCCTACCGCGACGCTTGCCTTTCTGCCGGACTAGATATTCGACCCATCGCGCTAAGGAAATATATCTCATCCAATGAAGATATGTACGGCGAAAAGCAGAGACAGATGGGATTTCAAGCCGGTATCGAGTTAGCGGCGATGCCTGAATATGACCGACCCGATGCCGTCTTTTGCTACAACGATTTGATTGCGTTGGGTATGCGCGAAGGCCTCAAGCGGGGTGGATTGAGAGTGCCGCAGGACGTTGCCGTGGCTGGCTGCGACGGACTTGAGGAAGGTACATTCCTGTCGGAAGCGCTCACAACGATTGACACGCCAATAATGGACATCGCCCGTGAGGGGATGCGTATGCTTATTAACCGCATATCCCATGGAGATGCCCTGCAGCAACAAACCAAGACCTTTAACTCGACGCTTCGTATCGGAGGAACGACTTAGCGACTAGCGAGTCGGATACCACCTACGAGATGAGACGTAATTACCGTAATGACGCTACGGCCAAGGCGCCTGTAGCCGAGAGGATACAACCTGCATGAAAACAGCAAAACGCGGATTTACTTTGATAGAGCTACTCGTAGTTATAGCTATTATAGCGATACTCGCAGCTATACTTTTTCCGGTATTCGCTACGGCCCGTGAAAAGGCGAGAGCCAGCACCTGCGCTAGCAACGAAAAGCAAATAGGCATAGCCTTTACTCAGTATGTGCAAGACTACGACGAAGTGATGCCTATCACATTCGATGCCGCGCGGGCATGGGCTTGGGACAAATGTGTTCAGCCATACCTTGGCGTCAAAGTATCCGCAACACCCGGAAACCCGACGGTGTTTGCATGCCCCAGCGACGCTGTCACCCGAAAATACACAGCCCCAACACGCACCTACGCAATGCCAGCACCAGGAAATGCGACATCAACTGCGAATGGTCCTGGCACAGCGACGCCAAATATTGGTATGGCTGGCAGCTGGAACGGGTGCGCTAATGGCGGATGGTGGGGATCTACCGCAGGGTGTCTCGCCATAGCAAAGGTGCCATCCACGTCGTCCACATTTCTGATGGTCGAAGCGCCTTACGATGGCATAACGCCCGCTCCGTTGCCCGGAAACTCCGATGTCGGAAACTCGCTTGGTAACGGCCCCTATACGATGGTATCCGGCCCCTATGCTGGTGCCTGCTACAACACGGCGACATGGCCGGAAGCGTCAAACGGAAACCTACTCGCGCAAGATATGGCGCGCCCAGGAACCCCAATCCACTCGGGCGGTTACAACTATCTCTACGGCGATGGGCATGTAAAGTGGCTCAGGCCCGACCAAACTCTGGGTACCGGAACAACCTGCGCCCCATTGGGTCCGTGGACGATTGCAGACGGCGACTAGCGCAACCAGCATGTCGTCAGAGCCCGTCTCGCCTAATACTGGCTCGGTTAGAAACGGGCTGCTTTCCAGCATAAACCGACCCGTTCCCTGCGAGGCAAAGCGGCACGACGATTCAAGTTTCGATGGACAGATTCACTCTGCCCGTCAGCGTATTACTTCGGCTAGCGCCTACAGCGCATCGCAATTTCTCGACTCTCAGGTACACACATGTTCACGCAATATCGACAGCTCTACTCCCGCGTCCGACGCATCCTCGCAGTGATCGCTATCAGCATAATCGCAGCGTCCACCGCTCCATCCGCGCACGGTGACGACTTGGCAACTCTCCAAAACATGATCGACAGCGCGTATGCTCAGGGTAAACCCAGCGTCAGAATCCCCGCTCAATCCTATCTGCTCACCGACCCAAAAGGCGAAGGAGCAAGCCGCTCGCTGCTCAATCTCCGAAATATGACGCGTAAGTTTACTATAGACATGCGCGGCGTCAAAATCGTCGCCAACGACCGGATCGACACGGTCGTGAACATTGAAAACTCGTCCAACCTTACCATAAGCGGCGCGACCATTGAGCGAGCGATCTCACCTACCTCACAGGGAACTGTCGTAGGCATTGCGCCTGACAGATCGTACGTCGATGTCAAAGTTCACTCGGGATACCCAACAAATCTTAACGACCGATTTTTCCCGAAGGTGCCGGTTGTGAACTTCTTCGTTCCGGAGACGGGGCTGATTGTCGCCGACTCGCGCGACGCCAGTAGTCCGACCGAAGTAACCCTCATAGAGCGAGGCGTGCTTCGGTTCAAGTATCCGCTGCCGATACCGGGAGTTCTGGAGCTTGGGCAATATGCCGCGTGGCGAGGCGTCGTTTCGAGGGAAGTCGACTTAATCGACTCAAGTAATATCAGCGTGACCGATACGACTGTCCAAGGCGGAGCAGGATTCGCATTTCACGAGATCCTCGGTGCTGGCGGAAACCGCTACATCCGCGACACGGTGACCTACCCCGCCGCGCCCGCTGGCGCAGCCGTAAAGCCGCTGCTTTCGATGGCGGCTGACGCATTCCACAGCAGCTGCGTTAAGGTCGGCCCGAGTGTCGTTAACTGCACATTTCGCGGGATGGATGATGATCCGATAAACATCCACGGCGTCTATTTCCTCCTGGGCAAAATCGTCGACGCCACAACCATTGATGCCGACCTACCATGGCCGCGCCTCCCCATTCACGTCGGCGACAATATTGACTTTCTTGACGAGAACCGGGCGTTTGCCGGGACGGCAGTCATTAAGTCTATAGAAAGCTTGCCGAGCTACCGCTACGACGGGACGTTCCCGCACGACATTAACGATTTCAAGCAAAGCGCGCCCGTGTGGAAGCGTATCACCTTCACATCGCCACTACCCGTAGCTGCAAAATCCGGCTGGCTACTCGGCAACCGTGATGCGCAGGGGAACGGCTTTGAAATCCGCAATTGTACGTTTTCCGAGTCCCGCGGACGACTGCTTATTAAAGCCAACGGAATTGTGAGTGGATGCAAGCTTGTTGACATGGGCGGCGTTTTTGACGTTTTGCCAGAGATCAATTGTAACGAGTCAGGCTATGTGACAGACCTACTCATTGAGAACAACGAGATACGAAACGTCGGTCTGTCGCATCTTGACCTCAGTGCTGGTGCAGGTGCCCTTACCATAGCGCAGTTCGCAACTGACGGATCGCCCAACTATGTCCGACGACCTGGCGGCTTTCGGCACATCATAGTGCGACGAAACCGTTTCATCGGCAACGGCGGGCTCAATTTGCTCATCACGTCGGCTAAAGACATAGATATCGTGGACAACATCTTTGACAAGCCCATGAACCGATCATCAACTCCGGGTCGAAATTACCGTGTACCAGCAAACACTCTCGTGTACGTCAAGCATGCCGACAATGTTGCGTTTCGGAACAACAAGGTGACCTCTCCGGGACAATACATGCACTCGGTGGTTGCCATGGATGACGCGCAATCCGTTGTAGGCGCTGACACCGGCATCGGTGTCGTAGCCGCATCGCGGTAACGAGGGCACGTCGGACCAGCAAGTCGTGGCGGCATTAACCTCATTGCCGCCACGAATGTGCCGACTGTCGCC
The DNA here is from genome assembly GCA_036504535.1 of Capsulimonadaceae bacterium. Taxonomy (GTDB): domain Bacteria; phylum Armatimonadota; class Armatimonadia; order Armatimonadales; family Capsulimonadaceae; genus JARLGU01. Next base: position 46,641 of record DASXUY010000043.1, read on the forward strand.
GTTACAGATTCGCCCACTGATCAGACATCGCTCCCTGCACGATGTGTTCATTGCTTTTCACTCGAAGTCGCCAGATTCAGATTCTGGGTCGTGTTTGAACAGCTATCCGCCCGCGCCATCCTGGATTGATTCGCCTTTGGCGAGACAATGGGCCAAGGTCCGGGTACTTAATTTTCCTCTCCGGTTCGCTTTCCCTATTGACACGGTTACGCGCGGGTGATATACTGGGTTCATTGGGGTAATCGATTTCCCCGCAAGATTATGGTAACTATCGCTGACATCGCGAGCGAGTGTGGGACGTCGCCGGCAACGGTCTCGAAGATCATGAATGGCAATGATCGAAAGATCAGCCATTTGACGCGGGAGCGTGTGAATGAGGCCGTGCGCCGTATGGGCTACAAGCCAAACGCGGCCGCCAGGGGGCTTCGGAAGCAGCGCGCCAGCTGCATCGGCATCTATATGCAGCCGCACGCGATCAGCACTCGCTACCACGGCTCATTGGTGGATGCCATTTTGCTGGAAGCAGAGGCTCGTGGTCAAGGTGTGATGCTGTTTACGTCAATCGCCAAAGCGCAAGGCGACCCGCGCCGGTTGATGTTCGCGGACGGGCGGTGCGATGGCATTCTGGTATTGAGCACGCCAGAAGCCGATCTGCTGCCCATTGTTGAGCAGGCCAGTATCCCGTGTTTGTGCATCCACAATGGTGTCTTGCCCGGCGGGCAGTCATCCATCGATATCGATAATCGGCAGGCAGGGTACCTATTGGCGAAGCATCTCATTGAGGCGGGTCATCGTCGCATTGCGTTTTTCCATGATGGGGTGAACAAGCCATTTTCGGTGCTGCGTTTCGAGGGATATCGCGACGCACTTCAGAGTGCCGGTATACCGCTCGATCCAAGGCTTGTTCTCGATGGAGTGAGCAATCTCATGGACGGATACCAGCAGGCGCTACGCGTCGCGGCGGATACGGATCTGGGTGTTACGGCGCTGTTGTGCGCTACAGATGTGCTGGCGCTACGGGCGATACAGGCGTTGCGCGACACCGGTAAAAGCGTTCCATCTGATCTTTCGGTGGCCGGGATCGACGGCATTTTTGATGGACAGACTTCATCACCGCCGCTGACGACCATTTCACAGCGTTCGGATAAACTCGGCATTGAGGCGGTGCGTCTGTTGATGGAACGTATCGAGCATCCCGATAGGGCCGCTGCTCACACGGTATGGCCAGTGGAGTTGGTGGTGCGAGAATCGGTTGGGCCGACCGCGACCATTCGGGCGTAATAGTGGAGAAGGAGCGAAGTATGAAATCCAGATCTGGGTTCACATTGATTGAGTTACTCGTAGTTATAGCTATTATAGCGATTCTAGCAGCTATTCTCTTTCCTGTGTTTGCAACAGCACGCGAAAAAGCGAGGCAGTCTGCGTGCCTGTCGAACCTCAAGCAGGTGGGGCTGGCATACACACAATACGAGCAGGACTACGACGAAACTGTACCCTGCGGTCAAAATGGGTACGGTTTTGGGTCTGGTTGGGCAGGGCAGGTCTACCCGTACGTAAAGAGCACCAAGACATTCCTGTGTCCCGACGACTCGCTCGCCGGGGACGTGATCTCGTACGCTGCCAACGCCAACATGGTCGGCTATTCGGCTGCGTCGCCGCCAACTCCGCTCCCTGCGCTCATTTCGTCAATGGCGTCGCCAGCCAAGACGGTCATGCTATTTGAGGTCAACGGCTGCAACACGACGGGCACAAGCCCGGCGTGGACGATACCAACGGATCAGCGCAACTCGCCCGTCGGCAACGGCTCTGATAACGTCAGTGCGAACTCGCTTCAAGGCGCGAATGTCAAATCGGGCAGTACTCCGTGTCCAACCTGTCTCAAGTACCGCACGGGCCTGCTTGCCAACGTTTGTGTGGCGTCGGTGTCCAGCCCTTGCGACCGGACCGGCGCAACGCTCACCGGCAACAATTCCTATTACGGGGCCATCGAAGGTATCCACGGCGGCGGTGCCGTCTACCTGATGGCGGATTGCCACGCCAAGTGGATGATGCCGAATCAGGTGGCGGCCGGTACCGACCTCATCCAAGCCGGTGTCGACTATCCCGCCCTCTGCCCTGGCGCCCTCAATAGCCGCGCGCCAAAGGTCGATTGCGCCACCCCCGTAATGTATGCCGCGACATTTGCTTTGCACTAGTGTGACGCGGAAATACCTCATCCCCCTAGCCCCCTCTCCTTGGAAAGGCGAGGGGAAATCGGAGTGGTCTGCGCCGTGCGCACTACTCTTACTCCCCTCGCCTTTCCAAGGAGAGGGGTTGGGCTAGGGCCAGTCCGCTGGCCAGGTGAGGTAATCGAATGCCCCTTCGTCGGGCCACCGAACTACTAATCATGAACGTAACGCTAAAATTCATCTCCTCCTATCTAGCCTTCGGTACGGCAATGGCCGCCTCGTTGTGCTCGCCACTCGTCGCCGACTTCGGGACTGGTACGGGGACGCCAGCCGGGTGGGCGTTCACGGGCTTTGGGTTCGCTACCAATCGCGGCGGCCTCGAGTGCTTCGCGATGGACGATAAAGCCTTCGCCACGTGGAAAGCGGCACCGAAAGGGCGCGACGTAACGGTTGACGCGACCGTCAACGCAGGCGCTACAACCGGTAGGCGATGGAGCTCTGCCGGAGTGGGCGTCATCGACACCGGCGACAACTACTGGCAGCTAGCTCTGGTTGAAGCTCCGGCAAGCCTTGGCGGAAAGCGTTTCGTCGAGCTTGCCGAAATGCACGACGGCCAATGGCTGGCCCAGTCGCAGCCCGGCACGAAGCTAACGACAGTCTCGAACACCGGCGGGTTTGCTTGGAAATCTGGCACCGCGTACCGATTGCGACTGGTGATCCGCCCCGCCACAATCACGGGCGAAGTGCGCGAGGGCGATGCCCTGGTCTATCGCTGTGTGTTACGCGTCGATGCCCCGGCCGTTTCCCAGGGGCGCCCCATGGCAGTAGCGGCCGGTGTGGCGGTTCGGTATACCGACTTCTCCGCCGATGTTGCCGAGACAGTGAACGATGACTCCGTGGCGCCGATCCCCCCTTTCGCGTGGACGACCGACGGCCTTCCCGGAGGCAAGGCGACCGGCTACTTCCACGTCGAGACCATCAAAGGCGTTTCGTGGCTCGTCGATCCGGCTGGCCGACTGTGCTTCAGTACGGGGGTGGATTACGTAACGTATGGCGGCATGCGATCTGCGACGCTTGGCTATTCGCCTTATGCGCGGGTCGCGGCGGCCAAATACGGTGGACAAGAAGCCTGGAGCACGACGCAGCTAGAGCGGCTGCACGGTTGGGGGTTCAACGTTCTCGGTGCAGGCTGCTCGAGTTCGCTTGAGCGTCGCGGGATGGCTCACACGCGTCCGTTGGGGCTCGGTGCAGGGTTCAATTCGGCAGCCGATATTATCCCACGCACCGCGGGTTCGGGATTTCCCGATGTGTTCGACTCGCGCTTCGCGGCGTACTGCGACAGCCGAGCGAGCGAGCTTTGCGGCGCGAGCAAAAGCGACCCATGGCTAATGGGCTACTTCCTTGACAACGAATTGGACTGGTATGGCGTGCCGTCTGCACAATCGAGTGTTGGGCTGGCCTACGCTTCGTGGCGACACGGCCCCAATGCACCCTGCAAGCAGGCATTTACGACGCTCGCCGAGCGGGTGTACGCGAGCGATATCGCGGCATTCAATCGCGACTTTGGCACGACTTACCACTCGTTTGCCGAACTGCTCTCCGGAGTTGCGCCTGGCATGGCGAAGGGCCAAAAGGCGGCGGGTTTGCTGGATGCGTTCTGCGCACAAGCTGCGGATCGCTACTTTGATATCACGAGCGCCGCAGTTCGTAAGCATGACCCGAACCACATGATCCTCGGCTGCCGGTTCTCACGCAGAGCACCTGATGCAGCATGGAAAGCAGCGGGTCGGAATTGCGATATCGTAACCATCAACATCTATGCACATATAAATATCGATTCGGAAACCGCGCCTCAGGTCACCGACGTTCTCGCGGGCGGTTATGCGCTCTGTCGGCGTCCCATCGTAGTCACCGAATGGAGCTTTCCGGCACGTGACGCCGTGGACAGCATGGGGGTGCCGATACCGTCAGTTCACGGAGCAGGGATGCGTGTCGACACGCAGACCCAGCGCGCTGCCTGCTTCCGGATTATGCAAAGTGCGCTGGCGTCGACCCCGTTTGTTGTCGGCTCGCACTATTTCATGTATGGCGATGAACCCGCAACTGGCTGCAGCCCGTCATTCCCGGAGGACAGCAACTACGGACTCGTGAGCGAATCCGATGTGCCCTATCGTGAAGTAACAGCAGCAGCGAAGCAGGCGAATTCATCGATTGTCGCCGTCCATGCCGGGAGATGCGCGGATATTTCCGCTTCGACGGTCGGAAAAACGATCATAGTGAAGAACTCAGGAAGTATCGCGGCCACAGTGCCGGTCGCCGTTTGGATCAACGGCAAACGATCCGATCGAAGTATCACGCTTGCCCCTGGGGTGTCGTGGACGTTACCGTTACCGGCGCAACTCGTCAAGGCGGCTGCCGGAGTCTACGTCCACGTCGAATGCGACCCGGCTCGGACAGTTCCCCAGGGTTCCGGTGCCAACCTCAGCGCGGACCTGGTTTTGCCTGCGGCTGGTCATTCGGTGACGGTGTGGAACCCATCCGCCACCGCTCTCGCAGCGGCCACAGCTCAACTGCCCAGCGGCGAGTCGGTGCGGACCGGAAGCTTGCCGCCGTACGGCGTGCGTGTCGTCGCAAGCCCGGAAGCAGTCACCGCAAGGCGAGTGCCGCCGGGTGTGAAGCTGGAGCGAAACGGACCCTGCGGCTACAAGATCGACAACGGTATCATACGCCTAACGAAAGACCCATCCACTGGAGCGTTGGTCGATGCCGTGGGGCTAGCCGAGTCGGGGGCTTCGGTTACGGTTGGGTCCTACTGGCCACTCATCAATGTCGTTACTGCAAAGGGCGACGACTGGATCAAGGGCGACAAAATAGTGAGTGTGCGTGTGGTTTCACAAGACGCGAACCGCATTGTCCTGGACATAACAGCGAGTCACGCCAGCAGCGATACACCCAACTTCTCGTGCGCATACAGGCTAGAAATCCGGGCTGACGAATCGTTCTTTCGATCACGAATCCTCTGGATCAAGAACGACGGCACAGAAGACCTTGTTTGCCGCAGATACTACCAGTATCCTTTGCCCTCGTTTAAGGCGCTGCCTGAGCCAGGCACAATTGTCGACGACTGGACAGCCGCTGGGGTATGGAGGAGCGCCGAAGGCGGCCTGCAGTATGGCCTGACTCCTGCTATCGATGACGGCAAGCTGTCTGTTGGATTTTGGAACGACCGCGATGGCGGGTTCCACCCGGATTGTGCAAGGATAATCGATGCCACAATCAAGCCTGGGCAGCAATGGGATCCTAGAGTTGCCGAGCCAACGGTACTCGTTGGCGGGCAGAGGTCTTCGTCACCAACGACTACTTTCCGCAGCCGAGTTCGTGAGATGCGGGCGCAGTTTGCCGTCAGCGCGGTTACTGCCGCAGGACGAGAGCCGCAAACCATGAAAGTGCAGAAATAGTGTCGAACCAAACATTAACCGTAAAGCGACCACTCATTACGCGGTTACAGCCTGTACCTCCGGAAGCGGAGTTTAGGCTGCCCGGCTATTTCGTCTGGTGCCCGTCGATGATACGGGTGGACGGGCGCTTTCACCTGTTCGCATCGCGATGGCCCAATACCGGCCCGACCGCGCAAGGTGACCTCAGCGGATACCGTGCCGCCAGCGAGATCGTTCGCGCCGTGTCTGATTCCCCGACCGGGCCATTCGAGTTTGTTGAAGTGGTGCTCGCGGGGCGAGGGGCAGGGTTCTGGGATAGCCAGATGTGCCACAACCCGAAGATATGCCGATCAGGGTCCGACTTTGTCCTCTACTACATCGGCTCGGACTCGCCAATGGGACGCCGCAAGATAGGCTACGCGGTCGCAAAGTCGATTGTTGGTCCGTGGGTTCGCATGCCTCAGCCTATACCGCTCACGCCGGACGCCAACAACCCTGCGCCACTCATACTTGGCGACGGCTCTGTGATGGTGGCATTTCGCGACGACCAGTTACAGATGCATATCGCGCGCGCCGACGTGTTCAATGGCAAGTATGAGATCGTAGCGCGGAACATTTACCCAAACGGTCCACTTGAAGATCCCGACCTGCGTTTCTCCGACGGCAAGTTCCACCTGATAATGGAAGACAACGAAGGCATTCTGACAGGGGCCGTGCGCCATGGTGGGCATCTCGTATCACGCGACGGGCTGATATGGGTGCCAGCCGAACCAGTGAAGGCTTACACACACACGGTGGAATACACAGACGGCCGAACGGTGACGTTTGACCGCCGCGAGCGTCCCGAGTTTTTCGATGCGACCTCAGATTCGAAAGGCCGAACTGAGCCCACTCACCTACTAACCGGGGTGAAACTCGGCGGCGAATCTTGGTGCGTGGTTCAGCCTCTCGCGTCTGAATAGGCGCTTTAATGACGCCTAAAGCTCGTCGTTCTTGAACAACTCGATCACTTCACCATCGAGACCGACAAGGAACGCCAACCGAACATTCACAACGTGGTCGCCTTGGATCGGTACATCCTTGGGCTCAACCTGCGATGTTGCCCCAGCGGCGATGGCTTTTGCATAAATGCCGTCGACGTCGGACACGCGAATAGCGTAATGAAGCAACCCGCCTTCGGGGATGGCAACGCCAGCCGGACGACCCTCGAACACCTCGACATAGTTCAAGTCCCCGACTCCCAGCATCGCTGCGCGGCTCCCGGGTTCGCCCCAGCCGTAGCGCCGCTCGAAACCGAACGCTTCCTTGTAAAACGCCAGAGTGGCATCATAATCGATCGCGCGTATCGCGACATGGTGAAAACCGGGGCCGTGCTTGGGATGTGACATTGTGTCTCCTGGAAAATTGATACGTTTATGTTCGCCAGACCAAGTCAGTGCACCTTCGCCAACGCGCGCCGCGCTGATTTCATGACCGAGAATCGGCTGTTCAGTGAAGAAAAACGAGTGAGATACGCCCAGTGTTGATCAAGGTATTGACATCTCACGAGGCGTAGGGTATATTTTACTTCGTCGCGCGGGAATAGCTCAGTGGTAGAGCACCTCCTTGCCAAGGAGGGGGTCGCGAGTTCGAGCCTCGTTTCCCGCTCCAAACGCGCTATACAAAAAGCCTTCACCATGATCGGTGGAGGCTTTTTTGCGTGTGCGTTCTGGTAAGTGGCGGATAGCCTGGTCCAAACTAGTACTGAGATTTCCGGGACATTACCCCCACAACATTATTTGTTACAACGCCACGTGGCGCTAGGTCCCCGACCAAAGTCCTTGCACAGGGACAGCAGCAAGCCGCTCTCCAAAAGGCACTACCTCGTCGCCGGTGTACAGGATGATGCCGCGGTGAAAACTGTCGCCTGTAGCTTCTGCGAGAGCGCGCAATCCCCGAAAATCACTTGAGCGAACGGTCGACGACGCTTTCACTTCGACACCAACTATCCGCCCGTCTGGCGCTTCGAGCAAGATGTCTACCTCCGTGCCTGCGTTTGTTCGGTAGTGATATATTCGTGGATTGGTCACTCCTCGCTGGGCCAATTTGACCGTTTCCATGACAACGAAGGTCTCAAGTAAAGGTCCAAGCAACTCGGGCTGAGTCGTCAATCGGTTGGCCGTTATCCCTGAAAGGTGCGCTGCCAATCCAGTGTCCACAAGGTATACCTTTGGCGATTTGACCAAGCGTAGTCCAAAGTTAGATGACCAGGGGGGCAATAGGTAAGCGAGATAGGTCATCTGCAAGAGACTCATATATCTGTGTAGAGTCGTGTTTGGAATGCCTGTCGTTCGAGAGATATCCGATGTATTGAGGAGGCCGCCTGCACGCGTGGCAAGCAACGCTAGAAGCCGTGGCAATGCGGTCAATCCCTCGACATTCGCGAGGTCGCGGACATCACGCTGTAGGATTGTCGTCAAGTACGACGTGAACCATGCCTTACGTCGCGCTTCTAATTGGCGCGAGAGCGGCTCTGGATAGCCACCAGCCATGATCCGCGCCGTCAGGTCCTCGCGGGATATGCGCAAGGGAACCGTGTCAAGCACATCACTGAATAACGTGTCTACCCACGATCCACTACTGCCCTCGACCTCTGCTTGTGCAAGGGGCCATAGTGTTAATATCTCCATGCGGCCAGCAAGCGACTCGGAAAGGTTAGGAAGCAGGAGAACATTGGCGGATCCGGTTAACAAGAAGCGTCCTGGTGTTCGCTCGTGATCGACTGCCGCCTTGATCGCCGGAAAGAGCGATGGCGCTCGCTGAACTTCGTCGATCACCACGGGGCCGCGAAGGCCCGCAATGAAACCTGTTGGATCGCTAACGGCCGCTGACAGGAAAGCTATATCGTCAAGGCTGACGTACTGAGCGGGATGCTCGTCTCCTGCGACGATCTTGGCAAGGGTGGTCTTGCCCGTTTGTCTGGCGCCGACTATCATTATGACGGGGCTGTCGCCAAGGGCATCTAGGAGCGGTTGATGTAAAAACCGATTGTACATGGTCAAATTATAACCACTCAGTGGTCAAATTTCAACCATTATTGGGGACGAAACAAAGTGGCATTGGAGTGGTCTGGTAGGTTGAAACCCTTAATACGCCCGATCCTCGCACCAATTTCCTGGAACACGCGTATTTCCCGTTTGGGAAATAGCGCACTCTTAGGAAATACACAGCAGACAGATTAGGCATCCGGTAATCTCCAGTCCACGCGAGTTCGAGCCTCGTTTCCTCCTCCTAACGCGCTATACAAAAAGCCTTCACCATGATCGGTGGAGGCTTTTTTGCGTCTGGTCGTCTTCCTAGTTGCCGTCGTCGCGCTGACCCTACATCGATCCAACGGGACGTTGGCGCTGTCCGCGTAGGACGACACTGCGGCGAGCAGCCGTACGACCGGATCGCCCATCGTGTGAGCTTACGAATTTGCAGGGGCTATTCACCTGCTCCCCTTAACAGGAACTTAGTGTCCGCTTGTCGAACAAGCACCGGTGGGTGTACGAGGAACGCTACCCCAGCCAGGACAAAACATATGCTACCTTTACTTGAGCGGCTTGCCGCAGGCGAAATACTGATATCCGACGGCGCGATGGGGACCGTTTTGCAGGCAAATGGCCTCGAACCCGGCGAGTCTCCGGAGTCGTGGTGCGTGACGCGTCCCGATATCGTCCAGGGCATCGCGCGATCCTATGTAGCGGCGGGGTCGGATATTATCGAGACCAACTCGTTCGGTGGTACTCATTTCAAGCAGCGCGAATACGGGCTAGCCGACTCGGCGGATGCGTTCAACATCGCAGCCGTAAAGCTTGCGAAACGGGAGATCGCTGGCAAGGGCTACGTGGCCGCGTCAATCGGCCCGACGGGACAAATCGTCGAGGATGAGGGCGGTGATGTGACGGTGGATGAGATGTACGATTCGTTCGCCCGCCAGGTCGTCGCGCTCGCCGACGGTGGCGCCGATGCGCTGTGTATTGAGACAATGTCGTCGATTACAGAGGCGACGCAGGCGATTCGGGCAGCCAAACGCAACTCGACCCTGCCCGTTATCTGCACGTTCACTTTCGAGGGTGGCAGCCGAGGCTTCCGCACCATGATGGGCCTAACACCGGAGGCCGCTTCGATAGCGGCTGTGGAAGCGGGCGCGGATATCGTTGGGGCCAACTGCGGCAACGGTATCGATAACATGATCGCGATAGCAGCGAGCATTCGTGCTGCTCTCCCTGCCGTGCCCATCCTGATCCACGCAAATGCGGGCATGCCAGTCCTTGAAAACGGCAAGTCTGTCTTCAAAGAAACTCCGCAGCACATGGCAAGTCGCGTCCCCGACCTCATCGCTGCAGGCGCCAATATAATCGGCGGCTGTTGCGGGACAACTCCGGAGCATATCACGGCAATGGCTCGAGCCGCTAGGGGCTAGTCTAGACACGCGAGTTGACTATCGAAGCTTACGGGCGGTAGCCATTCGCAATGCGCCGTGACCTCATAGCGCCACCATGCCTTCGAGCCTCGGTTCTCCCCCGAACCAGGCTGAGCCTGGATACTTTCCGCGCCGCGGAAGGAGCGATAACGGTCCGCTACGCCGCCTGAATCAAACAGGGCTTTGCGTTCATTCTGAACGCTTCCTCATTGCTACGGACCGAACACCCTACGCACAACGCCTTCACCATGATCGGTGAAGGCGTTCTGTTGCGTGAACCAGCGACACGCTGGTTCACGCTCATTTTAAGCACGGCCCAGCCTAGATTTGCGAGAACAGCGCATTGATTTGAGCCCCCGAGCCGGCCTCGGCGATACAAGGGGTGACTTCGCGGTCCGCCGCGCGCCTAGCGACACGCTGGTTAGTTCACCAATATCGGTCCGCTTGTCGCCTTTATTGCCGCTGTCACGGTATCGGTGGACGTTATCGTTCGTGAGCCTGTTGTTTTCAAGGTGACGCTCAGCGACATGACACCGCTTGCCAGCGTTGTATCGGCGGGCAAGATTGCCATAGGGTCGGTGCTCGTGAAATGAACGGTACCCGCGTAGAGTGGTGTTGTATTGTTGGCGGCGTCCTTTGCCGTCACGGTGACTGAAAAAGCGGTCCCGGAAGGGACCGAACCGGGGGCGGTCAGGACAAAATGCGTCGTTGGCCCAGGATTGACCGTTATTGCGCTGCTCGTTCCCTTAGTCGCCGCTGTCACCGTGTCCGTTGCCGTAACCGTACGCGAGCCAGCCGTCTTCAAGGTCACACTGAACGCCTTAACTCCGTTCACCAATGTCGCGTCGGCTGGTAAGACCGCTGCCGAATCGCTGCTTGTGATGTGCACTGTGCCCGAATACGCAGGCGTTGTGTTATTAACCGAATCTTTTGCGGTCACTGTAATCCCAAACGCAGACCCGGCTGTGATTGACGCGGGAACGGCGACCACAAAACGCGTCGTCGGGCCAGGATTGACCGTTATCGCGCTGCTGGTTCCCTTAATCGCTGCTGTCACCGTGTCCGCTGCCGTAATCGTGCGGGAGCCAGCCGTCTTCAGAGTCATGCTGAAGCCTTTGACTCCATTCACCAGTGTTGCGTCCGCTGGTAGCACTGCGGCGGAATCGGTGCTGGTGAAGTGGACGGTGCCCGAATAGGCCGGCGTCGTATTATTAGCGGCATCCTTCGCAGTCACCGTAATCCCAAAAGCAGATCCGGCCGTGCTTGATGCGGGAGCGGCGATGACAAATCGGGTGGTTGCTCCAGGAACCACAGTGATTGTGCTTGACGATCCCTTAATGGTTGGCGTTACAGAATCTGCCGCAGTAATGCCGCGGCTGCCTGTGGTTTTTAGTACTACAGTAAACATCTTGGTGCCATTCACCAAAGCAGCATCCGCAGGCAGAACGGCCGCCGAGTCAGTGCTTGTGAAGTGCACCATTCCTGCGTAGCTGGGAGTCGTGTTGTTGACGGCATCCTTCGCCGTCACCGTGATTGTGAACGCTGTGCCCGCAGTCGCGGACGCTGGGTTGGTAACTACGAACTTCGCTATCGGACCGGGGTTGACAGCGATCGCACCCGTCACGCCCTTGATCGTTGATACCGACGTGTCCGTTGCCGAGATCGTTCGTGAACCAGCCGTCTTGAGCGCGACGCTGAACGACTTAGTTCCGTTCACCAACGTGGTATCGGCGGGAAGAACAGCCGCCGAATCGGTGCTCGTGAGGTGAACCACTCCTGTGTACGTGGGCGTAGTATTGTTGTACGCATCCTTCGCCGTGACCGTGAGGGCAAACGAGGCTCCAGCGGTAGCCGATGCTGGTGCCGTCAGCAACAGGTGATGCGTCGCCGCTGGAACAACGCCAATCGCGCTGCTAGTTCCAGTTGTCGCTGGCGTAACGGTATCGGTGGCAGTCAATGTACGTGACCCTGCGGTCTTCAACACGATGCCGTATGACTTCACGCCGTTAGTGAGAGTCGCATCGGCAGGGAGTACTGCGGCGGAATCGGTGCTAGTCAGGTGCACAGTTCCCGCGTAATTTGTTGCGGTATTGTTGTACGCGTCCTTCGCCGTCACAGTCGTAACGAAGCTGAGACCAGCGGTGGCGCCATCGGGAGCAGTCAGCACGAAGCGTGTCGCTGGACCTGGACTGACAGGGATTGCAGCGCTCGTGCCCGCAATCGTATACGTCACCGTGTCCGTGGCGGTAATGGTTCGCGAACCTGACGTCTTCATCGTAACACTGAACGATTTTACACCGTTGACCAGGGTTGAGTTGGCGGGAAGCACACCAGCAGGATCGGTACTGGTGAAGTGGACGGTGCCTGTATAGCCAGTGGCCGTGTTGTTGTACGCGTCGAGAGCGTTCACGGTGACAGTGAAAGCCGCGCCTGCCGTTGCCGACGCTGGCACGATTACCGCCAGGTGAGTCACAGCAGTGGGAGCCACGGCGATTGCGGCGCTCGTGCCATTGATCGATGCCGCTACAGTATCGGTTGCCGTCAACGTGCGCGACCCTGCTGTTTTGAACGTCACGCTCAACGACTTGACACCATTGACGAGGGTCGTGTTCGCTGGCAGCACCGCAGAACCATCGTTGCTCGTGAAGTGAACCGTTCCGGTGTAGAGCCCGGCGACGTTGTTGCTGGCGTCGAGCGCCGTTACCGTGATCGACACAGGTGTCCCCGCGCTTGCGGATGGCGGGACGCTCACTGCGAAGTGCGTTGCGACGCCTGACACGGCAATTGGGTTGCTCGTGCCCGAAATCGCTGGTACGACAGTGTCGGTCGCCGATATCGTCTGCGACCCCGATGTGTTGAGGGTAGCATTAAATGATTTCGTCCCATTGACGAGGGTATTGTCTGCGGGCAACACCGCAGACGGGTCGGAACTGGTGATGTGGACTGTTCCCGTATACGTCGTTACCGTATGACCGTAAAGGTCCGTGCTGGTAACCGTGAACGCGGGGCTACTCCCAACTGCGGCAGCCGCAGGGGCTGTAACGCGTAGCAGACGAGGCACGAGCGCATGAGTGTAGGCGCCGATTGCCGGGAACGCTCCGCGCGTCACGCCATCAAAATCTTTGAGGGGCTGGCCCGGACCGGTGTTGCCGCCAATACAGGGTGACTGATCTTGAAGGTGGAGGTCACCGTAATTAGAGCCGCTTGGAGCAGTGACGAACAGTGGGTCCGCATTGATATTCGCACTCCCCGTTGCTCCGACGATTGAAGCTATGCCGCCCTGAATATCGCAGTATTGTATTGCGGGCGTCGCGCCAGCCTGATTGCTGATTTCGCCCGAGCCGTCGCTCCACAATATGCAACCCTGAAATAGAGGAGCGCAATAGTAAAGACTCGCAGCACCTCCTGCAGGCGCAACGAGTGCCTTATTATTCGTAAAGCTGCAGTCGATCACCGTAACCAGCCGATCAGTCGCATTGAGCACGCCTGCAACGGCCAGAGAGCCGCCACGACCTGCGGAATTAGTTACAAATAGCGAGTTGGATATCGTCGACGCGGGGGAGGCTGACGTAACGTTAGACACCATGATCGCGCCACCATAGCCGGTGCTGGCATTGGCAACGTTGCCCTGGAAAACGCAATTGGAAACGGTCAATATTGACGAATCGCAGTCGATTGCACCACCGACATCGGCAGTGCACGCAACAAACACGCAGTTGCTTATCGATACAGCTGTTGCAGTCGAAGGATTACCAGTGGAATTGACCTCAATGGCGCCGCCGAAGTCGATCTTTGCGCCAGCTGACCCTGTAAACGTTATGCCTGAAATCGACGCGCTTCCGCTCGTTATCAAAAACGCTCGACTTGCTGCTGGAATTTGAATTGTTGTCTTGGTAGGGCCGTTGACGGATGTGAGCGTGACGCCAGGGGAGGCAAATTTGAGGCCCGTACCCGCTGGGAATGAATATGAGCCATCGGCGAGCTTAATCGTATCGCCAGAAACGGCGAGCGCTAAATCAGTTTGTAGCAACGCAACTGTGTTCACGTTGTAGATGGTCGCATTGGCAGGAGACGCCAGCGCACCCGCAATGAAGATCACGGACGCAAATAACGCAACGACCTTCAATCCTAGCTTGACGTTGGGAACGGGTTTTGTTGACATGGCGGCTCCGCTTTCATGTTTTTACGTTGGGACGGACACTAATTGCGCGCTGTTGAACATAATAACCGGCAACGGTTACCGCGATAATGCCCGCAACACGGCAAACTGATTTGTGAAAATTCGTGCGTTCACACCCCGCGGGATGATATGCTAACTTTTAGGACTGCGATAAGCTTTCGTAAGGACGAAGTCAATGACTAGCTTCCCTGCCAGCCTCATTTTGGATCTTGATCCGATAATTGTTGCATCCCCGATCATTCGGTCCGGTACGACTCTTGTACAACGACTACTGTGTTCGGCGAGCAACATGCTCATTTATGGCGAACACTGCGGCCTTGACTTCCAAATGTATGCCGGAATTGCGCTCGCCAAAGCTACCTATTACGAAACGCAAAAAGAGCGCATAAACGCGGACCTTGCAAAAGTTATCGAGCACAATGTCAATTACTGGACTGCGTTCTTAAGCCCCGACGCCGACGGTTACTCTCATTCGCTAGCGGCCAGCGCCGGAGTTCCGCTGCAATATTGCCGCGAACACGCCAAGAGCCTTAACAGGCCCCAATGGGGCTTTAAGGTGCCCGGGTGGCCAGTCGCTACTACAGAATTAGTTCGTCACTGCTTACCAAACGCAAAATGGGTCGTCATTCACCGCGATATCGACGACTGTCTCAAGTCAGCAAAGGCTTGGCAAGCTCCGTACTATGACGACATGAAAGAGATGACCGAGAACTGGGCCGCAAGCCTGCATTACTGGTTGGCTCACGAGCACAATCCGCAAGTTTTGCTTCTCAACTACCACGATCTGCTTGCAGACCCGGCACCCATCCTCAAAAGTCTGGCCGAGTTTACCGGTGCAACTACCATAGATGTAAACGTTCTGGCAGTCAAGGTAAACGATTGGCTGCACGAGACTGACAAGGGCCCCTCACAGTACCGATCACCAAACGAATTAACTGCAGCCGAAGCAGCGCTTGTCACCCCGCTCGACGACTTACGGCACCGATTGTACGGGGAGAAGCCCTCCGCTAATAGTCGCCCCTGAAGCGATAAGAATTCTTTTTCAAGACTGGTTACAAATTACCCATATTTTTGGTTTATTTGCTATCATTTCCAGGTAAAAAGAATCTCAATATCGGCACATGTTGTTCTGGTCACATTTGTTGTGCCGGTAGTGGAAGTTCATGGCGACCGGTAACAGTTCGCGTTGAGTTGGTGAACGCATATTTCCCTTGCGGAGTTCGGACACAATCTACATGATTTCATCCACGGACACCCCGACTTTGGGCGAACTAGCAATCGAACACTTCGAGCCGCTTGTCGGGTCACGGTTTAGCGTTGCTATTGGACCGGACGAATCCCTTTCACTCACGCTTACCCACGCAGGATTACTCCGCCAGTTCCGAGGGGGCGCCGGGCGACAGGCATTTTCTCTGCTATTCACAGGACCGGGATCATCGCCCCTCAGGCAGCGCACCTTCGAGTTCACGCACGCCGAGCTTGGAACTCATCCCATATTTATTGTCCCAATCCAAGGCAACGCTGAGACATATACCTACGAAGCTATCTTTTCGTAATCGTTCACCTGCCGAATCGAGCGTCAACAGTTATGGCCAATCCGTTCGTTGGAGAAATTAGAATAGTCGGGTTCAACTTCGCGCCACAGGGGTGGGCGTTTTGCCACGGGCAGCTGCTTTCTATAGCGGAAAATGACGTTCTGTTCACCCTCATCGGGACGACGTACGGCGGCGACGGCCAGTCCACATTCGCTCTCCCCGATCTTCGCGGTCGCGCTCCTCTACACGTCGGCAACTCACTCATTCAAGGTCAGTTGCTTGGTGAAGAGGGAATTACTCTCAATTCGCTGAACCTGCCTACACACACTCACGCGCTTTCTGTTTCGTCCGGAGCGGCATCAACAGCGAACCCGACTAACGCGTTCGTAGCGAGTGCGCCCGCAGGGGTTGGATTTTCCTTTGCACCCGCTGGCGGGCCGACAGTGCCGATGTCGTCTGGAAGCGCTGCGGCGACAGGCGGCAATCAGCCCCATCAAAACATGCAGCCGTTCTTGGTGGTCAATTACATAATCTCTCTGTTCGGGGTATTCCCCTCTCAGAACTGATGCGAGTACAAACTTATGTCGTCACCGTTTCTCGGCGAGATCAGAATGGTCGGATTTAACTTTGCGCCCCATGGTTGGGCGGCCTGCTCCGGGCAAATCCTGCCCATATCCCAAAATACGGCTCTTTTCAGCCTGCTTGGGACGCAGTATGGTGGCAATGGAACATCAAACTTCGCCTTGCCGAACCTGAACGATGCAACGCCGATTGGGCAGGGATCTGGTCCGGGGATGACGCCCCGAACCATCGGAGAGACAGGTGGAACTGAAGCAGTGACGCTGACTCTCGCAACCATGCCACAGCACACGCACGCCGTTCAGGCTACCTCGAGGCAGGCAACGACGTACCAGCCTGCCGGAAATCTTCCGGCGGTAAGCTCGCGGCCAATTTACGCATCAGGGGCAGCGGTCGCAATGAACCCGGCTTCGCTCTCTTCGACAGGCGGATCGTCGCCGCACACGAATCTGCAGCCCTATGCCGTTGTTAATTTTGTTATCGCGCTGACCGGCATATTCCCAGCAAGAAGCTAATCGAAAGACTATCATGTCAAACCCGTTCCTTGGCGAGATAAAAATCGTTTCGTTCACGTTTGCACCAAAAGGTTGGGCGGAGTGCAACGGACAGCTGCTGCCAATCAGCCAGAACACCGCGCTGTTTTCACTCCTGGGAACAATGTATGGAGGTAATGGCGTCCAGACGTTCGCGCTGCCGGACCTGCAGGGCCGCTGCGCAGTGTCGCCGGGAGCGGTGCACACGATAGGTGAGCGGGCTGGCGCATCGTCTGTCACGTTGCAGCCATCCGAAATGCCAGCCCACAGCCACGCTCTCAGCGCTTCGGCTGCTCAGGGAACGAGCACCAACCCTGCTGGCACCGTTTTCGCACAGCCTGCCGTCGTCACACCGTTCGCGAAACTGTACGGCACGTCCGGTAACGCGTCCATGTCGGCACCAGTATTGCCCAGCGGTCAAAACGACGCTCACGACAATATGATGCCGTCGCTCGTATTGCGATTTTGTATCGCGCTGCAAGGAATATTCCCAAGCAGAAGCTGAAGTCGGAGGTTGCCATGGCAATGGATGGATTGAACGCGTCAAGACGGCAATTTCTTAAAGAGGCTGCGTGCATCGCTGGGGCTGTTTCCATCGCCGGAATGGCATCCGAAAGCGAGGCAGCAACTGTCCTATCCGCAAAGTCACTTTCGATGGGCTTCGTGAATGGCGACTCTGTGACCGAGTTGTGCGAACACACGCCATGTGGGGACCTGATCTCTACTGCGGCCAATGTGATGATCGCTGGCCGCCCGCATGGCTACTCACACCTGCGAGCGGTTAACGCTCTTTTCCCGATAGACATTGACGGCGCGCACAAGCTCATTCCGTATTTCGCCTGGAGCGCAACGGGTCAATCCGCGTCTTTTGTCATGCCTTTCCACCCAGCGCATGGGCTCCAGCTGACTGTTGCTGCTCAAAATCACAGCCTATGTCGGCTAGACACCCCCGCTCAGTCAGGCAATAAGCTTCGTGCTGGCACGCACATCGTCGCTCTAGCCCATGATGTGCTCTGGCCCGCATTGCATTTTGACAACCAATCGCAAACGCTATTGAGGCGGACGATCTCTGGCTTCAAGCCGGTCCGTTTCGACTATATCGTCGTTACGGTAGCTCGTGCGTGACAACCTTATCCTCACAAACGCCAGGAATGGAACATATCCAGTTGCGGCCTGCAACGGACGCGGATCTCGCCTTTCTGCGTTCACTCTACGCGTCGACCCGTGAAGCGGAGATGGCGCTCGTACCGTGGTCCGACTACCAAAAGGCCCAGTTTGTCGAGCAGCAGTTCTTCGCACAACACAGTGGATATCACCAGACCTACCCCAATGCTCAATACAGCGTCATTGTCTTTGATGGGTCCGATATAGGTCGGCTGTATGTAGATCGGAATGATGACGAGATCCTCCTCATGGAGGTCACACTCGTTGTCGAAAAGAGAAACCAGGGGATCGGTTCGGCGCTCTTGGCTACGCTCATCAATGAAGCAAGGGCCACATCGAAACCAATACGCCTGCACGTAGAAGACGACAATCCCGCTGTCCGGCTCTACGAACGCCACGGCTTTCGAACCATCGAGCGAGCGCCGATCTATACCCTGATGGAGTGGCGCGACGCGTTACCCAGGTGAGGTATTCGATACTTGCCATACAAAACGCCTCCGCCATAGTCGGCGGAGGCGTGATTCATGATTCTGGCGCTCGATCACTTTTTGCCTCAGCTCCGAACGAACCAAACCTGGGGCCGCCTTCGAGGACGCTGTCCCCGAAGAATTTGTCGCCAACCCTCGCCACGGAGCGGCGATCCCGCGTGAGCGGCTGCGGTCGGCATGCCGCATCCTTCATTGCATCCGCTGAAGCGGTGCCTGTGAAAAGCAGACCGCCCTCCGGGCTAAGATGCTGGCACATCGCCTCCACTCCGAACGAACCAAGCCTGGGGACTGCCCCGCAGAAGGTGGCACCACTTGTTCGCGGTGTAGAAGCCGCCAGGCCTGTTGTCACATTCCCAAACTCGTCATCCCAATCGTGGCGCATCGCAACTGTTTGGGGCCGCCTTTGAGGACGCTGTCCCCGAATAATTTGTCGCCAACCCTCGCCACGGAGTGGCCAATCCTCGTGAGAGGCAGCCGTCGGCATGCCACCCACCATCTTTGCAGCGCCAAGGCTCATAAGCCAACCGCTGGCTCAAGTTTGGTACACACCCGGTCAGCGGAGGTCCTTTTTTGCTACTTCGGTAGCTTTAGGGGTATGAAATCGATGCCCAATTAATCGACATGCGCGAGCATTGTAAAGACGCGAACTCATCCTGTAATTTCTCGTTAGTTGCGAACTTGAAATAGTGAGCTTTGCTATTTCAAGATTTGACCACAGGAGATGTCACTCACCCTGCTTTGCCTAACGGACGGCCAAATCGCGTTCTCTCCACGGCATTTTCGCCCATGTTGCCCTACCGTGGCCCCCGCGAAAAGATTCCCTCAATCCACTGTTGCGCACCGGGGAGTGTCAGTGCAACGCCAGCGACAATCAACGCTACGCCGCCAGTTGCGACTGCGCTTAGCTTCTCGCCCAGAAAGACGATGCCCAGCGTGACCGCGATCACGAAGCTGAGTTTGTCGATGGGAGCGACGTGGGAGATCGGGCCAGACTTAAGCGCCGCGAAGTAGCACAGCCACGAAAGGCCCGTGGCAATGCCCGACAGCACCAGGAACAGCCACGTACGCGACGATAGGTCGCGAATATGATGAGCTTCCCCGCGCGCAAGCACAATGCCAACAGTGAAGATGAGGATAACCACGGTGCGGATCAGGGTCGCGAGACTAGACGGCACATTCTCGACGCCAATCTTGGCCAGCAACGCCGTCATTCCCGCGAACAGCGCCGAAAGTAGCGCAAATCCTACCCAACTCATGTCAGTTCTCCCGGACGCGCTCTGATAGGCCGCTTGCCCCAAGCGAGTCACGAAGATACTACCACGGATTACCGCCACCAATGTGATCGCGCGTCCACAACGGCATTGGCGCGAGGGACCTATCTGCCGAAATGCCGCCGAACAATTGCCTGGAGTTGGTCCGTCCCAACATCACCTGGATCGTCGGAGCCAGCTGCGAGAAGCGCGCGGACGCATTCCGCATGGTCGCCGCCTGGCATGTTAACCGATCCCCACAGCGCCGCGCGTAAAGGAGTGCCACCAAAGGCATTTCGTACATCAACCGATGCGCCACGTGCGAGAAGCAGTTTGACGATCTCAGCGTTGCCGCGTATCGCGGCGCGGTCAAGAGGCGTCGACTCGTGGACGCTGCGAGCTTCGATGTCGAACCCGATCTCCAACATGAGCTGAATTGCGTCAATATTATTGTCCCAGGCCGCATCGCCAATGGCAGCCTTGTCACGACCGCTAAGCTGCCCAAGAAGATCAGGGTTTTCGCTCATTAACTCGCCTGCAAGCGTACGGTCGCCTGTAGCGCAAGCGTAATGCAGCTTGGACGATGGCGACGCGGCTTCGAGCATGAGGCTGAGTGTTTCGCTCGACCCCCCAGCCGCCGCCAGCGTCAACGGCCGGGCAGTTCCGCCAAGCTTATAGGTATATATGTGATCGCCTGGGGCGGTAAACTGCCCCTCGCCAATACGGGAATCTACGGCGTCAGGGCTGAGCGCTAGAACACGCTTCGTGAGTTCTACATCACCGAGTTTTGCTGCAATGTAGATGTCGGGTTCTGCCCCACGATCTACCAGGAACCGAAGCTTGGCGGCCTCATTGATGGCATACTGCGCGGGAGTCGCATTATGATCTACATCTCGCGCGTCAATCTCCGCCCCGTGCTCTAGCAATAAGGCGCAGATTTCCGTCGTCGACGCCGTATGCAGAGGCGTCATGCCGTCCCCTCCGCGCTCGTTCGCACGGCTGGCATCCACTGCAAGCATTGCGCCCAGATTGTCGACTCGACCAAGGCCAGCAGCCGCGTGGATGGTTAGCGTAGCGCCAAGAGCGAGAAGGTGATCCGCAGTCGTAGCGTCGGCGACATCGATAGCCGCGAATCCGCCCGCCCACCACGATGTCCGAACGTCCACATTCGCTCCGGCCGCAACCAGCGCATCTATGAGCGGAATATTGCCTTGTGAAGCGGCGCTGACGATGGCGGGCGAATCGAAGCCCATAAAAGGCTCGTCGATCACGGCGACAACATTGGGGTTGCGCCCGAGGAGCTCACTCGCAGCCCTTGTATCACCGGACTGCACTGCCGCTCTGAACGCGTCTATATCGGGATCGTGCGTCGAAGAAGGAGATGGCTCTGCCATGGCTCGTGTCCAATTCTGCGTGACTACGCTATTACAACTTGCGCAACCCGCAGTGGAGCTAGAGCCAGGCGAGTGGCACTGTCGGCGGGGCTTCGATATCTTGTTCGATCACGACAATTGTTCCCGTCGGACCGGTCAATAGAAACAACCTGTCGGTGGTCTGAAGCATCATCTTCATTCCGTGACCAAACGACCCCGCCGTCGTATAGCCCTTCTCAAGCGTCGCGCGAGGAAGCTGCGACACATCGATACCGGTGCCGTGATCTTCGACGCGAACCTGAATAGTGCTGCCCGTGCTGCTGATTGTGGCTAGCCCACCGCCCGCATGAACAATAGCGTTCATACCTGCCTCGCAAGCCGACGTCTGCAAATCCCGCCAGCGCATGTCCTCAAACTCCAGCGTGTCAGCGACACGGTTGATCTCTACACGCAGATCTCTCAAGCCCCCGTTAGCCGAAAGCTCAATGGTAGGCTCTATATTGGTCATGGGGGGCGGGAGATCATCTTCCACGTCGCACAGCATGAGCTTGCCTTCGGTGACGCTTGCGAGCACGTCGCGAAGAAATGTACGCTGTCGAACAATACTTTCAGCTTTTTCCACCTCAGAGCGAACACGGTCATCTACGTCGCGGGCGTGGACTGC
Organism: Capsulimonadaceae bacterium; assembly: GCA_036504535.1. Lineage (GTDB taxonomy): Bacteria > Armatimonadota > Armatimonadia > Armatimonadales > Capsulimonadaceae > JARLGU01. Next base: position 68,459 of record DASXUY010000043.1, read on the forward strand.
GATGCCCTCTTCGGTTGGAAATACACGCACATCGAGCCACATGCCAATCGCAGGATGGTAAGCAGTGAACTCAACGGGGACCCGGTCATACATTGCCCGATAGTACTGGCGTTCAAACTCAGTCCCCGAAAGGCCGGGGAGCACATCCCACATTACTTTTCCTAACAACTCCTCGCGTGTACGACGCATCCGCTTTTCAGCCGTCGGGTTTACGTAGGCGAACCGCCACTCCCGGTCGTAGGCTACGAAGGCCTCAGTCATGCTCTCAAGGATGTCAACGATACGCCTGTTTGACTCTACCAACGCGGCTTGTGAGTCTTTGTCGGCCGTAACGTCCTGGCTGACCCCAATCATCGATTCTGCAACACCGTCCTCGCTGAAGACTGGGTGGGCATGCGCCGAAATCCAGTGCAGCGATCCATCAGGCCAGTAGAGGCGATATTGGTGGAAATACGTCGCCCCTGTGGCTATCGAGTTTTCGACCGCCGTCAGAATCCCGGCCCTGTCATCAGGATGGACCATTGCCGCAAACTCAGCCAGAGTTATCGTCGCGTCTGGCGGTAATCCGTAGTTGGCAAGGCAACTAGGCGACGCGAATATGAACTCGCGCGTGCGCAGGTCGATCTCCCAGGACCCAAGCCGAGCATTGAGCATCGCTAAGTCGAGTTGCGCTTGCTGTTTCGTGATCCGCTGCTGCGCTTCGTGGTGGGCCGTCGTGTCTCGGTGAGCGCCAATGGTACCGATTGGAGTGCCGTCGTCCCCGGCAAGAATAACTATGCTAGATTCGCACATCCCCATACTTCCGTCACTGCGAATGAACGGCACGTCCCCTTGCCATCGCCCCTTGTCTTGAAGCGCTTCCCCGATCATCCCCATGATGCGTCCGTTATCGTCCGGCGGGTGCATAATCGAGATCGGCTTTCCGACAACGTGGTCGCGGTCGATTTGTGTGATTTTCGTGAACGCATCATTCACATCCAGAATAATGCCGTTGCTATCGGTGATCACGAGCGCGTCAAAGATATTCTCGAACGCCAGCGAGTGTCTGCGGAGCGATTCTCGCGCCAGAACGAGTGTGGTGACATCCTTCACGAGGACGGCAACACCGCACACGCCGGTTGCGGTACGGATCGGAAGGTATGACGCTTCAATGTGGGTCGGAGAAGTGACTCCGCGTCGGCCCTTTGGAGAGAGAGGAATACTCAGGGTGGGGGTGCCATCAAGGGCCGCTAGAAAGTACTTTTCGCGAGTCGGCCAATCTTTTTCCGCTACAAACTCTTTGACGAAAGCCCCGAGCAGATCAGCTCGCTCAAAGCCAATCATTGCGAGGAGGCAGTCATTAATCAGGGTGTACCGCAGCCGGGGGTCGAAACACGCCAGGCCGATTTGGGCGTCGTCTAGGACATCGCTTAAGACACAGAGCGACGAAGCATCCACGCCAGAGTCATAGTCGGTCCGGGTTGAATGGAGGGCGCTTATCGAGGTCGTTACGCTGTTTGCTGGATCAGTTTCGCGGTCGAGACTCACGCGGTCCCTCTTTCAGGATAAAACCCGTACATACACCGGAAATTGTACCATCCATTCCGGACAGTTATCCAATAAGTTTCCAATTCTGATGAATCGATTCATCCTCGTCTTCTGCAGCGCGGAAAGTGAGGTGCCTAACAGTTATTCCGCGCGCCGAATTACAGGCGCTTCGCTACCCGATGCAGTCCGCAAAGCTGCCAATGTCCTCGCGCAAATGATGCGTTCCGTCGCCTCCTGCGGAGCATCATCTTCCGAGTTGTTGGTATACCGAAGCGTGCCCTTGGCGTCAAGGACGAACACCCGCGGACAGGGCGAGACGCCATAAAGCCGCGAGAGACGCTCATCGCTATCCGGCAAGAGCACCGTGCCCGATGCTAGGCCCGTGCGCTTGGCAAAAAGGCCGATCCCTTCAGCGTCAGTCGTATTAACAACCACGGTCACCGGTAGCGCTGGGGCTTTAAATGGTCGTGCCGCGAGAACTCCTGACCGCTGAGTCCGCGCCCACTCAAGTGCGCATTGCCTGCACGACTCGCAACCGCAGTAGAAGAACAACGCGACAGGCTTACCACGCAAGTCGGCGAGCGACCAGGTTTTGCCCGCCTGATTACGAGACGTGAATGTTGGCGCTTGATCACCGGCGGCAATAGCCTTGTCGCCTGCAAGCGCGTTGCCGCTCGCAATCACCAGGCACAATCCGAAGCACAACAGCAGCGCGTTCATGAGTCGATTACCTATCATTTCACTGCGAACTTGCTGACGGTCGCGAATACCGGAATGGAAAATCGTTCGCCGTCCTTTAATGTCACGATCAGTTCTGTGCTAACATCGCCCTCAACAGTTTTTGCCGAAAGCGTGACCGCAACTTGTGTCGCGTGACCCTTGCGGGCTGTAGCCTTAGCTGGCAAGAGCTTGGCCGAAACGTCGCGAGACTTCGATACAATCCCAATGCCCGCGACACCCTTGCCGGTCAGCGTAACTAACTCAACGTGGGGCTTTCCTGCGGCGGCTAGCCCAAATACAACCTGCGGCGGCGTCACGGTGACGGTCGGTGAGACAACGTGACCCGCAATCGGAATATCGACCGACGGATACGGCACACCCTCCGAAGCCTCTGGTTTTGACGGCAAGAGTGTCAGCATGCCGGACAACGCACCGAGGCGCGGTGTCTTGACAATACTCAGCGTGTACGAAATCCGCTTCGCCCCATTGGGCATATCAAACGCAGCGCCGTCCTGAACGGCGACAACGTTGCGGTCACCAGAAACGAGCCTGACAGGAATGCCGCTAACTCGCCTGTCTAGAATAACGTTCACTCTGCGTCGCGCTGCCTTACCAAGTGTCACCGCCCCAAAGTTGACATCGTCTTCCGCGAACCGCGCCGGCCCAATCGCCTCTCCCGCTAGCGTAACGACTACATCGCCAGCCGCAGACTCGATGGTTACCGTCTTGCGAATCGTCCCTGGCACAAGGTGTGACGACAGAATCTCGGCGCTGAGCTTAACCGACCCGCCAGCGCCAATAGTATACGGAACGTGCGTCGATCCACCATCGCCGATCACCGCCGACGTGCACCCGCACGACGTTTCCACCCGCGTGATCGTTACCGGCTCCGTCCCCGCATTGGCGAGTGTCACCGAACCGCCTGCAGTCGGCGTGTCGAGTAGCGACACACTGCCCAGCATAATGTCGGCGCGGTTCGATGCCAGCAGATTGATGTGCGGGCCAGGCTGAACACGCAAATCCCCCGGGGCCGCATTTGCGAGGGCCGTGTGGGCAAGGGCGACAATCAAGCACGATTGCAAAACGAGGGCATGGGTTTTCATAAGGACTCTTCTGTTATCCAATGGTGAGACAGTAGGCTAATCAACTCGTCGATCCGCAGATCTGGTTGTATTCTACTTGAGAACCTCACCCATTGAATAGAGGCTTGAGGATATGCAAAAACTCGGATTGGGCGTGTGGAGATTTTTGTTACGACGGCTAGTCGATTAACCTGTCGGCTACGCTTGTGAATTACCGTGAGTCTTAGGTGTACTCCGAGCCGACGTCATAAATGGCTTTTCGAATATCAGGTGAAATCCGTAAGCTACCAATACGAGAAGCGGCACGCACGCGCACAACGCGAGCACTTGCGTGCCAGCGGACAGACCCATCTTCAACGTAAAAGCGACGCACGCGTAAAGCAGCGGATCGTGAACCAAGTAGAGCGAGTACGAGAACGCGCCGAGAGCCATAGGGACAGGCGACGATAGAAACGCAACGATACGGCTCTTCGTGCCAGCCTGCAAGCACGATGTGCAATAAGCTATCAGTGCCGTGGCGAGGAAGCCGGTGATAGCGTCCGAAACAATCGCGTTTCGCTCAGGGCCACGCAACGCCACATTGATCACGCTTAAGATCGCTGCGGCTATGAGTGCACGACCAAACGGAGCTTTGGACAGATATTTGGCCGCCAGCCGCCCGTGTCCAATTTCGGCCGCCAGCATCCCGAACCCAAAAAGCGATACGTACTGGAAGCAAGCCGCATCAACTCTCCCCCTAAAGAGAAAGTGCGGCGCGACCCCGATAATGCCCGCGAGAACAACCGATGCGGCTATTCCAAAACGGCGATAAACGGGAAGGAGCATCAGGGCGAACACGAAGTAAATCTGCCACTCTGTAGCCACCGACCAGTGCGCGCCGTTGATTTTGTACACATGGTTTTCCAACACATTGTGGATAAGCAGTGCGTGCGATACAATGATCTTCCAGTCGAGTACCGGATAATACTCCGGCAGATAGAGCCGAATGGTCGGCAGAAATTGCAGGAGCAGGACTGAAAAAACGAGGGCCGCAAAATAGGGTGGGAGAATGCGCCTGCTACGGCGTTTGAGGAAACCGAGCAAGCCGCCCGAGAGCACTCCGCCGGATCGTGAGACCGGGAGCATCAGGCAGTAACCGGAGAGGACAATGAAAAATGCGACCGATGCGTGGCCCACAGTGAACAGCACAGTCGGCACTCTTCCGAGAAAGGACTGCGGGTCGACCGTGTTGTGCCGGAGTGTTAAGACAAACACGTGGCTGAACACGACAACAAGGGCTGCCAGCCCGCGTATACCGTCTAAGAAATCGAGGTGAATACGAGCAGGCTTGGGCGTCTCGCTCGATCCGCTGCTATCGACTGGAATTGTGGTCGCTTGACTCATCCCGTGCCTCCGCGGACGTCTTGCGCCCAACACTAACCAAAGAGGTGCACGGAGACCCTAACGTCGTGCAAGTGGCGGGAACGCTTCTCACCGATTGGTAATGAACCGTACGCTCGTTATAAACGACGGCGGACACACCCTGAGTGACTCCTATGTTGGCTGCGGCGCGTGATGCCGATTGCGCTCACTGCGCTGCTTTCTTGCTAGACTCGACCGCTCGCACAGCCACATCTTCCCCGATGCGTGTGCCTAATCCTTAGGAGCTTTGCGCCGCGCTGGCTTCTTCCCGGCAGATGTTGCGAGCGGCCCGCTTGGCTTCGATAAGACTTCAGCCCCGGTCGCAGTAACCAGCACATCCTCTTCGATCCGCACACCGCCCCAACCTTCGATGTAGATGCCAGGCTCGACTGTTACCACCATGCCCGACGTGAGCACGACATCGGAGCGCGACGATAGTGCGGGGCCGTCGTGGACCACACGGCCAAGAGCATGGCCCAGAGAGTGGCCAAAATTGTCGCCGTAGCCGTGTGACGCGATATAATCCCGCGCGATGGCGTCGATAGCCTTGCCCGTTAAACCCGGCGCGATTGCCGCCGTGGCAAGCTCCTTTGCCTTCAAGACGATATCGTGCACCTTGATCTGGGACTCGGTCGCCGCCTTGCCAGGAATCAATACCGTCCGCGTCAGGTCGGAGCAGTATCCGTTAATTTCCGCGCCCCAGTCGATGGTCACAAGGTCGCCGCTCTCAAACGCACGGTCAGCTGGTGTGTAGTGCGGATTTGCCCCATTCTCGCCGCTTGCAACAATGGTGTCGAACGACACCCGGTCCGCCCCGCGGCGACGCATCGCCGTATCCAGTTCCAACGCGTACTCACGCTCAGTGGTGCCCGCTAGCAGATGACCGGCGACATCATCGAATGCCTGTTCCGCGATTGCGACGGCCCGCCTGATCGCGTCGATCTCGCCCGCATCTTTCACTGCGCGAAGTCGTTCGACGATACCGTTAGCTGGCCGCCAGCGCAACGAATTTGGAGCCTTGCTTTTCCATGCTTTCAACTGCGCGTATGAAACAGATGTCTCGAAGCCGATGCGACTGCTTGGTTTGTAGCTGCCCAGGACGCGCACTAGCTCGTCGATCGTTGAAGCCGAAAGCTGAGATATCACAACTTCAAAGTGCGGACACTCCGCGCGAGCTCGGATGGTGTACCGAGAATCGGTGATCAAGTATGCCTTATCTGGCATGATCAACGCGACTGCGGAACTTCCCGTAAAGCCAGACACGTAGCCGACATTCACTATGTCGCTTACGAGTAGCCCATCAATTTTTGCCGCCTTTTTGTTTGCGCTCTTGTCATGAGTGCGCAGTATGGCGAAGCGGACGTTGTCAAGTCGACTGGCGAGGTAGTCGGTCATTATCTGTAACTCCTCAGACAGGTCCGAAGGACCTTCTTGTCCTAATCCGGCCAAGAACCCGGTGTTCGAGCACAAAAATTAAAAACTTCCTACTGCCGGAGGCGGGTCCCTTTGATCATTCCTATGATCACTCTTCAGGACCCGTCGGAGGCTTAGTTTCTAATTTTTTGATCGAACATGAAAACAAACCCGTAATGCCACGGGCGCGGAATTTGCGCGTGCGTAGCGCCTGTAGCTGCAAACCGCCACGCACTGTTCGAGCAAACCGTTCGTTGCTTGCTTAAGTGCCTGAGTAGATACCATTATCTGCGGCTTTCATCGACAATGTTCTTGACAGCGTCTAGCGCTAGGATATAGGAGTTCGTACCAAAACCGGCGATTTGGCCGGTCGCAATTGGCGCGATCACCGAATTGTGGCGAAACTCTTCGCGGGCGTGGATATTGCTCAAGTGCACCTCAACCACCGGAAGCCGCGTGTCAGCAAGCGCATCTCTGATTGCGTAGGAGTAGTGCGTATACGCGCCCGCGTTGATCACAATAGCCTCAGCCCATGTACGCGAGTCCTGAATTGTGTCAATAATTGCCCCTTCGCTATTGGACTGCGTGATCCGCACCTCCAGCCCGTGCGCCGTAGCGTATTCGCGCAGACGCTTGTTGAGAGACGTAAAATCCTCACGCCCATAGATGTCGGGGTCACGTATCCCCAGCATGTTGAGGTTCGGACCGTGAATAAGTGCGATCTTAATAGGGCCTGTGTGTGTGAGCTGCATGGTCGATATTATCCTCGGGGCGGCGTCACGGGTGACGCGTCATTGACGGCTGAATGCTGACCGCTTTCCGGCAAGAGATCCGGCACCCCGTCCTTAACGGGGTAGACCTTCCCGCACGAACGGCACGTGAGGTGAGCATCATCGGTGATAACCAGCACTCCCTGCGGGCAGTGGGGGCATTTGAGTTTTGCGAGCAAATATGAGTCCATTACAGGAAAGTATAGCAGAACCAGACGTGTCCCGGCATATCGTTTCTCTCGCAGTTGCGGCAAAATGGTGCTTTGCGCCGGAATGAAGGGATGGACAAACAGCCTACTCAACGTATAATATGTATGCTGATACGGCGACGATGCCGCAGATGCCTGCAAAGTAGCGTCTCATCCAGGAGTCAAAGCCTTGATTTATTACCGTGTGTCCCGTTTGGCCGTCGCCACGTTAGCCGCAGTTGGAATGCTGACCGCACTGCCTGTGCACGCAGACACCTCAGTTGCGCTCTACGATGGCGATAAATTGTCCCAAGCTGCATCCGTTATCGGCCCGTGGGGCGGCGGCAGTGTCGCCGACGCCGACGATGTCTCATATGCTGCCGGTAAGCGCGCTATAGTCGTCAATATCAACGGACCCTATCAAGGCGGAGTCTTCACGCCTAAGAACTCGGTGTCGCTTGGCGACCCGAAGTCAGATAAAACTCGCTACCTACAGATCGGCTTCTCCCTTGCACCCGCGCAGCCGCCGCCACCGCCCAAAGCGCCGCGTATACGCAAGGACGGCTTGCCTGACACAATCGGATCCGTACCGCACCGCAGCCGAATCCGTCTCGCCCAGTTTATGGATCCCGGTGCCGGTGTGCCGCAGCCCGGCGGCGACAACCCTGGTGCGCCAGGCACGACTGTCGATGTCGCCCCGCCCCCACAGATGCAGTTTCTGCACTTTATTCTCACTCTCGTAGACGGCTCGGGCATCGAATACACTCGCGCCATTCCACCGGCTGTGGACGGTAGCACGTGGGTCACAATGGGCGTTCCGCTCGCCACGCTCCCCTGGTCCGATGCACAGACCGGGAGCATTCTGCTCAAATCGGTGACGGTGACCGCCGACATCAGCGGACCCCTTTACGTTGCTTTTCTGCGCATCGCCAGCGATACACTGCCGATCACCGCATCAGTCGCAGGCGACACAGAGATCACGATCAATCAAGCCGCGTCGTTCACATCGACGGTAAGCGCGGGGTCATCGAACGTTACCTGGACATGGGATGCGCATGACGGCTCGCCGGTCGAGCACAACCCGTCGTTCACCCACGCGTTCGCAAAGCCCGGCAAATACAACGTAACATTGACGATAGCGGACATCGACGGACTCAAGAAGCCGGTCACCGTGCCCTATAAGGTAGTAGTCCAGTCGTTCTAGTGTGATACGTTTTCGGAGCGGGCGACAATTGAGCCCGCTCCAATTTATGTGCGAAGCATAGCTTCGCCACTTCCCATTTCCCCGATAGGATTTCGATGTCCCACAGCGTCGACGAAACCGTAGAGCCTCACACATATCTCCCCGATCACCGGCGACGCGGCCTTTTCGAAGCGTTGATCGTCGCGATGCGTCCCAAGCAATGGGCCAAAAACCTACTGCTGTTCGCGGCTCTTCTTTTTACCATCGACAAGCACCACCAAGCGGTCGATATCATCCGCGCCTGCGCCGCCTTCGCGGTATTCTGCCTGCTTTCGAGCAGCGGGTACCTGCTGAACGATGCCATGGACGTTCAGATTGACCGCATGCACCCCCGCAAGCGATCCAGGCCCATCGCCGCTGGCGATATCTCGCCCCGCACTGCCTTGATTGTTGCCTTTGTGATCGCGGTAGGTGCCCTGACTGGTGGATTTGCCGTTGGGTTGAAGTTCGGCCTGTGCGCTTTGACCTACCTGTTACTTACAGTCTCGTATTCGCTGCGACTGAAGCATGTCGTGATCCTTGATCTCCTCGTGCTCGCCAGCGGGTTTGTGCTGCGTGCCGTCGGCGGCGCATGGGCTATCCCGGTCCCAATATCCCCGTGGCTTGTCCTCTGCACGCTGCTCCTCGCGCTCTTCCTGGCCATCTCGAAGCGTCGCGGCGAATTAGTGGCTGTTTCTCGCGGCCGCAAGCAGGGGCGTCCTATCCTCAGCGAATACTCGGCGGCGATGCTCGACCAGATGAGCACCATCGTCACATCTGCCCTGCTGATGTCGTACGCGCTCTACACCATTCAATCCGATGCCGCCCACAGCCACAACTTCCTTCTAGCGTCCATCCCATTCGTAATCTACGGCATCTTCCGCTACCTCTACCTCATCCACCGTCACGATATGGGCGAGACCCCGGACGAAATCCTGATGAAGGATCGCCCTCTGCTCGTTTGCGTGGTCCTGTGGGCGCTCGTGACCGGTCTCATAATCGCCCATCCATGGGCACCATAGCGACTCCCGATGTTGATGTAGGCAGAGGACCGCGAATCGCTGGCACATCTTTCAATCCACCTGGGGAGCAAGTATGGACATAGTAGGATTTGGAGCATCGTCGATGCAGGGGATAGGGGACTCTGCCGGCGGCTTCTTCCGCCGAGTAGAAAGCACGCTGACGGCAACTTCCTCATCACGGCGCTTCCTGAACATGGGCATCGGCGGCAACACTACACGGGACATGCTCGCCCGAATGCAAGATGTAACTCAATGCGGTGCGCACAACTTGATCGTCATGCTGGGCTGCAACGATGTGCCGCGCGACAATGACCGCTCACCGGCGATCCGGACGACACCAGCGGAATACCGCGACAATCTCCGCCTGCTGCTTCCAGCTATCCAGGGAACTCGCTCGTTGTTCATCTCCTCATTCCCCGTTTGCGCAACAAGAACCGGAGTTCACGACGAGACCCTCGCCGCCTACATGCAGATAGCTTTGAATATGGCAGCAGAGAACGGATACGACACCTGGGACCTGTACGGCGAGTTGAAAGGAACCGGCTTGTCACCCTGGTGGGCTCCCGACGGCCTCCATTTCAACAACGACGGACACGCCATGATCGCCAGCGGCGTGGAAGCGCGGATTTTGGGTTGGGGCATTACCCCCTTGCCTTTCCAAGGAGAGGGGGTGGCCATTCCTATGGCCGGGGGTGAGGTAATGGCCCCCGCTCCATGGAAAGGCGAAGAGTAGATCTGAAATAACCGTCAGCTTAGGTTTCCGGATTCAAGGGCGACGTTTGAGTGTCATATGTAGGAGACTACGAAAAATATATGACACTATTGTTTAACGCCCGATCTTCTGTAGAAGTGCGCACTTCTCTTCGCATGAATAGCACTGATGCAGAAGTAATACTTTGGGAAGCCATTCGCGGGCGCCGCTTAGTCAATGCCAAGTTTAGGCGCCAACACAGCATTGGACCATACATTACCGATTTTTGCAGCCCCGGACATCGACTCATTGTAGAACTAGACGGTTCTGTTCACAACGGCCACGAGCAAGCAGAATATGATGAACAAAGGGACGCTTACCTGCGCTCCCTTGGCTTCAAAGTCTTGCGCTTCAGCAACCATAGTGTAATGGACGAACTAGATATCGTCTTACACACAATCCAATCTGAAATTCTAGCAAAATCCTAATCTGCCTCCCCCTCTCCTTTCCAAGGAGAGGGGGCCGGGGGGGTGAGGTAATTTCTTTCCTTGCCTTGGCATTTCAGTATGGCCGGCACTTGGGCCAGTCTTCTGGCCAGGTGAGGTGATTTCTTCCCTTGCCATTCCTATGGCCGGGGGGTGAGGTAATTCCCCTCACTTCTCCTCAGGACACACGTGGATAATCGCTTCGCCGAACGCAGGCACATGCTCAATCAGGGATTTCTCCACCTTCTCGACAATCGCATGCGACTCTTCCACAGACATCGCCGGATCGACGGTGATATGCAGGTCGGCAAACACCCGGTGACCCACCCAGCGTGCCCGGGCCGCATGTACTTCTACAACCCCGGCGACATGCATCGGCGCGTGTTCGATCTCAGCCAGTATCTCCGGTTCGATGCCCTCGATCAGGCGGCTCCAAACTGATTTGGCCGTGTCGCGGACGATGAACAGAATCGCGACCGTGATTAGGACACCGACGATTGGGTCGACAATCGGATAGCCCAACCACGTTCCGGCCACTCCAATCAACACCGCGAGGCTGGTAAAGCCGTCGATCCGCGCGTGGAGCCCGTCTGCCACCAGAGCCGCCGAGCCGATAGCTTTGCCGGTGCGGATACGAAACACCGCGACAGCTTCGTTGCCCACGAAACCGACCAGCGACGCGAAAACCACCGCCCCAAGATGCGTCATCGGCACCGGATGCAGGATCTTCATCGCCGACGCGTATGCGGCAACGCAGGCGGAGAAAAATATGACGCCGACGATGGCGATCCCTGCGACATCCTCGACTTTTCCGTAGCCGTACGTAAATCGCCGACTTGCGCCGCGCGCTGCAAGGGCAAACGCAATCCACAGCGGGATGCTGGTAGTAGCGTCGCCGAAGTTGTGAATGGTGTCTGCAAGGAGCGCGACTGACCCGCTCATCACCACAACGGCGAGCTGAATGCACGATGTGATCAGCAGCGCAACGAGCGAAATCTTCAGAGCCCGGATACCGCGCGCGCTCGTCTCCATTGTGGAGTCGATTCTCTCCGATACGTCGTGCGAATGCGCGAATGTGTGCTGGAGCCACCCAAGAATGCCGGGAGCGTGTTCGTGGTCATGATCGTGTCCATGTCCGTCGTGTGCGTGAACGTGCTCGTGCTCGTCGTGCTCCTGAATGGCTGTGCCACCTGCCTGCTGTTTCTTATTATGCTGCTCTATCACTTCCCTATTCCTCGCTATTTCAGGTACGACTTGACGACGTCTACAAGCGCCTCGATGGCTTCCGCCTGGGTATCCGATGCGACAGTTGCGGGGTCGACGACATGGTGCCGAATATGCCCTTCGATGACCTCGGCCATGAGCCCGTTCAGCGCCCCACGCGCCGCCGCCATGGTCTGCAAAATCGGCCCCGGCTCCTGCTCCTGCTCAAGCGCCCGCTCAATGGCATCAATCTGCCCGCGCAACCGACTGACACGGTCAAGCAACTTCTTCTTGTTACGTATCGTATGTGACATGCTAGTGCCTCCGTTGGTGTAAATATACTATACCCCAGTATACTATAAAGCGCAATGAGTAAGAGAGGGCGCGGTAACTCGGCCCCCGATGCGCCACTGCACCAACCTCTTCGCCTTTCCTTTAGGATAAGTGGGAAGGAGAGGTTCTTTTCCGAAATCACACTGTCATCTCCCTTGTCGCCACTTGACACGAACAAATGTTCGTGATATACTAAAGCTAGGGGCAAATAAGGCCAAAGCGCCGTCCCTAAACGCACCTTGACAATATTACGCCGCAACTCGGGCTGCCGATTTCCGTATGCATGAATAATCGCATTCTGCTTCGGCCAATTATTCACGACTTCATGGGCTAATTCTTCGTCACGACTGAGACATCCGATCACTACTTGCCTCAACTCCGAACGAACCAAGCCTCGTAGGGAGTTTCCCAAGTACCGTTTCGGTACTTGAGATCAAATCACTACAGGTTGAATTGGAAACGCCCTACTGAGGACTGCCCCGCAGAAGGTGGCACCACTTGTTCGCGGTGTAGAAGCCACCAGGTCTGTTGTTACATTCCCAAACTCGTCATCCCAATCGTGGGGTACTGCCGCTGTTTGGGGCCGCCTTCGAGGACGCTGTCCCCGAAGAATTTGCCGCCACCCCTCGCCACGGAGCGGCAAATGCGCGTGAGCGGCTGCGGTCGGCATGTCGATCTCCTTCATTGCATCCGCTGAAGCGGTGCCTGTAAAAGGAAGATCGCCCTACGGGCTAAGATATGAGCCCATCGCCTCAACTCCGAATGAACCAAGCCTGGGGACTGCCCCGCAGAAGGTGGCACCACTTGTTCGCGCCGTAGAAGCAGCCCGGCCTATCGTCACATTCCCAAACCCGTCCTCCAAATAGTGGCGCATCGCCCCTGTTTGGGGCCGCCTTCGAGGACGCTGTCCCCGAAATTTGTCGCCAACCCTCGCCACGGAGCGGCGGTCCCGCGTGAGCGGCTGCGGTCGGCATGTCGATCTCCTTCATTGCATCTGCTGAAGCGGTGCCTGTGAAAAGAAGACCGCCCTCCGGGCCAAGATGCCAGCGCATCGCCGCGATCTCCGAACGAACCAAGCCTCGTAGGGAGTTTCCAAAGTACCGTTTCGGTACTTGAGATCAAATCACTACGGGTTGAATTGGAAACGCCCTACTAAGGACTGCCCCGCAGAAGGTGGCACCACTTGTTCGCGGTGTAGAAGCAGCCAGACCAATCGTCCCATTCTCAAACCCGTCATCCCAATCGTGGCGCATCGCTACTGTTTGGGGCCGCCTTCGAGGACGCTGTCCCCGAAGAATTTGCCGCCAACCCTCGCCACGGAGCGGCGGTCCCGCGTGAGCGGCTGCGGTCGGCATGCCACAATCCTGAATCGCACGAGTGTCGCTCAATACCAGACGTGGAAAACTATACCGTGGCCGACAATATTGCGCAATTTCAGCGAAATTGCACCCCGCATTGCGCCCGATTTTCGACCCATATCAACACAAAGACCATGATTTCATCTGAAATCATGGTCGATGCAATAAATTAAATTCCATCGCGCAATATTGCATTGCACAACGCATAAGCTCAGTATATCCGGTTCCCCCTCGCCTTTCCAAGGAGAGGGGGTTAGGGGGTGAGGTCTTACCCTCCCAATGCTTCCTTCACCAAGCCGGGGATCTGCGCGGTGTTCTCGGCGACACGCACGCCAGCGGCCTTGAGAGCGTCGACCTTGGCCTGCGGGGAGCCGGATGTGCCGGAAATAATCGCGCCGGCGTGGCCCATGCGCTTCCCTGGAGGAGCAGTGAGGCCGGCGATAAACCCGATCACGGGTTTGGTCATCGTCTTGATATACTCGGCCGCGATCTCCTCGTCGGAGCCGCCCACTTCGCCGCACATAACCACCGCTTTGGTGGCGGGGTCGGCTTCGAAGAGCGGGAGCACATCGATGAACCGAGTACCGGGGAACGGGTCGCCGCCCACACCGACGCAGGTCGTCTGGCCAAGGCCAGCGCGGGTCAGCGCATCGACTGCTTCGTATGTGAGGGTGCCAGATCGCGAGACAAGACCGATGGGACCGGGCATAAAGATGTTGCCGGGCATGATACCGATCTTGCACTCGTCGACGGTCAAAATTCCGGGGCAGTTGGGACCGATCAGCCGAAGGCCTTTCTGCGCGACGACATTCGCAAAGACTAGCTCGTCGTGAATAGCGATGCCTTCGGTGATGCAGATGATCAACTCGATACCAGCATCCGCCGCTTCGAGGACCGCATCGCCTGCAAACTTTGCCGGAACGAAAATACAGGTGGCATTGGCGCCCGTGGCTGCGCGAGCCTGCTTGACAGTATCGAAAACCGGGACGCGGTCGTCGATTGTCTTCTGGCCGCCCTTACCGGGCGTGACGCCGCCGACAATATTGGTGCCGTAATCAAGCATCTGGCGCGTGTGGAACTCTCCCTCGCGACCGGTGATGCCTTGAACGATCAGCTTTGTGTTCTTGTCTACCAGGATACTCATAATTGTGGTGGTGGTTCCGACTTCCGGACAGAATTGCCGGGGATGGATGTCGAGATATGCCCGCCGCGCTCCGAAACAGAACGCGGCGGCAATCAGTTCTTAGAGCTCGCGCTTGAGATAGAAAACGGTAACAGGAATGTTGTCGTCTTCGTCGTCAGCGGCCTCTTCCTCGCCTGCGCGCACATCGGCGATCGCGCTGACCAGTTCCCAGCCTTCGCCGCCGAGCTCGTTCAGGGCCTGCTCGTCGGTGTCGTCGTCGTCCGCGCTAACAATGACGCGATATTCGTACTTTGCCATTTCGTATGTTCTCCCGATCTGTGATGCTGTGGGCTCGCTGGCCCGTGTACAACCCGAGTTTATGTGCTGCTCGCCACACCGCAAGCACTCAACCTAACCGATGATACCCGACCCACCCATCAGCCATTAACTGATTGTCTGCTCCCCCTCTCCTTTCCAAGGAGAGGGGGCCGGGGGGTGAGGTAATGCTTCTCCTACTCCCTTACCCCTTCGCCAGGGCCACAATCTTCTCCGCAGCTTCCTGCATGGTCTCGGCGGCCGTAATATTGGCGCCTGCCAGGATCGCCGCGCCTTCGGCAGCGCGGGTACCAGCCAAACGAACCACCAGCGGAACCTTCACATCGAGGGTCTTGATACCTTCGATGATCCCGTTCGCCACTTCGTCGCCGCGAGTGATACCGCCAAAGATATTGAACAGGACACCCTTCACATGCGGGTCGGACAGCACGATCTCAAGGCTGCTGCGTACACTCTCGGCCTTCGCGCCGCCGCCAATGTCGAGGAAGTCCGCCGGGGTCCCGCCAGCGCGCTTGACTTCGTCCATCGTGGTCATAACAAGACCAGCGCCGTTGCCGATAATGCCGATCTCGCCGCCTTCGAGACGCACATACTGAATACCGCGTCGATGTGCTTCGGCCTCGATCGGGTCTTCGTCAGGCTCGCCGCCGAGTGCCGTGATCTCAGGCTGGCGGTAAAGGGAGTTGTCGTCGATCAGCCATTTGGCGTCGCCTGCGATCAGCGCGCCGTCTTCGGTAATCACGAGGGGGTTGATCTCGGCCAAAGTGGCGTCGGTACCTACATAAGCGGCATACAGGCCCTTGAGAATACCGACTGCCTTGTTGATCAAGGTCTTCTCGAAGCCTGCCGCGAAGAGGGCGTCACGCGCCGCATAGTCGGTGAGGCCGAGAAGCGGGTCGATAGGCGTCTTGCTGATAGCTTCGGGGTTGTTGTGTGCAACTTCCTCGATATCCATACCGCCCATGGTGGAAACGATTAGTACGTCACGCTGCGACGCTCGGTCCTGCGTGATCGCAAGGTAGATCTCATGCTTGATCGGCAGCGCTTCTTCAAGGAGAACCGCATCAATACGCAGGTCCGCGTTCGCTTGGGCGAAGAACAGCGTCTTGCCGAGGAGGTCGGTGGCCACCTGCTTGGCGTCTGCCGGTGTTTTCGCCAGCTTCACAGCGCCAGCCTTGCCACGTCCACCACTGTGGACTTGGCCCTTGACGATCACGACCTTGCCCAGCGATATGGCGATCTCTTCGGCCTGCGCGGGAGTGGTTGCGACTTCGCCCTTGGGAATCGGGACGCCGTACTTTGCGAGGAACTTCTTTGCCTGATATTCGTAGAGTTTCACGAAACGCTCCTGGTGCTCAACGTTGGTTGCAATTGGGGTGTCAGAATCGAGAGCCGAAGCCGTCAAGTCCGCCATTACGGGGATATTATAGCCAATTTAACGCGAGAATCCGGCGGCCCACGCTACGAGCAATCAAATCATGGCTAGGGGTAGCGAACAAACGGGTCCAATCTATCGCACGTGGCCTAGCCCGCCCCGTGAGCGATCCAAGCCCGTTGAAGGTCCGCACTCATGGCTTCGGCGAGATCCGGTCGCCCGTGAAACTGGGCAGGCGTGTTGTGAAACAGCGCGATACGCCACTCGTCGCCATCCTTTTGCGCGACGAGCGACTGTATCGCGTTCATATCAGCCTTGATTGTCGATGAACCCTCATCTGCCATTCCGGCGTCGGCCCTTAGTAGCCCAACGTCTGCGCTGAGAAGCCGAACCTCGCGGATAATGGCAAAGAACGCAGGCGGATTGTGGTGAGCGAAAATAGCTGCCAGGGTATTCCCGATCTGTTCGCGCCCATTCAATTGGCTGCCGTCAAAACCGACGGAATTGCCGTCATCGGAGAACAGCGCAGCAAATGCAGCTGCATCGCGCCTGTTCCATGACGCCAGCAAGTCGCCGTGAAGCTTGGATACGGACTCGAGCGAGTTGGCGATGCCGTAATGGCTTGGCTGTTCTGTCATCGACACTTACCTTTCGTGCTCTGGATGCGTGGCTTGCTTCGTCTATTCCCCGCAACCTGGAAGCTTAACCTATTGTCGAGGCAGCATCATCGTAACCTGTAACCCGCCGTCCGTCGCATTCGCCAGGGCTATTGCGCCGCCGTGGGCTACGAGTGCCCGATGAGAGATCGCAAGGCCCAGACCGACACCGCCTGACTTTCGATCGCGGGCAGCTTCTACCCGGTAGAACGGCTGCAGAATCGCCGCGAGCTCTGCGTCAGGCACACCGGGTCCGTGGTCGCGAACGGTGACCGTGATAGCGTCCGTAACAGCCAGATCAACAAGCACCTCGCCACCGTCTGGCTCGTGGCGGACAGCATTGCGGACAACATTTTCGATGGCGCTACGTAGAAGGTTGCGGTCACCTTCCATCCATACCGGCTCGGTCGCACCAACAAGCGTAACCTTACCGTCTCGGGCCCGCGCTTCAAAGTTGGCATCGTCGACTATCGCCGTCACGAGTTCCGCAAAGTCGATTCGACCACGAACGAGAGGCGATGCGCTATCGAGGACCGAAAGGGTGACAAGGTGACCGACAAGCTCATCAATGCGCTCCGACGAAGCCTCGATACGGTCCAGATACGGCCTGAGCTCATCGCTTTGGACACGCCTAGCCAGACCCAGCGCCAGATTAACCCGAGCCAACGGCGACCGCAGTTCGTGCGAGATGTCGGCAAGCAGGCGCTTTTGCGCATCGACTGAGCCGCCCAAACGCTCGGCCATGGCATTAAAGTCCGCGAATAGACGCCGTGTTTCGTCGCTATTGGCCGAGGAAGGGTGGACCCGCGTGTCGAGGTTCCCGTCAGCAAGCGCACGGCTCGCACGGCTGAGTTCGGCTATGGGGCGTGAGATGAAGCGCGCCAGCAATGCGCAGGCGATAGTGGTCGCCACGAGCAGGAGACCGATACGCAGCACAGGGGTTACGAGGAGGCGGGCATTTCCGTGGATCCCGCAGGCAAATATGTAAGCGCGACCGCTTGACGCGACGACTCTCTTCAAGCGCCAAAGCGCGCCTGGGTACCGATCCAGCTTCTCATCGGACCCCGTCATCAGGCTCGCTGCTTTCAATGGGAGCCCTTGTACGGGTCCTCCAATCGCGAGGACGCTCCCGCCATCACTTAGCAGAACCGTCTCAAGGTGGCTCTCCTTGCTGATCCGGCGGAGCATGAGCGCGACATGTGCCGTGTCGCCACTGTCGGCCATGTCGGCGACGGTTTGCGCCATGACTCGAAATGATGCGGGATCGATAGTCGTAAGTCGGCCCAGATAACCTTCGCTACGGCTTCGGAAGAAGATCGCCGCCGACAGCACGATACAGACAATCGCTGTTAACCAGAACCAGAGGAAGACCTTCACCACCAGTCGGTTCATGGCTTGTGGTCTCCCGTGGTGGCATAGAAGTAGCCGCTGCCACGAATGGTCTTGATACGCTCGCGACCGTCTGGAAGCGCCCCGAGCTTCCGCCTCAGATTGCTGATGTGCATGTCGATACTGCGATCATAGGGCTGCAAACGCCGCCCGAGGGCCTTGCGGACCAACTCCTCGCGGCTGGTCACCTTGCCCGCAGCGCGCATGAGCGTTTCGAGGGCGTTGTACTCTACACCGGTAAGCTCAACGCCAATGCTCCCCCGCGTGACCGTACGAGAACCGAGGTCGATTTCGACATCGTCCACGGAAAGCGTCTCGCGCGCAGGCGCTTCGGGCTTAGGCGCTGCACTGCGCCGCTGAACGGCCCTGATTCGGGCAGCAAGCTCGCGCGGGTTGAACGGCTTTGCCAGGTAATCATCAGCCCCGAGTTCCAGACCCAAAATGCGGTCGAGGTCGGTACCGCGCGCCGTCAGCATGATCACCGGGACACGCGATTGGGCGCGAATGCGCCGCAGGATCTCAAAACCGCCGAGCCCTGGCAGCATCACGTCGAGAACAACCATCGCGTAAGGCTTGGCCGAGACTGCGTCAACGGCTTTGTCGCCGTCATGCACCGAATCTACGATCCAGCCTTCCGCTTCCAGGTATTCGGCCAGCATCTCGCACAGTTCAACGTCGTCATCAATCGCGAGCAGACGGTCCATCGGTGTTACCTCTCGCTTATTCTACCAACCGACCTGACCGTGTTTCGTCAACGAATGTAAAGATACGTCCAGCGTTTACTGGCGAAAGGAACATAGACATTTACTTCGTCGCGACATTAGCCCGCAGGCAGCCGCCTTATAATCAGCTCATCGGCGGGACGATAGACATCCCGTCAATGTGATACGAAAGGTAACAGAAGCGATGAACAGAAAATGGATAGCAGCAGGACTTGTGGCGACGCTCGCCTGTGGTGTCGGTGGGACGCTGGCTCTCGCCCGAAGCGATTCGAATGCAATGAGCGACCGCGACCTGTTTGCGGTAGACGGAACTAAGGTAGCAACAAAGGTTTCCGACAAGCTGCATCTCGACGATGCGCAGAAGCAACAGGTAGCTGCAATTGTGAACGATGAGCGCGCTAAAGCGCAGCCGATGATCGAGCAGCTACAGAAAAGCCGGGACCAGATCCAAACTCTGACCGGCGATGGGCACTACGAATCGACCAAGGTTAGCCCCATCGCAGAAAGCGCTGCGGCGACCGCAGTGTCGCTTTACGTACAAGCGCAGCGTACGCGATCCCGCGTGGACAGCGTTCTGACCCCCGCGCAGCGAATCGATGCTGCGAAGATGTGGGACGATACCCTCGCCGAAGGACGCTACCGCATTGAGCATAGCGAGCCGGTGCCGCCCATGGTTTACCGCATAGCGGCGAGGAAACTTAGCCTAACGCCCGAGCAGCTATCTGCTATCAAGCAGATCGTCTCCACCGAACAGCCCAAGGCAAACGCGATGCTGAAGGACCTACTTGCCCGCCGCGACTCCATCGTCAACGCGCCCGGCGGATTCGACGAAGCCACCGTTCGAGCTAAGGCCGAAGAAGCAACGCCCGTGGTCGCAAAGTTGATCGAGGAAGGAGCGCAGACCAGGGCGCGTATCTTCACGGTGCTAACGCCTGATCAGCGATCAAAAGCGGTAGCATTCCGCGACGAGATGCGCCAACGGGCCCGAAAGCACTTTGATACGCTGTTTGGGTAAGAGGAGCGTAGGACGGCTCGTGCCGCCGGTGAATGTTTTAAAAAGGGATGGCAGCGGGCTTTATTGTGAAACCTCCCGCCGCGAGTCGACGCGACACTGCCATTTACCGCACGTACGGCAACGCGATATAAAGAATGCCCCGGCGGCACGAGCCGTCCTAAAAACAAGCAGGGTTCCGCCGGAACCCTGCTTGTTGCTATAGAGCGAGCTACCGGCGCTTGAATGTGTGCGAGTGCGATGTCGTCTCGCCGTTCTTCGTCGTCGTGCTTTGCCCCGTGACGGTGGTATCGGTCACTGTCACGCTCCCGTTGACGCTCCCGCTCTTTCCGCCGCTACCGGATGCCTCGCCGCTATAGGTGACCGTTCCGTCCGATGCGCTCACCGAACCGCTCCCCGTTGCCGTTTTGCCTGAGTTCGTGGTCACCGTGCCCTGGCCGGAGGCGGATTGGTTGCCATATGTGGCGGTTCCGCTCGCTGTACCGCCGCGCCCCTTGGCGCCGTTCACCGTGGCCGTGCCTGTGGCATGGCCGTTTAACGCAGCTGCGTTTACGCTCGCTGTACCGCCGTTCCTGCCGGTGCCGCTTTTCGAGATTTTGCCGCAGTGGCCGATGTTCGCTGCCGCGACGAGCACCAGGCTCATTGCGGCGATCTTGTTTTTGTTCATCTTGTCGTTCCTTTCGTCCGTCTTGTTCGGGCGCCGATTGGATCGGCGACGGAAAAATTATAGGGCTGAACGCCGCAAGGGTGTACTGCTGCCTCGTCGGCTTTGGTGAACAACGGTAAAGCTAACGGCCGAGGCATATTGACACTTCTTTACATGAGTTTCGGTTGCGTCCTGGAGTGCCAAAGAGAGCCTCACTAAAAAATGTCAAACATTTTTCTAATTCGCATTTAGCAAACAGCACCCCTTATGCGATAATGGTCATGTGAGGCCGACATGGTCTCTCAAATCGCCGGAAAGGAGCTCGATATGAAGCAGCAAATTGCATACACGCCGCCATCTGCCCTTCGGGTATCGTCCGGCGACTCCAGGTACCTCGCCTCTAAGTAGGCAGCCCCTTTAACGCAAACCTCCTGGGATCGACCGCGACGAACAATCGTCACGTTTTACGGTGTTTCGACACCTCGATTTCCATCAGGAGTTTTTGCTTTGTCACGATCAGTTTATCAGCGCGCCCAGAAGGGCGATTCAACGGCCATTTCTTACATCGTCACGCTTTTGCGTCCACGGATAGCCAAAATGGCCGCGTACTATGCGCAGCGTAGCGCCGAAGCGCCCGAAGACCTTGAGCAGGAGGCGTGGCTGGCGTTGCTCGAAGCGCTTGGCAAAATCGACGTCACCATCGGGACACCTGAGCAGTTCTTGCTCAAGCACGCCCGCTGGCAAATGCTCGATGCAATCAAGCGCGGGCGAGTTCGGCAGTGTGTGTCGCTCGACGAGCAGATGGCGGAAACCCATCTGCCGCCCGTGCCGGCACATCAGCCCGAAGTCGATGTCCAGCAGTTTCTCGGCATTCTGCCGCCCACTCAGCGCGCTGTCGCCGGCGAGTTGATCCGAGGGCGGACATGGCGGGAAGCAGGCGAAACATTGGGGTGCACGTCGGCGAATATCGCCTACCACGTCCGCCTCATCCGCCGCCGCTACGAAGACTGGTCCGGCCACCAGGCTGAGGCAGGCTGAGCCTGCACCCGTTTCGCCCCAGCCACGACGCCGCCGCAACACAAAGCGGCGGCGATGGGGCAGGTCAGGATGGGCTTTACGGTGATCGCCCGTTACCCGTCGCCAGCAGAAGCTGGCGACAGGTAGCGGGCGTATTTTTGCCGCAGGGCCTCGGCGCCGTCGCTTCTCCCTGTTTCGTCCAGCCGCTTTATGTACCGGGGAAGCGGCGAGCCTGGGCCAGCGTGCTGCGCGTGCATCGGCCCGCCTTCACGGATAACCGTCCACAACGGGTCGACTGCATCGGTCGCGTCTGCAGCCATCTTCTGCATCTGCGCATCATGCCACCGAGCCAGGCGCCATGCGCCTTCACGACAAACCGTGGGCTCACTTTCAGCCAGATCGTTCTGTTCGTACGGGTCAGCCACGATATCGTACAGCATCTCGTCCGGAAACAGGTGGAACCCGTCGTGGTAAGTCCGCACATAAAGCCACCGATCCCACTTCACTGATCGCTGGCAGACATGCGCACATTGGCTCAACACGACTTCGTCTCGTACGGGCGCTGACCCGCTTGCTAGCGAGCCCGCGAAACTTGCGCCATCCCAGACTGGCGACGGTTCACCACCAAGCAGATCCATGAGCGTCGGTGCCAGGTCCAGGTTGTACCGCAGCTCAGAATCGACTGCGCCAGAGCGCATACCAGGCCATCGTATGATCATCGGCACACGGCACGTGGCGACGTCTGCTGTTCCATGCTCGCCGTAGATACCAAGCTCGCCCTGGTTTTCGCCATGGTCCGCTGTCACGATCACCGCCGTCTCGTCCCACACGCCTGCGTCTTTCAGTTGCTGAACGATCCTGGCGAGGTGGTCGTCAAAATACCGAATACCCGTATCGTATCCATCGATCTGCCTGCGCATGGACGCGCGGTCGACGATTTTCCCGGGCTGGCGTGGATACTTAGCGGACTCGGCGTCGTCGTACATCGCTATATCAAGCGACGTGTGCGGACCAGTCATGCGATTGTGGCGCGTGATCAATTCCTCATTGTCCAGCCACTCTGGCAACGGCGAACTTGCAAATGGATCGCCGTAGTCCGCTGGCGCCCGATAAGGCGTGTGCGGATCCCAGTAGTTGACGTGAAGGTACCAGTTATCCTTCGCGGCATTCTCACTCAGCCAGCGGTCCACGGTTGGTTGGATGTTCTCGGCAGATTCCATACCGCCCATCCCTGTGTTGTGTATCTCGTTGAATCCAGCATAGAACCAGTGAGCGGAATGTCGCTGGCCAAACGGCGAGATCATGGCGGTGCGCAGTCCGCAGCGCTGCATCTTCGCCGCTAGCCCGTCCGTGTCGAACTTGTCACGAAACCCTCGGCTAGGACCTTCGATCTTTGGCTGTGCAGCTGACCCGCCATGCCCTACGACGCCGGTGTGGATGCCAAAGCGCCCTGAGTAGAACGCCGTCCTGCTGGGGAGACACGGCGCGTCAGGAGTGTAGCACTGCGTGAACTTCACCCCTTCCGCAGCGATGGAGTCCACTGTAGGGGACGTGTCGCGGTGGTAGCCGTAACAGCCCAAATGATCAGGCCGCAAAGAGTCGACATCAATGTATAGTATTCGCAACGTTTATCTCCTCTCGACGCTTCCCGACATCTATTGCGCGACAGCCACGTACGCCGCAAGGCCCATTCCGAGTAGCCCAAGCACAACGGCAAACCGGACCGGCCAGGCGGCCATCGCCTCGACCAGCTCTTTCTGGTGACCGTGCTCACGTAGGAACCGGGAGTAGTTGTACGCGGCGGTCAAGCACGCCACCGAGCCCAGAGCCATCATGACAGTACCAATCCATGCCGATCCGACGCTATCGGTGTGGGCACCGGGCCGCAGCACCGCCAGTTCCCGCAGAAACAGCCCAAACCGCGCGATGACGAAGCCAAAGCCCATCATCGCGAGGCTTGTGCGAATCCAGGCAAGCACGGTACGGACAGCAGCGAAAAAGACGCGTGGGTCTTCGTTGACGTTTTGATCATCTACACCTGCCATAAGTGTCCTCTTTCAAGTGCAGCGCCCGCTGCATGCCGAAAATTGTATCGCGTCATCGAACACCAGACTTCGCACCAGAGGCGCTATCTACCGAAATCATCCTCATGATCTCGGCGGGTGGGCGTTGAGCCTTAAGCAGGCTTGCCATGGTTCGCATATACGGGTCGACGTGAGAAAAGAAGCGCTTGTACGATGGGCACAAGTAGCTGAGGCCCATCTGTCCGCTCGATGAGCGCCGAAACCGGTGCTTGGGGCAGTCACCGTTGCACGCAAATCGGACATCGCATGCGACGCAGTCATCGACCAGCAGGTCACGCTTGTCATCGCCGAATTTAAGCTGGCGAGCAGAGTCGGCCATTTCTCGCAGACTCTCCGAGTTGACATTGCCTAAGCGGTATTCGGGATAGACGTAATGGTCGCAAGAGAACACGTCCCCATTTCGCTCCATCGCCAGCCCGCGGCCGCACGTGACATCGAACACGCACAGACCAGCCGGTTCGCCCGCCCACTGCCCAAGAGCGATGTCGAACATTTGCACGAACACATTGCCGACATCTTGCCGGACCCACTCGTCGAATACCGCGACAAGGAAGTCGCCAAACGCGACCGAACCGACACTCCACGGAGTGACTTTGGAGCGGTCCTCAGAGTTGTGCCGCATCGGCGGGGCAAGCTGAATAAGGCCGTTCTTGGATAGTCCGTTCACCCGCTCGACTACCGGGATGAACTGAATATAGCGGGAGCCGATCTCCTTGAGGAAGTGGTACACATCGAGTGGCTTCGACGAGTTGGCACGGCTGACGACTGTCAGAGTGTTGAACTCCACGCCGTGCTTTTTGAGCAGGTTCAATCCCCGCATCACAAGGTCGAACGTCGGCCGCGCATTCTTGTCGACGCGAAACCGATCATGCAACTCTCGCGGCCCGTCGATACTGATGCCAACGAGGAACATGTTGGCCTGCAGAAACTGGCACCACTCGTCGTCCAGCAGCGTTCCATTGGTCTGGATTGAGTTCGTGATACGCTTTCCGTCAGCGTAGCGGTTCTGGAGTTCGATCACGTGCTCGAAAAACGAGACGCCAAGCAGCGTCGGCTCTCCGCCTTGCCACGCGAAGCCGATTTCGGGCGAGTCGTGCGCTTCGATATACTGTCGTATATAGGTCTCAAGCGTCGCATCTTCAATACGCCACGATCCGGTCGCCGGATATTGTGCCTCCTTCTCCAGGTAGTAGCAGTACGCACAATCGAGGTTGCAAATAGGGCCAATGGGCTTCGCCATCACATGAAACGGTGTGTTCATAACTATACTGAAGCTCCCAGACCGATCGGAGGTACGAAATCGGGATTGCTCTGCGGAACCTTTGCCTCAACCGAATGTCGCCATTGCACAAGCCGCTCGTGTAGACTGCGCGTTATCTTGGGATGGTCCAATACAAGATTGTTATTCTCCCCTATATCGCTGCTAAGATCGTATAGCTCCAGCCTGCCATCATCAAAGAACTCAATCAGCTTGTAGGAACCGAGGCGAATAGACGAGCCCGGCGTCCCGCCCTGGTTGCCGTAATGCGGATAGTGCCAGAATATGGGGCCACGGTCCATTGCCTCGCCTCGCAACAGTGGGACAAAGCTCATTCCGTCGACCAACTGGCTTGAAGGGAGAGGCACGCCAGCAATTTGGAGAAGCGTGGGATAGAAGTCAGGACTAGTTACAGGCGTGGCGCAAACACTGCCTGGCGCGGTGACGCCTGGCCACTTCACTATTAACGGCTCACGGGTCCCGCCATCATACATCCAACCTTTGCCCTCGGCGAGAGGCTTGTTTGACGTCGGAGAACCCTCGGCCGTAGACAACCCGCCATTGTCCGATGTAAAAATGACCACGGTGTTTTCAGCCAGACCTGCCTCGGCAACGGCACCAAGCAGACGTCCAATATTGGTGTCGAGGTTTTCGATCATGGCGGCGTAAGCCGGGTCGGATTGAACCACGCGCCGCCGAACGCGACTGTCGTTCTTGTGATCGACAGGAAAATACTCGCCGTCAACGATAGCTACCGTTTGATCGATTCCCAACGAGTTCGCCTTAGCCTCGTATTTTGCGATCAATTTTGCGGGGGCCTGAATTGGCGTATGGACCGCGTAGTGCCATAGATTGAGGAAAAAGGGTCGTCCACAGGAGTTTTGTATCAGGCTGATTGCCTCGTCGGTCAGCCGATCTGTCAAGTATTCGCCGTCGGGACCGTCAGAAAGCGTCGGGATGTTCCATGGGCTAACGTAGCCAGAGTACGGACAGCCCATCTCGCATCCGCCGATGTTGACGGCGAAGCCGTGCTTTTCGGGATAGTAGTCAGGTCCGCCAAGGTGCCACTTGCCCACATGCCACGTCTGATACCCCGAAGCTTGCAAACTAGAAGCAAGGCTCCGCTCGGTTAGTGGAAGCTGCTTCAAATACGGCGCGTCTATCAGTTTTCCTTTGCATGGATGAGATGTACCGCTTGAATCGATCCAGTCGGTGATGCCAACCGTCGCAGGATACTTGCCGGTCATGATGCTTGCCCGCGTAGGCGAACATACTGGGCAAGCGGCATACGCATCAGTAAACGTCATACCATCCGCCGCCAATTTGTCGAGGTTTGGCGTCTCGTAGAACTCACTTCCGTAGCAAGCAAGATCACGCCAGCCCATATCGTCGATGAGAATGAAGATGATGTTGGGGGTCATTGTAATAGCCTCCCGAATAATGGATCGCCTAAGGCGATTCCCATTACGGCCATCTCCGCTCTCAGGCTGCTCACAGTTCCCGCGCACGACTCTTCGCCCGACAGGTCGCGCATCTCCCACGGGGCAGCGGCGACATTAAACAGCTGAGTGCGAGAGTGCTGCCCGTCTTTGAAGTATTCGATCAGCTTCCACTTCTCGGTTCGAATACCGCGCTGGACGTCGAGGTAAGCAAAGAACAGCTTGTCTCGTCCTCCTCCGCCGTTCATCGCCGGAAGAACTGATTGGCCCTCGACGCTGCCCGGTGTTTCCACTCCCGCAAGGTCGCAAAGTGTCGGAAAGACGTCCATCAGCATTACCATTTCGTCAACTCTGTTGCCCTTGGGGACTCCCGCTCCGCTGAATATGAGCGGGACACGGACGCTGTGGTCATACAGGTTCTGCTTGCCCATGAGACCATGCTGTCCGACTGCGAGCCCGTGGTCGGCGCAGTGAACAAAAATCGTGTTATCCAGGTCCCCACGACACCTCACAGCGTCAATGATACGTCCGAACTGCGCGTCCATGTGCGTAATCATCGCGTAGTATTCGGCAACGTGCTTACGGATTTCCTCGGGGCGGCGTGGGCGATCCGCGAGAAGCTCATCGCGGACATCGAGGTCGCCGTTGTCGAATGGATGCTCCGAGACACAGTTGGGCGGCAGCATTATCTCCTGCGACGGGTACATGTCTTGGTATTCGGCATGTGTGCTGCGCGGATCGTGCGGTGCCAAGAACGACACGTAAAGCAGGTAAGGCTCATCTGCATTCCGTTCGCTGAGGTACCGAACAGCCGCGTCACCGATAATATCGGTCGAATGGTGGCCAGCATAGATGTGGTCGCACTGACGCAACCGGACCGTGTTCGAAGACAGCGGGTCGTCAATAACTGGCAGCTGCTTATCGTAGCGTCCGCTCGGATCGCAGTCAAAAAGCGGCACATTCCAATGGTCCGCCATTCCGCCAAAGAAGATCTCGGCCCCGCTGCCGAACGAGCGGTTGAACGACTCCTTGCCATTGTGCCATTTGCCAATCCCGTGCGTGTCGTATCCAGCAGCCTGGAGCGCTTCGCCGAGTAGTGTGTGATCGGTTGGAATAGCTTCGCCCGCTCCTGAGATGTGAAACAGGTGCCGTCCTGTGTGCATCATCGCCCGGCTGGGCATGCAGACCGCACTGCTCATGCCACCGGGGTTGAACGCGTGTGTGAACGCGGTACCGTTCTCGACCAACCAATCGGTGTGCGGCGTGCGTATGCCGTCATTACCCAACGCGGCAATGGTATCGTGCCTGCGATCATCGCACATGAGGAATAAAATATTGGGCTTTGCCATTCGATTACAACCTACCGTGTTGTTCAACCCATGCGCGTGCGTTCGGCGTAGTAAACGATACCATCCTCGGGGTCGATGGCGTCTGTGTCGCACACGCGCGAACCTGCCGGAGCGTAGAGTGGCGCGTCCAACAGCGGGTCACTCGTTTCCACCATCCAGCGATGTAGCGTCGTGCGCATTTCAGCGAGAACCGCTACGTGGCTGTTGTCTTTAACGAGGCTTCGGGATTCGTCGGGGTCGAAGATGAGGTCGTACAGCTCCTCCTGCTCTCCCTGCGCATCTCGCCACCCGTGATCAAGCCAGACGGACTTCGATGGGCCCGCATCGCAGTTTGGCAGCACCGGTTTGGCGCGCTCGTCGAAGCGGCGAATGTATTTGTAGCGCTTTGTGCGAACGGACCTCTGCGGCTCGTATGCCGCATGGAAGCTCACCTCGCCGAACGTTGCCTCGTGAAGCAAGGTTGTGCTGCCACGGAGTGCGCTGGCCAGAGACTTGCCTCTTAGCCACGTTGGCGGCCCAATCCCGGCGAGTTCGCAAATCGTCGGGTAAAGGTCAAGGTGGGTCACCATCTCATCCACCACGACGCCTTCTGCGATTGCACCGGGCTGGCTGATAATGAGCATCACGCCTAGCCCCCGGTCGGTGAGCGTGCACTTCATTCCAGGAAATGCGAGGCCGTGGTCTGTCGTCATAATAACGAGGGTATTGGCTGTCAAGCCCGCATCCTCTATCGCATCGATCACCCTGCCAAATCCTTCGTCCATCCCGGCAGCAGCGGTCGCAAACGCCGCCATGTCGTATCGGGTCTCGGGCGTGTCCGGGAGCGGCGACGGTACGCGAACGTAGCGCGCATCGACGCTGGGTTCAGGAAACGGGCGATGGGTGTCAAAGAGCCCGAATGACAGGAAGAACGGCTTGTCGTGCGGTTGCGCGATATAGTCGCACGCGACCGGTGCGATATCCACGCCACGCGCCGGGTACGTCGCCAGAATTTTGTCGTAACCCAGCGTCGACGGATCCGCCGCCTCATGCTGTATGCCGCACAGCGCTGTTTCGTACCCGGCCAGCTTAAGGGTATGCACGAGATGCTTGCTTGTATCGTTCAGGTCAAACCCGCGATGCGCCAGCCCAAGCATACCGGTCTCGTGCGGCCACACGCCCGTCAGCATCGCGGCGCGACTGGGAGAACACGTCGGCGCGGCACAAAACGCTTTCCGAAACAGCACACCGCTTTCGGCAAACTGCTGAATACGCGGCGTCGCAACTGGATAGCCGTACGGCTGCACCATGCAGCCCGCGTCATGCGAATGCAGCAAAACTATGTTCATATTCACCCTTCGCCCGCCACCCTAGCGTACTATCTCAACCACAAACACCCCGCCGTCCCTTACACCGGTCCAGCGTGAGGCTGGTCCCGTCCGGATAGGACGCCTCGCGGCGAGCGCTTTCCGCCCTACGCCCCCGCAACCTGCGGCGAAACCATCGGCTCGCGCTGCAACTCGGCGTTCAGGAACCTGTGCATCACTCGCGTACGATCCGCTTGGTGATTGGCATCGTCCCAGAGGTTGTGGCGCTCCTCCGGGTCGCTTTGTAGGTCAAACAGTTCCCCGTAGTCTTGGCCGTGATAGATCGTCATCTTCCACCGGTCATCGACATAGGTCCGCAGGTGCAGGGTCGTCGGCTGGTGCCGGAACTCCGCAATCACATTGTCCCGCGCCGTCGGTTGAATGCCGCGCCACACGCCAAGTTGGCTCACCCCCTGCATGTTGCGGGGTATACGTGCGCCAGCCGCATCGAGGAATGTCGGCGCGAGGTCGACCAGCGATTGCAGCGCGTCGCTCGATTGGCCCGCAGGAACCATTCCGGGGCACCGGACAAGGAACGGCACACGGAGCAGGTCTTCGTAGTGAAATGCCCCTTTCGCCATGAGGCCATGCTGCCCGAGAAAGTGGCCATGATCGGTAGTGAACACAATGAGCGTATTCTCCGCGATGCCGAGTTCGTCCAGCTTGTCGAGTATCCGCCCAATCTGTTCGTCCATGAAGCTGATCATGCCGTAGTAGATCGCCATGTCCTTGCGGAGTTCATCGGCGTCAAACTTGTGGCTGTGGAACCCGTGGAGCCAGTGACCATTTTCACGGTACGCCGAAAAGTCCGGCTCATCGGTTTGGGTCATGGCATAGTGAGGAGGCATGGCGTCGAATTCGCCCGCCTCAAGTGTGCCCAGCTGCATCTCGTTGGGGTCGTACATGCTCGCCCACGGCTCAGGGACGAGGTACGACGGGTGAGGGTCATGGAACGACGCCCATACAAAGAACGGGGTATCCGACGACACGCTTTGTTCAATCGCCGCCATGCTTCGTTCGGCTGTCCAGGTAGTGTAGTGGAACTCGGGCGGTAAGTCCCACCGGTGGCGCCTCACCGGTTCACCGGGGCGCGGCGGCCATGGCTCGAAGTAGTCGCGCCAATTCGCCAGCCCCTTTTCTTCCATCCATAACGCGTAATGCTGTCCCACATGCGCTTCATCGGTATGGTTTCGTGCCAGCTCGATGTGGTCGAAGCCGTACCAGGGCCCATGGAAATCGCGCCAGAACTCAAGGTCGCGCAGGAGAGGCTGGCACTCTAACGATTCGCAGTCCGGCGTCGATGCCAGCGGCTGGAAATGCGCTTTGCCGATCAGTGTCGTCTGATAGCCCATTGCGTGCAAATGCTGGCCCACGGTGGGCACATCTTCCGGCAACTTGCACCCAAGGTTCCAGCAGCCATGCGACGATGGGTACAGCCCCGTGATGATGGTCGAGCGCGATGGCGAGCAAACGGGACTCGCGGTATAAGCGCGATTGAACCGCGTCCCCTCGCGCGTCAGCCGATCCAGATTCGGCGTCTTGATACGTGTGTTCAGCGTCCCGAGCGTATCGTAGTGCTGCTGGTCGCTTGTAATGAGCAGGATGTTGAGCGGTTGTGTCATGGTTATCTCGTGCCCTTATCCAGCCCAAGCCGCTCGTACTGCTCCCGCGGCGCATCGCATTCCTGCATCAGGGCGATGAGCTTCGCGATCATGCGAGCCTCTATCGCCGGATCGGTTACCAGATTTGCCTGACGTGGGTCCGCTTCCAGATCGAACAGCAGCGTCTTTCCTGTATCGCCGTCGAGCCACGCCGCATCGACAGGCACGCGCAAGACCGGGCAGCCTTTCGTAAACGATAGTGGGGGAGACAGCGTGCTATTCCTGAGCTGCTCAGGCGAAAAAAGTGCAGTCATGTACGCTGGCATCAATGTGTGTTCGTGAATCTGTACCGCCGGGTCCGCAGTCGCTCGCATGTAGACGTATCGCCCGTCGGTCACGTTCACCTGCGCCCCGAAGACGCCAAACAGCGCCGCGTCACGGGTGGGCGCATCGCTTGCGATCACTGGCGCCAGCGACTTGCCAAGCATGTCGGGCGATTGTGCGACGCCGAAATACTCCAGCAGAGTCGGCGCTATATCGATTGCGGGCTGCACGAGGCTCGCCCTGCGCTCGTTCTGCACCTTTGATCGCGGATCCCACACGAAGAACGGTGTCCGAGCCAGCTCTTCGTACCATGGCATGCGCATTTTGGCCCACCAGCCGTGCTCCCCAAGCAG
Organism: Capsulimonadaceae bacterium; assembly: GCA_036504535.1. Classification (GTDB taxonomy): domain Bacteria; phylum Armatimonadota; class Armatimonadia; order Armatimonadales; family Capsulimonadaceae; genus JARLGU01. The sequence goes on from DASXUY010000043.1 coordinate 99,904, forward strand.
AAACCCGTGATCGGTCCAGACGATCAACATCGTGTCGTCCCAAAGGTTCAGCTCGTCGAACGCGTCGATTACCCGACCAAGGTTGGCGTCGCACATCGACACCAGCGCTTTGTATTCGTGGCGGCAGTGCGCGACCTGCTCATCGGTTTCGCTCACCTTAGTGTAGTTCGGCCAGTCGAACTGCGGCCCCATGTAGTCTTCGGGGTACATGTCCTTGTATGCCTTACCAGCGAAGAAAGGCTCGTGTGGGTCGAACGTTTCGATTTGCAGCATCCAGTTGTCGTCGGACGCGTTTCGCCGCATGAAGTCGATCCCAGCCTGGAAGGTGCGTGTCTGCGGCATATCTTCCTCGCGCGGCATCTGCGCGCGGTTGAGCTGATCTTGTCGGATCTGTGCGTTCGGATTCTGGAGCCGCCCGACACCATCCGGATACTGAGGATCGCGAACCTGCCCAAACCAGCGGTCACCTTCCTGTCCTCGCATGAACTCCCACGATGAGTAGCGGTTGTGGTACGTTGCGCCGCCGTCCTCGAAATAGTGGTAGTGGTCGGTCACGAGGTGCGTGTAGACGCCAGCGTCGTGTAGCAAGGAGGGCATGGAATCGTCAAACGGCTCGATAGGTCCCCATCCCCGATGCAGGAAATGCGGTCGGCCCGTGTGGAGATCGCGACGCGCTGGCATGCACGGCATCGAGCAGACATACGACGTGTCGAATGTCGCACTTCGCTCAGCCAGGCGAACGAAATTAGGAGCCTGAACCTCATCGCTGCCATAGGGCGGCAGCATGTGACGGTTCAGTGAGTCAAACATGACGATAACTGCCTTCAAAGGGTGATCCTCACTGGCGCCATGGCCGCACGCCAGCGCATCTCGAAGAGAAGGAGTGTTGACGGTCAAGACGGAATAACTTTTATCATACTCTCACGACGAAAGCAATGGAATAGCCAACACTCGTACAATCATGTCCGAAACTATCATTAACTACCCGCGCCACGAACAGCTGCTCCCGATGACGTTCGCTGGCGCGTCACCGCTTGTTGCACGGGGAATAGCTCGCGCAGCTATCAGCCAATACGACGCCGACTCCCGTATCGATCAGCAGAGTTCGGGCCGGCACACCGTTATCTACACAATCGCGGGAAGTGCGACGGTCGCTCTGTCAGATGGCGAGATTTGCCTTGAGGCCGAATCGTTTTGGGTAGCGCCTGCAGGCACATCGTTTTCAATCGAGAGCGGGGCGAACGGATGGGACGTGATGTGGTTCTCCATTTCTCCGATAGCGCTATGGCGTCACCTCGAATCAGGAAAACCCCATTTTCGGTTCCAAGGGCAAGCCGCGCGCATCGTCCAAGTGTTGTCAGGGCTGATTTTTGAGTCATCATCGCCCAGCCTTGACAGCGTCCAAATGGGGCGCAACTTCGCTGAGGTCGTAGGCATCTACCTTGACCGTCGGCTGCACCGAGCTGGGGAAGTCGCGTCCGACGATATGCGGCAGCGGCTAGGCATGTTGTGGGCTGCGGTAAGCGCCGATTTGCAACGCCCGTGGACAGTCGCGGACATGGCGCAAGTGATCTCGCTGTCGGAATCGCACCTCTACCGCATCGTTCGCCAGTATCATGCGGACACGCCCCTGGGCGTTATGACCACCTTGAGAATCCAGCGCGCGCAGGACCTACTCGCCCACACGCCTCATAAGCTCGAGTTCATCGCCACTCGCCTCGGCTACGCGTCGCCGTTTGCGCTCTCAAAAGCATTCAAAAGGGTCACCGGCCACAGCCCGCAGCAGTATCGCCGCGAACAGGAGCAGATACTAGCGCCAAAACGGTGACAGAGCTCCCTAGCAGGTGAGCGTGGCTCACGAACATGGCAAGCAAGTAGTTTTCGGGCATTCGATTAGTAGTAGGCCCGCTTGGTGCGGCTCTGGCGCAGACTTAGCCCCGCACTTGAGATCGCTCGCGAACAGGGGGTGTTCTTCGTCAGACCGCTTGCGTCCGTCTGCGGACTAGGAGTTCTAGTCCCGGTGAGCGTTGCGTTCAGGTTCCGCTTTCCTGACCGGTCCCCTTCAGCACCACTTCTCGCAGGACAAACCCACCTTCGTCCCGTATCTAGAGCTCGTGGAAACATCACCTCCCGCCCTACCATTCGTCCGTTGGGCGGCGCGTAACAGCATCGTCGACCGAGACAGACTTCCGCTACGGCAGCTCTGCGACCATTTGCTTGTCCTGGGGGTACGAGGCAGGGGAACTGTCACAATCGAGAACCACGACTACGACCTGCAGCCGGAGCGCCTGTTTCTGCTGACTCCGGGGATGTGGTACGGCTTTTCGTCCACAGTTGTGGGCGGGTTCGACTCACTTGCGGTGCATTTCGATTGGTCGGTCGAGCCTGATTCGGGGCGCTTCGCCACGTACCGCACCGTCCCGAACCCAGACGAACCCCTGCGACGTCGGCGGGAGTTCTCGCAGTGGCCAGTTGACACGCAGCCCTTTCTTGACCTCGCCGGTCGCCCGCGCATTCTCAACGCGCTCACGGAGCTGGTTGCCGCCTTCGGTCACTGGGACGATCTCTCGCCCTACGAAACCGGCGCAATGCTCGCGGTAGCGCTCAGCCTCATCGAACGCGAAACACGCCTGCTTGCGACCGTGGCGCGCTACGAGCATGTCGGCGCCGATGCCGTGCGGCGCATCGAGACCGCGAGGCGACTGCTGGAATCGCTCGACGGCCCCGCGAAGCGTGTCGCCGATGTCGCCGCCGCCGTCGGCTGGAGCCCCGATCACCTGCGACGCATGTGTCGCGCCGTGCTGGGCACAACACCGATCCGATTGCAGCGTGACGCCGTGATCAGACGCGCCAAAGAGCTTCTCGCCAACGACCGCCTACCGATTGCCGAGGTCGCCTCCTACTGCAGCGGCATGGATCAGGCATATTTTGCGCGGATATTCAAGGAAGAGACTGGCATGGCCCCCGGACAATACCGCGCTTCGCTGAAGCTGTAGCCATCTAAGAAACATGCCTGATTCTTAGTGCCCAAAGGGTACTTTCAAGCACTTACAAGCCGTAGGTTTTAACCTACGGAATCTGCGTTAGCAAACTCAGCGCCCCTTGCACGAGAGCATCATCGGTAGCAGCAGCGGGCAGATACGCGCCATACGCCTTCGCTACCCAAACCTCATAACCACCGCGTGCGCGAGCCTCCTGGGTGACGAAGTAACCATTGTTGCCATTCGATGTCGATGCGATGAGCGTATGTTCGTAAGCGCTATCTTGCTTGATCCGCAACCCAATTTCCGTGAAGACCTCACCAGGAAGAGGCACAATCGCGGTCGGGCCGATTTTGGTGACCGTGACGTCGATTGGTCGCTGCGTCATCAGTTCGCGCTTTTCGGCCGCTTGGACCGCTTCCAGATGCTTGCGTTCGCACGCCACTGCGCCCCATTCCGGGTCGGCGTCGGGTAATTCGGCGAGGCGCTTCGCGGAAGCGGTAGGGTCGGGCAGCGGATCGAGCGGGATCTGGATGGTCGTGGTTACCGTATCTAGGTTGACGTTGCGGAAATCGCGTATCGAATGCCACGCGCGGATGGCATCGCCAGCAGCGAGCAGTCCGACCTCGGTGGCAGCTGGAGCGCTATCGCCCACAGCGCCGCCGAACGCGCTCCGGGGCGCAATATCGCCAGCGGTGCCATTGATAAACACGACCGGCGCGTGCGTGATTGCTTCTACCCGGTCCACCATAACGCCTGGCCAGTCACGGGATATCGCACTATCGGCTCCACGCGCTGTTGGGTGCGCGCCGACATTTACCAACTGCGCGACTGGGCCGCTCGCAGCCTCGAATCGCACGACGGTGAGCGCGGGATCGTAGACACCCCAGGAATTCGAACCGAGGACGACAGCGCCGTCTGCCTTCACTTGCCTGCGATTGATGCCAACGTTGCTGTGTGTCGCGCCAACGCCTACCTTCACTGACACCGTCGACGCCGATGCTTCTCGTACGGCCTCACACACCTGCTTCGACACGAGATCCATGTTAGCCGCGTCGCGCTCCCCCCAGCCCCAGCAGTTCACGGGGACCGGAGCAGAGTGGGTATGCGTGCAGCAGAGCGTGACATTCGGTGCCGGTATGCCGGTAGACGACGCGATCTCTTTCCGGATAGCCGCGACATCATCCTCACCAATCAGGCAGATGTCCATCGAAACGATTGCCGCAGACCTGTCGCCGTCGCGCAAAACCAGTACGGAAACAGCGAGGCGATCTCCGATAGTCTCGGCGAGTCGCACGCGCCCATAACCGAAAAGCTGAACACCTACGTTAGGGGTGATATCACGACGGGCAAACCCTGCTTCCATTTTGTGCTCCCTGTAACCCTGTTCTGACCCCGACCACTACCGGTAGGGTGTGATTCATGATTGAGTCGTCATGTAAGCGATCCACCCATTTGGATGAAAAACTGCGAGGCGCAACCTCTCTGTCTTCCCTTTTGGGGAGAAGGGGACCCACGAAGTGGGGAAGAGGGGTTCTGTATTTTCTAGGCAAGCATCAGATCACTTTTTGCCTCAACTCCGAACAAACCATGCCTGGGGACTGTCCCGCAGAAGGTGGCACCACTTGTTCGCGGTGTAGAAGCAGCCAGGCCTATCGTCATATTCCCAAACCCGTCATCCCAATCGTGGCGCATCGGAACTGTTTGGGGCCGCTTTCGAGGACGCTGTCCCCGAAGAATTTGGCGCCAACCCTCGCTACGGAGCGGTAGGTCGCCGTGAGGCGCCGCGGTCGGCACGCCACTATCCGGATTCGCAACGACAAGGTTCAGAAGCAAATTGTTGCCTCAAGTTTGGTACATACCACTACCGGTGGGCAGCATTCCTACATGCTGCGATTCGCTCGTCAACTTGAGTGCTGGTCCAATCCGGATTGACAGCGATGTAGACGGTACGCGCCAGAATGTCCAGCGTTCGCGGACACATCGTCGGGCAGTAATCCATTCGCAGGCGCTTATTCTGCGGGAACGTGAACGGGTTCATATCAGCGTGGTGCCCGGCCCGCCGGTGCATGATTGGCTCCCAGTTGGAGTATACATGTCGCCCCGTGTCAATCGGCCGCCCTCCGCCGACGCCTTCCGCAGTCGCGAAAGCACGCGCTTCGTCGGCAGTAGCGAACTGGAACGCTGCATTGATACCGCAGTCGCCGATCTGATCGTTGCTCGGCGCTAGCCTGAGCGACGTGCTTGCCAGCTCATTGCGAAACCGAGCGGAGATTCGGCGCAAGTCGCTGAGGATGCCTTCAAGCCGCTGAAGCTGAACCCTCATCACCGCACCGTGGAGTTCGCTGGCTCGCATCTGATGCCCGACCGATGTCTCCACCGTAAGGTCGGACGCAAACGAAGCGAACGTGGTGAGAGGGTCATGATAGACACGAGCACGGTCGTAAAGCGTGCGGTCGCTGGTAACCACTGCGCCGCCCTCACCGCAGCTCAGGATCTTGAAATCGTTAAAGCTGAACGCCGCAAGCCGACCGTACGACCCAACCCTGCGCCCCGCGTAGCTTCCACCGTCGCACTGGCAACAGTCCTCAATGACAGCGACCTCGTGACGGTTGGCAACCTCCAGCAGCCTGTGCATGTCGCACGGACGGCCCGCGATGTGAACAGGAATGATCGCCTTCACGTTGGGCGTCATCTTGCGCTCAACGTCGACCGGATCCATACCCAAACTCTCGTCGATCTCCACGAGCACCGGGATCGCCCCCACGGCGACGGCGGCGTTGGCTGTTGCCATCCACGTGTAGGCCGGTACCAGCACCTCATCGCCGGGGCCAATGCCAAGCGCCTCAAGGGCGAGGATCAACGCCCCTGTACCCCCGCCCGACAGCAGCAGGGCATGTTCGACGCCAATCGTGGCCGCCCACTCGCGCTCAAACCGCTCCACTTCCTGCTGGTGGCCGTTTGCAGCGCTGCCCATGCGAAACAGGGTCTTGGAAGCAATCACCTTACCAATCTCGTCTAGTTCTTCAGTTCCAATGCGATACATTGCCCGAACCCTCCATCAGCCAAGCTTGTTGCAAAAATAGAAGCCTGCGAGGCAATCTCTTCACGCTTGTCCGGTATTATAAAGCTCAAGAAAGGTGTTCGGCAATACAAAGATCGTCTGAACTCTTGCATAAAACGTCATGAATGACCTGTCCATCATCTCCTGTGGCATCCATTTCGGCAAAGCTGGAGTGACGTTCCCGCTCCACAAGCATTCGGGATGGGAAATGATGTTCTATCGCCACGGTCGTACCGCGTTTGGCCTCGACGACGCCGTCGTTCAATGCCACGCCGGCCTCCTGCTGACCACGCGACCGGGCAGTGTCCACACCGAATACGCGCACACCGACTATGAGGTCATTATCGTTGCCCTCGACGCCCAATCAGAACCCGCATGGCCGACAATCTGCTACGACGATGGCGACCAGACGCTGGACAGGCTGTTTCGTACACTGCTGCGGGAATGGACAGAGAATAACACGGGGCGTGACGCGATGATCGCAGGCGCTCTGATGCAACTGAACGTCTACCTGACCCGGGCAACCGCCCAGCTTAGTGTCGAGGATCGCACCATTGCCGAAGCCAAGCGTCTCATTCACGACGGCCTGCACCGCCACATCAGGATCACCGAAGTCGCCCGTCTGGTCGGCGTATGCCCCGCAGTGCTTCGAGCACAGTTTCAGCGCTCATGCGGCTGTTCGCCCATCGACTACATCAAGGGAGTGCGAGTGAGTCAGGCGCTATCATGGCTGCGTCACTCCGACCTGACCCTGGACGCAATCGCGTCCGTCTGCGGGTACACCTCCGCCAGCCACCTAAGCCGGGACATCAAAGCCGCCACAGGCCTGACACCCGGCGGAGTGCGCTCCGAAGCCACCGCCCAGGCACCGTCGGGCTCCGCGCGCTAACGACCCATAGGGGACGACATCCTGTGCCTTGGGCATCCGAAAGTACCCGCAACCAGCAAAGAGCACCCGCTGACCTCGCTTCCGAGGGCAATCATCATAACCCCCGGCACCGCCGTCGGCATCCGAAAGTACCTCCAATCAGCCAAGAGGAACACGCTCATCGAAACCCCAATTTTTGGGGTGCCGCGTCTCAGCGCGGCGGGGCAATCCGCAGCCCTTCCAGCGTCCCGCCGGGTCGTAAGCGAAGCGCTCCTCGGCCAAACACAACTCGATTTCACTCAGGTACGGTCAACGAGTGATCGTCTAATTTATGCGTCAAGGTTTCCACGGAGTTTGGCTTAGTGCTCCCCGAGGCAGGAATCGACCAGGCTAACCTTTCGTCAGGGTTGCACCAGAAAGGGCAATGAATCTACCATTCAAGGTATATCACCTGCGATGCGCCGTGGCGGATTTCTAAAAGCCACTCCACGTAAAGATTCGTCCGGCAATGTCCGAGGTCGCAACTGTCCCATCAAAGGGTGAAACGTGCATATCGACGATACCTTCGACATCCACCCGCCCCACAAGCTTTCCGGTGACGGTTGAATATTCACTAATATCACTGGGATTGAGCAAAATCAGTTTGTCCGGCTTAACAAAGTCGACTTGATATGCTCCACAAGATAATAGGCCCTTGAGATGATCAGCCTGCTTCCAATTGGCAGTATTTAACATCACTGTAGATAGGCTACCGGTTGCTGCTAACAGTTTCCCATCACTGGAAAATGCAACGGAATTGACCCAGTCCCCCTCGCGAACTCCGCCGCCGGTTATATTCCACTTACCTACTATCTTTTTAAGAAGTCGCCATTTCTCGGTGTCCCAAACTTCGAGATAGTTAAAACCGCCAATCGCAAAATAACGATGGTCCGGGCTAATGCAGACCGCTGAAACACCGTGATAATCAGCCTTGCGGCCGGTAACCACATCAGTGACCTTCGTCGGCATAGAGCACTTCACCTGCTTAATATCAGTAGTTCCTGCAAGTACAACAGTCGAACTGTCACTGCAGACACCCAAGTAGTCGCTAGCCTTCTTTATTGGAAACCTAAAAATGCGGCCAGAACGTGATAGATACATTCCATGGCGCCCACGGAGAAGAAAGCTATTGTCATCAGGAGCAATAGACACGTGTAGAAGTTCGTCGTCTATTTTTATCTCTCTCTCTCGGCGGAATTGATCATCCATTACCCATAGACGATTACCTGGATACATTAGTACCGCGAGCTTTCTTTGACGATTAAAGAAGCTGAAACGGTAAGCTTTATCGGAAGGCTTATTCCCGTCCTCATATGTATACGCCGGAGAGGGAATCGGGCGTAGTTTTGTTTCCTTACTTCGCCCCAAATCGCACATAGAGTAAACGGAGCCGACATATAGGATGGCGGCAATAAGGAACAATCGGACGCGTGTTTGTGTCATGATTACCAGACCTTAAAAGTACCGTTGATTAGCTAGATAATGGACCGCACCCCGATTCTGGGGCAGACAGCTAAGGCGTGGTCGTCATGATCTGTTTAATGTTGGTGGCTTGCTCAAATTCGACTTGCGCCCGGTATCCGAGAGCCGAATGTAGGCGTTCTTTGCTGTAGACCTCATCGAGGAAATGCCCGATCTGATCCCTTGCTTCTGCAAGATTGGCGTATTCGGTCATGTAGACCTCCTCGTACTTGAAGGTCTCAATGAAGATTTCGGCGAACGCGTTATCTTTGGGCGTTCCTTTTCGGCTGATGCTGATCGCGACCCTATGGGGACGGCATCCTGCAGCATGGGCATCCGAAAGTACCCGCAACCAGCAAAGAGGTACCCGCTGACCTCGCCTCCGAGCGCAATCATCATTACCCCAAATCCTTAGCGGGTTTCCGAACGTACCTGCATTCAGCCAAGCGGCACCTGTTCATCATAACCCCAAATCCTTTGGGGTGCCGCGTCTCAGCGCGGCGGGGCAATCCGCAGGTACTCACAGCCGTCTTAACCATGATTGACTTGAACGAATAATTCCCATGATCCCGATGATTGCCATGATTCAAGCACACAACCACGCGCCCAACAATCACGCCAATCATATAATCATACAAATCACAGTTCAGACAATGCGTCCGCCTGCACTCCGGAAACCCATTACCGGTCACCGATTCGGACCCACCAGTCCCGCCCTGGGGACGGAATAGCTTCTAGCCGGAAATTCATTTCACGGCGCGACTACAGCCTCCCAGCCACCGATCTATCGGATGCAACTCGTCCATGAGCCTTCGCGACCGATTCACGCCTCGGACGATTACTCACTACCATAAACATACTACAGCATCCTTAACCAAACCCAATCGTCGTTTCGTATTTCGCGGAAACAGCAACAAATATAACAAACAAATGTACTAATCAATGAGTCAAATAATGTGATAATATGATATAATGTAACCGTATAGTCGTAATCGTACCTTGACAACGCGCACCCGCGCCTCATAGCAACGCGACGCCCAAATGGCCGCCGCCGCTCCCGCACACGTAGCCTTTGACGCCACCTGGGACAGCCTGTAGCTTAGCGCACAATTTTGCACGCAAAAAAACGATTCGCAACGCCGATTTTGCATGCAAAACGCTCTCAGCTACGAACCCGGCTCGCCAAGAAGTGGTCGGACAACAGAAACCCCACTCGTGGGGTGGCGCGGCACGCGCCGGGGTAAAAGAATCGCGTTGCGCCACGCAACAGGCGCAAAACGGCCCCAAAACTGGGCCAGCCAAGAAGTGGTCGGACATCGAAACCCCACCGTGCGGGCTGGCGCGGCAAGCGCCGGGGTAATGCTGAACACAGTTTTGCGCAAAAAAATAGAATCGCGTTGCGCAACGCAAAACGCGCAAAATGCTTGGATGACAGGGCCAGCCAATCCCGCCAAAAGCCACCCGCTGACCTCGCTTCCGAGCGCAATCATCATAACCCCAAATCCACCATCGGCATCCTAGAGTACCTGCACTTAGCCAAGAGGCACCTGCTCATCATAACCCCACCATGTGGGGTGCCGCGTGTCAGCGCGGCGGGGTAGCGCGGCGGGGTAGCGTCGGAAATCGGCAAAAAGGCCGGATGAGTCCTAGCGCAGCCGCCAAGAGTTGCGGTAGAGTCGAAGCATGAACTCCCTCCTACTCCCCCTCTCCTTATCCTAGGAGAGGGGGCCGGGGGGTGAGGTTTATGCTGATCCACGATAAATCGGAGGAGACCTTTTCCATGGCTACCCACACACTTGCACCTCGCGAAATCCCGCTGGATGATACATACGACGTGATCGTCGTCGGCGGAGGCCCGTCCGGCTGCACCGCTGCTGCCGCTGCCGCTCGTGACGGCGCGAAGACGCTGCTGATCGAGAGCACTGGCTGCCTCGGCGGAATGGGCACATCGGCGCTGGTGCCAGCGTGGTGCCCATTCTCCGATAAGGAGAAGATTATCTACCGCGGCCTAGGCGAGCGCATCCTGATGACCATGAAGGAGCAAACGCCCCACGTCCCTAAAGAGCAGGTCGATTGGGTGGCAATCGACGCCGAACGGCTGAAGCGGATCTACGACGACATCGTGCTTGAGTTTGGCGCAAAGGTCCTCTTCAACACGCTCCTGACCAGTGTCGAAACCGATGGCGATGGAACGGTCACGACGATTATCGCGGCAAACAAGGCTGGCCTGAGAGCGTATCGGGCGAAGGTATACATCGACTGTACCGGTGACGCGGACCTCACTGCGTGGGCTGGTGCCGAGTATCACCTGGGCGACGACAGTGAAGATGGGCGCCTGATGCCAGCGACACACTGCTTCGTTATCAGCAATGTCGACGATTACGCGTACCGCACCGGTCCCAACTTGTACGGCAGCAATCCCGAGAGCCCGATTCACAAAATCATGGCGTCAGGCAAGTACCCGCTGGTCCCCGACCTGCACATGTGCAGCAACATTGTCGGACCGGGCGCGGTCGGGTTCAACGCTGGGCACATGTGGCATGTGGACAATACCAAACCAGAGACGATCTCCGAGGCGCTTGTTCACGGGCGTAAAATGGCCGCCCAGTACCGCGACGGCCTCGCGGAGTTCTTCCCGGCAGCGTTTGCGAACTCGTTCTTGACACTGACCGGATCGCTCATGGGGATCCGTGAAACGAGGCGGATTGTAGGGGACTACGTATTGACCCTCGAAGACTACATGGCCCGGCGTTCGTTCGACGACGAGATCTGCCGCAATAGCTACTTCATCGACGTCCACTGGGCCGCCGACAACATCGCCAAGGATCTTGAAACGCAGGCGAAGTGGGAGAAGAACAACATCCACTACGGTAAGGGCGAGTCGCACGGCATTCCGTACCGCTGCCTGACGCCAAAGGGGCTCACGAACGTCATCGTGGCGGGCCGCTCGATCTCCTGTGAACAGATCGTCCAAGGCAGTGTCCGCGTCATGCCCGTCTGCCTCGCGATGGGCGAAGCCGCTGGTGCAGCGGCAGCGCAGGCACTGGGAAGCGACAAGGTGGACGTCCACAGCGTCGACGTCACCAAATTGCGCGACCGGCTCCGAGAAGCTGGCGGGTACCTGCCCTAGCCACGCGGAGCAAGGCCCTCGCGTTTATCCGGCTCCCTTCCCCTTATCGTAGGGGAAGGGCTGGGGATGAAGTGGTGGAGTGAAGCGCGTCCATGCTCAGCCTGGCTAGCTGCTCATCGACCCAAGTAGGATGTATCGCCAGGGGGCTAGCTGCGGGATGGTTACCACGAGGTCGTTGCCGACACGGCGGCAGGCTAGCTCGCGCGGGCCGGTTGGAGTGGCGCGGTAGATGGATGTTGCGCCGGTTCGGCAGCGGACTGTGAACGAGCCGGTTTCATCATACGACGTGTTCAGAAGGACGGCGGCGAAGCGGTTCTCGTCGCGGCTGGCGCGAACGAGCGGGGTGACGCGGATGACAGGTTCGATGAGAACAGGCAGGCGCGCCGATGAGGCCCAATCGGCAACGTTCAGCATCTGGGTTCGCTTCGCGGCGCTGCCGAGATAGGTTGACGGGGAGTACCCAAGGGTCACGACTCGACCACCAAGCCTGTTGGTAAATGTCGCTGCACACGGTCCGAGGTCCGACCGATCGTAGCCAATAAGGTGGGCCAGCGGTTCGACGCCGAGCTCGTCAATTGCCAGCACATCGGCAGGCGCTCTCCAGAATGACACACGCGTGTCGCGAGCGTCTTCCGCGTAAGGTCCGTTCAGCTTGTGATCCGTGTAGCGCTCAAAGACACCATTGTCGTACGACCTCGCAATATGAACGCCGACGAGGTCGCCTAGACCACGATCGTAGATGATCTGGGCACCCGCACCGTCGAGGATGGCCCCCTTCGATAGGATGCCAGTAAGCTCCGCGTTCGAGTAAGTGGCAGCACTGTGGCCGAATAGCACATGGGCGGTCGCTCCTGATGGGTCTGTTGTGACAGGGATGCCAACCTCTAAGAGCGTACGGGCCAGATTGCGCTCTACATCGGCGCTGATCGCTGGTACGGTCGGTCCGACCGGAGCGACTTTGTCATGGTGGTCGTGGAGCGCGCCGACGTATAGGCCGACCTGCTTCGTGTCAGCCGTAGCTTTGACAAATAGGTCCCACGCTGGTCGTTCGGCTTCGATGCCAGCCATGAGGGCATCATAAGGCTTGAGTGATCCAGGCAGGTCTTTGAGGGCATTGAACGCGATGCCGTTGCAGCCGGACGCAAACGCCAGCGCGCACTCGTTCAGTACTGTCGCGACCGACTTGTCGAGCTTATGGTACGGGAAGTTCTCGAGCTCGTACTGGATATCGGTGACGTAGCTCGGGTAGTGCACGGTCTGCGCGGAGATCATGAGAGCCTTGCCGATCATGTCTCGCGGCGACGGGTCCTGATAGAAGCCACCGCCAGGGCGCATTCTCGTACCGCCAAGCGCATCCTGCCAACTCACCATGGCATTCGCCGTGTAGCCCCGGCCGACGCCTATGGTCATCAGCCCGATGTCGGCGTCAGGGCAGGCGTCGTGGACGGTCTTCTCGATGTCGCGCAGCAGCTTCTCGACAAGGCCCGACGCGTAGGCGATCCAGGCATCCCGCAATCCCGGCCTCGTTTCGAACTCTTCCGCTAGGGCCTCGCGAGTCCACCGCCCACCTTCGAAGTCGGACAAGCAGCGGTCGCAGAAGCAGGCTAGATTTGAGCCTGAGTGCAGTCTGATGTCGTCGTCCACCCACACGAAGTCGGGTTCGGCACGAGCGACACTGGCGTACTTTCCCAGGATATAGGTTCGGAACTCGGGCGATGTAATACAGGCAACCGAGCGCGACTGAGACCCGTCGAGGTACGTCTCGGGCGCGAAGGGCAACGACAGGAAGTCCCACGCCTCGTCAAGATGGCCCCGCGTCACGAGCACGTTGATGCCAACACTGCCGTAGCCAGCGGCGTGAAGCTGGTCAATCCGCTTCGCCATAATCTCCGTGAGCGCCGTAAAGTCGGCTTCCGGGAAGTAGCCGTGGTGCCAGTACTCCGTGAACAGCGCGATCTCATCGATTGCGTGCTTGTGGGCATCGAGAAGCCGCACAAGGCGCTCAAACTGCTCGTCTGTCTCGTATTGGTGAACGTGGATGCGGTAGGAGAGAGTCATTGGGAGGCCTCTTTTGTTCTGCCGGATAGGCGAGGGCGAGTGGGATGGCGAGTGAACTGGTTGCTAAAGTCGGCGTGACGGCAATTAAGCGAGTGTGCCCGGCTTGCGGCGGCCGCCTTTGGTTTCGAGGCGCTTGGCCGACTTCTCCAGAGCGCGGGTGACCGCGACGGGAGAGAGCGGGGCGCTGAAGAAGTAGCCTTGCATGATGTCGCAGCCCTGATGGCGCAGGATGTCAAACTGCTCGGCCGTCTCCACGCCCTCGGCGATTGTGGTCAGCTTGAGCGACCTCGCCATGGAAATGATAGACTGCGCGATGGCCGTATCGCTGGTATCGACCCCGAGGTTGCGTACGAACGATTGGTCAATCTTGAGCGTGTCCACCGGGTAGCTCTTTAGATACATGAAGGACGAGTAGCCAGTTCCGAAATCGTCAATGGCCAGGTGCACCCCCATCGATTTGAGTTCGTTGAGCGCCTTCATGCTTTGCTTCTTGCCGTCAATGAGGACGCTTTCCGTAAGCTCTATTTCGAGGCAATCGGGGTTAAGTCCTGTCTGAGTCAGGATACGTTTTACTGACGCTATGAGGCCCCGGTGGCGAAGCTGGCGAGCGGAGAGATTGACGGAGACTCGCAACGGTCCGATTCCGGCCTCTTGCCACTCGATAGTCTGCTCGCAAGCGGTTCGGAGGACCCATTCGCCAATGGGGACGATCTGGCCCGTTTCCTCGGCGAGGGGGATGAAGTCTCCTGGCGAAACGAGGCCGCGGTCGGGGTGCTTCCAGCGCAGGAGGGCTTCGACACCAACGATTTTGCCGGTGAGCACGTCGACTTGCGGCTGGTATTGCAGCATAAACTCGTTACGGTCAAGAGCCTTGCGGAGCTCGTTTTCGATGGCCAGTCGCTCTGTGGCACCTTCGGTCATACCGGCGGAGTAGACCTGATAGTAATTAGTGCCCTGGTCTTTGGCGCGATACATGGCCACATCGGCGTTGCGGACGAGTGTGACGACGTCCTCGCCTGCGTCTGGGAATAATGAGATGCCTGCGGTTGCGGTGATGTAGAGCTCGTGGCCCTGCACGACAAACGGCTCGGAGAGGGCGTTGATGATCTTGTCAGCGGCCCTGATGGCCTCCATCGTCCGGTTAAGGTCAGGCAAAATGATGGTGAACTCGTCGCCGCCCCAGCGCGCAACGGTGTCGCTGTTGCGGATGACATGCAGGAGCCGTTGGGATACGGACCGGAGGAGCAGGTCACCGATGGCGTGGCCGAGGGTATCGTTGATGATCTTGAATCGGTCAAGGTCCAGGAACACCACGCCGACCATTTTTGCCTCGCGGCGGGCTCGCTCGATAGCGCGGTAGAGGTGGTTGTTGAACAGCAGGCGGTTCGGCAGATCGGTGAGGACATCGTGGTATGCCAGGTAATCGAGCTGCTCTTCGGCCTTGCGTCGCTCGGTGACGTCTCGCGAGTTGATGACGACCCCTCGTATGGCGGGAGTGTCCAACTGGTTGTTGCCGCTGGCCTCCATACTGCGCCAGGATCCATCGGTGTGGCGGACACGGAACTCGCTGTTCACCGACTCGCCGGGCCTTGATAGGGATTCTACGAAGGATGCCTGTGCTCGCGGCAGGTCGTCTGGGTGTACCAGCGCGAAGATGTCTGTGCCGAGCATCATCTCCTGAGTGTGGCCCAACACGCGCTCTGCCGATGGACTCAGGTACTTGATTGTGCCTGTCTGATCGACCACAGTGATCACGTCGGCGCCGTTCTCGATCATCTGGCGGAACCGGTTCTCGCTGTGCTTGAGCATCTGATCGTCCTGCTCGCGCTCGATGGCAATACGGGCAAGGTGGACCGCTCGGCTGACTAGCTGAACGTCATCGGGGCGCAGAGTTCGCGGCTGGTGAAAGTAGACGTCGAGCGCTCCGAGCGCCTGGTTGCGTGACGACATAATGGGCGCAGACCAGCAGGCTCGCAGGCCAGCATGAAGCGCCTTATCGCGCAATGCTTCCCAGTTCGGGTCATGGGCTATGTCAGAAATGACTCGCTCGTTCCGGTGAATAGCAGCACCACCGGACCCGCTCGTGGCAGCGAGTGGCAGCGACGCGATCAAAGACACGAAGTCACCGGGAAGATTTGGCGCAGCGACACACTTCAGGCGTGCCAACTCACGGTCAACGAGGATGATCGCTGACGAGGCTCCATCGGAGAGGGCATCGACTGTGCGTGCGATCTCGTTCAAAATGTCGGGCAGCGGCACCCGCGCGGCGATGAGGCCGAGGACTTCGTTCTCTTCGCGAAGCAGGGTATCGATTCGCTTCTGGACGGTCGCGTCGCGGGCAATAAGGTAGACGCCGACGACTTGCTCGCCGACGATGGATGGCACGCTGAGGCCGCTGGTCGGGATGCGCTTGCCTTCGCGACCGATGAGGGTCATCTCGAACGTGAGCGGTTCACCCTGCGCGGTCATGTCGAAGATGGCTTCGACCATGTTGCGGTCGGCGACATCGACGTAGGGAAGGAACGACCGCCCCTTAAGCTGCTCGGCCTTATAGCCGACCAGGTTCTTGAACGCCTTGTTGACCGACTCGAAGCGGCCTCCGAGATCGAGCGAGAAGACGGCGTCGAGGTTGTAGTCGTACAGCGAGCGGAAGCGCTCTTCGCTCTCGACGAGCCGCTGCTCTATGACCTTGCGCGCAGTGATGTCACGCGTGGAGGTCAGGATGTTCGACAGGCTGCCGTCGCCGTCGTAAATGGGCGTGCTAAGCGTTTCCAGCCAGCGGTAGACGCCGTCTTTGCGGCGACCACGGTAGGTGATGACACAGGTTTGACCGTCGAGTACCTTCTGGTGCGACTCCTCGCGAACCCGATCGACATCGTCCGGGTGGTAGAGGGCGTCGGGCGCCATGCGCTTCATCTCGTCAGGTGTGTAGCCGGTGACGACCTCGCACGAGCCGCTTAGGTATTCATAGTGCCCGTCGATGCTCTTCATCGCTACAAGGACATCGGTGGGGTAGTTCACCGAGGGGGCGGAGCGGGTAGCGTCGTTGGTAGGGCGGCTGTGGACCATCAGACGGTCGGCGTCTATGGCGCGCGGCTCGATTTCAGCCATCGCCATGTCGGCGAGGTGTTGGAGCACGGATTCTTGCGATGGGGAGACGGTGCGTGGACGGGTGTCGCACACACACAGCATTCCGAGGACGAATCCGTCCTTGCTGCGGAGCGGCGCGCCAGCGTAGAAGCGTAGGTCACCGTCGATGCCTTCGTACGAGTCACGCAGGCCCGGATAATAGTGAAGGTCTTCGAGATGACTGACACCATCGCACTTAAGGGCGTGATCGCAGCAACTGCCCGGGCGTGGAATTTCGGTACGGTCGAAGCCGAGTCTGGATTTGAACCAGACGCGATCACGGTCCACGAAGCTCAAGAGTGCGATTGGGCATTCAAGCGCTTCGGCAGCCAATACCGTTATTCTATCAAAAAACTCCTCGGACGGCGTGTCGAGGATCTGATACCGATACAGAGCGCTGAGGCGAGTCAGCTCATTTACCACAGTGTTCTCCAGAAATGACCCAGTCTAACGCTGGACCCTTGTCTCGCCGAGAACTGCTCGGCTTGCAGCAGGAGTTATACATTAAAAATGGCAGCATGCTAGAAACGGAGAACGCCGAGCCTGACTGATCCAGTATTTGGCATATACCAGGGCTGTATGACAAAATCGACCCTAGTTAATGCTGGCACGGTTCAGTGTAACTGAATCTACCATGACTCAGCGAAAGATTCAAGAGAATGTTTCTGACTGCGAAACTTTTCGTTTGTTCCTTAAAAGGGCGCTTTGTGTTCATTTATTAGATATTATTGGCTTCTCGATGATAGAAAGAAGTATAAATCGAAAAACCCAGTCGATGTGCCGGGTTGTGAAATGTTTACGAAACCAGAACCCAGCAGGATTAGCCATTGGTGCATATGCGCGATGCATAGAGCTAATTATGCGCATACGAGCGTGGTAGCGATGGTAAATGCCGAAAAAGGGCATAATCTTGCGCTTTGGGCGTGCATATCGGTAGTGAATATGCGGTGTGCATGTGCTAAATGCGCAGGCGTACACATTGCGCTGTCCTCCCAGTCGAGTGCGTTCAAATTTCCTTTGCCTATATATTTATTGTACCACTAAAATTACATATTGATAGTACTGTTGCGAATAAATTGTATTGGACATTCACTTTGTGAATGGTATTGGTTGAATGGGTAAGGGGAGAGGGGCTCTGGGCGATTACAGTATCCGAGTTTGCTTGGCAAGTGCCTTGCGGGATGTGGTCACGGGGAGGCCGTTGCGTACGAAGGCGCGGTCGACGAGTTCCTGGAACGCGGCTCGTTCCGGACCGCGCACAATGGCCTGCTCATGGGCTTCGAGGAGGGCGACCGGGTAGCCGTGGCCCTTGGTTGCCTGGTCGAGGACCAGTGAGTGGGTTGCGGCGACGGTATCAGGGTTCTTGGCCAACCAAAGTGGCAATTCGACGCGGGCAATTTCCTTGCCAGTGTTGAGATAATAAAAACCTATCTTGTAATCATCAGGATCGTCATATTTGGCGTCAATGGCCTTCTTGCGGTACTCGTCGAGAATCTTCGATCGGCTGGCAAATACAGTGGAACGCTGACCGGGAGCGAGGAGTGCGGCGAATAGCGAACTGTCGGTGAGCCTGTTGAGCGCCTCGCATCGGTGGCTTTCGAGCTTGCACTGGGACGTGTCGGTGACGTCGGCGGGGCAGAGGCTAAGTTTGAGGGTGTTGATGACCTCGCGGCCGCCGGGCTTTGACAGGTACCCTGCGATGAACGTGCCGCAGCGTTTCGCCGCAGCGAGCATGGTAATCATGTCACGAACGGCCTCGTCGCGGGCGGTATCTGCCTCAGCTTCCTGGTTCCACAAGATCAGAGTGCCATCGACGAGCGCCAGGGTGCATTCGCGCTGCTCTTGTTGATCCACGAGACGCGTCAGGTGTTGCATTTCAAACTGCGCCCGCCGGTTGCCTATTTGCCGTTCGCCGACATAGGACTGTTCGCCGTTGGCTCCGCCAATCAGGATATCGGCCTCCCGGTAAAAGAGGGTGGCGTCCGATGCCAATTGTGTCCGCTCGCCGGTTCCATAGTGGATGGTGACGAGGCCGACATTGATGACGTAGTAAGGGGCTGCCTGGTGGCGGTCGAGCGGGATTTGGGAACCATCGGTTGCGACCACCGTGTACAGATCTGGCGCTGGCGCCGGATCAAAGGCCGACGCGACTGGTTCAGCGGTGTACAGCGGCTCGGCAATGAGGAATGGAGTGTGCATCTTATTAATGCGCCGGGCCTGGGACTCCCAGTCTGCTGCTGGCATGTTCGCCTGAGCGAGAGCCGTGGTTAGCTGATCGGCACGGATGTCCCGTCCCCGGGCGAGTTCGCGGCTGAGGTTGTCGAGGTGGCCGATTAGCTGCCCAAGCTCTAGCATGGGATTAGTTTACCACCGGGGCGTGGGAGTTCGGGACGAGTGTTTCCACAGCGTTGCGGTGGACAATGGTCAAAGTGATCCGAGCCCTGCCTCGGGCCACCACGGCTTGAAAGCCATGGCTAGTTATCGCGGATAGGGTCTCCGACCCACAAGAATTTGGCTGGGCATGCGCTCATTTTCTACCTTGCTGCAGTTGTCCGGACTAATAAAGTCCATTTGATAAGCGAAGATATAGACGTTGCGCATGGCAGCTTTTCACCCAAATGGGTGGATGGCTTACATGACGACTCAACCGTGAATCACACTCAAAAACGTCGGGTGTGAACCAAAATTGAGGCTACAATTGCCTTCTGATCCTTGGCGTTGCGAATATAGTGGGTGGCATACCGACCGCAGCGCCTCACGGCGACGGGCCGCTTCGTGGCGAGGGTTGGCGACAAATTTTTTGGGGACCGCATCCTCGAAGGCGGCCCCAAACAGCGGCAGGGCGCCACGATTGGGATGATTGGTTTGGGAATGCGACGATAGGATTGCCGGCTTCTACGCCGCGAACAAGTGGTGCCACCTTCTGCGGGGCAGTCCCCAGGCTGGGTTTCGTTCGGAGTTGAGGCAATATGCGATTCTGCGGCTTCGATTATGAATCACACCGGGTGCGCTTCAAAGTTGAGCAATACCGGGGCCTAAGAATCGCTGGATTGAAATCCGCGCTATAGAGTTCATTCCGTCCATAGGAATGGCCTTCGCTAAGTGGTCGCCAAGACGGGTTCTCTAGGCACACCCTCACAACGTCACACTCGTAAAGCCTTTATTTTAGCAATTGGTAACGAGTTTTGCTAGTTCGAATTTGACCGCTGTTGATAATCGTTGGCCGCGAACTAGCTCGGCTACGACGAGATACGTTTCGCGCGGACCCATCCGCCTCGCGGACTCGGCACCTTCCCGCAACGGGAAGGAAACTGGCTGAGGCATTGCCAATCACAAGAATCGTAGTGCTAAGCAAGTTTCCATCCCGTTTCGGGCGGGTGGGTTGTCACTTCGCACAACTCAGCTCGGAATAAGCTACTTACTCCTGTTATCGAACTAGCAAAACTCGTTTGGTAGTCCATTTCTATGGGCGGAATGACTTCCAAAGCGCGGATTTTGATCCTGGAACTGATGGCTCCGATCCAAGTGTAACGCATGCCTCAATCGTGAATCACACCCTGAAACGACCCTAAAGCAGGTGCAGCGTATACGTTAGGTGAACTCATTGTCGTGACTAACATATTTGCTAAGACTGTGGCGACGAGTGGCGTGGCTGCCGGGCGTCGATGGTGGATGACCCTGTGGTGGCCGTATGTTTGGGCGCTGGCTGGGGTCGGCGCTGCTACTCTGTGCTTGTGGATGCTGCGGGGAGATTTCGATAAGGGGCAGGCGTCGCTGCTCTATCTTCCCGTGGTGGTTGTGTGCGCTGTTCGGCTAGGGTTTGGCCCGGCAATCGGGGCAGCGGTGTTTAGCTTTGTGGCGTGGAATTTCTTTTTCCTTCCGCCGTATTTCACCCTGCTGGTCCACGATTATCGGGACTGGCTGTCGTTGGTGATATTCCTTGCAGCTGCGGTGACGACAGCGAAGCTGGCATCGGATGCGCGTGAGCAGGCTGAACAGGCGCGTCGCCGCGAGACCGAGATCCGCACGCTCTACGAGGCGAGTCAGGAGGCGAGCCAAGAGGTAGACGCTCGTCGCCTGTTTCCTCTGCTTGCCGGGCAGGTTGAACAGCTTTGCCGTTCGCCACGATGTCTGATGTTCGCTGTCGCCGACGGAGGACCTGGCCTCGAGTTGCTGGTGGAGCCACCTGCAGACTCGTCGTTGACGCTTGCGGCCATTACGACTGTCGCTGAGGAGTCGGTCAAAAAGGGTCAAGAGTTCGGACTGGGGCCGACCGACCTCTGGGCGAAGGCTATTATTGAAAGTCAGTTGATTCGTCGGGAGGACATGGGCATGGTGCGCGGGGCGTATGTTCCCATGCTGGTTCTCGGGCGGCGAATGGGCGTTGTTTACGTAGCGCCGCGGAACGACGGGAAAGCTTTCACGGATCTTGATGAGCGGATCATTCGCACGCTGGCAAACCACGCGGCGGTAGCACTCGCTCGCCGACAATTGTCCGAACAGGCAGCACAGGCGGACGCGCTCAGAGAGGCGGACGCGCTGAAGGATCGAATCCTCTCGCTGGCGTCCCACGAGATGCGAACTCCGCTGGCGGCGATCAAGGCGGCGGCGACCGGGCTGCTGCAGGCGGACGCTGAATACGCCGACGCTGACCGACGCGACGCGCTTGGCTCAATCGCCAAGGAGGTTGACAGGTTGGCGAACCTTGTGGCAAATATGCTGGACCTGTCGCGGTTGGAAGCCGGCTCATGGAAACCTCAGCGCGACTGGTGCGATGTCGCCGAAGTTGTCGGCACTGCGCTTGACCGCCTTGATGAGAGCGCATCAGCGCGCGTTGAGGTTCGCGCCGCAGACGGATTGCCGCTTGTACGTGCGGACTACACTCAGCTAGCACTTGCACTTACTAACTTATTGACCAACGCCGTCAAATATGGACCAGAAGATGGGGTGATCGTGGTCGATGTCGCAAAACACGGGGATCGCATCGAAATCGCGGTGCGAGATTTTGGTGAAGGAATACAGCGCGGCGACGAGGCTCGTGTTTTCGAGCGCTTTTACCGCAGCCCTCGCCATCGTGCGAGTACGATCCACGGCACGGGCCTGGGGCTCTCCTTGGTGCAGGCGATTGTTACGGCGCATGGAGGCGACATAATCGCGCGGAATGCGGAGCCGGGGGCGGTATTTACAGTTTCTCTACCAGTGGATTAGGATTGGGAGGCGCTCCCATGCCGCGCGGGCATTTTTTTGTGTCTCGCTTCGCTCGGAGTTGGTTGCAAGGCGCATTTGTAATACGCCTGGCCGGGAATACCGAAGGTTGATCGAAGAATCGAAATTAAAGCGTACATTTACCTATCACCGAAGCCACCACGCACTGAAGTACATGGCTAGTGATTGCCGATAGGGTCTCCGACCCATAGGACGTTGGCAGGCTATGGACTGGGTTTTCCCTCATCGTAAGTTGTACGGATTAATAAAGAGTATTCGATAAACCTACGGCTCTTAAGTGCTTGAAAGTGCCCGTTGGGCACTCGGATTGTAGTAACTACCCTGGGTGGCGCAAATAACAATGAAAAGAACAGCCAACGAGCATCTGATATTGGTCGTCGACGATGAGCCTGAGATACTGCGTGCGGTTCGCGCCGGTTTACGGGCACAGGGGTACGAGATCGAGACTGCGTCGACGGGTGAAGAGGGGCTCAAAGTGGCGAGCTCGACCGCACCAGAACTGGTGGTTCTTGACCTCATGCTGCCCGGGATCAGCGGCATTGAGGTCTGCAAGCGCCTTCGTGAGTGGACCGAGGTACCGATAATTGTGCTGTCGGCGCTGGGGCAGGAGCGGCAAAAGGTCGAGGCGCTGGATGCTGGCGCGGACGATTATTTGACCAAGCCGTTCGGGATGGACGAGCTAACGGCGCGCGTTCGTGCAGCGCTGCGCCGGTCGGCCCGCGTGACGGGTGATAGGACGCCAGCAACGTTCTCGGCGGCTGGACTGGCTATCGATTACGGAGCACGGCTTGTTAGGCGACAGGACGCTGAAGTGAAGCTGACGCCGATTGAGTACGATATCCTCCGCTACCTAACGCAGAACGCCGACCGAGTCGTCACACACAGGCAATTGCTGTCGAATGTGTGGGGGGCCGAGTATAGCGAGGATACGCAGCTCTTGCGTGTCCATGTCGGCCATGTTCGCCGCAAGATCGAGGACAACCCCGCGCGGCCACGGCTGATCATCACCGAACCCGGGGTCGGGTATCGGTTCCGCACAACGGAGTAGGGGATGTAAAGATCGCGCCGCAGGCCCCTACGCGGGGAGATGACTTCGCAGTCTTCTGCGCAGCCGAGGGTGTCCCTTATATGTTATAACGCCTTGGGATTTGTTTCCCAAGTATGCCAAATCGAGAGAAGCGCGTTGTGTTCCTTGAGTTTGACCTCGTGGTCCAGATTGCGCACTCGATTGATGGTGTTCTATGCGATGGCGGGGGTGGTGTAGCGGGAAAGAGTTGGGGCTGTTCGTGGGCGTATTGGGACGAACGTCCTAAAGCAACCACGAACAGCCCCAACAGTCCACTAGGTCAACCTTCCGATAAGCTAACTATCAAACGAGTTTTGCTAGTACGAATTTGACCGCCGTTGATAATCGTTGGCCGGGAACTAGCTCGGCTACGACGAGAGACGTTTCGCGCGGACCCATCCGCCTCGCGGACTCGGCACCTTCCCGCAACGGGAAGGAAACTGGCTGAGGCATTGCCAATCACAAGAATCGTAGTGCCCAAGCAAGTTTCCATCCCG
>DASXUY010000044.1:0-13116 GCA_036504535.1 Capsulimonadaceae bacterium
CCAGGACAAATGGAGACGATAACCGGTCGCTGGACCATCAAACGACCTAACAATGGGCAACAGGCTACAACGGAACCAAATATAAGCCTGACCACAATGGAAAGCTCGTGGCAACTATTCTTTCACAGGCCCTTCAGTGCGTGGTCCGGCTGCCGTCCACGACGTGGTCCGGACGGCGTTCACGACGTGGCATGGACGGCGTTCACGACGTGGCATGGACGGCTGGCTGGCCGTGCCATGGACGTGGGC
This sequence comes from Capsulimonadaceae bacterium, assembly GCA_036504535.1. Taxonomy (GTDB): domain Bacteria; phylum Armatimonadota; class Armatimonadia; order Armatimonadales; family Capsulimonadaceae; genus JARLGU01. The sequence continues at coordinate 250 of DASXUY010000044.1, forward strand.
CGATTGGGCACACGAGTATCAAAAGGAGGTCATAATATGCGCGATCTTTTCGACAATTATCCAGCTATTATGCACCTATACTACGTCGCCAAGATCAAACGCATAATCACCGCTATTTCAGATTATGCTATGCGCCACCTAGCAGCGCCTGCTCTGAGCTTGCTCCTATCCGCAGCCATTCTAGCAGCCCCTGTCCTATCGCGCGCGAGTGACCTCCTCACCGTGCGTGTCGGGGGTGCGTCCTCGTGGACCATTCCGGACAAAAACGCCGCCGATCCCAAGAGCCGCGCTGACCGTGCGGTCATCGAAGCCTTCGAGAAGCTGCACCCAGACATTCGCCTGGTTAATTCCAATGGACTCCAAATCCAGGGGCCTGCTGCCGAAAGCAACCTCCTGCTGCAATTCGCTGGCGGATCAGCCCCGGATGTGGTCTACGTCAACTTCCGCTCCATGCAAAACTACATTCAGCAAGGCTTTCTGATGCCGCTAAATGACAGGCTCGACTCTCGTCCCGACATCCTGAAACGCGTCAGCCCGATCATCCGCAAGGTCATCGATGTCAACGGCCGCTACTACGCCCTGCCCTACGCTCAATACGTCCAGGCGCTCTACTACCGCAAAGATCTGTTCCAGGAAGCAGGGCTTGACCCGAACCGGCCTCCGAAGACGTGGGAAGAGTTCTACAGCACCTGCCGTCGGATCACCAATCCGAAAACGGGAGTGTGGGGTTTCGAGTGGCCGGGCTCCGCCGACGGCACCGCGTACTGGTGGTGCAACTTCCTATGGCAGGCTGGCGGCGAGGTCACAACGCTCAACGATCGCGGCCAATGGATCGCCGCCTTCGACTCGCCGCAAGGGATCGCAGCGCTGAAGTTCTACAAAAAGCTCACCGCAGAACCGTACACTGTGAACGGCGTCTCGACAACGGCGACGTTGCCCAATGCCGCCAACTACTCATCCGACCGCGCCCGCGGCAAGGTCGCAATGTGGTTCGCGTATCAGAGCAATGTCATCGCAAATGTCGCCGACGCCACATCCATCAACCCGAGCCTCGTCGGCATCGCGCCTATGCCTGCTGGTCCTGGCGGCACGGCGAACGAAATCAACGCCGCCATGTGGGGCATATCGTCGCAGATCCGCGATCCCAGGGTACGCGACGCCGCGTGGGAGTTCATCACGTTCATGGGGAGCGACGACGCCGACCGAATCCGCACGCGCTCCTACGTCGAAGCGGGTCTCGGCAACCTCATCAACCCGGCGTCGCTGCTAAAATACGGATACGCCGAAGAAGCCAGCTCTATGTCGAAGGAGTGGCTCAAGACCAACACCGAGCTGTTCAAACACGGTCACCCGGAACCGTATGGCGCGAACATGCAGGCAGTCTACAACCTTGTCGGCCAGCCGCTTCAAGCCATTGTCCTGAACCCGAACGCCGACCCGCACACGCTTCTCGCCCAAGCCGCAGTGCAGGTAAACAACAAGCTGATCGGATACACATCGCCGAAAGTGCTCGCCAAACGACGCGCCATCGCTCTCGCCGTCTTCATCCTGCTTGTGCTTGCCGCTGTCACAGGAACCGTTATCGCGATACGACGCCAACTCGCCAAGCGCCCTGCCACGGATACAGGCGCACTGGCTGTCAACGCACGCTCGCGCCGACTTCAGCGGATCGCGTGGGCGTTCATGCTCCCCGGCGTGCTGTCAGTGATCGTTTGGGCGTACTACCCGCTCGCGCGCGGCCTCGTGATGGCGTTCCAGGACTACAAGGTTATCCAGGGCGCCCACTTCATCGGCCTCGACAACTTCATAGACGTGTTCACGTCGGAAACCGTCTGGCGAGGACTCGAAAACGCCGCCCTGTTCACCGTCTACAGCATCGTGATCGGCTTCTTCCTGCCCATCGTCCTCGCCATCCTGCTGTCCGAAGTGCCGCGAGGGACGTCACTATTCCGAACCCTCTACTACCTCCCGGCGGTCACATCCGGCCTCGTTATCATCTTCCTCTGGAAGTGGTTCGAAGACCCGACCCCAACCGGTCTGTTCAACACGCTCCTCGGCGCCATCCATCTCGCTCCCGTTAACTGGCTCGGCGACCCGAAAATCGCCCTCCTGTCCGTCGTGCTCCCCGGAGCATGGGCAGGCGCGGGCCCCGGCTCGATCATCTATCTCGCGGCGCTCAAATCCATCCCCACCGACATGTACGAAGCCGCCGACCTCGACGGTGCCGGTGTGTGGACCAAGCTCACCCGCCTGACCCTCCCGACGCTAAAACCGCTGATCCTGATCAACCTCGTCGGCGCCACCGTAGGCTCGTTCAAAGCCATGGAAACAATCTTCATCATGACCGGCGGCGGCCCACTCCTCGCCACCCACACCATAGGCCTAGAGATCTGGTACAACGCCTTCCTCTACCTAAGATTCGGCTTCGCCACCGCCGCCGCCTGGGTCATGGGAAGCCTACTAGTAGGCTTCACGTTGTTCCAACTCCGCATGATGCGCAACATGCGCTTTTCGGCGTCGACATAATGGAGGACGCCTACGCGGCGGGCGCCAGCCTCACGCTGGACCGTTTAAAGGGACGGCATTCAGCTTAGTGCGCTTAACTTAGCGCTTCGATAGCGAGCCATAGGCAGTCTCTCGCGGGAGCGAGCACTAAAAACAGCCCGCGCGGCTCGGGAGCGCATCCTTAATCACTAACAATATGAAGCAGCGTTCCGCTATTAGGCGCAAGCTCTATTTCTACACCGCCGGACGCAGTCGCCACGCCCCGCCCGGTGAGCGCGTCGGTGACCGTGAACCGCCGATCCGCTAAACCGCGAGGCTTGACGATCAGCGAGCTTGGCCCATCGCTGCTGCGGAACGCAAACACGGTGGCTTCGGACTGGTCGTGGGCGACAAACTGGGCCACATCCCAGTCGTGCGGCCCGGACGGAGTTGGCGTGAGGCGGTAGAAGTCCTGCACCAGTAGGTGACGGGTACGCTTGTACGCTGCGACGCAGCTCGCCATCGTGGCGGTGAGCGCTGGTGACCACGATGCGATATCGCCGTCGAACGAGAACGCGCCCGCCATGCGGCTCAGGGCCGAGTGTTCGTCAAAGCCCTTGTCGCCGCCGTCGAGCGGGACGGCCACTGACGAGTTGCAGAGGTGCCCGGGCAGGAAGCTAGCGGCTTGCAGCTGCATGTAGCGGCAGATGGACGCAGAGAACGTTTCGTCGCTGAACCAGCACGTGTGAGCGCGCCGCATCGTCGCGATATCGAGCCGCCGTCCACCGCTGGCGCAGTTCTCGACAAACCAGGTCGGATACTGCGCCATGAGGGTATCGAGAACGCGGTTGAGGCCATCGAAGTACGCAAGCTGGATGCGTTGCGACGGGTCGATCTTTTCCCAGTACGGCGCTGGGTCGATATTGTAGTCCCAGCGCGACCATTCGATGCCGACATCGCCGATAATGCCGCCGATGTTCTCGATCAGCATGTCCTGCGCGTCGCGGCGAGCTAGGTTAAGGTGCAGATCGCGTCGCCCGATATCGATGAACATCTCGGGGTAGCGCTTGGCCCAGTCGCTTTCGCGCTCAGCCCGCTCCGGTTCAAACCAGAGCCCAAACTTCATCCCGCGCGAGCGAGTATAGTCGGCGAGCGGCTTCAAGCCATTTGGGAACTTGTTCTTATCGATAACTTGCCAGTTGCCCGCCCCGTGCGGAAAGTCGCCGACAAACCAGCCTGCGTCGACAACGAAAAACTCGAGGCCGAGGTCTACGGAGCGGTCCACCTGCTTGCGCATACCGGCATCGCTAAGCGTGTGTTCGATACCGAACCAGTGGTCGTAGCTCAGAGGCGGCAGCACCGGCTTGTCGAGATACGATGCGCAAACATTGTCGTAGAGATACCTGCGAACACTGTTCGTACCGCTTTCAAAGCCGCCGTCGAAGAAACCGAAATGCACATCAGGCAGCGTCAACGACTCCCCGGCGGCAAGCGTAATATCGAAGCCCAGCTTTGCCTCGACCGACATCGACAGGTCACGCGACGTGTGGAGGATATGGTGCCACATGCCCGACCATTCGAGCGAGAACCAAACCCCGCTGCCGTCATCGGCCGCGACCATGGTGACAGGCACATTGCGATCGCTCGAACGGCCACCGGGAGGCGTGCAGTTGACCAGCGACGTCTCCACGATCACCTCCTGCGTCCGGTAGTTCTCCGGCGGGTAATGACCATCGGCAAGCCCGCCCGATGCGCGAAACGCATGATACGCTGCTGCCTGAGGCTTGAGAAGCAGATCGAAGATGCGCGACCGAACCACGCTGCCAGGCGCACCGCTACCATTGACAAGCGTCACGCTCAGCACCGCACACCGATTGCCCACCAATGTCAGCGTCGCCTGCTGCGTCACATCTGGCGCAACCGTCGCCGTCCAGCCCGACGTGCCAGGGCTGTCAACAACGGCGGCATCGGCTGGTCCGAACCGATCGATGCGGGAGCCGAACGCGCCCGCGATGGACTTGATAGCTGCGAAACCCGGATTAAGGCCTGTGGAAGCGGTTTGAGTAGACATGAATACCTCGCAAGATTGGGATAGCGGCTGACAATCTCGTGCCGCCGTGCTATCATTGCGTCAGTCTATCAGACAGAACCCCGCGCCGTATTGGACAATGTTAGGCGCGACTTGTACCGGATTGCCTTTTATGGAAGCGCTCAAATCATCGCCCATCCCGGCGGATCATCGCGGCAAGTCTTACTGGTCGAACACCGACGTGTTCAACCCTGCTGGCAAACTGGCGTCGTGCTTCTTGCACCGAGCCTACGAGATAGGCATGCACGCGCACGAGTTCGCCGAGATCAATGTCGTCATCGCAGGTCGCGGTGAGCACCACGTCGGCGACCACGCGTTCGTGACCACGGCGGGCGACGTGTTCGTCATTCCGCCGAATGTGAAGCACAGCTACACGAACATCGACGGGCTCGACGTGTACCATCTTCTGCTCTCGCCGCAGATCGTCGCCGAGCACAGCCTGCAGCTTCACCTGCTTCCCGGCTACCTGCCCTTCTTCACCATTGAGCCTTACTTCAGGCCCGAAAGCGACTTCCGCTATGGGTTGCATCTTGAACCCGACCATCTCATCAAAATCGCTAGCGTGTTCGAAGCGATGGACGATGAATCGCGCCTCAGCCCATCCGGCTCACAGCTTGCTCTGAACTCGCTAGCGCTCTACACGCAGGTCCTGCTGTGTCGATGGTACGCTGAGCAGCACCCATCCGACGCGCTCCGACCCGAAGCGCATCCACAGGTGCACGCTCTGCGGCATGTGTTCGATCTGGTAGCGGAACAGCACGGGGAAAAGATCACGCTGGAGATGCTGGCAAGCGCCGCGCACATGCAGCGCACCTACTTCTGCCGCCTGTTCCACAGCGCCATGGGAATGACCCCGATGGCGTATGTCAACCGGTACCGCCTGCTCACGGCGCGTAAGCTGCTCCAGGAAACCGACGCAACCGTCACCGAGATCGCGCTGCAGGTAGGCTTCTACGATACCGCCCACTTCAGCCGCGCATTCACCAAGCTCACGGGCACCAGCCCTAGCCGCTTCCGGCGAGGTTAGCCACCGTAAAGCACAATTCCCGCGACGCCTGCCAACACGAAAATCACCGGAATCGGAACGCGCTTCGATGCGGTCATCGCCAGCGCGACGACGGTGACTGCGACGGTTGCCACACCGATCCCGGCGCTTCGAAGCACGGTCAGGAGCACGACAGCGCTGATCGCCGATACCGCGAGCGTCAGCCCGCGCATAAAGCCTTCGACGCTCGGATGCTGGTGCACACGCCGGTACGCGACCCGAATCAGCAGGATCAACATCGGTGGCAGAATGATTGCTATCGTCGCCAGCAGCGAACCTTAAAGCCCGCGAGTCAAGTAGCCCAGTCCGATCACCCAAAGCCCAGTCGGCCCCGGCGACATCTGACCGATAGCCAGCGCTTCGGCGAACTGCTGGTTAGTAGCGGCGTGGTTGGCAATGAGGTCGGCATGCAGCGACGGCAGGTTGCCTGTCCCACCCGTTGAGAATAGCGACGCCTCGAGGAACGTCCAAAAGTACTCAGCGGAGGTCACGCGTCGCCTCCTGCCACCGGTTCGCGGATCGCCGCCGCCGCCCCGGTCAACCCGGCGGCCAGCAGAACGACTACAACGGCGCGAGGCTGCACCAGCACGATCCCAGCGCTCACGATCACTGTTGTGACCGCAATGCCAAAGGCAAAAGCCCCGCGTGCTCTCGCTGCTCGCAGCACCGGCAGCGCCATCTGCGACATGATGCAGATACCGACTCCGACAGTAGCCGGGACGATGCCGCGAACCGCCGAATGCACCCAGCGAACGTCACGTATGTGCTCGTATCCCGCAGTCAGCAATATGGTGATCGGCACGCTCGGCGCAAGCAGCCCCAACAGCGCGAGCCCGACACCAACCGCACCACCTGTCTTTCGCCCGATGAGTATGGTGAGAGCCAGCAGATTGATACCGGGCGCCGCCTGCACCAGAGCCCAATACCGCGCAAACTCGTCCTCAGTCACCCACCCTCGCCGCTCAACAAACTCACCGCGAATAAGCGCCAAAGTCGCCAACCCCGCGGTTGCGGATGGCGTTTCGTCTGGGGAGTCAGGCATAGTCGTTCACCGATCCAAGTATACCGCCTCACCCTGCGCGGCCTAGTACTTAAGGTGCGGTCCGTGAGTGCGCCATCGGATTTACCATGTCGCCACATCTCCGGACGAACCCAGCCCTGGGGACTGGCCCGCAGAAGGTGGCACCACTTGTTCGCGGAGTAGAAGCTACGAAACCCACCGACACCAGACCAAACCTATCATCCCAATCGTGGCGTCCTGCCGCTGTTTGGGGCCGCCTTAGAGGAGACGGTCCCCGAAAAATTTGTCGCCAACCCTCGCCACGGAGCGGCCGTGCGCCGTGAGGCGTTGCCGTCGGCATGCCACATCCTCTCCGTCCCCGCCATCATCCTACACCGCCTCATCATCCTCGCTGTCTCCGCTCTCGCCAACGCGCTCCAATTCCTCCCGCATCTGACGCATCTGCGCTCGCACCAACTCGCCCTCTTCGCTCAGGTTAACCACCGCAAGCTGAGTATCGCGCACCAGAAGTGAGGAGCCCCAAACCATGGCGCTGACCCCGTATACCCCGGCCGCCAGCGCGACGGTAACGGCGCCTGTGTACAGCCAGTGGTGGGTCGACAGCGCTAGACCTGCGCCGATCAGCGAAACGAGCGCCGCTGCCGCGAACGATCCCAGCGCGCTGTAAAAGCACTTCAGCGCTCGAACGAGCAAGATAGTCCGGGCCTGAACCCTGTCAAACTGCCGCACGAGAATCGCATAAGCGTCCGGCTCATGCTCCATCGCTTTCTGCGTCAGCTGTTGCGCCAACGTCCGCGCCCGGTCCACAGCGCGGGCGAATCGGTTGCTTGTCCCAAGCGCCAAGACCGATGCCGCGTTTGTAAGTACCGCCGGAGCGGCTATAAACGTTAACATGGTGAATGCATTACTGGACATGTCTGGAATGGTCGCCATTTTCGGAACTCCTCGTTTCGGGGACAGCAGGATTGCGCGCGGGCTATATTCGTGGTATCCGACGCGCTAAAATGGTAAGCAAAGCAGGAATTTGACCATAAGGTCATCCGCTACAAGCAGGATTATGCTTGTTAGAAGGTACCCTAATATCAATCGAGTTATCCCCGGCTGCTTTCAATGACGACAGCGCGCCGCAGACCTCACAGTCGCGGCAATGTTGCCTTGCGTGGTTTGCCGAGGAAACCGGGAAAGAGTTAAAATCGCTATGCAGATCGGACTTATAGGACTGGGCAAAATGGGCATGAACATGGCCCAGCGCCTCCATAATGTTGGCGGTCACGACGTCATCGGTTTTGATACCAGCGACGAGAAGAGAGCCGAAATTGCCCAGCGCGGAGGCACCGGAGTGGCGTCGCTTGAAGACCTCGCTGGCGCTTTGACGTCGTCGCCGAGGATCCTTTGGATCATGGTGCCTGCGGGCGCGCCAGTCGACGAGACCATCGCCAAACTCGTACCGCTGCTCTCAACCGGCGATATCATTGTCGACGGCGGCAACTCGTACTACAAGGACACTGTGCGCCGAGGAACCGATCTCAGCGTTCACGGCATTGAATACCTTGACTGCGGCACATCGGGCGGCGTCTGGGGCCTGGAAAACGGCTACTGCCTCATGGTCGGCGGCAGCCAGGCGGCGTACACTCAAGCTGAGCCGATCTTCCGCAGCCTGGCCCCGGAAGGCGGTCTTGTTTACACGGGACCATCCGGCAGCGGACACTACACGAAGATGGTGCACAACGGCATAGAGTATGGGTTGCTGCAGGCCTACGGTGAGGGCTTCGAGATACTCGGGGCAAGCGACTACAACCTGAATCTGCTTGAAATCGCCAAGGCATGGCAGTACGGTAGCGTGGTTCGCTCGTGGCTGCTGGAGTTGCTTGCGAGTTCCTTCGAAGCCGATCCAAACCTTGAGCGCGTCAAGGGTTATGTCGAAGACTCAGGTGAAGGGCGTTGGACCATCCAAGAGGCTATTGACCACAATGTCGCCGCGCCGGTGATCACCGCATCGCTATTTGAGCGATTCCATTCGCGCAAGCCGGATGCGTTTTCTGCAAAGGTGATCGCATCGCTGCGCAACCAATTCGGCGGTCACGCCGTACAGCACGAATCCGTCGCCGAGGCGACAGGTTCAGGTTCGTCCACCGTCGAAACCGGTGTGTCTCATGCGAGCATGGGGACGGACGATTCATCGCACACGTAAACGGAGTGGCCGACTAATCCCGGCTCGCTGCGTACATTACGAGGAACACATGCCTACAAAAATCAAGGTCAAAGACCGTGACGAAGACGAGCTAGCCGATACCATGGAAGACCTGCAAGGCCTCGACCAGCCGCTGGTCCCCTGCAATATAGTCATTTTCGGCGCGACTGGCGACCTCACCCACCGCAAGCTAATTCCGGCACTCTTCTCAATCTGGAGCCAGGGCTTTCTGCCGCCACAGCTCCGCATCGTAGCGTTCGCCCGGCGCGACAACACCGATGAAACCATTCGGGAAATATTCCGCAAGGGCGTCGAAGATTTTGCCAAGGACCTTTGGCGAGACGAAAAGGCGAAGTGGGACGAGTTTGCGGCGCACATCTTCTATCACCGAAGTGATTTCGATAACCCGCAAGGCTTCCTCGCTCTCCGGCAGCGCCTCGAAGAGTACGATAAAACCGTCGGCACGCTTGGCAACCGGCTCTTTTACCTGGCGACACCACCGGGGACGTATACGCAAATCATCCAGCAGCTGAAACTCGCCAAGCTCAACGAGCAGAACGGCGCTGGTGCTGGCGGCAAGCGCAACTACAGCCGTATTATTGTCGAGAAGCCGTTCGGCCAGGACCTAAACACTGCGCGCGCCCTGAACGCAGAACTTAAGCTCAGCTTCCGAGAATCGCAAATCTACCGCATAGACCATTACCTTGGCAAAGAGACCGTCCAGAACATCTTCGTATTTCGATTTGCCAATGCGATATTCGAGCCGATTTGGAACCAGAAGTACATCGACAGCATCCAGATCACTGTCGGCGAGACCGTCGGCGTCGAAACCCGCGCGGGATACTTCGATCACGCTGGCGAGTTGCGGGACATGGTGCAAAGCCACGCCCTTCAGCTCCTCACCTTGGTCGCCATGGAGCCTCCTGTTTCGCTTGATGCAGACGCGATCCGCGACGAAAAGGTGAAGGTGCTCAAGAGCTTGCGACCGATCGGTTGCGACGAAGTGTCGAAACGCACGGTGCGTGCGCAGTACATCGCGGGCCTATCGGAAGGCAAAGCTGTGCCCGGTTACCGGGACGAGGATGGTGTCGCCAAGGAATCGATGACCGACACCTACGTCGCCCTGCACGTCGATATCGACAACTGGCGCTGGGCCGGTGTGCCCTTCTTCGTTCGCGCCGGAAAACGCTTCCCGAAGCGCCTCACCGAGATCAACATCGTCTTCAAGAACATCCCTGAGATCCTTCTCGGCCATATGTCCTATAAAGGCGTCGAGCCCAACGTTCTCACCGTGCGCATCCAGCCCGACGAAGGCATCTCCATGCGCCTCGGCACCAAACCGCCCGGCCAAAAGCTGCGCGTCGTCCCGGTCGACATGGACTTCACGTACGGCACATCGTTCGGCCAGCGCATCCACGACGCCTACGAGCGCCTGATCATGGACGCCATGGCCGGGGACGCGTCCCTCTTCACGCGCGACGACGAAGTCGAAGCCGAGTGGGCATTCGTGACACCTATCCTAGAAGCGTGGGAAGACTCCGAGTGCACGCCTGTGCAGACCTACATGGCCGGCAGCTGGGGCCCCGAAGCCGCCAGCATCCTGATCCGCGACGGCAACCCAAAGCGCAAGTGGCTCGACCGATAGGGACGCTTATTTTAGTCTGAACTGTGATTATTGTGACTAAATGATTAAGATGATTGACGCTTGCAGAGCGCTTGGTGCGATAATCATGGAAATCAAACAATCATACAAATCACAGTTCAGACAATCGCCGGTTCACGACTACGAAACGTTCAACAATTCCTTACGACGTTGCGTCGGGCATCGGAGCTTCAAATCGGGAGCGGTGTCGAGATTGATCCCACGCCGTTCCGCCATCTCGCGCCCCACCCCCGCGATCGTCACCTCGTCGAGCACCAATGCCGCCATCGGAAAGATCTTCGTGTCTTCGATAACGATGTGCGCCTGGTAAAGCGACTGCAACTCGCTTAGGACCGTCTGCATCGTGTCGATATCCCCACCTGTTATGCGCCCGTCGGCCAGCCACTGCTGGCCGATACGCTCAACTTCCACGTGCCCCAGATCCGCCCGGTCATGATCGGCTTCCAGCGCGTCGACAGCGGCCAATGCGGCTCTGGCGGCCCCATTCGTGCTCGCCCGCAGCTTTGGGAAAAGCGATTCTTCCTCATCGCGAGTGTGGCGCGGTGCGGCTTCTCGGAAGTACTTCAGCGCCACTTCAAGCGGGTGCTTGCTATCGTCGGCCAGAGCAAAACAACCGTCCGGAGTCGTATTAGACCGCGCGTCGGTTACGATGAGAATAAGCGTCTCAAGAAACTTCTCGATGCGACGATGGCAGTCGCTAAGCAATCCAAGCGGATCGGCAAAACTTCTGTCAGGCTTCGCGCCAATAACAATACCCATGTTCGGACTCCTTTCGTTTTAAGCTCGCGTTGTATCTATTTCCCAGGAGTGTGAACGACTAGCACCACCATTTGAAACGGCTCGCTTCCCGTGTTCGTGACACCGAATGTTGGCGCTACGCCCTGGTAGTAAACCGATCCTGCCTCCAAGAGCTGCTCCGTCCCATCTTCCCACGTCACCGTCGCGCTGCCTTTTTGCGGGAATAGAGTCACTTCTTTGCCGGGATGCGGATGTACGGGGACGCCTTGTCCACTCAGAAGATGCATCACCTTCGCCAAGCCACCGACGCCTTCGTAGATGGGCTTGATCACGAACTTCTCCGTGCTGTATTCTTCAATTTCGCTAAGCTTTGCTTGTACCATTTTCAGAATCATCCTTTACCAGTGGGCTATACTTGTTTCAGCCCAGCAGGTCAATACTAAAACTGTACCTGCAGGTCCAGTTTTATGCAATGACTAAAGTCATAGCCTCTGGCGGGAGGAGCGAAGTATATGGAACGCAATGATGCGTTGCGACGAATTGTCTTTCTGCGGCCGCTTCCCGATGACGTTATCCACGCCATCGCCGACGCTGGCCGAGTCCAGTCTCTGCAGGCACGGGAGTTCCTCTTTGCTGAAAATGCTCCCTGCCTCGGGTTGGTCGTCGTTCTCGAAGGTTCAATCAGAATTTACACAACGGACAGCCGAGGCCGCGAGTTAACTCTGGGGCTGGAGCGCCCCGGTGCCAGCGTCGCCGAACTTCCCCTCTTCGACGGCGGCAACTACCCCGCAAGCGCAGAAGCCGACAAAGACGGCGCAACGGTGTTGATCGTGCCCCGCAACAGGTTTCAGGAGCTGATGAAAAGCCACCCCGAAATCGCAATCCATGCGGTGCGCGCGCTGGCGATACGTATGCGAAAGCAACTACAGATGATCAACGCCCAAACCATGCACACGGTCCGCGCGCGCCTCGCCTCCTACCTGATCACCGCCGGGAATGGACGCCAATCGTTCAAGCTCGCCGACACCAACGAATCCATCGCCAGCCAGATCGGCACCGTCCGCGATGTCGTCTCGCGAACCCTCGGCGCGCTCCGCGAATCCGGCGTTATCGCCGTGACCGGTCGCACCGTCACCATCCTCGACCCCGCCGCGCTCTCGATGATTGCTACGTCGGGCGAGGTGTGAGGTGGGGCGGTGTGACGGTGGGCACCGGTGACTGTGGAAGCCGAGTGGGCGTTAGTGATCGCTGTTCTCGAAACGTGGGACGACTCCGAGGGCACACCTGTGCAAACCTGCTAGCTCGCAGGATTTCGAATCCGCTGGTATCCTCGGGCGCGCTGGCCCCCCCAAGCGAAAGGGGCTTGTTCGCTAACAGGCGCTGATTTAGTCTGAACTGTGATTAGTGTGACTAAATGATTAAGATGATTGTCGAAGGCAGAGCGCTTGGTGCAATAATCATGAAAATCAAATAATCATACAAATCACAGTTCAGACAGTCAGAGACCACCGGCAGAGCCGGTGGCTTGAATATGAACCGCTCAAAGCGGATAGTTGTTGGTACAGATTGGGCCTCCTGAAGGAGGCTTACAATAGGCTCAGTTGATCCAAGCGCTTATCGGCTTGTTCCTGACGCT
>DASXUY010000045.1:0-110933 GCA_036504535.1 Capsulimonadaceae bacterium
CGAGGCGCTTCGCCAATGTTTGGGGCCGCCTTCGAGGAGCGGGTCCCCGAAGAAATCGTCGCCAACCATCGCCACGAAGCGGCGGTCCCCCGTGAGGGGCTGTGGTCGGCGTGCCACTCACCAACTTTGCCACGACTAGGCTGGTTGCGCCGATAGCTGTCTCAAGCTTCCAACTCACCTCAACGATGGCACGGGCCAACACAAAAAGGGCGGATTAATCGCGACCATTCGATTAACATACGGAAGCTCTAGCTGCCTGTTCCGAAACGACCGCCACATCTACCCGAACCAGCACCCGCCGCACACCGCTAACCCGCAACGCCTCACGCCATGTCCACCGCCGTCAGCGCCCCCACCCGCCGTGCCGCCACCCAGCGCATCACCCACTCCACCGCCAGAGCCGACGCCATCCCCTGCACCACAGCCCGAATCGCATGCGCCAGATACAGCACATGCTCCTGAGTGGAGACCCCCGCCACGATATTCGCGCTCGCCGCGAGCACGTATACCACAAGAACAGCCGCTAGCTTGCGGTATCGGCTGCGGGCAAGAAGTGTGAATGACAACGCGTACGCCACCGTCGTCCCAATCACCGACCCCGAATTGCTCATCACAAAAATAGCCGTCGCTGCGTCGATATGCAGGCGCAAACACGCGATCACAACGGACACGGCGAACGCGGCCACGAACGTCCACCAGCGCGGCCACGCGAAGAGCGCGACAAACGGCAGTAGTTCATACACCCCGGTCGCCGCCGCCCCCGCTGGTGGGAAGTCGAGCGAATACACGTACCGCCACAACCAGTTGGTATTGTGCCCGATCGTCTCGTGCGGTACCGAAAAGAAGCCCGATACGCCCATCAACCCGGCAACCGCGCACGCTACCCCGACTACGGCGCCATAAATCCACCGAGGCATCGCTCGAAGGCCGCCGGTAGTTGCGACAAGCGCAAGGTCGAACGGTAGAGCGATCCATCCGAGCTCCTTGATGCACATCGCCAGCGCCGCAAATGCGACCGCGAGCCCCCACCGGTGGCGCAGCGTCGCGTTCATCGAAAGGACAACCGCCAACGTCACCCAAAGGTCGGGCTGATCCTTCCAGTTAAACAGCGCCACATCAAGCGCGCCGGTCGCCGACGCTGCAAGCACGGTGAACAGCACGGCTGGTCGGGATCTCGTCAGCAGCCAGGCAAATTGGGCCAGGGCGGCCAGGACAAGGAGGTTGGAGACAATGGATATAATAGCCCAGAGATCGTAGCGATCAGGGCCAAAGATGGCGTATTCGCTCCAGAAGAGTTGCGATGTCACCGGACGCCAATACCCGCAAAGCCCGATCCACGTATGCGTCCACCATTGAAACGACTGGGCGAATGAATGGCAAGTCGACGCGCTCGCAAAGATCGCCTTATGGTCGATGTCCCTCACAAAGAGCCTGTGCGACGCTGCCGCGATATCAGCTTCACCAAACCACGGCGCAAAGTTACGAACCGATCCGGCAACCGCCACGACGACGACAACAAAAATAGCGGCCCTGCGCATCCCTCTGCTCATGCCGCCATTCTATACTGATACCGCCTCGGTTGGCAAGGGGCGGTGAGAGTTGCGGGTGCCGCAGCGGCGCTACAGGTAAGCGGGAGCCCTGAATGTACCAAGGTTCGGGTTCCGACGTTGCCCGTCTTTCACGCTTAGCCCGGAATTTCACCAAGAGCACGAAGTATAGTAGACAACCATACCAAGTAACTACTCAGGCAGATCCGGAGGACCTTTCTGTTCCTAATCTGGCCAAGAACCCGGTGTTCGAGCACAAAAATTAAAAACTTCCTACTGCCGGAGGCGGGTCCCTTTGACTTTAAGAAAAGTCAAAGGGACCCGTCGGAGGCTTAGTTTTTAATTTTTTGATCGAACATGAAAACAACAACGTAATGCCGGGGGCGCGGTAATTGCGATGACTTGCCGTCTGCGGCTAGTGCGTAGCGCCTGTAGCTGCAAGCCGCCACGCACTCTTCGAGCAAACCGTTCGGTGCTTGCTTAGGTGCCTGAGTAATTACCATACCAACTGATAGTTGAACGGCTGAGTTGTTCCATCCAGCAGTTTCCCGGTTTCTGCCAAATCGTCTGACAGCTGCCCTAGCGTGAGTTCTGACGGCTTACAATATGGCAAGTAGCGCTGATTAGCAGGTATGTCCCAGTAGTAATCACGTTCGAGTGATATGCGTGTGCCATTTGCCGCCTCCAAATGCCTCAGCAAAATGTCCGTAATCGTCCGAAGTTCCGCGACATCTATTGTCATCGATTTACTCATTCCCCAGGGTAACGACGTTAGGCGCCCCTGAGCGTATCCACCCCGTTCACGGCGTTTTCCCCGCAACATGCACGGAGGTTCGCCGACGCCGTCCCCTGCCGGAGCGCACGAGAGCCACCGAGCAAATCCTCGGACTGCGTATGGACGGAGTTGTATTGCTATCGGTATACGAATCTCTAATACCCAGAGCGGTAGATGGAACCATGGATAGCATTCGCCCCAGGCAATTGCTCATCGACGAAAGCCATAGGTTCTGCCAAAATAGTCTAGCGTGTGGCACAGATTATTCACTATTCGCGCTCGATCGTCCTGCGTTAGCACTTCTGTGTCGTGCGGAGGCAGCCATTTTGTTGGAGAATCAGGGTCGATAAGGTATTGGGGTGTACCAGTCTGAAGCTCCACATACACATCCGCGACGTAACCCTGCTCGTGGCAACGAAATTCATCTCGCCCCTTGTGTTCAAACCATACACCAGGAACAGGCTGAAAGTGCTGCCACTTTCTCATACGCCGCCATTGCACGCGAACCAGCCTCAACAAGTTGTCAATCAAACAGTTCATTGCCTTTTCGCTATTTGTGTGTTGCCACACATCCGCTAACAGCGCCCAGCGCCGCCGCCAGCCTCTCCGTCGGTCACGTCACAAACATCACCGCATCGCCCTACTTGGACTTCCCCACCGCTCCATGCGATTTCAGCAGAGCGACAATGTCGGGTTCGTGATTGAGGATAGCAATGCTTAAGGGGCTCCTACCGCTGGCACCTGCCTTGTTCGGATCGGCTCCACTGTCAAGCAGCAATTTGACAGTAGACGGTCTGTTAGCCTCGACAGCGGCAATGAGGGGCGTCCAGCCGCTATCAGCCTCAACATTCGGATCAGCACCGTGCGATAGAAGCAAGCTTAGAGTCTCATCTTTGCCTTTAGTCGCAACACTGACAACCATTTCGCTGGCGCCGCTACTTCGGATGTTGGGATATCTGCCAAGACGCAACCACTTCTTGACGCCGCCATCATCATGAGCGTACGCGGCTTGAACGATCTTGGCGTTACAATAGGAACGCCAACACACCGGCGTCAGCACTATGCCGACGCTCAAGACGACCAGCCACCAAATCTTCTTCATTGCATCTCCGGTGCACAGAAAAGCGCCACAGGTATCCAGCGTCACGCTGGTTGATAGTGACTCTGTTTCGATATTTACCTCCGCCGCGCGTGTAGGTGCCACACGAGAGTATGCAGCAAGCCGGGAACGCAGCCGTAATCAAGTAATAACGGCCATATCCAGTAGTGGAGCATGTTTGGAACGGGAAGCAGAGCAAGTCCGAGCTCGCCGAATACGCCGCCAAGGAGGGGTATCCAGGACGATGCCGCTACCCTCTTCAGCCAAATCTTCCACGCAACTACCCCATTGAGCACCGCCAACCATAGAAACAGCCCCAGGAATACGACACTGACCACCCACTGCACCACAATCATCGCTGCCTCTTTCGCTTGGTTCGTGTTAGTGCGATCCGATTGGTGTTTGCTGCTTGCGGAACGGCCTCGACGAAGGTCGTCATTTGCGGCTGGAACTCTTGTCGTTCGCTACAGCTTGCGGTATGAGCTACATGACCCCGAAACCATAGCCGTAAACGGCCTGAACACAAATACATGCGCGATGCCTGTGCGCCACGCCGCGTCTTCGAAGGATGCGCAGGTTCTATACTTCAACAAACATTATTCTATATTATCAACATCCCCTATAAGATTCACTACAATAACCTCAATTCCGGGTACCCAATGTGTAAAACTAGATCGCACCCGATTCTTAGTGCCCAACGGGTACTTTCAAGCCCTTCAGAGCCGTATGGTTATCGAATGGTCTTTCTTAAACCGTACAACTGCAGCGAGGCAAAAATGAGCTCATGCCCCGCCCACCTTCCTGTGGGTCGGAGACCCTATCTGCAATAACTAGCCATGGCTTTCAAGCCGTGGTGGCTTCGGCGATAGGCAAAAGTACGGTTTAATTTTGATTATTCGATCAACATACGGCATCTCCGCCCACATACGGTCTGGAGCGGTGCCCGAAATAACACGGGCGCCCAGTCGCACCGCCAACGTCCAAGTCGGCGAAGGCCGACGATCCGCCCTTCCCAGGCGCGTCTTCAGCCGCCAGCCTCTCCGTCGGTCACGCCACCTACCACACCACCTCGACCTCGCGCCCGATTCCGCGCCATGATTCGTCCGCCACGGAGGAGCGCCCTAACATCCGCCCACGGCGGCGCCTGGGGCTATTCGCGCCCCCAGCACTCACAAAATACAAACAAACATTTGACCCAATTATATTGACTTATAGTCATAATCATGGTACACTAAATACATGAATACCCTGTATACATTAATAACAGTCTGGTCTGGCAGGCTTCAGATATCGAATCCATGAACGGTGAATATTCACCGTTCATGGATTTTATATTCAGGGTAAATTCACTAAATCTTATCATATTTCGCACTCTATCATAATAATATGGAAAACATGAATAATAAATCGCGCACTCACCCTGAATATTCATCGCCGCCGCTCTCCAACATGGAGCGTAACTTAACCTACAATTTTGCGCGCAAAAAATGAATCGCGTTGCGCAATGCAAAACGCGCAAAACAGGAGATGGCTCGAAGCGCCGGGGACACTTCGAGCCACGAACCTTTTCCGCCAACGTGGTCGGACATCATTAACCCCACTCGTGGGGTGGCGCGGCACGCGCCGGGGTAACGAATCGCGTTGCGCAACGCAACACAGCGCCCGGGGACAGCGAGCCTAGCGAGCAGGGGCCGACCCGAGCGCCGCATCGATTGCGGCGAGAACATCCGAAGACAGCGTCTTGTCCGACGCGTCCGCGTTATCGTCGATCTGGGAGAGCTTCGATGCGCCGATGATCACGCTGGACACATTGGGCTGACGAAGGCACCACGCCAACGCCAGTTGCGCCATGCTCATCCCGGCGTCGGCGGCGATGGGAGCGAGGCGCTGAATTGCTTCGAGAAGCGCATCGTCCAGGTTGCCGTGGTTCATGAACATGTTTTGCTTCGGGTCCGCCGCGCGGCTGTCTGACGGAATCGGCTGCCCCGGCTTGTACTTGCCGGTAAGGAGGCCCTGCTTGAGCGGCGACCAGACAACCTGGCCAAGCCCTTCACGCTCGCAAACGGGGATCACTTCGGCCTCGATCCGGCGCTGCAGCAGGCTGTACTCGGGCTGGTTCGAGACCAGGGGATGCAACCCGCGCTCGCGAATCATGGCCGTCGCGTCCGCGATCTGCTGGCCGCTCCACTCGGACACACCGGCGTACAGGATCTTGCCCTGCGACGCCAGATCGTCAAGCGCCACCAGCGTCTCTTCGAGCGGCACGCTGGCATCGTACCGGTGGCACTGATAAAGGTCGATATAGTCCGTCCCGAGCCGCTTAAGCGACTTGTGACACTGCTCAAAGATGTGTTTACGCGACAGGCCGCGATCGTTGGGCCCGTCGCCCATCGGGAAGAAGACCTTGGTCGCGAGGAAGAATGATGATCGCTCGTACTTGGCGAGAGCCTTGCCGACAACACGCTCGGCCTCGCCGCCAGCGTAGACATTGGCCGTATCGAAGAAGTTGATACCGAGCTCGTACGCTCGATCGACACACTGCTCTGCGGTGGCGTCTTCAGTGCCGTTGCCATATGTGAGCCACGACCCCAGCGACACCTCGCTGACCTTGACACCGTACTTGCCGAGTTGACGATACTTCATTGGGTAACCTCCAGGCGGGCCACAGAGGCCGCCAGTAATCCTGTTACCCAAACGATTCGCTACTTATCGCCGATTTCCTGCGGGCGAGAAACAGACCGCCCGACTGGACTTGCTGCTTCATCTCGGTTTCACGAGATCGCGGCCATAATAGCAACGCACGCCCAAATGGCGGCGCCTAAGGAGCTCAGTCTATGACACGCACCTATCAGCTTTTCGCCGTGATCGTCGCCGCCCTCGTCCTCGTCTGCGCCTCTGGATGCGGCGGCAGCGGGACCGCCCTGCTTAGCGCGGGGACATACACGGGCACGTTCACCACGTCCGGCTCGCAAACCGGCACCATCACCGCTCTCGTGACCTCCGGTGGCAACATCAGCGGAACGGTCCATAACACGACCACCGGCGAAGACGGCGCAGTCTCCGGCAGCTTCGTTAGCGGCGGCACATCGACCCTGAACTTCATCTACTCAGGCTCCTCGGCCTCGACCACAGGAACGCTCACTTTCAGTGGCACATCATTGACCGGCACCCTCACCGACAGCAGTAGCGTCACCTACAGCGTCAGCCTCGTTCAAGGATAGAAGAACCAGTCTTAAGAAGACGCTTGACAGGGGTTCACCGGCATGATACAATGCGATTGTTTCAAAATTGAAACACCTAAGTATAAGTATCATGTCCACTGTCCAAACAACAACTAAGAAATACGTTTCGCGCCGCCGAGACCTCGAGGAGATCGAAGTCGATATCCGGGCACGAATCGCAGGTGGACAGTGGGGACCGGGGATGATGATTCCCAGCCGTCGCGAGCTTGCCCGCGAGTACTGTGTCGACCTCAACGTTGTCCAGCGAGCTGTCTCGGGCCTCATAACCGACAAGATCCTAGTCGCAGGAGTCGGGCGAGGGACCTTTGTCTCAACCACAGTTCCTATCGTCGACGTCGCCGACTCGGGTCACCGAACCATCGAGCCGCCGCGCGAAGCATCCTCGCCCATCGTATCCAGGATGTCCGCCACAGTCGGCATCGTAACCCAGCTGTGGGCCTACACCGAGACCGTCCGCGAGCCTGACGACAACTGGCCCGCCGCCATGCTTCATGCCTTCGAGTGGCAGATGGCATCCATGCCACACGTCACCGTCAAGTACCTTGAGGCGTCGCGAAAGGGCACTGAAACGTCGGAAATGGCCTACATGTCCCGCATCAAGCAGCTGCTTGACCACGGCATAGACGGCCTCGCGGTGATCATGCCGCCCAACTCTATTGTTGACCAACTAGAAGCTCTGGTCGAGCGAAGCGGGCTGCCCATCGTACTGGTGCACGACGGGTCCCGTCCCAGCAAGTCGATCCCGTCAGTCTTCTACGACAGCGGATATGCCGGGTTTCAGGCTGCCCAGCACCTTATACAGCGCGGCTACGAGAACATCTCGTTCTACAACCCGTTTGCCGAGACCTGGTGGGCATCCCACCGCCTCGAAGGCGTGATGTCTGCCCTTCGCAAGGCTGGTCGTCCCCTGTACCCCGTCATAAGCAATGCCGCCGGCGACAATCCCGATCCAGAACGAGTTGACCAGCGCACGGCAACAAAGCAGGCAGCAGCAGAGTTCCTCGCCAACCGCGTTGACTCGTGGGGCATCGTGGCGGCGAACGACCATGCGGGCCACGGTCTCCTAGACGTCGCTTCCGACATGGGCCTCGAAGCGGGCCGTGACTTCGGGCTGATCGGTTTTGACGACCTGTCAGACTCACGGATCGTGAACATGACTAGCCTGCACCCGCCGCTTGACGGCATGGGAGCAGAAGCAGCCAAGGTTCTGCAATCCTTAATGACCGGATCGACCCCGGTTAGTGAGACCCGTCTCCGCTCGCACCTCGTATCGCGGTCATCGACACAGTCTGCGCGCGACATCGAATCTCGACAGCGGCGCGGGCAGTATGTCTATTCGGACACTGATAGGATTTAGGTTATGAAACGTAAGACCGCTTTCACTTTAATCGAGCTCCTCGTAGTTATCGCAATTATAGCGATTCTCGCAGCTATACTTTTTCCCGTCTTCGCAACCGCACGCGAGAAGGCTCGGCAAACTCAGTGCACCAGCAACGTCAAGCAACTCGCCCTCGCTTGGATCCAGTATGTCCAGGACTATGACGAGTTGGTGCCGTGCGGCGCGCCGATGACGATCCCGAACGGGGGCATTATGGCCCATGGACTGGCTTGGGGATCCCAGCTTTATCCCTACGTCCAGTCCAAAGGGATTTACACGTGTCCGGACGATCCGACCAATCCCAAGAACCCGAACTCGAAGACCTCCGGAAGTGCGTCCGCAACCATCTGCTCCTACATTCTTAACACCAATACCGCCGTCAATATCAACAGCGGCTATAGGATCGGTAACGTGGCCTCTTCGTTCATTGCTCCAGCGATGAGTGTATTGATCTTCGAGGGCCGTGGAACACCGGTCACCAACATCACGCAGGTCGCCTACAATCTTAGTGGCTCTTTCGTGCAGGGCTACTATCCGGGAAACTACTCCTGCTACAACTGGGGCACTCCGGTCGGAAACGGCTATTGGCTGCTGGACCAAACGCAGCAAGGTAGCGGGGCATTTGGCATAGGCAAATGTGCAACTGGCTATCTCGGCAATCTCGGCGCGGCAACGTGCGCAGCTTACGCGACCAGCAATAACTATGCCTACCCTCCAGGTGCCTACAACACTGGGGGCGGTATCTACAATCCTCTCGTCGACGCTGACGGTCAGCACAACAGTGGGTCGGTGTTTGCGTTCTGTGACGGCCATGTCAAGTGGCTCAAGGGCACAACCGTCTCCGCCGGTAGCACTGCTACCAGTATTACAGACGACGAGGATGACACGAACAAACGCGCGTCTGGAACGGGTTCTACCAACAGCAAATGGGCGGCGACATTCAGTATTCGCTAGTATTTCAGATTTCCATTCAATGCAAGGGCGGTCAACCAATCCAATCACAGACACGACCGCAAGACAACTAATCGGAGGTGCACAGATGAAACGACGCAGTGGATTCACTCTTATTGAGCTTCTCGTAGTTATCGCTATTATCTCTATTCTCGCAGCTATTCTTTTCCCCGTGTTCGCAACGGCTCGAGAGAAGGCTCGCGCGATCAGTTGCGCGAGCAATGAGAAGCAGATGGGTTTGGGACTCGTTCAATACATGCAAGATTATGACGAAATGTCGATCTGCGGGCTGAGCGAATCCTTCGGCTCGACCTTCTATCAATATTTCGCTGGTTTGGGATGGTCTGCTCAGATCTATCCGTATATAAAGGCGAAGAAGAGCTTTGTATGCCCAAGCGATCCGACAAGCGGTACTCAGGATATCTGTTCATATGCGCTGAACTTAAATACGGCGTATAACGATAAGTCCAATATGCCCGGTCGAGCGATCTCGAAGTTTACGGTCCCCAGCCGGACTGTTGCTCTTTTCGAGATTCGCGGGAGCAAGATGAGCGACCTTTCGTCCACAACAACTAACTTCGGCAGCGGCGGCAGAGGGTCGGCGGTAGGCAATGGCTATGACCGCCTGAACGAAACCGATCAGCAAGTGAACACTCAAACGCTCGCCAAGTGCACTGTTGGCTACCTCGGGGACGTGGGCGCCACAACGTGCGGAACAAATGCCGGCGGTAGCCTTAACGATGGCGTTGAGGGGCGACATAACAGCGGCGCAAACTACATCTTCATGGACGGCCACGTTAAGTTCTGCCTCGGATCCACAGTCTCCCCGGGTCTTAATGCAGGAACCAATTCGACCGATGCCCCGACGGGTTCACGGGCCGCCGGTACGGAATATACAAGCACGCGATGGGCAGCAACCTTCAGCGCGCTTTAAATCGGATATCCGCTGCGAGCACAGGAGGGTGTGGTCGCAGCGGTTCCGTGGGTATCAATAGTGCTATCAACCGACCGTGTTCGCAGAACAAACTCGCGAACCGGGTGACCCGTACGATGCCCTTCAAGTATTAAAAGAAATTTCAATTGAAGCGGGTCCCTTTGGATCCGCGCTCTTTTTTCACGATCCGTTACCCACACCTAGGCGCCGCTCACCGGCGCGAAATCTTGAAAGGCCACCCCATGATCACCTCGGCGCCTCGAAACGGCATCTTCGCCGTCCTGCCAGCCATTGGCACGGCATTGCTGCTTGCCACATCGCTTATTACATCCCAAACGCCAACGCACGCGGCGTCCCAGTTCGATACGACGGTTGCGGCAGCCGACCTTGACGCCAGCGTATTCCACGGATACGTCGATGGCGTGGAATCCGCTGATCCAGCGTCGAAGGACGGACCTACAGCCGCAGTATGGACGTTGTCGAGTCACTCGAACTGGTCTGGAGTGGCGTTTGGCGACTCGAAGACACCTGGGCGACGCTTCTTGCGCGTCGGCTTCCTTAAGCCCATCGCGATAGGCTCGGTACTGGTGCGCGGCGGGGGACAATTGAGCGTATTGAAGCCGACGGCGGCTTATCCGGGCAACCTAGCAAGCGACGAGCAGTGGATACCGGCAGAGCGGCTAGATGCAAACGGGGTGACGCAAGCGGAAGCGGCGCGCGAAGACTATGCGCTCTGGGTATTGCCCCCTGGGACGACCACGCGAGCGTTGCGGTTCAGCCACACCGCCTTGGTTACCGATCAAACATTTGCTGGCTGGCTCGGCGGCGTGACTGTGATTTCGGGGCGTTACGCCAATGTGGCTCAGCAAGCAATCGCGCGCACTCGATCTGGGAATGAGCGAGCATCGCGCATTAATGATGGCACGAACAACGGGACATGGGGCGCATGGGACAACACATCGCAGGCTCCGCTAACCGAGAAGATCTCCGCAGAACACCCTGAATGGGTCACACTGACGTGGCCAACCCCAGTCAAACTCGCGGGCCTAGATTTCCTCTGGACCGGTTTTAGCGCCGGTGATATTCAAACATACGCTGGACCCGCAGATAAGAATCCCAACGAGGCAGGCGACGGTGATTGGCGAACGGTCATGCCTATCAGCGGGCTTATCAACGGTTACCCGTATCAGTTTTGGCCAAACGGAGTAGACTTTGCGACGCCATTAACGACTCGAGCGATTCGGGTCCGTATGATGGCCGTTTCGCAAGAGAGCCACCCTCACCTTAACAAGCGGACTGAGGATGGCAAACGAGTTTGGCTGGGTGAGATCGTCGCCGTACAGGCACTCGGAACGCTGCCTGCACAAACTGCCGTGATCACAAAGCCCACGCCCACCGTGATCGCCCATGCTCCGATTCCGATTCGGTTCACGCTAGCGACGCCGGGTTACGTAACGTTGGTAATCGAAGATGCGTCGGGCAAGCGGGTCCGCAACCTCGTTTCAGCGACCAAGTTCCCAGCCGGAGCCAACACGGTCTGGTGGGACGCTACCGATGACCTCAAACGCGACAAGGACGCTGCAGCCCACGGGCTGTATCATATTCCCCAGTCTTATGTCGCACCTGGCGCTTATAAAGTGCGCGGCTTGGTTCGTCCCCAAGTCGACCTTAAATACGAATTCGCAATCAACGCGTCGGGCAATCCTCCCTGGCACACAACCGACGGCACCGGTGGATGGCTGACGACGCACACTCCGGCACAAGCGGCGCTTTTTGTACCAGCGGAGTCTTCCCCAAACGGAAAGCCGATGGTCTACATTGGATGCCATATCGCCGAAGGCGGTTCAGGACTTGTATGGCTCGACCTCGATGGCAAGAAGATCGGAGGCCGGACTTGGGTAGGCGGCAACTGGACATCAGCGCCGTACATGGCGCGAGATGCTGCTAAGGGTGTCGCCACTGACTGCGCGTATGTTGCTGCGGCGTGGAAGGAAAATCCCAAGGGTAACTCTGGCGAGATTCGGCTGACCGCACTGACGGCGAAGGGTGATCGCGCGATCCCTGTTCTCCAATTTGCAGTCGGAGCCGGTGCAGACACGGTGACGGGAACGAACCTCGGCGACGTAAGCAACTATCTCGGCGGATTTGCTGTGCAGGGTGGCGTTATTGTCATTAGCATGACCGCCGCAAATGCCCTGCAGCTGGTGGACGCGGCGACGGGCAAGCCGCTCGCGAAGCTTGCGGTCGACGACCCGCGAGGAGCAGCATTCGACAGCAGCGGCGCATTGCTCCTGCTTAGCGGCAAGAAATTGGTCCGATTCGAAGGTGACCTTCGCGCCGCGACATCGTTGGATAGCGCCAAGACGCTGATTTCAACCGGCTTGGAAGATCCGCGCGGCATCACTGTCGATGCAGCAGGGAGCATCTATATTGCAGACTGGGGCAATAGCCATCAGGTGAAGGTATTCGCGGCTAACGGCACACTGCAGCGGACCATCGGGCACGCGGGTGCTCCGGCTGCCGGTCCCTATGATCCGCTCCACATGAACCATCCATTGGGATTGACCGTCGACTCGTCCAATCATTTGTGGGTGGCGGAAAAGGACTTCCAGCCAAAGCGAGTGAGCGTGTGGGACACAGACGGCAAAGTGATCAAGACATTCTACGGTCCGGCCCGCTACGGCGGCGGCGGTACGCTAGATTCACGTGACAAGACAACGTTCTACTATGACGGGATGGCGTTCAAGCTCGATTGGGCGGCGGGGCAGAGCGTGCCATCGCGCATTATTCGCCGCGAGGATGCTATTGAGCAGGCGGTGCCTGGCGATGCTCCCGAGTTAGCAGTTTATGCCAACGGAAAGCAGTATTATACGAACTCATACAACAGCAGCCCGACGAATGGCGCTCCTGCAATCACGCTGTTCCGCAACCAGAACGGCATCGCTGTTCCTTGTGCGGCGATGGGACGCGCGAATAACTGGAGCCTTCTCAAGACAGCGGCGTTCAGGCCCTCTTGGCCGGCTACGCTGAATCCTGACGGCGACTATTGGAAAAACCAGGCGCTGTTTGCATGGTCGGACTTGAACGGTGACGGTATCGCTCAACCTGCCGAAGTGACGATCAAGGCAGGTGACGTTGGCGGCGTTACCCTCATGCCCGACCTCACTATGGTCGAATCACGGGTGGACGGGAAGGCGACAGCGTTCGCCCCAACACGTTTCACCGCTAATGGAACACCTGTATACAGCCTCGACACATCGAAGGTGCTTGTCGAGGGATCCCAGAAACCGACAAGCAGCGGCGGCGATCAGGCAATGCTATCGCCGGGCGGCTGGACAATCCTCACGATCGCCCCCCAGCCCTTCGCTCCCGAAGGCATCGGCGGCGTCAAGAACGGCGTCCCGCTCTGGAGTTATCCGAGCGTTTGGCCAGGCTTGCATGCATCGCATAGCGCTGCAACGCCGACATTCCCGGGCGAGTTGATTGGCACGACCCGTCTCCTTGGCGGCTTCGTCACGCCCAAGACCGGCGAAGCGGGTCCGCTTTGGTCGCTGAACGCCAACATGGGCAATATGTATGTCTTCACCGAAGACGGATTGTTCGTGGCGCAGTTGTTCCAGGATGGGCGGCAGGGCAAACCGTGGTCGATGCCGATCGCCCAACGCGGCATGCTGTTGAATGAAGTCAGCCTACACGACGAGAACTTCTTCCCGACGATCAACCAGACGGAAGACGGGGCCATCTACCTTATCGACGGCGCGCGGAACGCTATTGTGAGCGTGTCTGGGCTGGAGCAGATCAAACGGATCTCGGCTCAGCCTCTGACGGTGACCGCAAAGGATATCGCCGATTCGCAGGCGTTCTTCGTTCAGCAAGAAGCCGAGCGACAGAGCCAGCTGGGCAGCGGCAACCTGAACGTGCCGATCACGGATGCTCCTCCCGTTCTCGATGGACACTTTGAGCAGTGGCCTGTTCGCGATTGGGCAATCATCGACCGGCGCGGGACTGCTGCGAACTTCAACAGCGACAGCAAGCCGTACGACATCAGCGCGGCAGTGGTCGTCTCGGGCGACAACCTCTACGCCGCATGGCGAACGGGCGATAACAACCTGCTCGCGAACTCCGGCAACGAGCTTAACGCCCCGTTCAAGACAGGTGGCGCGCTCGATCTGCAGGTCGAAACGAGCCCCGGCGGACTGCGATTGCTCGTCACCAAGAAGCAAGGCAAGACGTGGGCGGTTCTCTATCGCGCCAAGGTCGCAGGAACCAAGACCCCGGTATCGTTCTCGTCGCCGTGGCGCACGATAACAATCGACGCGGTTGAGGATGTCAGTACGCAGGTCCAGCTGACACCAGCGGGCAAGGGCAACTATATCGTCACTGTCCCGCTCGCTCTCCTCGGCCTTAAGCCAGTCGCTGGCGGCACAATCCGTGCGGACCTTGGCATCCTGCGAGGCGACGGCGCGCAGACACTGCAGCGAGTATACTGGAACAACAAGGCCACCGGCATCACCGCCGATGTCCCCAGCGAGGCGGAACTGACGCCCAAGCTGTGGGGTAAGTGGACGTTCACCAAATAGCGGCGTAGGTACGTGGCTCGTAGGGTAAAGGCTGCTCCGCTTAGCATGCGGAGCAGCCTTTGGTTTCTGTCGGTGAGCACCAGAAGTAGCCTAGTTGGGGGGCCTGAGGTTGATTCGCGCCTTCCGAGGCGCAGAAAGGGTCCAGGCTCAGCCTGGCGGCTCGCCACCTGGGCAGCCTACGCGGCTGGCGGCAACTGCGAGTTGCATCCGGTGTCGCTTCGCGGTTTGTGGCGATGGGTTGGGTAAAGGTGATCATATGCAATTAGTCACGGCGTTTCTAGGCGTAGGCCATATCCACATGCCCGGCGTTACCAAGATGCTACAGAACCGCGCAGGCGAAGTTAGCGTCAAGTCGGTCTATGATAGCGACCCGGTCCGCGCGGCTCATCACGCGACCGCGCTTGGGGCAAAGTTCGCAGCCGACATTGAGACGGTGCTACGGGACGAGGAAGTGACGTCGGTGATTGTCTGCTCGGAGACAGATCAGCACCTTGAGCTGGTCACAGCGGCGGCGAACGCAGGCAAGGGGATCTACTGCGATAAACCACTCGGATTGGGCGCAGCGGACGCGGCGGCGATGGCAGATGCGGTGGAGAGGTCTGGGGTGCTGTTCCAATGCGGCTACTTCAGCCGGGGTGATCCTATCCACCGATTCGTGAAGCAGGAGATCGCCGCCGGTCACCTTGGGCGCGTGACGCGTGCTCGATATGCGCTCTGCCATGACGGGCTTCTGCGCGGGTGGTTCGATGGCCAGTACGACTGGCTGATGGACCCGATGCGCGCCGGCGGAGGAGGGTTCTTCGATCTTGGATCACTCCCCCTTGACGTGATTTTGGACACTTTCACCGCTACCGAGGGCGACGTGTTGCATGTAGCAGCCTCTATCGGCAGTCGCACCGGCAGAGCTGGTACTGCAATCGATGAGTACGGCACAGGCATGGTGACGTTCGCTTCCGGCGCGATCGCCACTTTTGAGGCAAGCTGGGTCGATGCCAAGCTGCGGTCAGGTGTCGAGGTGCACGGCACGAAGGGCCAAATCCGGTATGTCGGCGGCGAGCTTCGCTACTACTCGGATCTTGTGGACGGCGCTGACGGCGAACGACCATGGAGCGCACTACCAGAAGCGGCGCCGCACGCATTTAGCTTGTTCTGGGATGCGCAACTTGGCCGCAAGCTTGCGATCCCGCTGGTGACGGTCCGCGAGGCAGCCCGTTGCTCTGTGGTGATGGAGCGGCTGTACGTGCGGGCGCGGCGTTAGCGGTTGCTGTGGATGGTCCTGGACGGCTCGCCGCCGGGTCAGCCTATGCGGCTGGCGGCAACTACGAGTTGCATCCGATGGCGCTTCCTGTGGTCTGGCGAGGGGTTCGATACGTAGAACATGGCCGATGTTGCGTTACAAAGTTGACAAATATTTGACACTCATGTAAACTATTTGTGTGACTAGTATAGTGTTGAACAATTCGAGTAGTGAACTGCCAAGTTTTCGTCCAGGGCTTCGCGAGAGGCAGCGGGAGGCGCGCGACGAGGCGATTCTCGCGGCGGCGTTTGCGCTGCTTGCCGAAAAAGGCTTCGAGGCGCTTACGATGGAGGCGGTTGCGGAGCGAGTCGGGATATCACGCCAGACGCTGTATCACCACTTTCGTTCGAAGGACGAGCTTGTCCTACGAGCGGTGTTGACGCTAGTTGAGAAAGGTATCCTCGAAATCGAGCAACTGGACGCATCGCTTCCTCCGCTAGCGCGGCTGGATCGCATAGTCCACTGGATGATAGAACTGCGTCTTGCGCCAGGGCCAGCAGCCATAGCAAAAGCGCGCCCAGCCCTGTTGCCTATCAAGGCTCACCCCGACTACAAGCGAGTGTTCGACCGCCGCGTCTCCGTCATTCGCGCTATAGTGGATGCCGGACAGGCCGACGGCAGCATAACGCCATCAATCCCAAGCTTGCTAATCGTACACAGCCTCCTCGCGCTCGTCTGCGATATCCGCTA
Source organism: Capsulimonadaceae bacterium (assembly GCA_036504535.1). Taxonomy (GTDB): domain Bacteria; phylum Armatimonadota; class Armatimonadia; order Armatimonadales; family Capsulimonadaceae; genus JARLGU01. The sequence goes on from DASXUY010000045.1 coordinate 16,494, forward strand.
CGACGAGCTTGTCGAGATGCCTGAAGTGACGGCAAAGTCGTTGGTGGACAATGTTGCGCAGCTTTTTGTTGATGGCATACGTTCGCGGTCGTGAAGCGGGCTAGTTTGGACGAATAAAGCAGTACCCACAATGAGTAGTAAGAACGATTTACAGGATTCTCTTATCGCGGAAATCGAGGACGAAATCAGCTCTGCTGTTGAGTTGCCCTCGCCAGTGGCTCCTGGTAGCTTGCACGGGCCAGCCGAACTCAATCCGGCACGGTGGCTGATCCTCGCGGGGTTGATCACCGCTGCGATCTTGCAGGTGCTGGATACTACGATCGTAAACGTCTGCCTGCCCCAGATGGCGGGCAACCTCGGAGCGACGAGCCAGGAAATTGGCTGGGTGGTGACTGGATATATCCTCAGCAATGTCATCTTTTTGCCGATGACCGCGTTCTTCACCGACCGGTTCGGGCGCAAGCGCTACCTGACAGGTTCCATCATCGTGTTCATCGTGTCGTCCTTCTTCTGCGGCACATCTCATACACTTCCCGAGATCGTCTTCTGGCGCGTAATCCAGGGGGCGGGCGGAGCGGCGCTACTTTCGACCGCGCAAGCGACATTGATGCAAGTGTTCCCGCCGAAGGAGCAGGGTATGGTGCAGGGCATCTTTATGATGGGCCTCACAGTCGCCCCTACCCTCGGTCCCACTCTGGGTGGCTGGATCACAGACAACTACACGTGGAACTGGTGCTTCCTCATCAACGTGCCTATCGGGTTGCTGGCGACGATTTTGGTCATGATGTACCTGCACGATACTGAGGAGCGCGTGTCGAACCGTCCGGTGGACTGGTCCGGTATCGGCCTGCTCGCTATTGGCCTTGGCGGAATGCAATACGTGCTGGAGGAGGGGCAAAGCAACGACTGGTTCGAGGACCCCACAATCACGGCATTGAGTGTTATATCGGTGGTCGCTCTCGCCGGGCTGATCTGGTGGCAGCTATCGCCTAAGAACCGCGTTCCGGTGATCGATTTCCGGGTCATGAAGAACCCGACTCTATCGGCGTGTCTGTTTCTGTTCATCGCGCTCGGTTTTGGATTGTACGGCGTGACCTACTTGTTCCCGCTGCTCGCGCACACCATACTCGGGTTCACGTCGATGCAGATTGGCCTCGCGCTGCTTCCGGGCGGTATGGCAACGGCCTTGAGCATAGTCGCTTGCGGCGCGATCCTGAACCGGTCTCGACCGCTGGTGGATATACGTCTCGTGATTTTGTTCGGGACGGGTATGACCATGATCGCGATGTATCTGATGGGTTCGCTGTCGTCGCAATCCGGTCAGGAGGACACGACATTTGCTCTGCTGCTGCGTGGTTTCGGCGCGGGATTCTTGTTCGTGCCGCTCAACCAGGCGGCATTCGCGAGCCTGAAGCCGAGTGAGTTGCAGCAAGCGTCTGGTTTGCTGAGCCTGTCGCGGCAGTTGGGAGGATCGTTCGGCATTGCGGCGCTGGCCACATACGTCGAGCACCAGATCCAGCTCCATCGAGCCGACCTGCTGACCAACTACGCCATTACAAATACGCCATTCTCCGACAGACTACACGCGCTCACGGGCGGGTTCATGGCGCACGGCTACAGCCACGCCGCTGCGCAGGCCGCCGGGCTGCACGTGCTCGACGGTGCGCTTATGCGGCAGGCGCTCTCGATGGGTTACAACGATGCGTTCGTGATGCTGCTGGTGATCAACCTGATCACATTGCCCGCAGTGTTGCTGCTGCGCAAGGCGTCGGTAGTACCAGCAAGCTCGGGGGCGCACGCGGCGATGGAGTAGCCTGGGCGTGAGGGAGAGGATTCAGGACGGCTCGGGCCGCCGGGGCCTTCTTTAGTGGTCGCTTCGCGACGGATTGAGCGAATGCCGGCTTGCCGAACAACGGTGCGAAGCCCACGCCGCGGGTGTCAGGCGCCACGACACTTTGCGGAAGTGGCCGCCCACGAACGCTACATCGTCGATGATGCTGACGATTGTCGCGCCAGCTTTCTCCTTAAGACGGTGCGACGCGATATTCGGCTCCGCATTGCTCAGAAGGAGTTCGGGCATTTGTAGGATGTCGAAAGCGTAGTCTGTTACGGCAGTTGCAGCTTCTGACATGTACCCGCGACCGTGGTACGGGAGACCGAGCCAGAAACCACGGTGATCGTTGGGGTTGTTTGGGGTTAGCTCGATGAGGCCAATCAGCGCATCGTCAGCTGCAGCCGTTTCGGTGATTGCCCACGAGTATCGCACGCCGGTATCGACTTCGGGGAGCACCCGGGCAAGAAACTGGGCCGCACCGTCAGCGGGATACGGCCACGGGACGACCACGTCGAGATATTTGACTATTTCGGGGTGTGGAAATAGCTCCTGGATCCGCGTGGCATCTTCAAAGCGGAGTGGGCGAAGCGTGAGGCGTGGCGTTTCAAGGCTGGCGATGGCGGGCGTCATAATAATAGCGTCATGTTACCCCATGTCCCCGAGCCTCATTTTGACAACTAAAGGGTGGCGCAAACCCAGCCAGGCAAGCTTAACGCCACCCTTTACCAAAGAAGGCCCAGGCGGCCCGAGCCTTCCTAATCTCTTCCGTTCCTATCCCTACCCTACGGCGACCTTCTCACGCGACGTTTTGCATTCACGCAGCCACACATTGTTAGGCGTCTGTTCGTAGCCCTTCCAGGCGTATGGGTCGACTCCCGCGACGGGGACGACGGTGCGGCGGTCGGCGTTGGCAACGCTTTCGCCTTCCTTGACGCTCCACGGCAGCAGTGACCACGCGTTGCAGTAGTGGTTCACGAGGACGCGGCGGTAGATGTCGGAGCGATTCTTGCGCGACCGGTGCAGAAGATAGCCGTTGAAGAACACGACTGTGCCCGCCTTCACTTCCACAGGGACTTCCTCGGATTCCTCGAACCCGAAGCTCTCCGGGGAGAAGTCAAACTCGTCGGCGTTATTGTGCGGCCGCTGGGGATACAGGTAGCCGGTGCGATGGGAACCGGGAACGACCCAGAGGCAGCCGTTGGGGATGGTGGCATCGTCGATAGCTATCCACGCGCCGATAAGCGAGCGGTCTCGGGTGGGGATATAGATCTCGTCCTGATGCCACGCTTGTCCCTGGAATTCGGGAGGCTTGACGAACAGCATGGACTGCATGCATTTGACGGAGCCGTCCCAGTAAGGCAGATGAGCGGCGGTGATCTGGCTCAGAATGCCACAGATTTTGGGATGCGCCACGTACTTTTGCGATATCGGGCTGATATAGTGCGGCTGATGGATGCAGAGTATGCCTTCGAGCACCTCTTGGTCGGTTTGACCGTCGCCGCGGGGCTTAAGGGTTTCGCAGGGATATTCACCTCGTGCGATCTTGACGGTATCGCGCTTCAGCTCTTCGATTTCGTCGGGGGTGATGATTCCGGGGGCAATCAAGAAGCCGTCGTCGACAAAGCTCTTCACTTGCTTGTCGTCGAGCATCTTGGGGACATCGATTCGGGCTAGGGTATCGGTCATGAGATTCTCTCCTCGTTAATAATGAAACTCGAGTACCGCAGTTGCGGTCAACGGGTCAATTATAGGTCACTCAAAGAGAAACATCCATAGCTGGAATTGGGCAATCGCGAGGAATGAATATCAATTTCAGACAGGTCGGCGCAGGTGTCTGGTCGGCGTGACAACTTTCGCCTTATCGGCGACGACCTGTCAGTGGATACTTACCATCACTCCTCGATGGGCAAGATGCTCTATCGCTGGAGGGATGCGGGGCGGCGGACTCGGCAGTGTTCGGCACGCAAAACGGCCGCGCAATCGACGACTGCGTTGTCTACTAGCTCGTTGACAATGACATAGTCGTAATGCGGCATCTGGGCCATTTCGTTACGGGCGTCAAGGAGTCGGCGCGCGATCTGCTCTTCGGACTCGGTATTGCGTGCCCGTAGGCGACGCTCAAGTTCGGCGAGGGATGGTGGAGTGAAGAAGATGAGAAGCGCGTCAGAGACGCGTTCCTGCACCGTGAGCGCACCTTGCACGTCGATCTTGAGGATGACGTCGGTGCCCGCTGCGCGTTGGTCAGCGACCCACTGGCGTGGGGTCCCGTACCAGTTACCAAAGACGTTGGCATATTCGAGGAAACCGTCGTCCTCCGCCATCTTTTGGAACTGGGAAACGTTAACGAAGTAGTAGTCGATACCGTCGCGCTCGCCCGCTCTGGGTTCGCGAGTGGTGACGGTGACGCATCGCCGCACAGGGTGGCGGTGCTGGCCGCTTTCGTACAGCAGCCTGTCGAGGATGGTATCTTTTCCGACGGCGGACGGTCCGGATACGACGATCAGGAGTCCTTCATTGCCGGAAACACTTGCGATTGTGGAGTTCAAAATTCCCTTGCCTTACCAGGCTGAGCCTGGACCCTATCCGCGCCTCCGAAGGCGCGATAATGGACCGCAACTCAACGTGAACCGAACAAGGCCTCGCGTCTAAGGTTTGACTGCAACGTGAATGCTGTAATACTGCCACCGCGAAATTTCGACGGCAGACATCAAACCGCAACGGAGGGAGAGTGCGGACTTGGGCCGCCGCAAAGCCTGCTTGCGACGGCCCAAGAGCAAAGCGCGGGACTATTCGCCTTCTTCGTCGTCTTCTTCGGACGGATCCGGGGCGGCCTTGGTATCGCCACTGACGCGGCGCATAAGGATTTCCTGAGGAAGGGCAGATGCTGCGATCTGACCGCTCTCAAGGAAAACGACGCTCTTAGTCTTTCGTCCCTGAGTGGCGTCGATGAGACGACCAGTCTTACGGAACTCTTGAATGACTCGGCGCATCGGTGCGGAATCACTGCTGACGAGAGCGATAACTTTATCGCTGATGACGTAATTGTCAAAACCTACATTTAGGGCGACGGGAACCATACCAGTACTGTGCTCCTTGCATGACGTCGAACAATGGCTATTGTTTTCGACTTGTCACATCCCAGTTCGCTCACCTATTTGGTGGGCGGGATCTATGCCTGTTGCGTATTATACCGACCTGAAATTAGCCGTGTCAATGCGGAAATCGCAGAATTCACTATTTGCGTGCATTATTATCAGTCGCAATTCGGCTAAAAAACCCAATAGTGGAAGCAAACGACTTTCAAGGGAGAGCAATCAGCTCCAGACTCAAGCAAATCGAAGCATAGATTCAATTGTCCGACAGAATCTCATTATCTATTGACAGAGGCAATCCGGCTGCGGTATACTACTAGCCGTTGTTTTGTGTAGACAAGGATAAAGCTCTATGTATGCCATCATTCGCTTAGGCGGAAAACAGTATCGCGTTGAGGAGAATGAAACTCTCCTGGTTGACAAGCTCCCCGGAGCCGCCGGCGACGCACTCGAAGTCAAGGAGATCCTCGCCATCGGAGGCAATGACGCTCCTGTGTTCGGTGCTCCCACGGTTAGCAATGCCACCGTGTCGGCTACAATCGTCGCCGAGGCCAAGGGCCCGAAGATCGACGGTTTCACGTACAAGGCGAAAAAGAACGTCCGCAACCACTACGGACATCGCCAGGAATTAACCAAGGTAAAGATCAACTCGATCGTACTCAACTAGTACCGCTTCGAACCTGATCGTACCGATTTCACGAAGGATTTAAGTAAATGGCCCACAAAAAAGGCGTCGGCTCGTCACGGAACGGGCGCGACAGCAACCCACAAATGCTTGGCGTCAAAGAGTACGCCGGCGAGCTGGTGAAGCCCGGCTCCATCCTGATTCGCCAGCGCGGCACCCAGTTCGACCCAGGCACCAATGTTGGCATGGGCAAGGACCACACGCTGTTCTCGCTGATCGACGGCTACGTCAAGTTCGAAGGCAACAAGAAGCGCCGCCGAATTAGCGTTTACGCCACCCAGCCCGCAGTCGCCGAGTCGATCGCCCTTCCCGTGGCCGACGAAGCACTCGCCGCCGCGTAAGCTCAGCGTCTCGATTACGAGCAACCCCGCCGCCGACAAAGGCAGCGGGGTTGTTTTGGCGCGTGTAATCTGTGGTAGAATAAATCTAGACAGTCTAGATTGTTTGGAGGCAGTATGGCTCAAGTATGGCAAATCCAAGAGGCAAAGAATAAACTGAGCGAAGTAATCACGCGGGCGGCGTCAGAAGGCCCTCAAACTATCACCAAGCGAGGGTTGGCAACAGCCGTAGTGCTTTCTGCCCAGGACTACGACAATCTAGTCGGCAGGCGCGAAGGCATAGTGGCATGCTTTTTGAACGCCCCACGCGGAGATGGCGACCTAGATATTACGCGAGACACGGCTGCCATCCGAGAGATCGACCTCTCATGAAATACCTGTTGGATACAAATGTACTTTCCGCGATGATTGGCAAAACGCCGGATCACAACGTTGTATCCCTAGTGAGTTCGCTGCCTCCCACGGATACATATATTTCGGTCATCTCAATCGGCGAAATTTGTAGGGGTATCGCCAAAATGCAAAATGGGCGCCGAAGGCAGGAATTGACTCAGTGGCTGCATACCGATTTACTTACGAGGAGCGTGCCGAATATTCTTCCAATGGACACGAACATCATGATGGCTTGGGGCAACATGACCGCTAACCTGGAACGGCAGGGGCGCCCCCTCCCACTGATGGACTCCCTAATCGCGGCGGTAGCGCTTGTCAACAATTGCACTCTTGTTACCAGGAACGAATCTGACTTTGCGGGTACCAATATCACTCTTCTAAATCCATGGAAGTAAGCTGGCAAGGTACAAATGACCACCAACCCCGCCACCTATTCCAGGTAGCGGGGTTGGTTTTCGTTCGGCATAGTCATAACGGGCGCTCCGCCCGCCACTACTTCGGGGCAACCGTTGCGTAGCGCAGGTCGGCAAGATCGTCGCCTGCCAGCGGGCTTACGCCCACGGAGACCTGCCACAGCCATTGCAGGTGCGCAGACTTGAGGACGAGCGAGTTCCACCCTGCTTTCAGCTTTGTCTCCGCCACAGCCTGCTCCTTCGGTACGCGACCGAAGTGGCCAGCGTACGCACTTGCACCGTTCACCCACACTTGCAGATGATCGCTGCCACCCCACCCCGAAGATGCAAACGACAGCTTAACCGCGCGCTCCTTGGGGCTGTAGATCCAGCGTGCAGCGTAGCCTGTCGAGAAGCTAGAGAAGAAGCCTACACCGCTAAAATCGATGCTGTTCGGGTCGGCACCGCCCACGTATTCATTCGACGGTGTAAAGCGTGTCCACTCGATGGGGGTTGTGCCCGACATGATTGCAGAATCACCGAAACCAACACCTGTCGCCAATTTCTCGTCAATGGGAACGGCGCCGACAGCAGGATCGAACGTCCATGGATTTCGAACTGTCCACCCAGCCATCACCGAAGGCGTTATTCCAGCGATCCACGAAGCGGGAAGCGTGGCCGTCGAGGTCTTGCTGGCCGCTCCTGCGGTCGCGGTAACCGTGAAAGCTGTCGTCAAGTGGTCACACACGCCAGCAGTTCGGAATTCTCCCTGCGGCGTATGGAGATCCTTCGCCGCTGAAAAGCCTTCCGGCGAGGCGAGATGCACCGTGGGAGCGTCTGTCGCCCCAGTTGCGCCATGCCACCAATAGCGGATGACCACGTCTTTACGATCCGGGTTCGCTGCGATTGACGTAGCCGCGATTTGCGTTACCAGAATCGGAAGTGCCCCAGCGGCACGCACATACTCCTGGGCTAGCTTGCCGTCGCGCAGATACTTAGCTGCGATTGGTTCGCCCAGGCCCGTAAGCATTCCCATAGCGATCGCCAGATGGCCAGGACCGGACGGGTGTACGGTATCGTTGGTGATGTGAAACTGCGAGTTCCACGTGCGGCCTTCCGCCTGAATACTCCACGCCGTTTCGTTCGTCGGCAGCAACGCGAAACCGTCAGCCTTGGCAATGCGCGCGATCTGTTCGTTAAGCTTGGCCAGCACGCGGTTCTTGGCGGACTTGGGGTCCTCGGTACACGGGGTCACAGTTGCCACACCGACGATTTTAGCCCCGGTGCGCGCCTTGAGCGCCTGTACCAGCGCTTCGTAGGTTGTCGCCCACTTTTCGATGTCCGCCGGAGTGTCCTTGAGCGATGGGCTTAGGACGTCGTTCATGCCAAGCATCACAACTATCGCATCGGCGGGCGTATCAAGCTCCGTCTTGACATCGTATTTCTTAACGTCCAGCGTCTGAGACGTAGTGCGGCTGTTCTTTTCGATACCTGCCCAGCTTCCGACCGTCTGCCCGCTGCCGCCGAGCGCGACGAGGGTCTGGGCAGCGTCGGGGTGCGCGGCTTTGAGACCTTCGCCGATGAGCGCAACCCAGCCGCCGGTCGCGTTGTTGCCGCCCTGCCCTGTGATGCTGTCGCCGATGAAGACAATGCGGTCGGTCGCTTTGAGTTGCTGCGCGTTTGCTGGCGGCGCCGCGAACGCCGTGGTCGCGACGATAGCGAGAAAGACACGTGCAAAGAGGCTTAAGTTAGGCATACGATCGTCCTTTTACGATGCTGATATGATTGTCTGATTACCGGATGGTCGCATTTCCGCGGATTGATGCGATTCTAGATATTGATAGTATTACTCGGTTTCAACTCGCTGAACGGGATCCGTACAGTGGAGCCAGCCAGGCGGCGACCGTTGAAGATCAGTGCGTCTTCACTATCTTGGCGACCAAATGTGACGTCTATGCGGCAGCCCCGAACTCGCAGGTTCTTTATGCTTATCCGACGCCGCAGCGGAGTTGGCGAAATAGTCAAGCCGTGCTCGTCGACGGCGAGCCCCAGAATGGCGCTGAAAAATGCGGCGTACCATGCCTGCCCGCCAAAGGCCTGCTTGCTCCCCGGGTTGTCGAGGGTGACGCCTTCGTTCTCCGCATCGTAGGTGAAGCCCTCGGGCAGGGTGTTTTGGTTCCAAAACCAGGCGACATCGTCGAACCACTTCTCCAGCCCTTCTGCTCGACCCGCCAGCCGCATCGTGTTGCGGTAAAAGCCTTCAGACCAACTGGGATAGTACGCGATAAGTTGGTTGCCATCCGCCGGGTATGCGGAGTCCCAACTGGGTATCATGCCTCCGATACCGTGCGGACGAGTAAAGTTCGCGGCCTGGAATGCAGCGATCTGATTTGCATGGTCACCCAATAGGTCGGCGGCAAATTGGCTCACCCAGAGAATGGCGAAGACCGGATAGTGCGAACGCTTTTTGTAGTCTGTTGCGGAAACCGAGTCCACGAAATACCCATTGGCGGGATCGTAGAAATATTTCAGGAAACTGTCGCAGGCCGTGATCGCCCTAGTCGCATAACGGTCCGCCGCTTTCGTGTCGTCCATTTCGCGAGCAAGCGCTTCAAGGCACTTGAGAGCCTGATACGCGATACTGTTGCCGCTGCTGCAGAGGTCATGGCCGTCCATGTCCATGGGGAAGTCGGGCATGCCGATCCCTTCGATTAACCCACTGTCACCGGCCTCCTTGGCAAGGCACTTGTCCATCAGCCAGGTAACGAACGGATACAACTCGACGAGGGTCTGGCGGTCTCCGGTGTGGCAGTAGTAGTGGTAGAGAGCGGGAATGAAGAGGCATTGCTCCACCCACTCGGCACCGAGGAGCGGCTCAAGGGTCGTGGTCAGCAGCTTAGGGAGACCTAGCTCCGGGTCGGACATCGAGCGGAAGAGCAGTAACATGTCGCGCAGCGAGTCGGCGTCATTGGCCCATGTGAACGCGGTGGCGTTGAAAAACAGGTCCAACCACACCCAATACCCATGGGCGGCAGCGCGAAAGCCACCGGGGATGTCCTTGGCCTCCAGAGAGTCGACCACGGTAGGCAGGATGCGCAAGCAGGACTGAACTGCGGGCTGACCGGGGATGCTAATCGCCGGCGAATCCGCAAGTCGGCCCGCGAAGCTCGCTAAAGCCCCAGCGCATTCCGCCGCGACATCGTTCCGCAGTACCGCGAGACGGGCACGAGACTGCTCCTTATCTGGAGCGAACACCAGAAAGAATGCGGCTGAGTCGGTGAAAGTTTCGGTTTGCAGGTAATACTTGAACCCGTGATTCGTACTAATCATTGAGCTGCTGAGATTCGAAGCAACAGTAATGTTTGTTTCGCCACGCGGCACATCCGACACCGGGAAGTTCATTCGCAGTTCGTTACGCTTTTCCTCGATCTGCTGGGCGCACACGTCCTCGGGGATTTCGTCGACCACCGAAGCGGTCAGCACGCTATTGGCGTCGTCAAAGCTCCACGGCGACCACTGGCGATGCGGACGCGACACCGTACTGTGACCGTGAAAGATCAGCTTGAGCGCTAGTTTGCAGCCTGCTGGGTTGGCAATGATAACCACCCTCTGCACCAGGGCATCATTGAGCAGTACGAGTTCGTAGCCGAATCGTACACCGGCTATTTCGCATTCAGTCGTGCAACCGAAGGGGTAGAGCCGCGTGTGGCTGAATTCCGGATAATAGGTTGCGCCGTCGATCACGATGCAGAGGCGAAAGAGCTTGGCCCAGGCAGACTCGGGGGAATTGGTCCTAAAAAACGTATGTCCGGCCTGTTCCTGAGCGCCGAAATAGAGGATTTCGCCGATCCCGCCGTGGCCCAACAAAGTCGCCCCTATGCGACCACCACTGAACCAAACACGGTCGACCGCCAGTCCTTTCGCCATATAAGGGACATCGTTCTTATATCTCATTGTGCTTGTTTGGCGAGTCATATGGGGAAACCTTAAGGAAGCGATGCGTGGGCTATTTCGTGTCGGTAGCTGCTTTATCGATCATTTCGGCAGGGGCGGCACGATAACGAGTATTGTATCCAACTGCTTAAGCGTATATCAAGCTCCGAACTTCCCAAACTGCTGCTCGCGTGTCGCTGGCAACTGCCACTCTGCTCGGAATTCCAAAGCTCGGCTAGCCCATGAGCCGCGCAGCGATACGAATATCGCCACGCGGCTCTGGAGCGCCCTTTGCTCTTGCCTACTTCAGGACAAAGAGCCCCCATCTCGCTGGGGTGATATCACCTTCGCCAGGGACGTCATTCACCAGGCCCGTTTCCTTGTTGCTCCAGTATTGGCGCGACACAGTCGTGGTACCTCCGTTGTCCGCGAACAGGATGCCGAAGTCCCCTCGCAGCTTGAGGCCAGCCCTCGGGGCGATGTTCAGCAACTTCCACGGGATAGCAGCGGTGACAGCGTATCCGTCGGGCGTGGGCGATGTTGCGAACTGGACATCGGTGACCGTCTGAACGCGATCAAACGGGATCCGGCGAGCCGGCGAAGTGAACTCGTATCGAAGCCCCTTCGAAGCAGTCGGATCCTGCTTGATGTTGATCACCGCAATCGGCGAGCCCTGTTTGATCGTCATCAGGAGGCGAATATCGCCAGCGAGGCCATTCTGAGGCTCAGGCCCGAGCATGATATCAACTGCGTCACCGGCTTTGAACATCAAGTGCTCATCTTGACCAGCGTTACGTATCCCCTTATAGCGACTATTGACTCGATAGGCAAGATACAGGTTGGTGTCATCATATCGGGCCGCAACCTGGCCGTAATGTGCGCCATAACTATCGTCGATTTGGATGGCGATCGCGGTGGTTTTCGAGCCAGTCAGTTCGGGCCACTGATCGAGTTTCCCATTATTCGCGGGAGGCGTTGCGGTGCGCGCGATCTCGTACACCTTCGCCTGAGCCGCGCCAGTCGCCGATGCCGCCGCCAGCTTTACGGCTTCGTCGCGCTGAGAGGCAGTCACCGCCACGGAGCCTTTGACACGAATAACCGTGTCTAGTCCGGTGACTTCAAGCACGCGCGCATCGGTCTGGCCAATTGTGAGGTAAACGTGGCCGTCTCGCGTCTTGATGAAGTTACCGCCGAAGCTTTCGCCGCCGCCAGTAATTGTGTCCATCGCTTGACCGCGTATCGCCTTGGTAGGAATATCGAAGCCAGCGCGGAGGTCCTTGAATAGGGTCTGGATCAACAGTCCATCGCCCGTGAACAGGTAGTTTTCGCCAAGGTTACCGTTGAGATCGAACACCTCGCCGATCTCGCCGCCAAAGTTCGCGGTGCCAAGGAACGACGATGGCCCGATAACATAACCTGCGTGAGCAGCGCCAGCATCGTGTGAACCGTGAACCGACGTGAACTTGTTAGGATAGGTCCCGAGAACCTTCCCGGACTTGTCGACGCCAAGAATCGGGTTCTGGTTAAGATAGATACGTCCATCGTCGCCGCAAGCGATCATCCCTTCGCCATTGCCCTTACCGAGCAGATCGCCGACTGGGACCACATCAGGCTTTGCGACATCGTAGATCGGCGCGCCGCATTCGGTGTATCCAGTGACCCGGTAGCGAACCAACGACTTGGTGCCATCCGCGATGAACGCGTACGTTCCGCTGGAGTCCGCCAGGCTGCCCCAGTAGAAACGGCGCTGTTTGAGCGGCTTGCCGTCCACGGAAACGTCGGCGAAGGCGAGTTCGGCGGACTGGACGAGTCCGTCACCATTCCTGTCGCTCCACGAATAGCTCTGGCCGTCGTGACCATCAAACAGAGGGCTGGAGAACGGATCCGCCGAAATCAGCGGATTGAGGCTCGCGTTTCGCTTCTTCGTGACTCTCTTGACCTGCCCGACCGACGACGCAGATCGCCAGGTCTTGCCGTCGTACAGGGTTGTCACCCCGTTGTGGGCGTAAACGTACGTGAACTTGCCATGGTTTGCCACTCGCGACACGTTATCCATCACTTTGGGCGGGAAGAGGTCGTTAGGCAAGTCGCGGTGTGACAGCGAGTAGACAGGCTTGGAAGTGCCAGTCTTCCAGTCGATTTTGTAGACTGTGTCATTAATGAATCCCATAGTCGGGTCATCCGGGTTGATCGCGCCTGCGGCACAATAAGGAGTAGTGCCAGCAAGGTCCTTCACCAAAGCCCCGGTTTTCGCGTCCCAAACGCTCGTGCGCTTCGGGTTCTGGTTTTCCTCGGTCACCCAGAGGCGACCAGTCGGATCGACGGCGATCTGGGCAGGATTGAGCATCCCGTTCTCGTTGTAGACACCGTAACTCGGTCGCCCACCGCGAACGCCAATCTCCCGAACCAGTTTGCCAGAAGGCGAAAAGACCTTGACGTTCTGGTCGGTGCCGCGCACGGACAGGTACACGTTGCCAGCAGTGTCGACGCTCAAGCTTTGCCCGTCAGCGTAAGTTGCGGCAGTGAATGGCACGGTCTTGCCGTCGAGCGCCAGGCGCAGGATCTGACCATTGGACAGGACTAGCAAACCGCCGGTGCTATCGAACGCGACGCTCTTGGGCGATGGGATGCTCAGCTTCTGCTTGACGTCGCCAGTCTCGCTATCCATTAGCAGCACCTGGTTGTCAAGCGCGAGGCAGGCGGCAATGACGGCGTTGCGAACGGCGATGGCCTTGAGGTTGTGCTCGATCACCGACTTAGTTTCTGGATCACGTGTAGCGGGTGTCGAACTTATTTCCAAGTCGAGCACCTTGAACGAATGCCCCTGGTCGTCGGTGATCTGACGGTTCCAGGGCGAGAAGAGACCGGTCGCTAACTCGTTGCGATAGATAATCGCCTTGTTACCGTCGCTGGCTGCCCACAACGTCTTGCCATCGGTTGCCAGAGACGTGATGACATCGGCCGCGAAGACCCGGTTCGATTGACCCCACAACCGCTGAGCGTTGGAATCGCACACGATAAGCGCCGGGCCCGCTTCGCCGAGGGGACATGCAAGGGCGATCTTGTCACCTGCGGCGGCAACCGACGACGGCGCAGTGTGGTCGGCGTAGAATGCGCCGGTACCGTCGGGGGTGGACCAGGTGGGGTTGCCAGGATTGGCGAAGGACATGCCGTATTTCAGGCGGATGGGATCATGAACGATGCCTTTTACGTTATAGGTTCCCGCCTCGACAACGAACCCTGCATCGTCCTTGCCGTCCCAGTATTCGGTGTTCGCGCCCTTTTTGCGGGGCGATGGCGGAAGTAGGTTCCGAACACGGTTACCTTGCGCATCGTCGATGGCAATGGTGACGTCTCCGTCACGCTGCAGCGAGTAGGTAACCGGGATTGGCCCCTTCACAGGACCGGTGACCTTGGCAAGTGCGATCTGCCAATCGGGAGTCGGCAGCTTAATGTGCCCCTTTGGCTCAAGCGTTACCGAGCCCCAGTTGCGGACCGACGACCAGAAGAACTCTCGGCTGCTAACGCCAGGAGCCAGGTTATCTGCGTACCGCATGTCCGGCCAATCAGTCCCCCCCCAAAGCATCTCGACACCGCAATTGAGAACTTCGCCAGGATTGTATTTCTTGTTCTCTGCCAGAATGGCCCAGGGCAGCTTCATCTCCTGGACGTATCCTTTGCCGTCGACGTCGCGCTTGAACGCCATCTCGGCCCCCTGCTCCAGCTTCCATCCGCTGGTTTGCATCAGCTGGATGCTTGCACCACCGAAGGGCTTAGCATCGGTCCCGTACGAGATCTGAATTGTTGGCTCACTCTTGTCGACGTAATTCCACGCTGTAACGTGTGCGATCCTGTCAGTGCGAATGCGAAGCTGGACCGAGTCCGCAGCCCAGCCCTTGTTCGCCTGGTAGCGCGGATCGTGGTGATTGCGCATCGGATTCGGCGTCTTGAAATGGAACGCGACGTAGAAGTTGTCCTTGTCGTACATCATGGCGACATCAGCGGAGTTGGTATCGCGCAGCGTGGCGACATCGTAGCACATCAGTGTCTGACCGGACAGGTCCCAGTCCTTGAGGTCGCCGTCGATGGCAACAGCGCCTGGCACGGGCATAGCATGCATGCCGTGAGTGTCTGTCTGAAGAGCGAAGGCAGGTCGCGCGGCCAGCATGAGACTGATGGCGGCGGCGAGAAGAGCGATCCGGTGGGTATTCATAGTGTCCTTTGCGGTTCTGGCAATCTTAGGCCGAACAATCCGCAGGTAGCTTGTTGGGGGAATAGGGAGTCGTGAACTCCCCATTGCAGTCACGGCTGCGAAGTGTATCAATTTTGAAACAATCCGATTATAACAGAAGGACGATCGGACGTCAAGCAGTAATCACTACGCTTTACGAAACCGATATTGAATAGGGCTCCCCGACTCGGGAAAGTCAGGGAGCATAATAGCTGTCAGCCAGCCGTCGCTATAACTACTTCTGGCTAAATGTAGCCGCCCAGCGACTCCCTGATACCTGGGTGCCTGCGGCATTGCCACCTGTTGCCGCGTCCGTGGGATTACTCGCATTGTAACCAGGCGATACGTTTGTACCTTTAAGCCATTTGACATGCCCGTCAACCATGAGGAAGTTCGAGCCGCCGGAATGGATGCCGTCGGGGCCATTGTTCATGTAGAAGTTGAGGTACGGGACTGGTGGTCCGGTGGCTGCAAGTCCCGCGCCTCCCTGGCCGCCTGTCTTGCTGTCAAGGTCGCCCAAATACCCTGTGACGTAATACGATGATGTGGTCTGGCAGCCTACGGCGTTGGTACAAAGCATTGTGCCAGTTCCGGTCGCCGATGTACCCTCGTTGGCGTTTGTTACGTTGACAACGCCTAGATTGTTGATCTCGCTCATCATGACGGTCACTGCGGGAGCGGTGAACTCGGAGATCGGCGAGCCTGGAAAGCAGTTGCCGCCTCGCTGCCAGGATGCTGCGTTGCGGTTATATGAGTAAGAGATTGCCGTATTGTTGGTACTGGACGGCTTCGTTTGGTCGTCGGGACAAGTGTAAACACCCTTAGACTTAACGTAGGGATAGATCATTCCCGCCCAGCCGATACCACCTACGGACCAGCTACAGCGATTGTCAGAGCCAATCGATTTTCCACCCAACGTCATCTCGTCATAGTCAGTTTGATACTGCGCGTATGCGAGGCCGAACTGCTTCAGGTTGCTTGCGCACGACGTCTGGCGCGCCTTTTCCCGGGCTGTAGCAAATACGGGAAAAAGTATAGCAGCTAGTATCGCTATAATCGCTATAACTACTAAAAGCTCAATAAGTGTGAACGCTGACTTACGCATATTGTTGTCCTCTTGCCCTGTACCCGGGCATATTTATAACATGGCGGACCGCCGCCAATCTTCTTTGATGCCAAAGACTACCTACTTGCGACCGGCATCGGATTGCGCAAGCTTTCGATCTCCAGCGTGAGTGGTCGGCCACCCGACCTAAGCTGGCTTGAGGTGCGAGCCACCAAATTTGAGCGTAATCTGACGTCGGTTGTCGCCTGCTGACCGTCCAGCATGCTCCGCAGGAGCTTTGCCGCTTCTGTTCCCATCGCATCGAGAGGCGGATGGAGACTCGACATGTCGAGCCGCCGCGATTCTGAGCTATCGTCGAACCCGATGAGGCCGAAATCAACGCCTACGGTCAAGCCCAAATCGTGGGCCGCATCGATCAGTCCGTGACCAGCATGGTCATTTACGGCAACGATTCCCCAGGATGGGAGTCGCTCGGCCAGGTAGGCCCTCGCCGCCAAACGAGCATTGTCCCGCTGCCCCTGCGGTTTCGGATGGGCGCGCGGCATTAACAAGTCACCAGGAGCTCGGCGCAATGAACGTCCAGCCCGGCGCAACGCCAACTCGACACCCGCAATTCGCGCAGGAGCGTAATTCGCGTCAATGTAGGGGTTAAAAACGGAAATGTTCTCGTAGCCGCGCAGGAGCAGGTGATGGGCAGCCTGGAAGCCGCCGAACTCGAAATCAAATGATACCGAGGGCAGATTTCCAAATCCTTCGGCCTCGTGGTGAATGAGAACAATCGGAAGTTTGTGGCGGCGCGCGATCTCTTCCAAATCAGCTACCATAGATTCAGGCGGCGAGATAAAGGCGAGCGCATCAACACCCTCAGCCATCAGCTCTCGCAGCCGCTCGTAGTAAGGCAACTCTCGGTCGCCGCCGTCATCGTGGTGGATTTCGCGGAACTTGACCGTTGAATCTGGCATCACCGCCATAGCGCATTCGAAAGCATGTAGAATTGCTGCTGGCCAGTTGTCGTGTGGATCGCGGGTGGTTTCGTTGTAGCCCCAAAGGGCCCCGATAATTCCGACAGTAGTTGTAGAACGAGGCTCATCCGAGCGCAAACCCCAAAGCGGCGTAACCGCTTCTAAACCCCGTCCGCGCCCGCTGGCTTGGCCCGCACCTGCGACGTACGTCCCGGAGCGCCCCTCCGCCCGGAGAGTGCCGTCGTCAAGTAGGCCACGGATTGCGTTTTGCACCGTGTTGAGATCAACGCCATAGTTCTTGGCTAACTCGCGCCGTCCTGGAATGAGACTTCCAGCTGGCCAAGACCCGGAATCGATAAGGCCGCGCAGATCCGCCTCAATACGGCGGTATGCGGGCACAAACGCGGGCTTAGATTTTCTTACTGGCGTGTCGGTCGGCATTGGAACCTAAAATCATACAGTCTGCATGAAAAAACTTCATACAGACTGTAGTATATCACTCCACTGCCAGCTTGTCAAGCGCAAGAATCACGGCGTTTTCAGCGTCAACTTGCCAGTAGCGACACCTTCGATGTAGACCGGGTACTCGGTGAGGTTCAGAGTGATCGATTTAGAGGGAGCGGGGTGCAAGGATTGATTGCCCATAAAGTCGATCACGCTGGCATTCGCCCCCGCAAGCGGCAGGCTCACAGTTACGGATCCGGGGTGTGCCTTCCAGACGGCGACCACGGTTTTGCCCGCTCGGTCGAACGCGTACGCGTGGACATCAGCAGGCAGGCCCGAAAGCGGACCGATGGTCTTAGTGCCTTCAAGGACGCGCGTCATGGCTGCGGATGCCATATATTCTGGTTTGGGCGATACCGCAATGGCACCGAAGTTGGGGTTAGGCATAGTGAGGTTGAACATCATGCCGAAGCCGTTTTCCCCCTGGTAGTCGGCGGTGTAAAAGAAGTACGATGTGTCAACACCTTCGCCGAGGAGGATGATATGCCCGCGAACGATGTAGGCAGCGAGTTGGCAAAGCATCTGCGGGGTCGCCAGAGCGTAGCTGCCCTTGTAGTCGAGTCCCCATTCGCTTTGGACAATGCGTGCTCCAGACTTCAGGTACTGGCGGGCCAGCTTCTTGACTTCGCGCGTATTCTCGATGGTCCGCTGGTCCTCTGGCGCGTGGATCTGACCCGGCGCGGATGGGTGGAAGGGATCACCCTCGCCAAGGTAGTAAGCGTGGGTCGCAATGCCGTCCATGTATTTGCCAAGCCCCAGCGGCAGCATGGTACGCAGCCACTCGATGGTCTTGTCGTAGACGCCGGTGCCTGGCCCCAGAACTTGCGCCGTCGGGTCGCCGCGATGGATGGCAGCATAGGAGTGGGCAGCCATGTCGACATACTCCTGGGGCGTTCCCTTCCAGTGCCAGTCAGGCTCCCAGCCAATCTGATACCAATTGTGCGCCATCGATCGGAAGTAGTTGCGACGGATGCTGTCGGTGCGCTTCGCCATCCTCGTTGTGAAATCCTCGAACTTCGCGTAATCCTTTGGAGGGTACGCTTGCGAATCGATGCGTGCATTGGTAGCGGCAGTCTGAACTGTAGCTGGAACAGCCATGGCCCAGCGCGGGACACCATGCGTGGTGGTGAGAATTGCCATCCCATGCTGCGATGCGAAAAGCGGCTCGCCACCAAGAACCTTCTGCTTTTCGATGTCAAACTGGCCGTCGGAATCAGGCTCAAAGCGATCCCATTCTCCCGGGAAGTTAATCCACTTGGCTCCAAGCGACGAATAAACCGGGTCGTACGGATCGCCAACGAGGCGAACTCCCGATTTGAGAAACACGGTGCCCTGCATGCCAAACCGGGAGTCGTCGGCGTGCTTGAGCGGGAGAGCGGTTAACGCGGGGAGCACTCCAAATGCCACATTGTTCTCGGGTTGACTGCCACGCGCTGCGAAGGCAAGACCCTGGTTTCGAAAGCTGCCCGACAGAGCGTAGTAACCCGACGGCAGCGTCCCAAGGGGGAGAGACGCCTCCCACTTGCCGCTGCCTGAGGGAACGCTGAGTTCGCCTGCCTTAACCGAATGCCCAAGGTAGTCGGTAACGCTGTAGTCGAGCTTGTCTGCGGCATTCATTGTTACACGCTCGGCTTCAATATGCACGACGACAGGATAGCCCGATGCAATAACATTGAATCGAGGCGCATCGGCGATCCAAGCATTGAGGCGGTCGGCGGTCTTGACGACCGCCTTCTCAACCGCGACATCGTCGATCCAGCATAAACCCTCGTCGCCTTGCCCGTTGCGCTGGAAAGTAAGCGACGCCATGTCACCCGCAGCAGGGTCTGCATAACCCACGGAATCAAATAACGTCAGCGATGTCGCTCCATTGGTCAGCTTGAGCGTGTAACGCTTCTCCTTGGTGTCGAATGTGACCTCCACCATGGTCCACGGCTCCGTAGCATTAGCGAGCGTCGATTGGTTGTAGCGGTCTCCCGATTTGATGCCCCATTGGCCATTGGCATCGTGGAAGACGAGGGCGAGTGCCTTACCTGCGGAGTCATTGACGTAGAAGATCAGCTTCTGTGTTGCCTTCGCTCCGCCGTCCGGTTTCGTGGTGAACTTGGCCGAAAAGCGTACGGTGAAGAGGTCGTAGCCCTTCGATGATGGCACTTCTGCGCTCGCGGTCGTGTATGGATAAGCGATCGAAATGGCTTTTCCACGCCCTTCGCTAGCGGCCACCGTAGCAGATCCCGCCGTGACCTTCCAGCCTGCTTGAGTGTTGACCGTGCCGTCTGCGAGCGAATCGAAGTTCTGCGTATAAAGCGGAGTCGGAGCGGGTGCCGCGATGGCTCCGCCAATTGGCGTCGCCGCAATCAATACGGCGACAAGAGCGATACATATCGATAGTTTCATTGTTGTATTACCTCGATGTAGAGAGGCTGCGCCTCAGACCACGAGACATAATCGAACAGTCCCGTTATGGATTTCTCCATTTTTCGTGGCAGTCCCGATGAGGGAAGTCCCGGTCCACACCCTGCGGAATTCCTGTGGGTCGGAGACCCTATCCTCAATGACTAGCCACGTACTTCAGTGCGTGGTGGCTGAAACGATCAAGGCCCGGTCGTCTTCGGCCAGAAACTTGACTCATTTTGTAGGTGTTTCGTGAGTCAAGGACTCCAGTACGGTTCGTAATGTACTGTCGCCTTGCCTGATTCCTATTAATTCAAGTACACCACGGCGAACCGGTCCGGCAGGAAGAAGCCCATGCCGTCGCCAAAGGCTTCCATGGCTTTCCGGTCAGTAGTTCCCTTACCCTGGCGGTCGACGTCGTTCACAAGTATGCCAACTGCGATCTTCTTGGCGGTCGGGATGCCGCTCTCGTTAGGCACGATTTGGTTCCACGGGATGGCGAGTATGTAGTAAGTTTCTCCTGCCCCGCGTACAACATTTGCCCTGATCGCGGCTACGGGTCCGCTCGGAAGAGTCGAAGTATGCGCCTCCCGTGAGACGACGACGGCGTTGTCCTTTGATCGCAGAGCTACCGCAAGCTTTTGGGTGTATTTCCAGCCGCTCGTTCCTGGGACCGTCCCGATGCCGATCTGGACAGAATCCTGTCGCCAGATATCGCCACCGTTGAACTCCTGGACGTGGGAATCATCGCGCACCTTGAGGCCGATATACAAGTTAGCAGCGTCGTAGCGAAATCCCGCCCGGAAGCTTAGGTCTGCAACGCCTGTCCACGCCCCACTCCCGATACTGACATCGTTCCTGGTGTCGAACGTCGAAAACTGCTCCAGTTGCCAGTCATTGAGGGTGCCATCCATACTTACGGGCTTGAGCGCCAGTGCTGCTTTGGTCGACAAGGCGCGTATTGGTTCGGATTTGCTGACAACGCCAAACGAATCGACAAACTCGACAGCAACCGATTCTACAGGTCCTAGCTTCGCGACAATAGCGGGATCGATACCGAACGGCACGGACGCGCGCGCTGGCAGTGCCACTGGCTTGACGGCAATCGTACGCCCGTTGCCGCTCAGACTGACGGAGCCCTGGAGCAACTTCGGTGTCGCATTGCGCAGAAGAACGCGCAACCCCGACCCGGACGCAGCGTCTCGCGTGATCGAGACAGGAGCTTCGATTTCGATTGGCTGACCTGCCCCTGCCTGTGCAAGCGATGGTCCGGTCTTCAGCAGCCACGATCCCGCCTGCATAGACTGCGGGATCGAAAGGATTGAGCCGCTCGACGTGAGCGGAGTTGTCTGGCCGTTCCGGAACGCCACCAACGGCGCGCCTTGCAGATTCTTTGGAAGCGTCAAGCTTCCACCGGGCAACGCAGACGGTATCTCGGTGCCAGCAATCGTGCTGGACGAGTACAGCGCGGGCGAAAGCCCGCGAAGATACGACGGGACATCGTCGACCTTGATTCGCGCGACACCATCGACCGTCGCAACGCGTGTGGCGTTGCCCATTGCATCGTAGCGTACTGCGTCGGCGGCTCCGACTGGCACTGCAACGTCGCGTGAGACGCCGTCCTTCGACCAGAGCACCGCGATTCGCTCGCCGTTTCGGTCGAACAGGTAGGCGAGGACATTGTCGCCAAGAAAGCTGATCCGGCCGAGCGATTTCGTGCCATCGAGAAGACGGGTCGCGGCAGCGCCGCTCATGGCGACGGGCTTTGGCGATACAGCCACCGCACCGTACATGGGGTTGGGCGTCGTCAAGTTGTACACCAGGCCACCGCCGCCTTCGATGCCGATATCAGCGGTATAGAAGTACCACGTACAGTCGATCCCCTCGCCCAGGCAGATGAGGTGCCCACGCATGAACTCTGCCATTTCGCCCCGCAGCAGATCGTGTGCTCGAAGAATGGTGTCGCCGTGGTAGTCGGTTCCCCACTCAGTGTTGATGATTTTGGCTCCGGGCTTCAGGTACTTCCGAGTCATCGCTACAAGCTCGCGGACCTGCGCAGGGAGATCGTGATCCTCGGGCATGCCGAACGGGATATAGTAGCTGTGGGTAGCGATGCCATCTAGGTGTTGTCCCAGGCCCTTGGCGAACAGACGCGCAAGGTGGGTGTTGCCGGTAGACATAACGCCGTAATTGGGACCGAGAAGCACCGCATCAGGATCGCCTTCATGGACGGCCCTGTGTGCGACTTCGTACATTTTGATGAAGTCCGAATCCTCACCCTTCCAATGCCAATCCGGCTCCCAGTGGATCTGATAATAACTATGCTGCTGCTTAGGGAAAAGAGCCTTTCGGCGAGCAACCTGTTCCGCAGCGACATTGCGAATGTAGTTTGCGTAAACCGTCCAATCGTTAGGCGCGTACGACTGCCCGGTGCTAGTCAACGCATATCCGCTGTGAGTCTGCCCTGCGGGGAACGCGACAAGCCACTCGGGAATCCCGTGCATGTCGATGAGCGGGGTCATGCCCGCGGCGGCGTCGTAATCGTTCTTCTTGGACCATTCTGCCGGATCGGTAATTGGCTTGAATGTCCCGGCAGCCTTGGACTCCCGCTCGGCCATGCGGTAGCCGTCGTACGCCCACTTCATGCCCAGCGCCGGATACAGAGGGCGGAAAGGGTTGCCCACCATCAGCTTCCCGCTTTCGAGGAAGTTGGTACCTTGTCCACCAAAACGAGCGTCATCATTCCACGCCAGCGGCACACGCTCAACATCCGGGAGAACGCCGTAGCTGACAAAGCCACCTGGCCGACTCCCAGCACGAAGGAGAGTGACATCGGCGTTTTTGAGGCTCATGTGGACCTCGAAATACCCGGCACCGTAGCTCTTGATCGGTAACGCGCCCTGCCACAAGTCCGTCCCCATGGGCACAGTGAGCGAGCCGGAATCGACTGTAGCGCCGAGCCAGTTGCGCACATCCCACGTGAGAGTATCGGAACGCTGACGCCATCCCGTAACCTGCGCCCAGAGCGGGATCGCTTCGCCAGGATCGAAGATAGCATAGCGCGTCTTTTGGGCAAACGAAGCCTGAAGCGTGACTCCCGTTGCAACCTCGAAGATGGCGGCTGACGGAGTGGCTGGCGCTGGTGCCGGATCGGCGTTGACTGGAGCCGCGAGCAGGACATTGGCAATGCAAAAAAACACTAAAATTGGTGCCAGCAGTCGGCGATAGATGCCGGGACTGAAGTCCCGGCCTACGGAGGAACGCCCCTCCGGGGCTACGGATTTGTACCGAAAGCCCCTGCATGGTAGCTTTTCAGTTGTGTTCGAACCGATGATTTTTGACATTGGCTTTCCGGAATCTGTAATATCGCGGGAGTGTATAGAGTGGAGGACGTCATGAAAGACAGTCACGTTGAGCTTTATGCGCATATCGTTTGGACAACATCGGGTTGCGAACCGACGATAACAAGCACTGTTCAGCCAGTCGTGTATTCCGCCATTGAGCACGAATGCACTAAGCTCGGCGTCGCTTTGTTGGCTATTGGTGGTATTGAGGATCATGTTCATATCTTGGTGCAAATGCCGCATTCTGTTATGGTGCCCATTCTTATGCAAAGGGCGAAAGGCGTCTCCGCGAGGGTAGCAAACGAGTTGCCCGGCGGCCCGACCCTGCTCTGGCAGCGAGGCTACGGCGCGTTCAGTATTTCACGGTGGGACGTGGAACGGGTCGCCCGTTATATCGCCAACCAACGTCGCCACCACGCCGAAAACACATCGATACGTATCCTGGAACCAGCCTGAGTACCCGCGCCAATCTTTAGCCCCGGAGGGGCGTTCTTCGGCAGACCGGGACTTCAGTCCCGGTTCTCGGAACAGAATGCGTGCCTTACCACATGCACTCAACCAACTCGGTAGCCCTTTCGCCCACAGTCACTTAACCGCTATCACAGAGACGTCGTCCAGCCAGAGTTTGGAGACGTCGCCCTCTTTATTGCGCACGAAGCTCACTGAAGCGAGAGGGCCGGCATCGTCGCTGCTGTAATCTACGGCGCTGTAGTGGGTAACGGACGTGCCGTTGTTGGTGAGGCGCAACGTCACCTTACGGTTCTTCTGGTCGATAGCGAGTTCGGCGCGGGTCCATTCACCTGTGCTGTCCTTGAGTGCGCGCTGCGAGTATCCACCGCTCACCTGAACACCCCAGAGGCCAGTGCAATCGTGCCACGTCAAGCACAGGCTTTTTCCGGCGGCGTCTTTCGCGAAAACAAGCAGCTTCTGGGTAGCTTTCGGGCCGTTGCTCGCGGGCGGTGTTGCTTTCAATGAGAAGCGAATGAAGACAGTATCGGTGCCCGCACCGGGAATTGGGAGATCGATAGCGGTGAACGGAAATGCCATCGAGAGCGCTTTGCCGTGACCGTCGACAGCCTCTACATCCGCTACGCCGCCTCCGCCCTTCCAAGAGCCCTGGCCGTTGATTGTGCCGAGGTTGCGCGATTCGAAGTCGTCAGACACGAGAACTGTACCAATCCCGTCGGCGGGCGATGGTGGCGGCACGATGACAACTTCGGCGGCAGAATTGAACATCACCGGCGACGACAGCCGAGATCCGTCGGGTCGCGTCATCAGAAAGTAGGAGGCGGTGATGCGCGCAAAGTCGGCAGCAGGTGGTGCTTTGACCGTCGCGCCGACAACGATTGCGGGAAGGAAGCGCCACTTGCGCATCTCCCACGGTCCGGCTGCGGTGGTGTACCAGAGTTCCGCCTTCGCCGGTGGGGAACTCGCTCGCGCTTCGCCGGGACTGACACTGGTAACGCGATCAGCAGCGGTCGCGGCTCGATCGACGATCTCGCGTGCATAGCTGTACGCCTCAGGAACTTCCCATGCGCCTTCGTGCGAGTGCGACAGGTTCGGGATAAGCAACTCGCGAACGCCACTAGCGCGCAGATCGACGGTCTTCTGCCACGGTTTCGGGTAGAAGTTGCGGTCGTTGGTGCTGGCGATAAACAGTAACGGCATTTTCGAAAGCGGCACATAGCGCGACGGGTCCCAGATCATGAGCGCTGGCGGACTGTCCTTGCCGATACGCACTGCTGCGTCAGACTCATTGAGAAAACCGTGGCCGTAGATAGGAATCGCAAACGCAATGCGATCATCGACGCCAGCGGTAAGGCACGTCCAAATACTTCCCCACGAGATACCGCAAAGGCCAATCTTGGCCGGGTTGATCTCCGGGAATGATCGCAGCAGCGAGTTCGCAAGTGCTGCCTGCGCGACGGCGCGGTACGGAAACTGGTCGGCAACTCCTCCGGGAGCATTGCCAAACGAGTGCGTGGGGCCCGGTTGCGGGGTCGACTTACGAAGCTTGGTATCTGCAGCGTCCGGCTCGCGCCCTTCAAGGTCCATCGCAATAGCCGCAAAACCCGCCGCATTCCACCGACGTACCCACTCAGCGTATGCAGTGCCGCCTCCGCCGTGCAGCAACACTACCGCTGGCCAACCGCCTTTGGGCGGCGTGCCTGCTGGCGCTGCGTAGTAGGCGAATATCCACGTGGCGCGGCCAGCATAGGGCAATCCTTCGTAATAAAGGCCCTTGACGCCAGCAGGCACCGAGCCCGTGAACTCATGGGTCGCGGGTGTTTGGCGTAGTACTGCCTGATCCCATTGGGGTTGTGAGTTCTGTGCACGCACTGGAATAGATGCTATTATTGCAATTATTGCAATAATAAGTAAACGGAGTTTTGGGGTGTTCATGGTCTTGCGGGGGTTCAGAAAGCAAACAGCGGGGCAATATCACCCCGGTCATTCAATGACCGGGGTGACGGTATTACGCTATGGGCAACCGGTTGCAGGATAGAAGCATGGCGACCGTGCGTTGTACGTGTTAACGAACACCTGGCCCACCTTCATGGATTTTGCGTGGAAGTCAGCCCACAGGATATTCGAGTACTCCGTGTGGCGCGTCGTCGGCGGCGAATAGAGCGACGAGTTGTAGTTACCAGTTGCCCCAGCTCCGAGGTCGGTGTCCATGTTGTGCCAGTCGAGCAGAATGATAGGCAGTGCCGACGTGTTCGGAACGAGGGGCCAATCTCGCGGGTCGACGCCCGGTGTCGGGATTGCGCCAATGTCGGTTAGAAAGAGTGTTTGCGCGGGCTTGTCGACTTTGGACACGTTGATGCCCAAATTTCCCGTGCAAAAGTTGTAGTTATATCCGTAGCTCACCGGATAGGAGACGTTGCCCGAAACCGTCGTGTTCTGGTCATCGGGGCAGCGTACGAGCGCCTTGCTCTTGGTATACGGCAGGATGATATCCGGCCAGCTTGTGAACGGGGACACGTTATACGAGCGCGGCGGAAACAACTCATCGTAATCTTGCGTATACTGGCTGAAGCCAAGACCAAGCTGCTTCATATTGCTCAAACACGCCGTCTGGCGTGCTTTTTCGCGCGCCGTGGCGAATACAGGGAAAAGTATAGCTGCTAAAATCGCTATGATGGCTATAACTACGAGAAGCTCTATTAAAGTGAAGCCTCTCATCGATTTACTTGCGTTTGCGGATGTTCTCATCATGCACCTCTTTTCGTTTCTTACCCAATACCTCGGGTGTAACCCAGCGTGGATTCTCTAGCGATCAGTTCCACCGGGGTCCGGATCATTTCAACCGGCGAGTCGGCGTTGCTTAGCCGATCAATGAGTCGCAGCGCGGCGACTTTGCCCATATGGCGCGGCTTCTGGTCTATGGACGAAAACTCCATAACCCACGAGATCTCCTGGTTTGCGTAGCCAACCAGCCCTATGTCGTCAGGCACACTCCGCCCCAAGCGACGCGCCTCTCGAATCACATCACCAGCCATATGGTCATTGGCGGTAATGATAGCGGTGGGCGGCACAGCCATGGTGATCAGCGCTTCAATATTTGCGAACTCAGCGTCGCGGCTTGGTGGGATAGGCGGGCAATACTCAGGACGTGGATCGAGGCCAAACTCGGCCACCGACTGCAAAAACCCATCACGCCGTTCGTGAGCGGTGGTGCTGTTCCAGAAACCGGGATGGTACGCGACGCGCTTATGTCCAAGCTGCGCAAGATGCGCTACGGCTTGCCGAACACCGTCCACATCGTCGCTTACGACACAGTCCACATGCTGCGCGCAACTGGCATCATCAACCACCACGCAGGGTGTCTTCTCCACGAGCACTGTATCGAGCCAGTCGGGTGGCGTTGCGCTTGTGTAGAAGCCACCGATGACCATCAGTGCGTCGACGCGGTGGTTCATCATGAACTCGATACGCGACGCCCGCGCCATATGGTCAAGTTCGGATGCGGTCAGCAGCAGCGAATAACCGTGCTCCTCAAGAACCTGCTGAGCGCCAAGGACGATGTCGGCGTGAAAGCGGCTTCCGAGATATGACGTGAACACGCCGACGGTATTAGTTCGGCCCTTAAGCAGCGCTGTCGCGAGGTTGTTGGGCCGATATCCCACTTGCCGGGCAGCGTCGAGCACACGCAGGCGAGTCTCCTCGGAAACGAGCCCCTCGCTCTTACCGTTGAGCACATACGAGACCGTCGCCTGAGAGACTGAGGCGATCTTTGCGACATCAATACTGCTGGGTTTTCGAGCTCGAGTGTTCATTCAGCGGTGACCTTATACCTATAATGTAGCATAAGGACGCGCCCCTGTCAAGCGGTTTGGGGAAAATTGAAATTGCCCTAGGCACTTTAGCCCGGATAATTCGTGTCGAGATCCAATGAACATCAGACCATCGCGAAGCGTGACCTGTCCACTCTTGTGGACCAAACACATGCACGGAGTCCCGGAGGGACTTTTCACCAAAGGTGAATCTCCAAGTAGCCCGGTACTTCGGGTGCCCTCTGGGCGGATCGGGTGGCTCCGGCGTGCATGAATTATCCACCTTAGCTCCCCCGTCCCGCAACTGCCCACGATGACCGACTTCGTCATGGCAAGCCAACTGCTCGGAACGAACCCGTTATGCCAAGCGACGGTCGGGCATCAGTGGCCCCGCTTGCGGGGACCGGAGCGCTAAAGCGCCGAGGGGTAACCGAATGGGGGTGCCGCGTCTCAGCGCGGCGGGGGTTGTGAAGGTTACCCCGCCGCGATTGAAAGAGCGCCAATCAACACGGAACCAGGAACGCCCGATTGGTTGACGGCGTGTAAACCGAAGTGCAGAGGCGCGCTCCAGTCTGCTGGGTTCCATAGAGTCGCTCCGGATTGTGACCCGGTAACAGTTTCAACAGGCTTATCGAACACGATACGATAGTGAGCGGCGTCGAGAGTCAACGCTGCTTTGACCGGCAATGATGCAGCCGCCATCGTTCCGGTCCAAAGAACCGACCCAAGACCGCTATTGGCCGTGTCTTTACGACTGAGCGCCAGCGTCACAACGCCGCTTCGCTTCGAGTAATCGGCGACGAGAGCGACAAGAGGGCCGGGCATGGCAAACGGCTCTAGAAATCCCGTAAGCGGCCGTGGAGTCCAAAAGGCTCGGATGCTCTGCTGATAAGCTGAGCTGTCGCCACTTGTCGTTGCCGCAAACCCACTCAAAATGATCGCCGTCGTGACACCGAATCCACTAGCGGGCGATGGCGCGTCGCCCGTCAGCGTTACGCTTAGCCCGCCCCCGTCAACCGACGGTATGGTGAGTGATCCTCCCTGGACCGGATATGTCGCCGGAATCGTGAGGCGGGCCACCGATGCCGGATCTGGGTGCGAAAAGCCGACGTGAAGGGGCGTGAACTTCGGCGTCTTCGTTGACGAAGCGCCGTCCGCCAACGTCAGTGTCCCCCACGCTGACGGATTGGACCACATCGAGCCTGACGGTCCGCCGCCAAGCAGCGAGACAGCCGCTAGCCCCAACTCGAACCCGATGCGTTCGCCGCCGTGTGGGACAAATCGGGGCTCGGCAGCTACATTCGGTGCGCTGTCGAGTGACGCCCAGTCGAGCGACGCTTGGGCCGTGAAACCGTCGTCATGGCGAGTAACGTTCACCACAAACGACTCAGGAACTGTCCTCGCAACGCTCTCCCCCGATACATTCGTTGGGGCATTGAACCAGTCGGCCTTGTTGGTCGCATCGCGGTTAAGCACGAGAACCGTCTGCATTGTGCGTGCGGTGCGCTTGGCGGGCTTTGTACCTGTGAAGTCGGTGAAAACCTCAAGCGTGTCACGTCCCCATGGTTCCTTACCTGCGGCAACACTCATCAGGTGCCTGCCGGTGACACGGACGGCAATATACAGCCTGCGATCATCCCATGCCAGCCACGTGCTGGTCCGATACGGCACCCCCCCGGCAAGCGCCGGGTGTTCTTCGACGAACGGGGCTCCGGGCCAGCCTGCAAGCGTGCCGTCCATCGAAGGAGGCGACGCGACCCGAACCGCCACTAGCCGCGGCTGGTGAACCGTCCAGCGCTGCGTGGACTGAGCTACAATCCCCTGCGCTGTGACGATGGTGGTCACCGGGACAGTCATCCGCTGCGTCGTCGCGGGTACCACGATCTGGATGTCCCGTGCCACACTGCCCATCGGCGGAACCACAACGGTCGTCGTTGGCCCGCTAGGCTTCCAGCCAGCTGGAAGCGTAACGGCAATGCGGCATTCGATTGGTTTCGGTGAATGGTTGGCAAGACGAACCCGTATCGCACTCTCTCCGTCGATCACTTCGGCAGGAAGCTTAGCGCTGATGTCGAGCATTGGCGACGCATCGGTGACTACCGGCAACGAGCGCAGCGCTGGCGCACCGGCAGGACGGGGCAGCACAGCAAGCGACGCGAACATGACTCCGTACGGCGCGGCTTCGCTCGGAGCGAACGTAACCTGATTGGTCTTCGCTAGCCATGACGTGGGGACTGGAAGGTCAATGTGCAACACCGTTCGCGGCTTTGTTTCGCGGGTATCCGGCTGGAACGGCACCCGGATCGGGTGTCCATTGAGACTACAATCGATGCGGTTGATAGCGCGAACATCATCGCAATAGATTCCAGCGCGCAGATACGGCTGATCGCCGTTGGACAGGGCGACGGCGGGAATGGTGACCGCTATCGGCTTTTCGCGCACAGTCAGCGCGGTATCGGAGGAGTAAACATCCCGCTCAGTAAGCGTGCGCTCGCGCTTTGAATTGGCAGGCAGATCGGCGCTGTACACCGCGATTTCCCCTGCGGCGAGCATCGAGGTCGAAGGCCATGTGGCGAGCGTTTCGGTGGTGTGGACAAACTTCTCGGACGGGGAGTCGTAGCGCAGTCTGTCGATGCGGACATTGGTAAGTTGGGCGGGCTTGACGCTGGTAAGAGCGAGCGTAACGCTTGCAGCTTCAGCAGCGCTATTGCTCGCGGCAATCACTAACCGCCGTCCATCGACGGCCGCGATAGTGCGAATGTTGCTAGCCGCCGTATCGCTCGCAGCGTAAACGCGCTCACCGGTGACGTCGCGAAGAGCATGGTAAAACCAGTAACCCGCAGTCTGTGACACCACCCCATCATGCTTCTGCCAAAGGTCGTAGCCATCGTGCGAGCAATCGTAGAAGAAAAAGCTGGTGAACGGAAACTGGTCTGGGTGCGCCATCATGCCGAACAAGGCTTCGGACAGCAGTGCGACACGCGTCACCTGATTTTTGTCCTTCCAGTATTCTGCACCGCCTGGAAGTGCGCCGCTATCCAGCGATTCCGGGTTCCACTCGGTGATGACCATCGGGACGCGGTGACCGTTCATCGCTATCGACTTGGCTTGCAGCATGCCGTTCCACGCCAACAGCTCATCAAACCGACGCGAATAGATCTGGGCACCGAAATACCGCGCTGTGGGTGCCTGGGTAAGAAACGGAACGCTCCAGTCGTTCCAGTCACTCCACGTGTTGAATTGCGATAGCGACGGACCTATGAGCGATACGGTCGGGAACTCCTTGGCCACATCGGCGGCGACGTAGTTGTACAGATCGTAGAAGAGCTTGATCCGCCCAGCACGATCATTCTTGTCGCCAGAGCCGAGGTAAGAGATATTCGGCTCGTTGTAGAGCATGAGGTAGCGCACGTCAAGCTCGGGAAAACGCGCCCTTACCTCTCGTAGAATAGCTCGGTAGTAACGCGAATACTGGGCAAAGTCGGCGGTGCTTCGCGGATGCGGCTGAATGACCTGCAGGGTGACGTTCTTAGTCGCCTTCCACTGCCTCAATAGCTCAAGCTGCTGGTACTGAACCGAGATGAAGCTTGGATTTTGCAGCTTGGGGTCGGCCTTGCCGGTGGTCGGGTCAATGCCCAGGTGGCGGTCGAATTGGGCGTGGACGAAGGCGTCCATATCGTGACCAAGCAGCCATCCGACTCGATCAGGTAAGCCAAGGTTGTAATTCGAGAGGCCTTTGGGTTCGTCAATGGCGGCGAAATCGACCCAGAGGTATAACCTCGATCCGGACATTCGCAAGGCCATCGCCTCATCGGCGCGTTTGCCACGACTTTCCCCGTTGACCACCATGCTGCGCACAGGCTGAATATCGGCGACACCGTTGACAGCGTATCGCGACGTAGGATCTATGGTGATGGTTTCTGGTACCACAGCCGATGCTGTACTGAGCGCGAGGGAGGTGAGGACGATGGCGAGGATGGTCGCAAAGGGCATATTCATAGTCTTGCAATTTCGTGCTTCGGTACGCGAATTTTCGAGCACAGCGTCTACGTTCGGGCGCGGCAGTTTTCCAGGCGCTACGCCTTATGGCGATCTTGCCGTCTCGCGCGGTATGCATGATAACCCTGCGCCAAACGCACCCGGCTGAGGGCAGGTCGAGATTTCCTTCCCGCTTCGGGAAGGTCCCGAGTCCGCGAGGGGGATGGGTGTCCCTCCACGATACGGCGTAGCTGCTTCTAGCTGCCGCCGATGAGAGGATCCATCCAAGGGGTATTGTTGTAGTACCACTGCGATGGAATCATGGCTTTGACGTGGCCATCACAGAACCCTACCACAGCACGCTTCGAGTGTCGTGGCATCGGCCCAGCCCAACCTTCAGAACCGGATGCAATGCTCGCCGAGCAGGCGATGCCGCTCTTATTGCACATGGACCCGGGGTTAGCAGGATCCTGAAGGATCCACGAGCCCTCCTTGGCGATGGATGTTTCATCGGTGGTATTGATGGCGGACGTTCCTACACCTGTCCCTGCTTGGGCTCCGCCTTCGCACATATAAACAGTGGTCGCAGTTTGCACGATCTTGGTCACCGGGTACCACTTGGTAGCCATCACATTCCCTGGGTTCCCATTGCCCCCAAGGATTATGTTATCAAGGTACGAAATTGGATAGGCAGTCGGCGAGTTGTCGCCGGTATTGCCTGGCTTCGGGTCGCTAGGGCAGAGGAAAACTCCGCTGCTCTTTGTGTACGGTTGAAGGTTCTGGAACCAATAGACAAGAGGAAACGTGCCGCTGTATGTGTAGTTCGGCGGATACGTTTCGTCGTAGTCCTGATTGTATTGCAACACCGCCAGCATGATCTGCTTACAGTTGTTAGTACAAGTCGTTTGGCGCGCTTTGTCGCGTGCCGTCGCGAAAACAGGAAAGAGTATAGCTGCAAGAATCGCTATAATAGCGATAACAACGAGAAGCTCTATTAAAGTAAAGCCGGACTTCGTATTGGTGTGTGTCATTGTTTCAGCCTCTATTAAATGGTCCCTAATCGGATGGTCTTTATTAATCCGTACAAGTGTAGCAAGGCGACAAAGGAGCTCATGCCCTGCCAAGTTCCTATGGGTCGGAGACCCTATCCTCAATAACTAACCACGTACTTCAGTGCGTGGTGGCTGTTCGTACAGTGCGTGGTGGCCCTAATCGGTACAACTACAGCCAGGCGAAAAGTGAGCTCGCGCCCTGCCAAGTTCCTGTGGGTCGGAGACCCTATCCTCAATAACTAACCACGTACTTCAGTGCGTGGTGGCTGTCCGTACAGTGCGTGGCGGATACTAACCCGTACAACTACAGCCAGGCGAAAAGTGAGCTCATGCCCTGCCAAGTTCCTGTGGGTCGGAGACCCTATCCTCAATCACTAACCACGTACTTCAGTGCGTGGTGGCACTATGTACAATTGCAGTCAAGCGAAAAGTGAGCTCGCGCCCTGCCAAATTCCTATGGGTCGGAGACCCTATCCTCAATAACTAACCACGTACTTCAGTGCGTGGTGGCTGTCCGTACAGTGCGTGGCGGCTTCATCCTGTACAATTGCAGTCAAGCGAAAAGTGAGCTCGCTCCCTGCCAAATTCCTATGGGTCGGAGACCCTATCCTCAATTACTAACCACGTACTTCAGTGCGTGGTGGCTTCGGCGATAGACAAAAGTGCGGATTAATGTCGGTTGTCCCCTACAGGTACCCGTCACAACTTGCTACCAAATATCGCCGAGCGCCTTCCGCCCAAGCTCAAATCCTAAGATGCTGTCGTCCGTACAATGATCTGAGAAATCATTGCCGATGCAATCGATTGTCCCCGTACTTCGCCGTTCTGCAGAAGCACACTAAGCAGGCGCGCCGCTTCCGCCCCTATATCGTTGAGCGGCGGACGCAGAGTTGTCAGTCCACGACGCCGCGATGCTGGAATATCGTCGAATCCAATTAACTGAAATCCCTCGCCAGCGGCAACCCCTACCGACTTGGCGGCTTCCATGATCTCCAGCGCAAGGTGATCGTTCGCCGCAATGACGGGGCAGCGAAAATCGCCGCGCTTAATCTGCCGCGTCACCCACTGGTGGAGTTCCGCGCTGAACTCATGCACTAGCATAGGTTGCGGCCCGTTAAAGCTTTCCGGATAAACCCGCAAAGCACTTTCCGGAAGACCAGCTTCCAGCACAGCGGCGCGGGCACCCTCGAACCGCTGCAGCGCCCATGGATGTGTCCCGAGCCGCACAAACATCAGCTCGCGGTGGCCCATGTCCAGGAAAAACCGAGCAGCTTGATAGCCGTCGTAGCAGTGATCGACGAACACCTGATACACGGGTTTCGCAAGGCGCTCCGGTGGGATATAGACCACTGGTGTCTTGGTACGGTGAGCCGCCGCCATGATCGGATCCATATCGCCGTCCATCGGATAGATGACGCAAAGGGCATCGACGCCATCCTCCAGCAGCTTGATTGCGCTCGCATGGATGGGATCGGAATGGCTCCGATCACAGAAAGCGTCGGCGAAACTGAGCCTTATGTCGCGGTTTGGCGCGAGAGCATCTTCGACAGCTTGCGCGACGATGTACGGCACCAGGAGTTCGGAAATCTCCGGCGCAAATCGCCCCGCGACGCCGATCACCTTCTTCGCCGCCTGCGTCTGTAGCGCGGATGCAAGTGCGCGAGGCGGCTCGACGTCAGTTGTGTGCGGGTCGACGACTTGCACTCTTCTCGGCTCCTCACGAACCGCAATCGCGGCGACAGATGCTGGGGCATCTGGCAGACGACTTACATAGGTGCCCCGAGTGCCGTCGGATGATACCACTCCGTCGGCGAGCAGGGTACTGACTGCCTTCTGGATAGTACTAAGATCAACGCCGTATTCACGCGCCAAATGCTGGCGACTTGGGATCTGAGACCCGACCTTCCAGACACCGAGTCGTATCTTGCCGCGGATATCGCTTTCGATCCGCTTATAGGGAGCGCTCAAGCGCTGCCTGACCGTTTTTGTGACTGGTTTCTGGGTCATCGGGAAGCCTATCGTATGGCGTTCTACTTTTCGCCCTATAGTGACACGATTATATCACCCATCCAACTGCGTGTCAACCTACCGCCATACGGTATTTGCGAATATTTTTGGCTACATTCGGGATTTAACCTATAGATTACAGCCGATTTTCACAAACACCATATGGCGAAATCCCAAATTGATCGAAGTGAGCAACGTCCTCAATATCGCCCTCTTGCATAACAATTGGGCGCTTCCTGTAGTTTTACCTTTTGACTAAACAAATCACCACGTGAGGGGTGTGGCTCACGTCTGAGGCACGCGATCACTATTGGTCAGAACTCCGAAAAACCCAGCCTGGGGAGCGCCCCGCAGAAGGTGGCACCACTTGTTCGCGGCGTAAAAGCAGCCAAGCCTTATGTCTCATTCGCAAACCTGACATCTCAATCGTGGCGTATCGCAACTGTTTGGGGCCGCCTTCAGGACGCGATCCCCGAAGAAATCGTCGCCAACCCTCGCCACGGAGCGGCGGTCCCGCGTGAGCGGCTGCGGTCGGTATGCCGCCCACCGTCTTTGCAACTCCAAGGTTCAGAAGACAATTGTTGCCTTAAATTTGGTACACATCCCCATGTGAGCCACGTTGCGCGGACGTCTCCAATACCCGCTGCTGATGTTGCACTCTACAGCCAGTTCCCCGACGTAATACCCAATCGTTAACGCTTAGCCCGCCAGAGGAAACGAACATACGAGTTAATCCAAAATACTTATTGGCATTTTATCACAATTATGATACACTGAGAGTGAAGACGAATCTCCCAAAGAGGTAGTCACGTGTACCTTGACAACAGAGAGGGATAAATTCCGCGCTCGATAGGATCGGTAGGCGATACATAACGCATAAATGCAGTAAACACACATATTATGCGCTTTACTTTCGCGGTAATACTCGCGTTATCCATCAATTCCATAGGGGTCACGAGGAAAACGCATACCCACCTCGATTTTCACGATTATGAGTTGAGTGACGAACCTGGATCGCAACAAC
The DNA here is from genome assembly GCA_036504535.1 of Capsulimonadaceae bacterium. Taxonomy (GTDB): domain Bacteria; phylum Armatimonadota; class Armatimonadia; order Armatimonadales; family Capsulimonadaceae; genus JARLGU01. The sequence continues at coordinate 52,000 of DASXUY010000045.1, forward strand.
TCATAAGAAAAGCGCCCCCTTGCACAAACAAGAGAGCGCTTCGCTTGATGGTACGCAGCCCGACTAGCGCGTTCGCGCGGGGCTGAGCTCGTAACGGCCCCATTGCGACGTGTCGAACGAGTTCTTCTCGGTACCGTGGAGCGGCATCTGAACGCGGCGCTGAGCGCCGTCGGCATCGTCGATTGAAACGTCCATGCCGAAGTGCGTTCCGGGAACCAGCTTAAACGGGCTTCCGGGAAGCGGCTTGATGCTGCCTTCCATAATGTAGCCCGTCGCAGTTCGCTTGCCGACGAACTTGACATCCAGCGTCGGGGCAACTCGCGCGAAGTTCACCACCGGGCACGCTGCCAACGTGTCGCCAATTCGCGGCACGATGATGATCTGCTCGGCTCCGGGCGAGTACGTCGTGGTCTGGTTTTCCAACGCACGCCCATCGAAGAACAGCTCGATGCAGTCCCAGATATAGCCCAGTCGCTCCTTGCCGTCAGGCGCGATGGTAAGCTGGTTGTCGGTCACATCGATCAGCATGTACACGGCATCGTCGCGCCATGTGGTCTTCACCGTATAAGACAGATCCGCTGGCCCCTGCCACCATCGCTTATCGGCGACGCCCACATCCGGGCGGCCGATGGCTACTTGCGACGGTTGGTCAGCCTTCTCGCCAGCGATGCCTGCCCAATCAGCCGTGTTACAGTCGAGCACGATGGGCGTCTTCGTTGCCGGAACCAAGATCGAGACGCCTTGCGACGCAAAGACCTGCTCCGCCCGAGAGACGACAGCGCCGCCCTGAACTAGCTGAACAGAGAGCACGTGGTTTCCACGAACAAGGTCGCCCGCCTGAAGGCTGATAGGCACAGTCGCCGTCTGACCAGCGGCAAGGCTGACAGGCGCGAGTGGCGCTATCTTGCAATCATCGGCAGCGACGACGAACGTGCCCTTGAGCGGCTGGTCCGAACTGTTCGTCACGACCACCTCGCCAGTGACAGTCGAGCGCGGCGACACCTCCGCAGGAAACTTGCCGATGGAGAGCATTCGCGTCTCCGCCAGCCCAGCGGGAGCATTGAACAAGTAAACTGGCTCTTCGCCAAGTTCGAGAGTGAACCGTCCTCGCGTCGCGTTCCAGGTCAACGGATTGCCTAGCATGTCCATGCCCCGCAGCACAGTCGCGCCTGGAACCGTGAGTGGAACGCTCATTTTGCGATCCGCAAAGAAGATAGCAGTGCGTGCCCCACTCTTGTCGGTGACCAATAATGCCGCAGCTTCACGAGTGCTCAACGGTATCTGCGTAAGCGACGCCATCGTGTTGGTTACCGATGCCATAGCGGCAAGGGCGATGCCCTTCTCGCTCGGTAGACCTTGTGTGGTTGACATCGCATACGGGTAGTAACGATTGCTGCCCATAAGCAAGAAGTACTTCTCCGCGCCTTCCGCTATGTCGATCAGGATAGACTCAACCTGCCACGAAGCGCTCCGGTGCTCGGTCGTCATCATAATGGCGTCCACCCCGGCGGTTGCCCATCCTGACTTTGTGCTGGAGCGGCCTGGATAGAACTTGAGTAGCTCCTCATCGGTCATCGCACGGCCATTGAAGCGTGTCGGCTGATGGATGCCGCATTCACCGTTCCACATCGGGATCGGGTGCCCGATATACTTCAGGATAGCCGCCTTCACACTCGCAACCTTATGGTAAAGGTTACGGCTAGCGATTGGTGACGTGCCTAAGTAGTTGTGGAAGCAGAGGATATCGATATACTGGCCACCGCCTGCGGATAGCACGTCCTCCGTCCATTCAACAAAGTTCGCAGTGCCGCCCACGCCAACAATCTTGGCTGTGGGGTCTAGCTCGCGCAGTACCTTGTTTGCGACCTTGAGCAGCCCAACATATTCCGATGCTGTCACCTGCCCGCCGCCATTTGGCTCGTTGAGCACTTCCCAATACTGCACCCTATCGCGGTACCGGGTAATGACTTCGCGTATCCACTTTTCCCATGCCGGGAGGTCGTCGGCCATATTCTTGAACGTCGCAAACCCTCCAGGAATACAGGGGGCGTTAAGCGTGTACATAATCGTCAAGCCGTTGTCGGTGGCAGCTTTGACATACATGTCCGGGTACTTCCAGTCGTACTTTCCGGTAGCATCGACAGGGGTCCACGGTTGGAGGATTCGTTCGACTGTCCCGCCAACTCCCAGGTCTTCGTAGTGCATGTTGATGCCGCCGAAATGTGCCAGCGGGGCGGTCAGCGGGATCTGCGCTATTGGCATAAGCGGCTTGCGAATACCGATGGGAAATGACTGCGCCTTGATCACCTTGCCCGCGCTATCGATCAGCTTTGCGTCAATGCGGAAAAGGCCGCACGTTGCCGCAGGAATGTTGACAACAACACGGGAATCCACGGCCGCGACTGCATCGATTGGCTGCTCGGATTTCCAAACTTGCCCCCCGGCATTGTCGACCAGTTGAGTGGCAACGCGGAGCTTCCCGGTGACACCTGAAGCTCTGCCTATAGATACGTTCAGCGGAACGGGCGAGCCGACAGGGAAGTAACCGCTACCGAGAGGGACACCAATCTCGATACTGCCGAGCGCTACCCTCTCAGCAATGAGCGCCTTGTGCGCTGCGATCTGAGCGGCTTCCGTATCCGTCGGGCGGCCGACAGCGTACTGGGCTGCTACAGCAGTAGCTGGCAACGCTCGGTTGTATACGACAAGCTCGTCGATATCGAAAGGTAGCGTGTTTCTAAAGCTGGTATTGCCTCCAACCGCAAGCCCGCCACGATCCAGTTCCGGCGTCTGCTCGTTGGATGCAGGCGGATTCATCTGTTGATAGTCGCCGTCAATTGCCTGTCGGCCAGCCTCTTTGCCATCGACATACAGCGCCGCAATCTTTGCGTCACCGTCGTAGCTTGCAACGATCTGGTGCCAGATATGTCCCGCGAGCGGCGCATTGCTAACCACTCCAATCTGGCCCTTGCCGGGTCCGGATCCGACTGGCCGACCGAGAGTAATCGATGCGCCGTACGGGCTGGCGACCAATCTCCATCCATGATCGTAACCGTTGCCAATTGTAGCGATCACCGACTGTCCTGGCGTCGGGGAGTCGTTGTAGGCGCGAAACCACACTTCAACCGTGAACGACTTGGTGCCAGAATTGTAGAGGAACGAATGCGTAGTGCTCTGCGGTGCCTTGCCAACTCGCAAAGCAGCCTTTCCGGGCCAGCGCCCCACCGTCCACGTAGGGTACTCGTCGAGCACAACCATTGGATCCAGCTTGGGACTGTAGTACGGATCATTCGCGCTGATATTCATTGCGCCAGCGCCCGTGCCAGCGAGGCTCTTAATCGTGTCCCCCGCCCCTTCATCAAAGGCGTAGAAACGGACCACCGTAGGGTCCTTAATAGCGGCGACGCGGCTGTCCCGGTAGGTAGCGGGCATTTCAGCGGCGAATGCGGCTGTCGTGAGTAGACACGATAGCGCCGCGAATGCGAATGTGGCGATGCGGGTGGTCAGTTTCATAGTCTTTGGGTTATCGATTGGTGAAGCTAAAGGGAAGCCGGCACACGGGTACCGGCCGTCTCATAGAATCTGCGTTGCACGTGGTGCCCGTCAGGCACCGAGGCGGGTCGCTATCGCGACCGTGCCGGTGTCATTTTGCGGGGACGATCTTTATCGAATCAAAGTAGGCGTCGGTGAGTCCAGTGCCGTCAAGGCAGAGGCGCACTTCGATAAACTGAGTGTCGGGCGGAACCGCAACCTTGGTAGTGTACGGTGCCCAAGTCTTGCCAGTGAGCACACCAAAAGGCATGTAGCCGATTTCGCGGCGCTTCTCGTTCAGGAACGCGTATCCGACGGTCGCGTCGGGATGGTTAGCGCCTGCCCCATCGACGACCTTCCCTTTGATTGAGATGTCGTACGAGGTTATGCCGCCTGTTGTCTGCACCATCTGGCTCCACGATACGTGAACGGGGTTCAGCGTGTCCGTGCTTCCCAGATGCAGCGACTGCTTTCCGTCGGCTCCGTCTTTAGCCACATCGGCAACAGCCTGCTTATCATTACAAGCCGTTCGCTTCACGACCCACGCGAGCGTCCCGTCTTCGATGTCGGCGTTGATCAACGAGTTCGCGTAGCTGTCCGATGGGTAGACACGAATGTCGTCAAACAGTGCCTCAATGACACCCTGGCTGCCGACCGCGAGTCGCAGACCGACCGACGTCGCGCCAATAGGCACGTTGACGGTATTGGTAAAAGTCGTCCACTTATCCGACGGATCCACATTACGCAGATACTGATAGTACATCCACTGGCCAGCCTTATCGTTGAAATAGCAGCCAACGCCCGGTACTGCCCACTGTGTTCGCGCGGCATCTGTCTTTTGCTTAGCGGAGAAAATCACTTGGAAACTCTTAGTTGTAGGCGGGAGCGAAAACCCCTGGACAAACCAAACATTCGCGCCAACGGGCTGCGTCATCGCAATGCGGAAGCTGTTCTTGCCCTCGAATGCGTCATTCGACACGCCGCCGACGCCTTGCTCGGGCGTGATGGACCCTGGCGTCCAGCTCCACCCGGCAATTACATTACCTGTGGCGTCTTCAGCGCTGCCGTTTTTGATGAGATTTACGGGCGCGTCCGCGAAGCTGGCCGCGCCAGCGATGGCGAGGGCAGCAAGCGAGGCAATCAGTGTTGATGGTGTACGTTTCATTATTCTTTCCTGTCGATCAAAATCGGATAGTTCGCCTCATGGTTAAATGAGTAACAGACCGTCGCGAAGCGACACATGCACGGAGTCCCGTAGGGACTTTTCACCAAAGGTGAATCTTCAAGTAGCCCGGTACTTCGGGTGCCCTCTGGGCGGATCGGGTGGCTCGGGCGTTCGTGAACAATTCGATCAAAGCGCTCCAGCATGGTTAGCGCTTAATATCCGAGAGTTCGTAGCGACCCCATTTCGTTGGGTCGGTGGAGTTGTTGAAAACCCCATGCAGTGCCATAGCGCCCTTGCGAAGCGCCGATTCCGTGTCGGTATCGTCGATCAACACATCGAGCGCATACTCAGTGCCTGCGGTTGCGGTGAACGCCGTGCCAGCATCGGGGCTAAGGTGGCCCTCGACCCAGTAACCTGTCGCTGTACGAGCCCCTACGAATTCAGCCTTAAGCGTCGGCTTCTTCCCGGCAAACCAGAAATCGCATGGTGCGGCGGTCGTTTGGCCGTTCGGTATAATCAGCATCTGCTCGACACCTGGGCTGTACTGCTCCTTGCGATCCCATGGCTTTCGACCATCCACGAACAGTTCGATGCAGTCGTACTGGAAGCAAAGGCCACGCTTGTCGGCTGGCGCTGGCATCACGACATCGTCGGTCACGTCGATCCGGATGAATAGGCCGCCGTCCTTCTGCCAAGCAGATCGCAGCTCGAAGGACTGGTCCTTGGCTCCCCGCCACTGCGGGGCCCACGGCACGCCGACAATCGGCGTGCCCTTGACGACGTTGTCCACATCAATACACCGCTCCGGGGCAACGCCTTGCCACCACTTACCATCACCGAGCGCCGCCGGTGCATTCAATTGCACGACGGGCCGCATGGTACCGTCCGATAAGAACATCGTGCTGAGCTTGCTTAACTCCGTCTTGCCCTCGGACAGCACAAAGGACATTTCATACGGGCGACGGCGAAGTTCCTGCCCATCAAGCCGAAATAGCAGCTTGCGTGTTTCATGGGGGGCAAGCGAGATCTTCGATTCGACGGTAATAGTCGCTCCCTTAGGCGGGATCGTGGTAAGCGTCGCGCTCAGAGGCTTGGCTGACGGGTTTGTAACAGTTACAACGCCGTTCATGACACCGTTTGCAGGCAGCTTTTCGGACGATGTGGTCATCGCCAGATAGTTGATGGCCGCGAAATCAGCGGGAACGTCGAAGATGTACAGCGGTTCCGAGCCGAGTTTCACGCGAATAATATGGTCTGCGTTCGCCGTCCATTGGAGCGGGTTGCCCAGCATATCCATACCATTGAATATTCCGGCGCGGTTGACGCGGAATTCGCGGGTTGGCGTTTCATCTGAGAACAGCGCCGCAATACGCCGCCCGCCCTTCTGCAAGATCATCGCTCCCGCATCAGACGACGACATAAGGCTGATTTTCGACACCTTCTCGCTTGGAATCAGTACTGACTGGAGCGCTGCGATGGCGGGGGCGAGCTCGGTGGGCTGACCGTCGCAGAAGTTGAAGTTCGGGTGATAGTGTGATGCTCCGGACAGGATGAAGAACTTCTCGCATCCCGCAGCAAGGTCGAGCAGCACCGATTGTGTCTGCCAGCAAGCGGTGTAGTGCTCCGTGAGCACCGGCATGTCGGCTGGCAGATAAGCAGGCTGACCGAGCACCTTTTCGGTGCGTGGGTAGAGCTTGCTCATCTCGGCTTCGGTGAGCGGCCTGCTGCCATTGCGCGCAACGGGATGGAAACCCGTCTCGGAGTTCCAGACCGGAACACGCTCACCGCGATACTTGACCATCGTCGCGATAGCCTTCTCGACCAAGCGCTCGCGCACAGTAGAACGTATCGGGTACGCGTTATAGTTGTGCAGTGACATGACGTCAAAGTACTTCGCGCCGCCCGCTTCAAACACTTTCTCGTTCCACGCCACGAAGCCAGGGCAGCCACAGAGGCCAACAACAACGGCCTTCGGGTCTTCGGCTTTGATCGCTTCGTACCCAACCTTAAGGAACTCGACATACTCATCGGCGGCGATCAGGTCACCAGCATTGGGCTCATTTTCGATCTCCCAGTAGGCTACCTTGTCCTTATAGTGGCGCACCATTTGGCGGCAGTAGTCCGCCCACGGCGACATGTCCTTCATCAGCCATTTCTTGCCAGGTACTTTCTCGCCGGGTGCCCAGAGATGGAGGCAGAAGAAGACCTTGAGCCCCATCTTTTGCTCGTAGTCGAACTCAGGCTTAAAGAATGCTTCGTTGAACTCGCCAGGCTTCTTATAGATCTCGTTGGACTTGATCCATCGGTCGACGCCATAGCCTAAGAACGCGTTCTCGAAGAAGTTGCCGCTGATATTGTGAGCCTGGAGCGGCGACGACAGCGGGACATCCTTTGCAGCTGGGATCGGCACGATCACTGCAATGCCATACTCCTGCGGAATGCGCTTAACAACCTTGTTGGCGGAGTCGGTGATCCACATGTCAAGGAAGTAGATCCCACATTTTGCTGGGGCGAGTGATACCACGCTTTGCACATCGGTCTTGGTATTCGCCGCAAGCTTGCGCGTCTCGGAGACAACCACCGCGTCGTTCTGATCGCACAACTTGTAGTGCGCAGTGTAAGCTCCCTGTAAGCCAGCAGCGGCGGGAATGACGACGGTCGCGGGAATGGGCGTGCCACGGTGAAAGATGCCAATCGTGCCATCTGGAATACTCATTTTGATGGCGGTCAGGCTCTTCGCCTGCGCTTCAGCCTTGACGTACGTGGCCTTTTGCGCCACGACGTCGGCTTCAAGTTGACCAGCCTGATATTGCGCGGCGACTTCCGCAGCAGGAAGCGCGCGATCAAATATGGCGAGTTCATCGACGTCGAACCGCGGGCCGTTCCCTGGCCGACCAAAGTCGAGTCCGCCGGTGTCCATCTCCGCCATGTTCGAACACCAAGCTGGGATCCGGGCAATGTCGGTATACGGACCAAGGCATGCCTTCTCGGCAATGAACGCTCCATCGACAAACAGTTTCAGCGCCTTGCCATCCCATTCGGCGACGAGGTGGTGCCACACTTGCGGATCAAAAGGCTGCGCAGTGACGGTGACCGGCCCCTTCGGTGTGCCAAAGCGGAACTCGATCAGTCCGCGTGTTGCCCATTTGGCGCGCGAATAACAGAGACGCCACCCCGCGCCGTACGCGTCACCGACCTTGAACAGGTCGGTGCCTTCGTCGACCACCTGATCGCCCCCCTGGACTCGCACCCAGGCGGAAACAGTGAAGATGCCGTCTTTGGTGCCGCTGAATTTGGAGCGAACGGCATTAATACCCGCCTTGCCGCTGGTCATCGCGCCCTTCTCGGGCCAACGCCCCTGGCTCCACTCAGGAAACGTTTGATACAGCGGCGAGTTCCAAACCCACCATCGCTCCTCGCGCGACTCGCCGTACGGCGAGTTGGACAGCATGGTCCACGCCCCATCGCCTCCCGGAGCGCTGTTCGCAACTGTAAAGCCGCTCTTCTCCTCAAATTTGTAGTACCGCACAAGTGACGGGTCCTTAGCGAGGGCGGTGGACGACGCCTTCCACCCGGCGTAGTCGGCGTGAGCGGCTATTGGGGTGCAGAGAACAAGCGCCGCAGCAGCGGTGATTGGCGCATGGAGAAGAGGTAGCAAAGAGCGGAATCGGTCACGGATCATGGGGATGGAGGTCTTTCGTTTGGTTGTAAACGCAGGCATAGCTAGGCGGCTATGGAGTGAGGCATGCCCGCCGATAGTAGATATCGGCGAAGGCATGCCGCTCATATCGATGTAGTTGAAACTTAGTCGCCGTCAGCAATGGACCAGAAGCCCAATGGGACTTTCATGGTGCCCGTACCCATTGTCTGCTCTGGACGAAGCCACTTGACGTGACCGTCGCAGAACAGCCAATTATAACCCTCAGAATGCATGGGGGTTGATTGATAGTCTTGCATTGCGTACATATTGCAAGCAGTGCCGCTGTTCTGGATGGAGTAAGCGACGGGCCCCTGGCCAAACAAGTTGATATTCGGCACTTCAACCAATTCCAGGGTGGTAGCAGGAACCACTATTTCCCGCATATTACGCCCAGCGGACCAGCTGTTGGCCGGCCAACCTGGCGCCGTAGCTTGGGCGAGTCCATAGAAGTTTGCATTTGCACAGCTTGTATGAGGCTCGGGCATAGCATACGTTGCCCGTTTCTGCCCCGCCCCAGCAGACGCGGCATTTACGGGCGTATCATCGGGGCACGCATATACGAGCGCGTCTGGCTGGAAGTTTGCCCCGCTCTTCATCTTCGCTGTGCCCAGGTACGGCTGTATTTCCGAATCCCATGTTGGGTTGACCCCGGTCGGACTCTGGTACGACCCAGCTATCGGGTAGACCTCGTCGTAGTCCTGTATATAGCCCGTGAAGGCAATAGCGAGCTGTTTTAGGTTACTCGCGCATGTAGTCGCCCGTGCCTTCTCCCGCGCAGTGGCGAAAACGGGGAAAAGTATAGCTGCGAGAATCGAAATGATCGCTATAACTACGAGAAGCTCAATCAAAGTGAAACCGCGAGAGATTCGTTCATATTTCATGGTTGGTCATCCGAATACTTCAATCGCTGTATCATGCCGCACCAACAATGTGGCGCGGCATGATACATACGTTTTTTCGAACTATGCAGTGGCGGCACGGACGGAAATCCGACCCACCAGTATCAATTAGTCCTCCGCTACGGTCCACATCCCTAGCGGCTGGTTCATGGTGCCAGTACCGATCGTTTGCTCCGGCTTTAGCCACTTGACGTGAGCGTCGCAGAAAAGATAGTTGTAGCCCGTCGAGTGCAGCGGCGTTGTCAGATACTGCATTTGACCGGCGAGCCAGCCAGACGTGTTCGTGTTTGTCGGGCCAGTTGAGCAGGCACCATTGGCGCCGAGTAGGCTCGTTCCGGGCATTTCAACAAGCTCTAGCGTTGTCGCCGGAACGGGGATCTCCTTCATGTTGCGGCCAGGGGAGTATTCAGGCCACCCTCCGACCTGCGGGCTGACCAGCGCGCTGTAGCTTGCCCAGTTAGTATTCGTATTGGGCATCGCATATGTTTCACGCTGCTGTCCAGAAGCTGCCTGTCCTGATGACACAGGAGTGTCGTCAGGACAAACGAATATAAGCGGCGACTTCTGGTTGTTAGCGCTGCCGCCAACACCGCCGTTTATCTTCAGACCTGTGTACGGGATGATTTCAAATTCCCAGCAAGGGTTGAATGTGTATCCGCCGGACTGCGCAATAGGATAAACCTCATCGTAATCCTGGATGTACGCAGAAAATGCGATACCAAGTTGCTTGAGGTTGCTCGCACAAGTCGTTTGCCGTGCTTTTTCACGAGCAGTCGCAAATACAGGGAAAAGTATAGCTGCCAGAATCGCTATAATGGCTATAACTACGAGAAGCTCAATTAAAGTAAATCCACCGTTGATTCGTTCACGTTTCATCGTAAATCCTCCGTGTCTTATCATCGTTCAGGTCAAGGACTTTCCGGCATCATTACCGGTCATCCGAAAAGCTCTATTTATGAAGCCGTCGTTCGCACCACGATTTGCGAGATCATACGCGAGTGGATCGACTCGCCGCGTATCTCGCCGCTGGCCAGCAACACGCCAAGCAGACGAGTCGCCTCGCGCCCCATGTCATACAGCGGTGGTCGGAGCGTCGTCAAACCCCGCCGTCGCGATTCCGGCCGATCATCGAAGCCCATCAGCGAGAAGCCAAGCCCCGCCTGCATCCGCAGCGCATCGGTAACGTCAAGTATGTCGAGGGCGGCGTGATCGTTCGACGCGATCACGGCCCCGCCAAACGAGCCACGCGTTATCTCTCCACGCACCCACTCTTGCAGCGGTTCGCGGTACTTTTCATGCTTCGCGGGGAGAATGTCTTCAGGGGATTCAGGAAAAACACGCACGCAAGATGCTGGCAACCCGGCGAAACGCACTGCGGCGCGGACACCCGCAAGGCGCTCATGCGCCCAGCTGTAGTGACCGAGCATGATAAATAATATATCCCGGTGCCCCATGTCGAGGAAAAACTTCGCTGCTTGGAAGCCGTCGTATCGATGGTCGATGTAAACTTGTGGAACGGGGTCAGCGATCTGCTCGGACGGCAGAAAGACAACAGGCGTCCCTGTAGTATGTGCGGCGTTCATGATCGGGTCGATATCAGCCGCCTCGGGCTGAATCACGCAAAGCCCATCCACACGCTCCCGCATCAGCTTCTCGGCACCCTCCGAGATCGGCACCGAGTGGTTGCGATCGCAAAACGAGTCGAAAAACCGCAGCGCTACATCTTTGTTCGGGCCCATTGCGTCTTCGACCGCCTGCGCCAGAATATAGGGGACGAGTAGCTCGGATATCTCAGGTGCGAAGCGGCCAGCCACTCCGATCACTTTCTTTGCGACGCGCGTCTGCGGAGCCGCCGACGGCATCCGGGGCGTTTCCCAATCGCTGCGCACCAAAACAACATCACTCACGGGTGATACAGGCGGATCGTTCTCGGAAGGCGAATATTCTTCGTCAATCGGGAGACGACTGACATAGGTCCCCCGCGTTCCATCGGTCGCAACGACGCCGTCAGTGAGAAGCGTGCTCACCGCTTTTTGAATAGTACTGAGATCAACGCCATAGTCGCGGGCAAGTTGCTGGCGGCTGGGAATTTGACTCCCCACTTGCCAGATGCCTCGCCGAATTTTACGGCGGATATCGTTTTCAATTCTCTTGTACGGAGCACTAAGCCTCTGCTTGCCCGCGTGCGCCGTTCGTATCGTGTGCATCGTTGTTGAAACTATCTGTATGGTGGTTACAAAAAAACCATATGGTGTGACGATTATAACACTCGTGGCGCGGACTGTCAATAGATAAAATTCATACAGTTTCAACCCAAATATGGCACAAAATCGCCACATAGTTCATATGGACATCCACATTGTTTACAGGCATATGGCCCTATAGTCCGATCAGTTAGCCGCCTATCATAAAGATTCGTTAACGCAGTAGCGCGAAGGGGAGAAACTCACTCTGACAAAAAAAGACCCGCCGAAACCCAAAAAGGGTTAGGACGGGTCGGTATTTGGCAGCAATCGCGGCACTAACGGCTGCGTCACTTCGCTTCGGCGAACTCCACATCGTCGATATGGACCACAGGCTGCTTACCGGCGGCATGGGAAACGACGAATATTGCAACCTGGGCCGCAGTCGCCCCTTCCGGCACGATATACGGCGCATTCACGTTGCCGCCAGACCGGCTGGCGTCGAAGATCGTCTTCCAGCCATCGGCTGGGTCAACTTGCTCGTTCGCGACCCACGTGGCACCATCTTTCTTAGCTCCCAGCCAGTAGATCCACACCATCATGCCACAATAGCCGCGACCGGGCTTAAGAGCTTTTTCCTCGAACTGCAGGCCCTTGGAAATGTAGTGCAGCCTTAAGTGGTACGCCTTGCCAGCGGTTACCGGAATGTTCTGCGCAATCGCCGCGCTTCCCCCACCCTTGCCGCCATTCGCCGACTTGAGATACTCATCATACGACGGCATCAGGTACGCCTTTTCGTCGTATACAACAGGCTGAGTCATCTGCGCCAGAAGGGATCGCTTACCGGAATAGGCAACGGTATCGTCAAGCTTCACCTCACCGCCATTGCTCAGGTCGCGCGCCAGCCATCCGTCCGTGGCCGCGCTCGCCAGCGACTCACTGAAGTCGCCATTCTTCAGTAGGTTTTCGCCCAGCGGCATCTCGACGTCACCCCACTCCCCGGGCTGTAGCGTGGCCTCGGTGGTAAGGTCATTCACCATTTCCGTATGCTTGTTGAAGTAGTAAACCCTCTCGGCGCGGTTGGTGCCTGTGGAGTCCGCGAAGATAACGCCAACGTCGCCCTTGAGCGTTTGGATGGAGTTCGTGTCGATACCGATGTCCTTAAGCGGCACGCTGGCGGTCAACGTGTAACCATCACTGGAGCGGTCAACCGCTACAGTCGCCGATTCCAGCCTCGTCACTTGATCAATGGTGGCTGCCATGAACTTCACCGGTGATGTTGCACCCGGAACAACTGGCCGATACAGCACCGCTATAGGCTTGCCCTGGAAGACACTGAACAGCACTCGAATATCCCCTGCCTCCGGTTTGTAATGTGTCTTGCCAGGAGTGGCCGACAGCATGACATCCGCGCAGTCGCCTGTAATGAACAGGTTCTGCCAGTTGGTGCCCTTGTTGACCAGCTGGGCACCCTTTACCTGATAGGACAGGTTGAGACTGGCTGCGTCCCGTGACACCGCGACCAGTGCGGAGCGCTTGCCCGCCCCCTGCAGCGTCACCGCATTCGGCGCGGTATCCGCTGGTACCGAGCCGCCATTTCGCCAGGCGACATGAATGATCGGCTTCGGGTATGACGGTGCAGCCGCTGTCTCCTCAGCCGCTTCTGCGACCGCCTGAACATCGGCCGCCGTTACCGTTAGCGGTGACGAGAACCGCTGTATCTGATCAAGACCCGTGATCTTTAGGATATGGTACGAATCGTTGGCGCCGTTGATAAGGAACGCGTCCCCATTCGCACTCTGGAACACCGTTCGGAACGATTCGCCCCAGTTCGCTTTCGGGCCAAGCAGGGTATCGTCCAGCAATGTCGACACATACATCCCGTCTTCGGTCATTAAGTAGGAGCGGTAGTTGCCATGCCAGAGCCATGTGGCCAGAATCGTTCCAGCGTTCTTGGTTCGGATCTCCCCTGTGATCTGGTCGGACTGGATGTCGTCGGCCCGTTGAGCCGTCGGCATCGCCATCGACCACAGCGGAGCGCCATCGAGCGTATAGCAGTCGATGGCCGTCTTTGCCCTTCCCCATTCATACGAGCGGGAGATAAACAGCTTATCGGTATCAGACGCATAAAGCCCCTGCGGCATTGCCGAAATGCCATCCTGGTGGATCACGTTAGCGGCAGCCAAGCTGTATACCGGAACGCCGCTGGAGGTCCATCGGGTGACATCCAGACGAACGACAGCATTGTTGTCGCCACAGAACCCCGCAATAAACACGGAGCCTTGCTTCGAAATACCGCAGCCCCAGTTAGCCAGGAACTCGGGTAGCTTGCCCGCGACATACTTATCCCCGCGAGTAAGCGTCTTGGCCCACTGCATCTCGTCAGGCTGCACTTTGCCATCATCGTTCAGGTCAACCCATACGTAGTTGTCACCCTTGTGGCCGTCGAAGAACGGCGGGTAGTATCCAGCGACAAAATGGCGCGCGATGTCACTGTCCCAGATCTCCTGCGACGCGCCTTGGTCGGTGATATACCGCCCACGCGAGCCCACAGCCGCGACCGGAACGAGGCGCAGGCCGTCGCGACGGAGGACGGTCATGTTATAGCCGTTGCTGAGGAACAGATACTGCTTGCCTGCATGCTCAATCGACCGGCTGCCCGCTGGCCCGAACTGCGCGTTCGGCGTGAACGCCTCATCCAGCCCCATACGCCTGAACGCTGTTGCTAGCGGGGTCCACGTCTTTTTCGCCGGGTCGATCCGCCAGAAGACACCTTCCCCGAACAGCAGTGTCGAGTCCTTGGGATCACCCCACGCAAAGCCTGCGCCGCCATAGGGTGCCGGTCCAAGATAGTCGCGCACGAATGCGCCGGTTTCGGAGTTCCAAACCGAGACACGAGTGGGAGCGGCATCGTCCTCTGCCACCCACAGCTGACCGCTGTCGGTGACCGCGATCCCTCGCGGAAGCAGCATTCCGCCTTGCTCCCACGCGCCAACCCACGGCCTCCCGCCCGCCTTGCCAATGGCGCGAAGGAGCTTGCCGCTCGGCGCGAAGACCTTCACCTGGAAAGACGCGCCCCAATCGCTGACGTAGACGTTTCCCTTGGCATCGGTAGTGACATCATGCGGCGCCAAGAGGTCATGGGCAATCACGCTGGTGACTGCTTTCGAAACGCGATCAATTGCTACCACTTTGCCATCGGAAATGGCGAGCAGCTTTCCCGTTGATGTTGCGTGCAACCCCACGGGATGCGACACATCGATTGTGTCCAGTTGCTTACCCGTCGCTGCGTCAAGCACGAGTAGGTGCCCAGCTTCGAACATGCTGACGTAGAGCTTGCCGTCGACCGCCGCAATCCCCTGCGCCTCGGTCGTCTCGCCAAGGTCGTTTGCGAAGTAACGTGGCTGGCCGCCGTAGGTCGCTGGGCTAAATGAGCGAGCGTTCCGCATGTCCCAGAGGCCCGTCGTCTTGTCCACATACGGCCACGTCGCGACCCGAAGACGCGGATGTGCGGCGCTGAATGCGGCAGGAACGCCTGTCTCCTTATCGAGGCAGATGATATACGCGCGGCTGATGGCGTTCTTGCCATTGTATCGCCCAGCAGACTCGGTCAGCTCCGGACCGGAGAACAACGCGTACAGGTACTTGCCGCTCAGAGCCAGCGACACGCAGCGAGGGTACGACTCTTCACGATAGCCCCAGGTTCGCTGACCATTAGGCCCAACCGCGATAATCGCGTATCCCTTTTCTGAACCTGGTGCCGCCAGGTACACGTTACGTCCGTCGGTTACGGTGCCTTGAGTGGATGCCTCGTCGCTTATCCAATCGCCTTTGCCATCTGGCGTTGGCCACGCCGGTGTTCCTGGATTGACCGCGCTCATCACATATTCGGTATCGATGGGCGGATGCGACAGCCCCTTGATGATGTAATCGCCAGCGGCGACTGGCATCCCGAACTGGTCGCGGCCGTCCCAGTACTCCACGTTCTTCCCGGTGCGCCTGTGAGCATCCTTTGCCAGATGACGCAGCAAATGCCCTTGCTTATCGTACACTGCGATAGTGACGTTGCTCTCGGCAGCCAGCGTGTAGGTGCACGGAATTCCACCGGGCTTTTCGAGGGTAGGCGTTGCGGTGACCGTGAACGAAGGATCCAGCCCGGCCCACCAGAACTGGAACGTCCCGCGCCACTTGTCGCCCGGAGCTGGCGCTGCGCCCTCGCGGATAAGGTTCCACGGCACAGCAATCTCCTGCGTATACGAAGCGCCATCAGGAGACGCCACAAACGCTTCCGTCGCCCCCTGCTCCAGTAGGTACGGGTTCTTCAAGTCATTGCCATCGGCAGTTAACGCAGGCTTCTTGTTGATGGAGTCGTACCAGGCGCACAGGTTCACTGACCGCTTGCCATCGTTTAGCCGTATCTGCAAATCGTCGCCGCCTGCATAGCCCGCCTGCGACGATTGCGGCTTGACGTTGAGTGGCCCGTTGATAGCGTTGAAGCGCACCGCAACGTAAAGGTTGTTATTGTCGTACGCAGTCGCAATCGCGGCTGAGTACCGCTTGCCGGTCACCCCAGGCATCAATGTCGCCGTGTGGAACCGCGCCGTTGGCCAATCCTGAAGAGACCCGTCCACAACTACAGGCGTAGCGACACGGGAAACGTTGGTTTCGGTGGCCCCTGTCGCCGTTGCAGACGATTGCGTGGTGTTTGCCCGCTCACCATCGGCGAACGTCAGCGTGCCCCAGTCCCCTGCACCCGGCAGGTAAGCGTCCTGCGTGAACAGCTTCGCAGGAGATGTAAGGAAGCAAAAGGTCTGATGTGTGTTGTCGTGTCGTACTTCGGCAGGCAACTGCTTGAGGAATGCCGTCGAAAATACCGGCCACGAAAAGTCGAACGCGAGGTTCACCTTCCCCTTTGGTGCTGGCCCCGGCGTAACGAGCGACCACGGTATGCGGATCTCCTCAACCTTTGCGCCGCTTCCGGTCGAAATCGCACCCGCCGCAGCACTAGCCTCCCACGCTGCCCCGTCGCCCGCTCGCTGCTGCACGCTCAGCACCCCGGTT
The DNA here is from genome assembly GCA_036504535.1 of Capsulimonadaceae bacterium. Lineage (GTDB taxonomy): Bacteria > Armatimonadota > Armatimonadia > Armatimonadales > Capsulimonadaceae > JARLGU01. The sequence goes on from DASXUY010000045.1 coordinate 68,539, forward strand.
GCGCTTCTCGCAACGCGAACCTGCGCCGTGCGGTCAGCCGCCAGCGTCACTGTAACATCCCCGACGGCATCGGCACCGACTCCGTTCCACGTCACGCCAACGTAGAGCGCTTTCGAGTCGTAGCAAGCCTGCACGGACGGCTTGATCTTCAAAGTGCGTACAGTTTTAATGGAAGCGGCATCCGATTTAGTAAGCCCTGCGTCCAGGGGATCGAACGACGCCGCATGCGTATCCGGCCAGTCAGCCAGACTGCCGTCAATGGCGATAGGCGACCGTGCGACAGGCAGTGACGTGATCGGAATGGTGTGAATGCCGCCCGCCACGGCCATAGAACTGGCAGCCAGGGCGGTCACTAGAAATGCTGAAGCACGATGGACGAGACTATTTGTATTGCACATTGTGTGCGGTTCTCCAATGAACTAAGAGTGTAAAACTTTATTGATAAGACTGCATACCGATTGACATGGCCTACTACCGAGCCGGATCCACCAGGACCACGTCACCGAATCCCTCAGTGTTCTTCGTGTCTACACCGCGAAACCACAGAATTCGCCCTCGCCCACCGCTGGTGGGGTTCTTGTCCGCATCGTTTAGCACCACGCCCAGGGTGAACACTTTGCCCGGCGACGGCGACGAGACCCCAAGCTCCGACCACGGGATAGCGAGCTTGTAGTCGACGTCACCCCGATGCCCTGTCGGTACAACGCTTACCGGCCAAGCGATAGCCTCCTCCGCGCGGTCTGACGGGAATCGACGGTTGACCACCGGTATAGTCTCGCCAGCTGGCAAATAAAACTCGTACTCAAACCGTGGCGCGAGATTGGACAGCAAAGCGCTGGGCTGGATGGCGAACTCAACTGAGTCCCCCATAAAGCCGCTTCGCCCTCGGCCCGGCACGGAGCAGAAGGTATCATCCAGCGCTTCCACTCCGAGATACAGATACTTCTCGTCCCAAAGCAGCCGGATATTGCCGAGAATATCCTGAGCACCGTCATACGCTTCGTTGGGGACACCGGGCTTCACGATCTCGTCGGTTGCACGCCCAAACGGAAGCGCGATCGCCTTTTGCCAAGGTCCATCCCACTTTGCGCATAACGGAACCGGCGATAGGCTGCGAACTGCGTATGCGAAGTTCAGCGAGGCGTTCGCACCAAACATTGCCCCCGTCGCCATTGTCGCGGTCGCCGAAATGGGCGACCGCTTGCCAGCATCGAGAACGGACGAATCTACCGCGACGGCAATCTCCGTTTCGCCACGCGCCGGAACAGTCACTTGCGATGGAACGGCACCTGTCGTTGGTCCTCGGAAGTTGATCTTCAGCGCAGCTGGCGTAGCCTGGTTGTTGCGAATATGAAGAGCCGCAGTTGCGGATCCCGCGACCTTGCTCCCGTTCACCAGTGACACCTCAATGCGCTTGCTGAACGTTAGCTTGCCGCCGCCGAAGCAGTAGATCGGCTCCGACGTTACACTGAGCACCGCGACGCCGTCGGTCGCTTTCACTGACCGCCGGTTTCCCATCAAGTCCATGACGGTCAGCGCTCCCGTTGGCGCTTCCAGTGCCACCCCTTGCGCGCCGCCGTTCGACCACATTACGAGCAGCGTTCCATCACCACGCTTCCATTCGCCGCAGGTGAGCGCCCCAGCCGAGCGGTCCGCAACGAGGGTCGCGTCGGCAAGCGCATCGGCCATCACGGCGTGGGCGGCGAACTGAGGACGAGGCTGGAGGTCCGCGTTCACCATTGCGATATCGTCCTCGTTAGACGAGCCACGAGCACGGAAGCCCCACATCGTAAACGCTTTCAGGCGATCGCCAGCCTTGATCACAGGCTCCAACCAGGCGCGAACCAGGTTCGACGCGCCATCGCCTTCGCCGTAGCGCCTAAGATCACCTCCTGTTGGCGACCGCTGAGACGCCGTCTCCTCTTGCCAGATGGTTTTGGTCTTGTCACCATGCGCATCGAACACCTTGATGTTGTTGAGAATGGTCATCGTGACGCCGAGGTAAGCGTTCAAAATCGCGCCGTCAAACGCCCCTTTTCCAGGCGCACCATACAGCCGGTTGAGAGTCTTGCCTTCCCAGTCGGTGGCGATGTTGCCGACCAGCACCGGTATATGCGGCGCTTCTGCCTTCAGCCCCTCGTAGTAGCCGCTCATAATCGTGTCGTATTCGTCATCAGTCATTCGCGCTGCCCCGCCGCCGCGGAACGGCGAAGCGGAGTTGGCCTGCTCGATGCCGTGGTTGCCGTAAGCGATCGCAAGGTCAGAACTGTTCTTGGCAATGGTACGCCCGGCTGCGACATAATCCTCCTGCACAACCGGTCGGAATCGCGCCGGGAATTGCAACTGCAAAACGGGGTGTATGCCAAGCGAAAGGTACCACTTCATCAAGGGACGCAGCTTCACTGTTTCAGCCGCTACGACGGTTGGATCGATGCTCGACATATGCAGACGAACCCAGGTGATCCCGAATCCAGCCATCTTAAGCATCTCGCCCAGCGCCTTCTCGTCGGGATTGTTGTCGCCACGCAGTTGCATCAGCGGCGTGACGCCCCAAATCGGCTGGTGAGTACGCGCACGGGTTAGCGACGGCAATTCGCCAAAACGGCCAGAACCGGAGCCGACGGTTGCCACGCCTTCCTTAACTGTTAACTCGACATAGTACGTACCAAATGCCCGCGTGGCCGGCAGCTTGATAGGGAAGCTCGCCTGCCCAAATCCGTTCAGCTTGATACCGGCCACTGTCACTGGAGCTGTCGCTGCTCCTTTCCAATCCATGCACTGCGCGATGACCGAGACGGTCCGCGCCTCGCCCAGCAGGTTTGTTACCGAACCGCGAAGAGCAACCGGCGACGCTGGGTCGTGGAAGCAGTTGCCGACGACAACATTCTCCAGTCGCGCAAGGCTGCTCTCATAGGCAGGTGCCGATGCCGGAGAAGGTTGGTACGGCGGCGGTGTCGAAGTGAACAGGCGCTGTAGCCACATTCGATGCAGCGTGCTATCTCCGCTTGCAACTGGTGGCGCAATGCTCGGTTCAACCTTCCACACCGCGAGATTATCGTAAAGCGAGCGACCCCAGCCTCCTGAGGCCGCATTCAATTCCTGCCCGATGCGCAAACGCATCGTCGCCGCTCCACTTGGAGCGACATACGGTCGCGTCGTCCACCAGGTCCATTCCCCCGCTGATATGTCTCCCATGCCTGTCCGAGGTTCGACTGATTGTATCTGGCGACCAGCCGCGTTGAAAAACCGCAATTCCAACGGGCCATACCAACTCTCTGATATCGGTGCGCCCGGCAGTACCCATGAAGCAGCCAAATACGCCTCGCCTGCGACGCACGGCATGGGGTCCGACAGCCAGTAACCATCGACGGGATTTCGACCGTACCACTGCTTGATCGTCGAAAGCGGCGGATCGATCGACTCGAGGAGAAGCGCGCCGTGCCCCGAATACGCATTGTCACGGTTCCATTCGCCATGTGCCCGACCAATCGAAAACTGCGGACGCCCTTCACGATGCAACGTTGCAACAGCCGTGTCGCTCCAATCGCGAGCAGACGACCCAACAAACGTCCAGCTGGTTGGCTTGTCCGCTGTCCCGGCCTCAACATCGGCGTTGGCGAGGAGGTTGGTACCGTATTTGACGCCCGCATCAGGTGCTGGCGTTCGTGTAACGAGAGCTGTGCCGACCGATGGTGCCGCTTTTGTGCAATCCAGGCGCATGTCGTCGAACCACGCTGTGCCATTGCAGAACTGTAAACCCGCCGTGAGACGCATACGAACCGTTCCCGCCGGTGGTTGGGCAAGCGGCGTCTCCAGCGACTTCCAATCCTCGTTCGGCCCAACGCACGGCGAGACGACCGGCTTTCCGAGCAATCGATCATCTGCATCCAGAAACTCGATTTGAAGGGCGCCGCCAGGCAACGCGCTATTGGCCGCCAAGTTCCCGCCCTTAGCCCAGCCCGCTAGGCGATACTGCCGGTCAGTACGAGCAGGCATAACCACGCTCCACCCAGCTAGTGGCCCCAAGCCAGCGTCGGTCACGGATAAGCTAACCTTACCGCCGTGATGAACCGCGTCATCCACCCCCGCCTTTGCCGCCCCAACCGAACGCCACGGCGACGGTAGCCCTGCGGCGTCGAGCGCCTCGAATCCAGGGTTCGGGACGCTGGCGTCGGTTGGGACCAGCGATACGTCGTCGAACGAGACATCGTACGCTCGCCCCGCAACGCTGCTCGACAGCTGCAGCCTGATCTGTACGGTGTTGGCATCGGCGAGAACCGTGAACGGCTGAGTCTCAATCCGCGACCAGGAAGCCGTATCAACGAACGTGATCGCACGGCTACTTCCGATACGCCTACCGTTCTTGTCGTGCTGGAAAACGTCCATCATTGCATGTACGCTGAGAGTTCGGTCCCCGTTTTCCGGCATCATTCCGCTCGCTTTGTAGTACACGGCCGCCGAATACTGGAAGCCCGGCACCGCCTTGATCGGGGGCGACGCCACGATGGCGTAATCGCTGCCGGATGGGGCATCCCCATGGATACGCACGCATCGTTTCCCCTCGCCATGGGAGCTTGCACCCCACTCGACGAGAGCGCCACCCCTGCCCTTCGATGGTGTTTCGGTAAGCGGCGCGAGGTCAGCGCGCCAGGCGCTCGCTATGCCATTCGCTCCGTCCTCGAACCCGCTATTAGGCACCAGTCCCTCAGCACGCGCTGATGGTAAAACGAGCACTGCGCCAACCGCCAGGAGTGCCGACGCTTTCACCAAACGGCGCGAAAAAGGCGAAATGACGGATGATCGGTCGGAGAATAGAGAGGACGGATTTGTTGAAAAGCGCATTGTGGTGTCTTTATGTATGGGTGATGTGCCTCCTGCGCCAGAATTGTTCTGGAGGAAAGGAGGCACAGCCTGATTACGAGCGAGTGAATGGGTTGGACAAAGTCGCGAGCCACGTCGCTGCGTTCGGCCAGCAGTGCGCGGTATAAGCGCTGTTGTCGTAGTTCCAATAGTTGAACGTCTTGGTCGGCGGAAGCGCTTTGACATGGCCGTCGCAGAACAGATAGTTGCTCATGCCATTATGCCCTGCAAACAGGCAACTCCACGCTGGCGCAATACCCGAGCCCAAAGGGACGGCACATCCGGTGTTGCCAGTGCTGTAGCCGGGATCGCCCAGATCAAATCCCGAACGCGACGCCACACTCTCTACCACCGCGATCAGCTGGTCCGGAGCAACCATCACCGACACAGGAACAGGATTGGTCGAATAGCCGGGATCTGTAAACGGAGACCAGCTCCAGAACGGGCTTGGACTCGCATAGCACCCTTGCTCATTCGTGCTCCCTGCATAGGAAACGTTGATGGCCGGATAGCTGCCGACAGCGCTACTAACCGTTTTGGCGTTGTTAGGGTTATCGGGGCACGTCATGACCTCCGTGCTCTTGATATAGGGCTGAATAACCTGCCGCCACGATACAGCTGGGCTGCCGAACGTGCTGAGGGGAAAGCGTTCGTCGTAATCGCCAACATACTGCGTCAACGCGAGACCCAGCTGCTTGAGGTTGCTCTGGCACGCCGTTTGACGCGCTTTTGCTCGAGCCTGAGCGAATACAGGGAACAATATAGCTGCTAATATCGCGATAATAGCGATAACTACGAGCAACTCTATCAAAGTGAAGGCATTTCTACGGGTGAACTTCGAAGTTTGCATAGATTATCTCCTTTGTAGCCAGTGAAATCAGCTACGAAATGCGTGGCGACTCTGGGCTCGGGCCGCGCCCGATGCCAACGCCAGCTATTGCGGGCAAGTCGGTGGACTGCCGGGCGATGACATGTCCCGGCACCTTGATATTGATCGGGCCGGGTTCGCCCGCTATAAGGCGGCACAGCAGGTGAGCCGCGCGGCGACCTAGCCTCTCGTTCGGAAGCTGTATCGACGTAAGTCCTGCGAGTCGTGCCGAGTTCTTATCGTCGAACCCCATCAGAGCGTAGTCACGGCCAGGTTCAAGCCCTTTCCTTCGGAGCGCATCTCGAAGACCGATGGCTATAGAGTCATTGGCGGCAAGCACAGCGTCGTAGGGGAAGTCACCTGCGAGCATTTGCTCAGCGAAATCGAACGAATCTTGGTAGTACTGCGGGTCACTGTGAAATGGCGCTCGAATACCATCGCCGACAAGACCATCACCAATGATTGATGTGAACGCATAGTCGGGTAACCCAGCCGCCTTCACTCCGTCCCGTGCCCCAGATGCACGATCAATGGCCCACGAAATTCCGTAAGGCGAGAAGGCGAGAATGCGGCGGCATCCCTTTCCTATCAGGTGTTCCGCAGCAAGTTCACCCCAGTGAAAGTTGTCGTAGTACGCTGTCGAAACCGGTAGCGCGAGGTCCTGTCCAACAGCAAAAACGATTGGTAATTTAGCCAGTGCCGGATCCGAAAGGCATTCGTCAATCTGCTCTCGATCTTCTTCGTGAACGACTACGACACCCGTCACACCCTGATCAAGGAGCGCATGAAGTCCTTCGGCCAAACGTATTCGTGAACCGTCGCGCCGGTGAATGTTCTGGCACACCGATGTCCCCGCATGCGCGGCTATTGCGCGCTCAGCCGACTTCACAACCGCCGCGTTCTCACTACCAGGTTCGTCCCAGTTGTCGCACCATGCTCGGGCGAGTATACCAACGAGACCCGGACTGACCACAGGTGTCGCACCACCATCGACACCCCCCGCTACAAATGTACCGCGACCATTCTCTGTCCGCAGTAGCCCTTCCGCGACAAGCTCATCAATAGCGTTCTGTATTGTCAACGGAGCCGCATCGTATTCGGCGGACAGCATACGGCGACCAGGCAACGTCGCGCCAGGCGAATACTTGCCGTCACGGATTCGCTTGCGGATCTGCTCCGCGACGCGAGAATGCTTGGGTTGTCGAGCTTGGATAGTCGCCATAGTGTACAGATCAATTCAATTCAGCCAGATTATATCATGGTAGCCAAGCACTGTCAACAACAGAATGCATAAAATGTATCGATCAGTTCAAAATACAATGCCCGGTTCGCTTCCCAATCGGGAAATGAACCGGGCATTGGATCAAATTGCGGACGGCTGCTACTTCTTAACCGTCACCGAAGTCATCTTATCACCCTGCTGAATCTTCGCAGCGACGTCAAGACCCGATATCACCTGACCAAAAACAGCATAGTTGCCATCGAGGAAGTGAACAGGGTTGACGCAGATGTAGAACTGGCTGCCTGCCGAGTTCGGATCGCCCGAGCGAGCCATGGCCAGAGCGCCAGCGTTGTGCTTGAGCGGGTTGTTGACGTGGTTATTAAGGAACTCGCCCTTGATATTCCAACCAGGTCCGCCTGTTCCGTCACCCTTCGGATCACCACCCTGCACGATACGGCTCGGCGAGCTGCCATCGAGGTCGGCGATGCGATGGAATGTGAGACCGTCATAGAACTTGTTGTTGATCAGCTTGAGGAAGTTCTTTGTCGACTCAGGAGCTTCTTGCGGGAACAGCTTCATGAGGATCTTTCCGAGCGGCTTGCCCTCATGCGAGACCTGCATCACAACGATTGGGTTGGCGTCAGCGGCCTTTGCAGGACCGGCCGGCGCATCGGCCGCACGAGCGGGAAGGGCTAAACTGAAGAGCAGAGCAAAAAGGCCCAAAGACAACTGCTTTGAATTCAACATAAGGGATTCTCCTTCGAATCGTACTGCCATGGCTGAACGCACGGGCAGCAGCGATAGTTCTCATACAATCGACGCGCCTGAGCGGGATTATGTTCCACGCAATCGCGATAACATCGGTCTCACGCTTGTCGAAAAACGATACGACACCAGATTATATCACGCAATGCCACCGAACCGTCCCAAGAGGTCAAGTTCGCTGTTGACAACTTGGATAAGACATGTTACAATTCATTCATCAACCTGAATGACCATTCACGAATCGTATTTATGAAAGCACGCGTCGGCAAAACAGCACATCACGAGATACAGGATCGCCTGCACGCCAGGATCCAGCGCGGCGAATGGCCAGCAGGAGCAGCGGTGCCCAGCTGCCAAACTCTCGCGAGCGAGTATGGGGTGGCCGTAGGCACCGTGCACATGGCTATGCGATCTCTAGCCAATGACGAGGTCGTTACAACCGTGCCCGGACGCGGTACGTTCGTGTCCACCCACTACGCGAAGTCGTTTCCAACCAGCAGCGCAGCAACGCTGCTCCGCGTCGCGATCGTCGCTGGCATTGGCGGTGAGTTCGCCTTAACTGGACCTAACCGCGGGATTTGGGCTACGATCAGCTCAATTGAGCGCTCGTGCGGCGACCTGGGCGGCACCTCGTCGCTTGTACGTCGGGAGGTGGACGGAGAGGACTGGGAGCCTTTTGCGGTTTCCCTAGATCGCGTAGATTGGGAAAATGTCGAAGGAGCAATCGTCCTCGCAGGTGGAATGGATGTCTCTGCGGCTGGCAATCTTGTGGCCGCAGTTCGAGCTGCACGAAAGCCGGTTGTTTGCCTTACTTCTGGGGCATTGCCAGGAATAGTGCCTCATGTCTTCGAAGACAACCGATTCGGTGGATATGTTGCTGCTCGGCACCTAATCGACAAAGGGCATCGCGAATTCTCATTTCTTGAACCGATGGGAGCGTGTTGGGCTGATGACCGCGCCCTTGGCGCGCGAGATGCACTGATTGAAGCCGGGATCACGCCCAATGCCCTCACTGTGGTCCCGCCGAGAGAAACAACGCCACCGATTAACGAAGCAGGTCGCGTTACATTCGACAAAATGCGTGATGCATCCCGGCAAATTGCAGCTGAATTACTTGGATCCGGCTCAATCCCATCCGCTATCATCGCCGCGAACGATGCGGTCGCTATGGGGTTCATTGACATTGCCAAGGACTGCGGATTCAATCACGGTATCGACTACGCAATCGCCGGGTTTGACAATAGTGATTATGCGCGGGATGCTCAGGTCACCAGTATGGAACCGCCATGGCAAACCATGGCTGAGGAAGCAGTGCGTCTGCTGAGTTCCACGGTGCTTGGTAAGCACACCAGTACCCAGGTACGAGTTCGTCCTCACTTGGTCCCCCGCGCCTCTACCTCGCGCGACGCGCGTGATATGTCTACAAAACTAGGACGCTTATCTTAAGCATTACAGGGAGACACCAGAGATGACATCGAAAAAGAGCGTAAACTTAGGATTTACATTGATTGAATTACTCGTAGTGATAGCTATCATAGCGATTCTCGCAGCTATACTTTTCCCTGTGTTTGCTACAGCACGCGAAAAGGCACGACAGACAACGTGCGCCTCCAATCTGAAACAAATCGGCCTAGCGGCGATCCAATACTCCCAAGACTACGACGACGTCCCTCCGTGCGGCAACAGTAACGGATTAGGTTGGGCGGGACAGTTAGTGACATACACGAAAGTTTCTAACATCTACCTCTGTCCCGATGACAGCGTTCCCCCGCCGTATGTCTGGAACGGCAACGATAAGAGATTCCTTAACGTCTCCTACATCTACAACCAGAACCTGAGCAATTACCAGAACACCAAACCTGTCCTCCCCCTCTCCAAGTACACCGCCCCCGCCCAAACCGTCATGATCATCGAAGGGCGCGGGGGCACAGCCAACAAGCTGGGTAACAATGTCAACAGCAACCTGATCGATCCCACTGAGACCAAAAGCCCGTGCGGCTCTGGCGGTAGTATTAACGGTGGCGGCAGTTGGGCAGTCGGCTTGTTCTTTGGACGAGGTGTACCGACAACCTGCTCGGCCCAGTGGCCCACTTGTGCTGCAGCTCACGAAAGCGGCTCTAACTTCCTTGCCTGCGACGGACACGTCAAATTCCTATCAGGCTCTCTGGTCAGTTCCGGCGGACCTGCCAACAATCCCACCGATGCGCAGTCGGTCCTCGCGGCGGGCACGCAGAATATGACAGATGGCAACGGTAACCGCTGCACGATGACTTTCAGCAATATATAGGATCTAACTTTGTCTAGAATACAAAAAATGGCAATGCCAGTAACTGTAGCTGCCCTTCTCGCATTTGCTTCACTGCCAGCTTCTGCGTCGACGATTGGGGATCCGGCTCATCCAGAGTTGCTCCAATCCGCCATCACTGACGCAATCGCCGGTGGCGCGAAACACATCACCGTGACACCCGGCAAGTACATGCTCGGGACACCTGGGTTGAAGCTTGTCGGATTGCGTGACGTCATGATCGACGCCTACAAGGTCGAGCTTGTCTCACAAGACTACAACAACGATACGATTACGTTCAAGTACTGCACGAATGTCACGTTTCGTGGCGCGACCGCTCATTGCGCCTCACCCCAAACAGGCCAAGGCAGGATAGTCTCAATAGGCGCTGACGCAGGCGGGTCCTATTACCAGGTGAAGCTGGACGACGGCTACCCCAGAAACGCTGATTTCAAGATCGCGTACTTCATGGACCCGGTCACCAAAAAGATGAAAGCTGGCACCGACGCCTTTCACGCGAAATCCGTCGTAGCCGAAGCGACTCCGGGGCTGGTCAAGGTCTATCGGAACGCTCCCGCCAATGTCGCGCCAAACCCGTTCATCGCAATCGGTGATTACCTCGTCTGCCGCGGACCGGGAAGGATGATGTTCTCAGTAGGCGAATGCTCCAACTGCACGTTCCAAGACATCACAATCTACTGGGGATCTCTCTTTGGCTTCATCGACACACGAGGCGATGGCGCGAACCGCTACATACACGACACCATCACATACGGGCCGCCTCCTCCCGGTGGCACCGCCGTTCCGATGCTTTCCCAAACTGCCGATGGCCTTCATAGTGCCGGAACCAAAATCGGTCCATTAGTGAAGGATTGCACCTTCGAAGGCATGCCCGACGACGCCATCGCAGTTCACGGAAACTTCGATAAGATCTACCAATGCACTGGCTACAAGCTAGTCGTGTCCATGTATCGCGATATATACACGCAGTTCCGGGCTGGGGAGCCGGTCCGGCTAAGCGACGACGCGACGAGCCGCTTCGAAGAGGCCATGGTAACTGCCGTTTCTCCGTCCGATTATCTCTCACCCGCCGACCCAGCCAAGCCCGACTCCAAGCCCGGCAAGTGCGTCGAGATCACACTCGACCACCCCGTCACTTTTCCAGCTGGGGCTCTCGCCAGCAATCCGTCCCGCTGCGGCGCAGGCTATAAGCTGATCGGGAACACCATCCGCAACCACATGGCGCGTGGCATGCTGCTCAAGGCCGACAATGGCCTTGTCGAGAACAACACAATCGATGGAAGCACAATTGCCGCAATCGTCGTTCTCCCGCAGCCGAGTTGGGGCGAAGGTGGGTTTAGCCGAAACGTGGTCATTCGGCGTAACACTATCCGCAACACTGGCTACGCCATGACGGGGCCCAAAAGCGGCTATCCAGGAGCGATCACCGTCGCCGGTAACGGGAACATGGCGAACGAGAACATCACGATTGAAGAGAACCGGTTTGAGGGCTTGACGCTCGACGCCATCTCTGTTGCGGATACCAAGAACGTCAAAATCCGGGGCAACACCATGATCGACTGTTTTCGCTCGCCCAGCATACCCGGCGCAATCGCATCCGAACGTGGAGCCGACCCGACCGCCCTCATCTGGATAGCCAACTGCGACGGCGTCTCCATCAGTAAGAACACTGCCCGGAACATGGGAGAGTTTGGCAAAAGGGGAGTTGCAGTCGCCGCAACTGCGAAGAACGTCACCGGAGTGGATGACGGCGTGACATTCCAGAAGCGGTAGCCGCGTTCACCACACAAAAAGGCCCTCGATGAGCGACTATTGCTCGTCGAGGGCCCCTTACCTTACGTATCCCTATTTACCCTGCGCTCGACCCACCCTTGTGGGTGAGCGCCGCGTCAATCAGCCCCGCGAACAGCGGATGGGCCCGGTTTGGGCGGCTCTTGAACTCGGGATGGAACTGCGTGGCGATGAAGTACGGGTGCGACGGCAGCTCGATGATCTCGACCAGTCGGTAGTCGGGCGAGACGCCGCTGAAGACCAGCCCGGCGCGCGACATCTGCTCGCGGTACTCGTTGTTGACCTCGAAGCGGTGTCGATGGCGCTCGTCCACCGATTCGGAACCGTAGCGGTTACCGGCCAGTGTCCCAGCCGACAGGCGGCAGGGGTACGAGCCCAATCGCATCGACGCGCCCTTGTCCTGGATGTTGCGCTGCTCGGGAAGCAGGTGAATCACCGGATGCGGGCTGTCGGGCGCGACCTCTTCGGTGTTGGCGCCCTTGAGCTTGCAGACGTTGCGTGCGAACTCGATCACGGCCATCTGCATACCGTAGCAGATACCAAGGAACGGGAGCCCATTCTCGCGAGCGTACTTAATGGCCTTGATCTTGCCTTCGGTGCCGCGCGAGCCAAATCCGGGGCCGACCACTAGCGCGTGTACATCGGCCAGGCGCGATGCGACATCAGCGCTGGATGCGTCGTCCAACTCTTCGCTGTCAATCCAAACCTGCTCGATACCGACATCGTTGCTGATGCCCGCATGCTTGAGGGATTCGGCGATGGAGATGTACGCGTCGCCATTGGCGACATACTTGCCAACAATCGCCACCTTCATGAACTGGTTCGCAGGCTGCTTGACGCGCCGAACGATCTCCTGCCAATCGGCAAGGTTCGACGGGCTGTCGGGCAGCTTGAGGCGCTCGACGACAATACGTGCAAGGCCCTCGTTCTCGAAGTGGATCGGGCATTCGTAAACCGTCTCAGTGTCGCGCGCTTCGATAACTGCTTCTTTGTCGACGTCGGTGAAGAGAGAGATCTTTTCCTTCATCTCGTCGTTCAACGCCAGCTTCGTGCGGCAGATGAGGATGTCCGGCTGGATACCGATTTCGCGCAGCTTGACCACAGAGTGCTGGGTCGGCTTGGTCTTCACTTCGCCCCACGGCCCAACGTATGGGATCAGGGTGACGTGGACGTACAGCAGGTTCTCGGCGCCCACATCTTTGCGGAGCTGGCGAATGGCTTCGAGGAACGGCAGCCCCTCGATGTCGCCAACAGTTCCGCCGATTTCACCGATCAGCACATCGGCATCACTCTTCTTTCCAAGGGCGATGATACGCTCCTTGATCTCGTTGGTGATATGCGGGATCATCTGGACGGTGCCGCCCAAATAGTCGCCGCGCCGCTCTTTGGCGATCACGCTGGAGTAGATGCCGCCGGTGGTGACGGTGGAGTCGCGGGTAAGGTTGATATCGACGAAGCGCTCGTAGTGACCGAGGTCGAGGTCGGTTTCAGCGCCGTCGTCCGTCACAAACACCTCGCCGTGCTGGTACGGGTTCATCGTTCCAGCGTCGACATTGATGTAGGGATCGAGCTTCTGTACCGTGACACTAAAGCCACGATTGCGAAGGAGACGGCCGAGGGAGGCGGTGGTGATACCTTTGCCGATCGAAGAAACGACGCCGCCGGTCACCAGAATATACTTCGTCTGTTTTTGGGTCATGACGTATCATATTATACTTCAAATCGATTGCGGAATCACCGCGTCGGTGTTTGCGATTCCTGCAAACCAGATTCTAAGTGCTTCCTCGGTGCGTGGACGGCGATGAATATTCATGGCATTCCATTTTATTTTTATTCAACGCATACGGCCAACAGATTACGTTTTAGGATCACAATCGCCAGGTACTTTGCCTTTCATCGACTACACTGTTATGTTACCACAAAAGAAATAAACTGTCAATTTTTATTTCTATGAATCTTACTTGTAACGTACATTTATACGAAAACGTGATCGAGCCTTACAGTCACCGACGACCGCGCAGCCGCACGCTCGGGCTCGTGGACGGTCAGGTCGTAGCCGCGCTCGCCGAGGAAGGCCCAGAGCGAGTCGTCGCGCAGCAGCGCTTCGGGGATCGAGACCTGGCCAGCGGTGGCCAGGACGGCTTGCGGCATGAGCGTGGTGTCGCGATTCTGAACCTCCATGAAGGCGATCCCCTGGCCCCCATAACCCCAGGCTTCGATTTCTGCGGTCTGTGGTTTTGATTCCGAAATGAACGGAACCTGGACCGTGTAGTAGGGACCGACACCGTCGCTGGTGGAGTCGGGCTTGAAGCAACCTTCGATGACGGTCGTCGTGCCATCGACAGTAACCTTGATGTGCGGGCGACCGTGATCGTCGGGCAGAAAGAGTCGCAGTACGAGCCACCAATCGTTTGACCCAGGTTCGTGGGTCAGCTGCACCGCGACTTGGTCGAGAAGTATCCGCATTGCGCGTAAATCGGCAACGGCAGCGTTTGGCGCGATTCCAGGGCGAGCGGCACTCCATCGCGCTTCCCGAGCCACTACACATTCGTCGACGGTCTGTCGCGCGTCAGCAAGAAGCGAGCGCAACTGCGGCAAATCGGCGGGCTGCCGACGAGGCGTATAAGCAGCCGGGATGAGTTCTCGAAGCGTGTATTTGAGAAGGCTGATGTGGCTCCATTCCAGCATGTCACCGACAACCATCCGAGCACGGTCATTCACCGCTCCAGCCTTCATAGCGTCGAGCATTTCAATCCCTGAACAGATTGCGGATGCCTGGTTGAACTCGTGAACCGAGATCGCACCGGTTAGGTACGCCTGAACAGACGACGGCGGCTGAGGGCGCGTGATATTGGAAAGTAGCCTGATCGCCGTCCGAAGGCCAGCATCACCGCTGGCGAATTCGGGAAGCGCTGCATCCCAAGCAGCGTTCACATCGAACGTTTCGCCGCTCCAGAGTTTGCCGGTGAATGCGACGACCGGCGCGGCATCGTCGTGAAACCGACAGCTCTTCTCCTCCCACTGTGTGAGCAAGCCGCCGAGTACCCTGTGGTGTCGCCCGTAATCGGTGATCGAGACGATATTCTGAGTGTAGATCACCCATGGACACACCAGCGAGTCAAAGCCAAGCCGCTCATATTCGGCCAGACAGTCGTGGCGCCACAGGTTGGAGAAATGCGCTAAAGCGCCTTCCGGCTGGATCGACGGGTTGTAGCTCCAGTGGCACATCACCACGTCTCGCGGGATATCGGTAAGCCGCTCCGGAAACCACTCGAACATATCGTCCCAGATCATAGGACGCTTCCCCAGGTCGCGCGCTATCGACGCGACCCGGTCGACGTGCTCGACAAAGAGACTGCCGAGACCATCCGCAATCCTCCGAGGCTCGCATTTATCACAGAACCCGAGGCTCCACGCCTCATCGCAGCCGATATGCAGATAGGGCCCCGTGAAAACTGCCGCAAGCTCGGTGAGATAGAGCCGCAGAAATTCATAGGTTTCATCCAGCGATGGACACAATGTTGACCGGCGAGCCTCGCCAAACCGCGATCGCCCGCTGCGCTCTTCCGCGAGGTGCGCGAGGTCGGGATAGTTGACAAATAGCTCGCAGTGGCCCAGCGTCGGGACCACGGGGATGATATCGACCCCAGCGGAAGCTGCATGCCGCACAATATCGCTCATGTCCGCGACAGAATACGACGACTCCGGTAATGGATACGGGAAGCTGGCAGTGCGCACCCTGCCCTCGAGGTAGAGGACAACCGTGTTGAACCCCCATCGCGCCGCATCGTCGATGAAGCGCTTTACGAACTCCACCGTTTCGAACTGGCGAGCGAGATCGAGCTGAACAGCACGAATCCGCCAGGGTAAGCCTGGATCCGGCAGTGCGGCTGAGAAATGCGGATTGATCTTCATACGAGCACCTTTGCACGGTCACTATGCGAAAGATTGGCGTGCAGAGGAATGCGCTTGCACGGGATGTAGTGTTCGGGTGGCGGTTGGTGGATTCCTTCGCTATTGCGAGGGCTCGAGGGTATGGGAGGGTAGAGCCGGATGGGGTGTGGTCGGGCGGCGCTTATGATTTGGTTGCGTATTAGGGCGGTTAGCGCGTCGCGTCCACCCGGCACTAACGCTTCGCCAAGTTCACCGGGTCTGAACGCCCGGTCTGACGCAGAGCACCCGCAGGAGCGGGCTAACATGGCTACGCAACCGTATCGACTCCGGCAATAGCTCGATTAGCTTCAAAAATAAGTCGAGAACTAGATGCTTGGAGAATCTTTACCGAGCCTGTACGGCCAGCCCGCCACAGCTTGCCCGCAGGAGCGGGCTTAAATATTTCGCAGGTACCTTTCCGGAATTCACCTGATACTCGGAGTGTATAGTATAGAGGCGCAACATGGATGACAGTCACATCGAGCTATTTGTGCACATCGTCTGGACAACGGCAGACCGGCTACCGACCATCACCGATGACATTAAGCCACTTGTCTACTCCACCGTCGCTCACGAAATCACGAAACGTGGCGTCTGCGTGCTTGCTATTGGCGGTATTGAGGATCACGTTCATGTGTTGGTCCGCGCCTACTCGTCTGTCGATCTGCCCGACCTCCTCATGAGAGCGAAAGGCGTTGCTGGTAGAGTTGCAAACGCATCGCTCAATGGCCCTAAGATTCGGTGGCAACGAGGCTACGGCGCGTTCAGCATCTCGCGTTGGGACGTCCCCCACGTCACGCGCTACATCACTAACCAACGAAAACACCACGCAGAGAAAACAACCAAACGGATACTAGAACTAGGCTAGCGTTACCATCCAAGCCCGCTCCTGCGGGTGCTCTGCGTCAGGCCGGGCGTTCAGACCCGGCGCTAATACCGCCCACCGCGACCGTCCCGCTACCCCTAGAACACAACCGGCGCGTACAGCGTTGGGTCCTTGCTCGCTCCGATACCCGGTGTCCACTCAAGCCAGCCCTTGCGCCCTGCCCCGTCGTTGTCGTTCACCAAGACGCTCATCCGGCAGCCGTATCGAATCGCCTGAGCGATCTCTGGGATGGTGCGTGGAAGCGTGATGTCGTACGTAGTCGTTGTCCCCGCGCGGGTAATCTGCGCTTGCTCGCCCACAGCGACCGGAAACTCAGCGGGCCAAATCGAACGCTCGATTCTTGGACCATTCGCCGTAAGCGCAGTCGTCCACTCGACAAGCTTCTCCGAAGGGCCGACCATGGCAATCTGCACCGAATCGCCCTTCCAAAGGCTGCCGGGAGCGTCTGGCGCATGGACATCGTCGGTCACAGCGATATGAAGCCGTATTCCCTCAGGCACGGAGTACAACCAAACTTTCGCGGCGAGGTCGCTTGGGCCATGGAACTTGAGAGATTCCATGGGTGTCGCAAGATACGGGCTAACGAGGTGTCGACTTCCTGGGTCGAGCGTGATGAATGGCGTCCGCGCGCCGGGATCAACTCCGGCGGGAAGTGCTGGAACCACTTCGGCGGTTCGCAGGCGGGTTTCATGCTCGACCGGCGGCAAGCTGTCCGTAGACGCGAGGTTCAGACGCAATAGGTGGCTCGGAACTGTGTTCGACGCGGCTGTAAGAACGACACGCACCGTTTGTGTTTTTCCAGGCGCTATGTCGACATTCGCCTCCCCTGGCTCGACTCTCAATGTGTCGGACTTGAGCGTGAGCGTCCCGGTCAGTCGCGTTGTCAGCGGGTTGTTGACGGAAATGTCGTACGATGCCGCACTGCCCGCAGCGATCGTGGCAGAGGGTGCCGACAACACGGGCTTGACGGTTTCGATAGCCGTGCGGTCGCCGGCGACGGTGAAATAGCACGGTTCGTAGGATACGGGAACTGTGTAGTAACCTCGAACAGCCTTAAGTGTGCGGGTGCGCCCCATCAGGTCGGTCAGCGTCGCCGACGACGCCGACGACCGAAGCAGCACCGAATTGGTCGTCCCTTGGCGATCGCTCCATAGGGTCGCGACACTTTCCCCAGCGCCTCGGAAGCAGTACGCGGTTTGGTCCGCATCGACCGCAAGTCGGCTCGCGAACGATTTACCGCACAGTCGATCAATGACGGTATGCGCGACCACAAAGGCTGGCTTTGGTGACAGGTCGTTGTAGACGACGCCGAAATGGTGCTCGGCATCGTTGGGGTTTGTCCCATCGTCGATCATGTCGTACCATATATAAGCGCGGTCGCCAAGCGACTCCGACGTCGCGATTTTCTTCGCGAGTGTGATAGCCTGCTCGCGCACGCTCACTCCACCGAACGACGAGATTCCAGCCTCATTGAGCCACACAGGCGTCGCCGAAATCCCCGATTTGCCCAGGTAACCAGCCACTTTCGTGCGAGCGATGGGCATATTGAGCAGCGCGCCGTGCGTGTGATAGGCGAAGATGTCCGGCTTGGTGCTCGCCTTCGTCAAGAACTCCTCGGTGAAACCGGGTCGAAAGTTAACCTCCGAAATGCCGCCGTTCATCACTTGCGCCTTTGGGTCGGCTTCGTGAACCGCCTTCACTGCTGCTGAAAGGAGCGCGGCGTACTGGTCCGATGTCCCCAGCCACGACGTCAAATCGGGTTCGTTCCAGATCTCCCAATAATGCACCGACGTCTTGTAGTGGTTGACGACAGTCTTCGCGAACTCGACGAACTTTGCGGTAACCGGTGGGGCATTGTTCCAATCGTGCCAGTCGCGCGTATTCGGATTTCCTGTTGTGGCCCACTTCGCCGTGAACGCGAGCCCGTACGCAAGCTGGATATTGGCGCGACGAAGGGTTTCGACGACATCGTCCATTCGCTCCCACTTCCATACCCCTTCCTCTGGCTCAATGCCGTTCCAGTTCGCGCCATCGCGAACAACGCCAAAGCCAGCAAGCCGCATCAACTCGACCAGCCTGTGCATATCCGCTGTCGAATGGTGCAGGAGGTGGGAGTTGACGCCAATCAGGAAGGGGGGCTGCGACGGCCAGTTTACGCCAGGCTTAGCGAGGACCGCCATCGATGTGCTGGATGTGGCGGCAACACCTGCCGCGTTATCGAGTACATCGAACGTGATCGCCAGAAACCCGACTTCGGTCGGCCTAAACGTAAATGGTTGAGGCTGGCCTGCCGCCGACGCGCTTGCGGGTGTCGTTTCGCTTACGATTTTACCGTCGAAGTCTCGTGCGCGCCACCGATAGCGGATAACACTTTGACCAGGATCGCGCCCGGTTAATGCCGCCTTGAATGTTACGCTGTCGCCAGGCTTCACCACGAGCAGGTCTCGGTCGGCTGAAATCGTTGCGGTGGGAGGAGCAGCGGCGACCATCGCGCCGGTTGGGGTGATCGTGATATCATCGATCAGTACCGAGCCGACACTTGGCGCATCGGAGTCGCGACCAGCAGCGAATCCGAAGAAGCGAACGGGAGCAACAAACTTCTTGTCCGCTGACGGCCCCCACGTGCCAGCAAACACAGCCGGGTCGAGCTTGATGCGAAATTGAGCCCAGGCGTCGCCATTGAATTGGTCCGCAAGACCAGCCACTGGATACTGAAAGAGGTTGTTGCGGGAATCCATCAGGCGAATCGACACACTGGTGAACTCTGGATGACCAGAGCCCTTTACCCACAGCGAAATATCAATTGGGTCGACGGTTGCAGCGACGGGGATTGGCTTGACAAGCTGAAACTCAATATAACCCTTGCCCGAAAACGCGAAATCAACCTTGCCAGCCCTCTCCCCCGTACGCCCCTGTCCGACCGCTACCGACGCGGTAGCCTTGGAGTTCTTTCCCGGCCCTGCCAGCAGGGCGAACGCCGCCGAATCCTCGAAGCCAATTGCGACAGCGTTCGCCTGAGGGGAATCAGCCCGCGACGGGGTTACCGACGCCAGAAACAGCGGCAGGGCTACAGTTGCTCCGAGCGCCAAAGAAAAACGTCGAATCGAAACAGACATGGGTAAGCCCCTATTCTCGAGCTGAGATAAAGTGCGAAGAGTACACGGTGGACAGGCCAGAAACAAAGAGTGCCACGGAGCTAGTCCGTGCGGACGGGGTGGAATCAAAAGCGCCAGGCGCAGCGATGCATGCTGCATTGCAGTGCACCGCCGCGCCAACTGACAACTACATTGTGCTGAATGTCAGCGTGTACTTGATTCCGCTGCCATTGCTCATGTTGTCTGTTCCGGCAGCCATTGGCCCAATGTTGACGTTAGCCGGATCGGTCGCGTTGGCCGCCGCGCCGCCGTTGCTGACTTTCTCTCCGCGCAGCCACTTCACGTGACCGTCGGCAGCAAGCCAGTTCGACCCTTCGGTGTGGACCGGGGTTGCTGTGTAATAGTTCGTGCTCGTGAACGGAGAGCCCATGTTTCCGGTGGCGTACTTGATGCTGCTGGAGCCTGCGTAGTAGCCCGGGTACCCGATCTGCGCGGGGCTTGATGCGTCCGAAGTAGGCGCGGCCTGGAACCAGGCGATTTGGGCACCCTGCACTTCATAAAGGCATACGATATTCGCGGGCGCAGTCAGCTTAGACAACGACGTCGTTCCAGGATTGTTCCCGTATTTCGAATCGAGCAGCTGATTGTACTCGTATGACATAACCGAGTAGTTTGTTACAGGAGGAGTCGGATCGCTCGGGCAAACGAATATAGCTTGTGCTTTCAAATACGGAAATATCTGTCCCGCCCAGCCCTGCCCGCCGTTAGCTCCCGCCCCGGCGGCCTGATACTTGCCGCAGGGAAACAGCTCGTCGTAGTCCTGCGTATACTGCGCGAACGCAAGGCTAATCTGCTTGAGGTTGCTCGTGCAAGCCGTTCCACGCGCCTTTTCGCGAGCCTTGGCGAACACGGGAAAGAGTATAGCTGCAAGAATCGCTATAATGGCGATAACTACGAGCAATTCTATTAGTGTGAACCCTGATTTGGCAGTGCGTAGCTGCCGCCGAGTGATGGATACCATTTACTTACTCCTGTCTAGGTCTTTCTAGTGATAATTTAGCCGCCATGCTGGTCTGCATCGGCCATAGTCGACAAAAGGCTCCCTGAAATGGGACCCGTGCTTTTGCGGATCACAACATGAGGGGGAAGCAGCAACTTACTGTGCTGCGACGTGGGATGAGACAGCACTTCCAGAGCATGCCACGTCATCAGGGCGCGATCGCAACCGAGCGTCGTGAGCGCGGGATGCGTGTACCGACTCAAGCGGTCATCGTCAAAGCCCATGACGCTGACGTCCTCAGGCACCCGGACGCCGTTTTCGTTGAACCACTTCAGTGCCGCCCATGCGCCAGCGTCGGACACAGTTAGAACTGCGGTGGGCTTCGCGTCGTGCGCCCATACTTGCGGCATAGCGAGATACGCCGCATCATGCGAATTATCAAAGAAGTCGGTACCGCACGAGACCACGCGCCACTCAATTCCCGCCTCTGCAGCCAGCTGCTCGAATGCGCGGCGACGCACGATGATGTCGTCGGCAGCGTCTGGTTCGTTCACCAGCAGTGTGATTCGGCGGTGCCCCAGAGACATCAAATGGTCGAGGGCCAACTTCACGCCGAGGCTATCGTCGAACCCGACATAATCGGTCTGCTCGGTAGCGATAGTGGTGTCCACCGCTATCGCGCGATAACCGCGCTCGGCGAGAACCTCCAGCATTTCATGCGCGAAAATGCTAGGTTGACCGAAAAGGATCACACGCTCGTCACGCGGAGGGTGCTCGATGGACGCCAGCGCGTCGCGCACCGCCTGCCCCTTGTAGGTATAGTAGACTTGGAATCGCTGCTTGCGTTCGCGACACAATGTGGCGACATGCTCCAGCACATTGTTAAGGATGTCCGAGTTATGCTTCGGCACAAAGATTGAGACTCGAAAATTTGTCGTGTGATCGAGGACGTTCTTGCGAACGACAGTGCCTTTCGCCGCGCGACGAAGCAGAAAGCCATCCTTTGCCAGGTCGTTCAGCGCTCGCCGGACAGTAATCTGGGAGACATTCAGCCTTTCGATCAATACTTGCTCGGTCCAGAACTGCTGCCCGTCCTCGAAGTGCTCCTCAATAACCTGTCGCATCGCCCTGCGGACCTGCACATGCAGCGGCAAGTCGCGATCGCGGTCAGCGACAGTGAGCGAATCCAGTATATTGATTGGTGGGGCAGTATTCATATATCAGTATAAGAATTGGTTTCTTATACTATTATACGATTGATGTTCTCAACTGTCAAGCAATTTTTTCCAATCGCATCAAGCTTCGGCCTACGCAGTCAGGAGCACGGTCTCGCCAGAAGAGCATCCATCCTGGCGACCCCGTGTCTCATAGCGAAAACGAGCACAGGGTGCCGTCTTCTCACGTCCCGCGCAAAGCCTGGCGAATCTCGCGCAGCTGCGCCATTGTCGCCTCGGCGACCAGCTCGTCCTGATAAGGTGCCGCGTTGTACGAAAACCCTCCGCCAAACTTACGAACGTACTCGATATACGCCACCACCTGCTCTGTTGCATAGCGCGGCAGCGGGACCTCGCCAGGTTTGGAATGCACCCAGAACTCGTCCATCCAAACGAACGAATGCCACTGCGAGCCGCCCTCGCCAGCGTCGGGCCCGCTTGGAACGCGGTCTAGCAGGTTGCTCTCACCCGCGCCATAGTCGACAAGGCCTGTCCCGAGAACCGAGCGCCACGCGTCCGTGCCGCTGTAGTTGAATGTCACCGCGCGATCTGGATTGCCAGCGCGTAACGCCTCGGCATAGCGTGCGAAGTCGTAGAGATCCGCATGGGCGACCGCAGACACATGCAGATGGTGCCACCGTGGATATTTGTGCACTGGATCGTAGCAGTTGTCCAACCACCACCCTGCAACACGGGGCCCGTATCGCTCTCCGATCTCCGCGACGAGGTCGTACTGTAGCGCGGCGTACGACTTAGGGTCGTAGAGCCAGCCGCTCGCACGCTGCCAGTCGGGATCGCTGTCGTCGGCGACGTTCGGGTAGTACAGGATGAGCCGAATTCCGTGCACCGCCAACGCCGCCGCGATCTCGGCGACCAGGTCCCGCTCGCAAGTCCGCCCGACGATAACGCGGTCCAGAGTCGGCGACGGAAACGGCAGATGCTGCTGGGCATGCGAAATAGTGAACAATAGCCAACCGGCGCCAGCGTCGACGCACTGCTGGACGAGAAGTGGCACATCGAACCGCTCCACCGCATCGCGATACGGGATGGGCGATGTGGCTCCCCGTGGCAAGCTATGCGTGGTCCAGTGTAGCGCCAAGCCATAGCCTGCGTCTGCTAGCCACGAGGCGCGTGTGTTTGTATGACCGTCAGTATGCTGTGTCATTGTCCAGAGATCTTCGCCGGAGTTGCAGCATTTACCTCCGGGATAGTGTCACTCTTTCGCACGCGCGCCAGCGTTTTCGCCAATTAACCAAGAGGTGTGCCCCAAAGCGCTAAGCGAAACGGATCCAACGTCACGTTGGCCCAGTCCGCGGAGGACGCCCGCCGGCGAGGCATCTTCCCTTGCAGCGGCAATGCTCACCGTGGGACCGCTAGGGATGATTTCCCTCCCGCCTTTCTACCGATAAGTCATCCACATACAACCGAAATCCACGCTTGTTCGGGGCGGCATTGACCTGAAAAAACCCATACGGCTTATCGAATGGCTTTGATGGTACGGTGACAGGGTTCCCCACCTGATGCCACTTCCCGGCACCGTCGAGCGCTTCAAGCAAGGCGCATGTTTCCGTCTGCTTGCCCTCGCGCGTCGGTGCCCACAGAGTGAGACGCTGCCAGACGCCCGGACTGTAAGCGCCGATGAGCGTATCGTGACTGTAGTCCGGGCTGTTGACAATGACCTTCAAGCGCCCAATTCCCGCAATCGATGACCGCGAGTTGCCGCCGCCAGAGTCGCGCACTTCGATACCGATAGCCGTATCGTTACCAGCTCCCTCGACAAGGAATGAGAACGAAACCACGCACCAGCCGGACGCGATATCAGAAAACGGCCTCCCGAACCCCCACTGCGCCGTATTCGTCCCGCTCACCCGATCGAACAGCAAACTGTTCTTTCCGCTCACGGCAAAAACATTGCTGACCACCAACAAGTCGTCCCCACTATCGCCCCACAGCTTGCGCCACCCATCGGGCACATCGCCGGGAACTTGTGCGTCAAAGGATTGCGACACGAGAACCTGCGGGGCAGGCACCACGTCGGCCTGTGCTGCACCGCAGCTAAGCGAGAGGACAATTAGCAATGCTAACACTGGTATCTGCATTATTTTAACCATACGACAACGATCATAGTCACGGCCACCACGAACCAAGCGCATCCTGACCCAGGCCATCACCGTCGCCATGGTTCGCACCGTCGCCCCGCATGGACCGACAAAGGTTTCGGACCCACCCGCCTCGAAGACTCGGCACCCTCCCGAAACGGGATGAAAATTTCACGCTGCACGCGCGCGTCTCCTCCGACACGCGTCATTCTCCCACCAACCCCGAACCAAACCCATCCTGACCCGGCCCATCGCCGCCGGTATGTACTCCACCGCCGCCCCGCTTGGGCCGATAAGGGTCCAGGCTCAGCCTGGTTACCAGTAGTGGAACTCGTAGGGGTCGAAGTCCGGGCCGGTTTCGTGGTATAGGGTTGCATTCGTTACCGGTTCTCGGTCGGCGTCTTGCCCGGCGGTTTCGGCAGACAGGTCGCTCCAGAAACCAAAGCCCTTCGATCCAGAGCCGAGTTTGATCGATATGACATTATCGCCTGCTTTGAGCGGGACCTTCACCTGGAACGAGTTGGGCCTTGCGCGACCGTTGACGGTTCGGAATACCAACTCACCGTTCACCCACACGGCAATCCGGTAATCGATCCCAAGGCGGAGCATTGCGGTCCGTGCTTTATCGCTGCGGATGTGCTTGACGAAGTAGGCGACGGCGAGGCCAGATGTGCCTAGCTGGTCGCCGATATCGACATGGCCTGACGTGTCCGCCATGACGGTGCGACGCCAGTTGAGGCGCTTGCCGTCCGACGATACATAGTCGAGGTTCGGGTTGGTGTCGCCAGCGATCGCCGATTCCTCGCCAGGGAACTTGGTCGCGAGCATCGCCGCGCCATCGTCGTTGGCGATGGGGAACGGTCCCAACTCCTGCCACTGCCGGAGCACTTCGTACGCTGGGCCAAGGTCGAGCTTGGCGGTTCGAGCAACAAGGTCGCGGGATGCTGATGCGCCGGCATTGGTGAGAAGCTGCGCGGTAAGCTGGTACAGGTGCGATACGCTGGTCTGAACCGCCGCCGCACGGTCAGGCTGGCCAGCATACCGCGTCGCAAGATCGGCCGGCGACGCTTGCAGACAGACCCATCGCCCCTTTCCATCGCGCCTGGTAAGCACCAGGCCGCCAGCGCTGATTTCGCTTCCGACAGGTTGGCCGGTCACCGCGAAGCCGTCCGCATCGACGTGATCGCGCCAGCGCAACAGGCTCGGCGAGACGGCGTTCATGACGCTGCTCGCGCCGACGGGAGCGCGGTACAGCGAAACAGGCGTCGTCGCATAGCCGTCCTCCTTCAGCGCGGCCGCGCTGACCGGAAGCTGAACAGCCGTGCCGCCGGCCCTCACGAATGCGGCGAGTTCGGCGCGCTTATCAGCCGTCACACCGCTTCCAACCATGACCATACCCGTCGCAGACGCAGGAACAGCGGTCTGAGGCGCAGGTAAATTGAAAGCTACGGCAAGCGGTCCAGCATCGCCGATGACCGACAGCGAACGTGTCGGCGAGGCGATAGAAGTGACCGCGTCGGCAAACAGGTTTCGCGCCAGCAACGTGGCTGCAGGGTCGACACCAACACGGCCAGTCAAATCAAGCGTGCAGAATGTGACCTGCCCCTTGCCGTACCGACATTCAAGTAGCGGCGTGTAGTTGAGGTCGAACTCGCACGATACAACTGGCGTGAAGCCCACAGCCTCGGGGATCTGCAAGGCGACCGATGCCACCGCGTGGCGGTTGCTCCATTTCGGCGCATGCAGCACATCGTGGCTCAGTGTGACACCCTCCGGCAACAAATTCGGCGTGCCGCGCCAGTTGATAAGATCGCTCGCCTGCACGCCATTGAGCAGCGGGCTGGCCAAAGCTCTCGCGAAAACGTAACGCGGCATCGTGTCCGTAATCTTGAAGCCCAACCCCTTCCAGATCTCAGGCTTTTGTTCAAGCACGATTACCCGGAGCCCCCGCTCAAGGTCGGCGGGCGTGTAAAGCGGACGCATCCCCGCAGCCATCGCCTCTCGCCCGATCACGAGCAGGTTTGTCCCCACCAACGACTCGCCCGGCTTCCAGGCGGTCGCCATGATACCCAGCGACGAGAGCACCGGACGAGACAGGCCTTTCGGGTCGAACAGCGCCACGCGGGTCTTTGTCGCAACGGGGGCGATGCGAGGGAAGATCTGGAGTCCGAACGAGTCTTTCGCCACAACAGCGTTGCCCGAACGCAGCGTCATAGTGATCGTCTCGTCGCGCCGCACCGTCACGCCAGCCGCCGGGAACGCTACCGGGAGGAGCTTCACATCACCCGCATGCAGCGTCACGGCGACGCTCTTTGCTGGGGCAGTGCCGACGCGCCATTCAGCGGTCAGCGTGCGGTCGCCGGGTCCGTCCCAAACGATGGCAAGGTTCTTCTTCACCATCTCGCCCGAATAGTACGAATGCGTTTTGTCCGTAGGAATCGGGTCGCCCGCGATATACGCCAGCAGTGGCTGGTTGGCCTCGCTATGAATGTCGAAGTTGGGATTCGCCCATGAGGGTCGCGACGTCAGAATCCCGCCGACATTCCGGTAGCGGTTGAAGACATTGGTCCCCTTTTTGAACGACGGCGGGTCGCCGTATCCAGTATCGAGCACCCAGTACGACCATCCGCCGCTGACGCCCCACGTTCGCCACGCGCGGTCAGTGTTCCGAACAAACAGCAGCTGAAAATCCCAGTAGGCGGGATAGTCGACGAGGTTCACCTTATCCATTGCACCGAAGCCCGTGTTCGCAAGGCTGGAGTCAATCGTGCTCCGCAAGCCGTTGTCCGTCTCGCCCTCATAAGCCTTATCGCCCAAATACATCGCCATGTATTCGGTGAGGAAGCTTCGTTTGCCCTTCCAGAAGTTCGCGGTGAATGGCTGCCCAAACTCCGCCGCCATATGTGGCATTTTGCCTGTCGACGCCCAGGCCGACGGCCACTCCTCGCGCTCCTGAAGCGGCGCGAAGTTGAGGTATGTATTCGACGAGCAGATGTCGCCGACCCCGCCATCAGCATGAGAGTAGACCAGCGCGCCCGGATCAACACTCCTCGCAATCGCACACGCAGCCGCTATCGACTGAGCCTTAGGATGTGTCAGCGAGTCCGGCATCCCCATCCCCTGCGGCGCAATCGCGGTCATCGGGTTGTATGCGTTCATCCCAACCGTAAGCGCCAAAATCGATGGGTGATTGCGGTATCGTCGCAGATACAACGCCATCTCGCGGGTGTACGCGTCCCGAATGGCTGCGCTCGACAGCAGTCCACCGCCAAGATGGTTGATACTCGGCGCGGGGAATGTCGCCCCCATTCCTGTCCGGTCAAGCTCGTCGAGCAGCTTGTCGTCGGTGTTCGGCGACTCGGCCCAATCGCGCCACCACGCTGTGGGGTTGTTTTGGAAGCAGACGATGTTGTAGCCGATTAGCCGTAAGAAAGACAACCCCTCAGGATTGCTATCGGCTCCCTCTCCGAGGCTCGCGAGTCGGAACCGAATCGGGTGACCGTTCATGATAATCTGCTTGCCGCTCGTCCAAATCTCTCGAAAACCGAAACGCGTGTCCGGTGACGTATCGAGCACCTTGCCTGCGCTCTCCAGCCGAACACGCGCACTGTAGACATAGCCGCCGTTAAGCTCCCAAAGCTTTGGATTGGGCCATGCTGCCGTCGCGGTATGAGTTGACCGACCGATGTGCGCATCGAACGATCCCGAGCGTGCCGTCAGGACGGTCTTGCCGTCAGCGTCGATGACATCCGCCACAGCCACCAGGCCAGTGGCCGCAGTTGATGCATCCGTCTCAACATCCACCGCCAGACTTTTCGTTCGCCAACTTGGCCGGACGAATACATCCGATATCGCCGCCGGATTCGCTCGAGCAATAACGGTTACTGTGCCGGTGATTCCCATAGCGCACCGACTCACCGGTAGCGGATCCGCGCCGCCCCGCGCCGCATAGCGTAGCGCGTCGTCTTTGAACCCCCGCGAAATGCCCGTGTAGTCGCGAGTGACGAACGCGGTGATCGCATTGCTTTGCCCAAGCCGCACAGCCGACGTCACATCGATCTCACCGCCTGGGCGCAGCAGTTCAGCGACTCGAGCCCCGTTAACGAACACGATCGCATCGCCTTCCAGTCGACGGAAGTCGGCCACCACGCGCCGCCCCGCCCAGTCGTCAGGCACGTCGAGCGATTGCTGGTACCACAGGCTGTTGACGGTGTCACGCTTAACGTCGCCCCACGAAGGCTTCGTGCCGACCAGGCCGCTCCACCGCCAATCACCGACCCCGGAATCCATTCGCCCCCATCGGTCGGCGGCGGGTGGTGTCGCTGGAGTTGTCGCAGGCTGCACCTGCCACACGGATGGCAGCATGACCCGTAATGGATCAGCTATAGCCGCCTGCGGTGCGGCGACTGCGATAACGGCGATCAACATCAATTGAACAACGAGAATAGCTTGAAATCTGGTGAGAACCATAACGTACCCATCTATCGCGCGAGGCAAGAGGCGCCATGCGACGAATTACCCCCGTTTTGGGGCGAGCGATCAAATTGAGCCGGGCGTTGATGCCCGGCGTAAGGCATAGGTCTGTTGCGAGGCGAAAGCTGGCTACGAGTTCGTATACACGAACTGCCCCCAGACACTGTTCAGCCCCCACATCGCGGCGGCAGTGTTGTCGTTTCCGGTGATGGCCGATTTCGACACCCACTTGACGTGACCATCGCCATAAATATAGTTGGACCCGTTCGTGTGCGGCCAGCTAATCCTTGGTGCGCATGTCACCGAAACGGTGTCCGACACGCTGCAGTAGCCATCGATCACCGATGTTTGCTGATTGTTGCCATTGCGGCTCAACTCCGCAACTTCGATAATCGTCGTCGGAGTCGTCACCATGGACATTTGAATTGGAACCGCCTTGCCAGAGCCACGATTCAGATAGTAATTATTGAACGCATACTGCTCGGTATAGGTCTTGCCGCCGTAGTTCCAATACGAGTAGATTTTGTCAGTCTGCGACGGGCAGTTCCACACTTGCAGGCTCTTGACATAAGGATAGACCTCAGACACCAGCGACGACGGCCCGTCGGGATACCACGTCCAGGGCGCAGCACCCAGGTTCCAGACATTCGGATACGTCTCGTCATAGTCCTGCAAGTACTGCTGGATCCCGAGACCGACCTGCTTCATGTTACTGGCGCAGGAAGATTGACGCGCCTTTTCGCGCGCCGTAGCAAATACGGGAAAAAGTATAGCTGCAAGAATCGCTATGATAGCGATAACTACGAGAAGCTCGATCAATGTAAACCCATGAACACCGTGATTGGATCTCTGAGATCGTCCAATATTCTTCATTTCTATCTCCTTCAGTCTAATCCAGTCTGCGAGCCGGCCCGGTCGTGCCCCGCACAACAAGGCTCGGCTTCAAAATGATCTCACTGATAACGCCGCTATCGGGTGTGCGCAGCGTTTCAAGCGCCAGATTGGCAGCGGCCATCCCTAGCTCTTCAACGGGAACGTGTATGGTCGTCAGGTTCATCGCCGCACTGCAATAGCGGTCGTCGTACCCGATCACCGAAAGCTCGCCTGGCACATCCACCCCATCCGCGCGAGCAGCTTCGACAAAAGCACAAGCGAACTGGTCATTAGCCGCAACAATCGCCGTCGGCAACGTTGAGCGCTCCCGCAAAACCTTCCACGCAGCCTCGCCAGCCTGAAACCACATCTGCTGCCCCGACGGTATCGGCGGCGCGTAAACAACCTTAGTCCATGATGCAGGATCAGTCGGGTCTCGATCAGGCCCTTCCCAATCTCCGCCTGCTTCGAAAAAAGCTCTGTAGAAACCTGTAATACGCTCACGTTCCCAGCTGCTCTGATAGCTCGAATACGCCGCATTGCTCGCGGCAAACAGGATGTCGCGGTGCCCGAGGCTGAGCAGGTATTCGGTGGCCATCTGACTGCCAAGCGCGCCACTGAATGTCACCGTGTCGGCTGGATAAGGAACCGCAAGGCTCCATTCCACCCGGATCACACGAGTCTGCTGGTAGCGCTCGTCACGGAGCAACCCCGCAAGAAACCTGTTCACATGCGCCACTTCTTCGATGGACAGCGAACCGTCGGCAAAGTACGCGATCACATCCGCCCCAGGTGCCAAACTCGCTGCAATATCACGAGTTGACTCCGCAACGGGACGGTCCATCAAGTTGACGATATGGGTCGAATGCCCCTTGCTCTGCACCTCACGCTCGAAGCTCGACGACGCGCGTCTGCTCCACAGCTCGCCCGATGTCGGCAACTCCCGGTAAGGCGTCACGCCGGCCAGCAGCACAAAGCGCGCCGGAGCAACCGCGCTGACTCGCGTTTCTACCGCTTGCGATAGTGCGCTTCCGCTATCGGCGACGACAGACGCGACTTCACCCCGAGCGGAATCGTCCAGAAATCCGCGCATTGGGCCGCGAGCGAACGAGTCGCCCGCAAAATCAATCTGATCGGCGACCGATTCGAACTCGGGGCCGGCGACGAACGTCCCGCGCCTCTTCTCAGCACGAAGCGTTCCGTCCTCGATCAACTCCAGCAACGCGCGCTGAAGCGTGTTGACCTCGACATTGTAGTGCTTGGCAAGCTCGCGGCGCCCAGGGATCTGGTACCCCGGTGCCCACTGCCCCGAGCGAATGCGGCGGCGCAGATCTTCTTCGATACGAAGATACGCCGGAGTCGCAAAGCTTCTCGATTTTGTCGCCAGTGGTTTAGTCGGAGTCATGCTGTAGAACCGAATTGATACAATCAGTATCAATCAATAACACAGCATTGTATCATGCTGTGTTTTCTGTGTCAAGCACCTTTTTGGGACGCACCTTTTTTGGAAGTGACAATCTCCAGCATGGACCGGTACCACGACGCCCAGATCTCGCGATCACCACGTCTGCCTGACACGGCAAGGAACGCGTCCTCTACGACCGGGATCGCGGTGACAACACAGCCGCTTCCAAGAGAGTGGCGCAGCACCATCGGCACATCGTGTTCATCGGTGGCGAGCACGGCCGCCCCTCGTTCCTCGACCTGCACCTTGAAGCCGCGAGCGAACGACTGGAACGTATACGTATCCGCTCGCAGGGTGACGGTGCTTGACAGCGGCGCGCGGTAGTCGACGGCAACAGCCCCGACCAGCGCCTGGTAGTCGGGTCCCCAGTTAACGGGGTCAGGGCCATGCCACACGAGCTTGCCCCCGGCCGTTACCCACTCCGCCAGCGCCGCAGCTTCGTCGATATCGAGGAGCGCGCTTGCCACCACGATAACGCCGCTGGCAGGTAGCGGCAGGTCGCCGCGGATGATCGCCACATTGTAGCCCAGCTCCCGCAAGAGGTAGTTCGCCGCAACCATCCTCGCGCCGGTCGTACGCGGGTCGTTGCCGGGGTTGGTCGGCTCATCACGCAAGTAGTAGTGCTTCGGCCAATAAAGGCCGACGGTCGGCTTGGCAGACGCTGGAGGCGGCGACGTAAGGCTCTTGCCGAACTCAATAAAGTACTCGAGACCGGGTTTGACATTGCCAGCAGCGTCCACCAGGCCCAACGTCCCCTCGAAGCCGTTCTTGACATAGGGATGGACCCTCGCCGTGATATCGCGCAAGCACCACCATAGGAAGCCGTTGCCGCCCGCTGCCCAGCAGGCTGGGAGCATGCCGCGCAGGTAGGAGTCTTGCTGCGACGCGCCGCCGGTCACGATGGTGCCGAACTCCTGCACGAGCACTGGGCCGAACGCCTTCGCGCACTGAGTGTAGAACGGAAGCAGCGACTGCGCCAGCGGGTCGGTGAGACCGTCGAAGGAGACCGGATGCCATGCCGGGACCGGGTAGGCATGCATGCTGTAGTAGTCGGTGCCTGTCTCTTGCCCGAAGCGCCATCCGCTGTCGCCCACGACTTGTCCGTGCTCGCAGCCGGAGACAATGAGCGCGTCCGGGTACGCGTCACGCACCGCCGCGCTGATCGTGGCGCACCACTGCTCGACCTTCGCAGGGCTTGCGGCATGGCTGTCGTTCAAGCAGTTGAGTTCGTTGCCGAGGTCGACTCCGAACAGCTGGTGGTGGAACGGGGCAATGGCCGCCGCGCACCGGGAGGCGAACGCCGCCCCGCGCTCCACCATTAAGGGGTCCGCGAACACATTGCGCCCTGCCCGCCACGCAGGCCAGAACTCGCCGCCACTCATCCAGCCGACGAACAGGGACGGCTGGGCCAAGATGTCGCGATCATCGCACCAGGCGAGGAACTGGGTGAGACGGTCGAACTTCTGGTCGTCGTAGACGCCCTCTTCCGGCTCGAAATCCTGCCAGCGGACGAAGAAGCGGATGCAGTTCAAGCCGAGGCGATTCATGAGGTCCAGGTCGGCCTGGATCTCAGCCTCGGGCCAAGTGAGCCACATGTCAACTCCACACGAGCCGGGCCAGTAGTTGGCTCCGAGAAGCGGGAGGAACGTGTCGCCACGGTAGAAGTAGCCATCGGCGGCAAGCCGAGGTGCAGTCATTGAGGGTGTGCTCCAATAGGGTGTAGTGTTACGGCAAGGTCATTATGGCATGAGGAGCGCTCGCCGCGCAGGCCGCCTCTCCGGCGGGGACCAACGGGTCCGTTGGATCGTTGTAGGGGACGACGTTACGCTGGGTCCGAGTTGGCAGTAGGCTTTGATAGCGGACGAAGCGTAATACCGAGCGGAAGCGAGATCGAAAGATTGCCCGCGCGGCAACGGAGCGCTTCCTTCACGTATTCACCCCTTTGCGGCGGCGCGGCGAAGCTGCTCGACGTAGATAGTCAGCACCGAGATGTCGGATGGGGTGACGCCGGAGACGCGGGCGGCCTGGCCCAGCGAGATGGGGCGGACTTTGGCGAGTTGCTGGCGGCTCTCGTTAGATAGCGACTTGATTCGGGCATAGTCGATGTCGGCAGGGATGGCCATGTCTTCACGTCGGGCGTGAGCGTCGATCTGCGTCTGCTGCCGGACGATGTAACCGGAGTACTTCACCCCGATCTCGGTCTGCTCGGCAACGTCGCGCGGGGTCTCTACCCCAGACAACACGGCAATATCACGGTAATCTACTTCGGGACGCTTGAGCAGGTCCAGCAGCGACATCTTGTGGGTTGTCGGCCTGATGTAGCGCTCTGCCAGCCGGGCATTGTCGGCGGGTCCGACAAACGACTCGCTGAGACGGGTCTTGTCGGCGTCGATGGCTGCCTTCTTTGCCTGGTAGCGCTCCCACCGGGCATCGTCCACCAGCCCGATCTGCCGCCCAAGTTCGGTAAGCCGCAGGTCGGCATTGTCTTGGCGCAGAAGCAGGCGGTACTCGGCGCGGCTGGTCAGCAGGCGGTAAGGCTCGTCGGCCCCCTTGGTGACAAGGTCATCGATCATGACGCCGATGTAAGCGTCGCGCCGGCTTAGCACGAACGGCGGACGGCCTTGGGCTAACAGGGCCGCATTGGCTCCCGCGATCAGCCCCTGCCCTGCCGCCTCCTCGTAGCCTGACGTTCCATTGATCTGCCCGGCTAGGAACAGGCCCTTGATGCGCTTTGTCATGAGCGCATGGGTCAACTCGGTGGCGGGGACAGCGTCGTACTCGACTGCGTAGCCTGCTCGCGTGATGGAGCAGTGTTCGAGACCAGGGATAGTGTGCAGGAACGCCAGCTGGACGTCCTCCGGCATCGAAGTGCTCATCCCCTGCACGTACAGTTCGTCGGTGTCCCAGCCCTCCTGCTCCAGAAAGACCTGGTGGCTGTCTTTGTCCGCGAACTTAACGACCTTGTCCTCGATACTCGGGCAGTAGCGCGGTCCGAGACCTTCGATGTGGCCGCCGTACATCGCTGAGCGGCCAAGGTTGGCCTTGATGACGTCGTGCGTGGCCGTGTTCGTGTACGTCAGCCACGACGGCAGCAGCCCTTGAACAGTGATGGCGTCGTTTGCGAACGAGAACGGCGGCACATCCGGCTCGCTCTCTTGCGCAGCAGTCTTGCTGAAGTCGACGGTGCGCTTGTCCACCCGTGGCGTCGTCCCGGTCTTCAGCCTCACAGTCGGGAAGCCGAGGCGCCGGATGGCATCCGACAGCGCGACCGACGGGAACTCCCCTGCCCGCCCCGCCGAGATACGCGTGTCGCCGATATGGATCAGCCCGCGCAAAAAGGTGCCGGTGGTGATGACCACCGCGTCCGCACGCATCTCCACGCCGGTCTGAGTGCGGATGCCGACAATGCGGGCCGTGTCCCCATCGCCCTCGACAAGCAGCTCTTCGACCATCGCCTGCTTGTAATCGACATTAGCCGCGTGCTCCAGCGCCGCCTTCATGACGCGCTGATACATCTTCTTGTCGACCTGCGCGCGCAACGCCTGGACCGCTGGCCCCTTGCCCGTGTTGAGCATGCGGATGTGGGTGACCGCCTCATCGGTGGTCAGCGCCATCTGACCGCCAAGCGCATCCACCTCGCGCACCACATGCCCCTTCGCCGGCCCACCGATGGAGCAGTTGCACGGCATCAACCCGACATTGTCGAGGTTGATGGTAAGCACCGCCGTCCGGCACCCCATCCGCCCCGCCGCCAGCGCCGCCTCGATCCCCGCATGGCCCGCCCCGATTACGATCACATCATACGTGTACATCTTGGCGATTATTGTACCAGCCCTGCGCGATGCCACATTCCCACAACGTGGGAGCACCGCGAACAGAGCTACTAGCCCGTGCCAGTTGGGGCGGGCTTGAACTCAGACTGGGTACGTTCGGATCTGTAGCGACGGGGTAATCTACTGCGAAGGACTCGCATCACACCTATAATAGAGGATCGAACACGCGCGGGCGTCAATAATACACAGTTCCTGTGGACCGGGTGTTCATCGGGTCCGTAAATGCCGACGATAGAGAATTGTTAATAAATGGGACAACGAAAGATATCGAATGACGAAGCAATGCCCATGATACTGGCAGCATGTCCAAGTTTTGGGGAAACGTGGATGAAACATCTAATATGGTGGGTGCCAGACGTCCCAAGCGTCGGAATGAGTGTTTCCGAGTTCTCTGGTTACATTGCGGACGAAGCGGCTTCCATGTCGTCGACGGAGTTAGCCCGCATATTCGATGTGATTGAGCAGCTAGTTGCGAACGGATCAACCGACGTCGCAACAGCTGCAACTACCCAGTTCCTCGAAAACCTTCAGAATATAGCATCGAATGGTGGACTTGATTTTTCTATCGTTGTCCCATACCTGGGAACTGAATCCCGCGCGTATTGCATTGCCTGGGACAAATTCTGCGGCGCTAAGTCGCCTGGGCTGTAACGGGCGAGAACCTTGCCCGGATTTCGCTGGCAGAGCCACCACGCATTCAAGCAGCACGCTCAGACAATCGCATATCGTACACGAGCGCAAGCGATAATTTGCGCAACTCCAGTACTCGCCGCTCTTCTGCCGCAGGCTGAGAAGCAACCCGAGCAGGTACG
The DNA here is from genome assembly GCA_036504535.1 of Capsulimonadaceae bacterium. Taxonomy (GTDB): domain Bacteria; phylum Armatimonadota; class Armatimonadia; order Armatimonadales; family Capsulimonadaceae; genus JARLGU01. The sequence goes on from DASXUY010000045.1 coordinate 104,033, forward strand.
ATGTTCGGGTGAACTTAGATGCGAAACTTGCACGCAGGACCAGCCAGGGTATCCTGACCATGAAGCGCCCGGAGCTGTTACCATATGTATGTCTGCCGCTTACGCATCGCCCTGGCGGGCTCTCGAATTAGTGATCTTGCTGAGGAAATATCATTGCTCCTCGAGGCCCTGCGCATGAACGGGCAAATCTGCGGCAGAGAGTTCGCAGTGGAGAAGCGTAAATCTTCGTGCATCGCAACGATCTTAGTGCCAGAACCAGCAGCGTTGAGTCCTGAGCACAATAATCTCTACGTACGTGACACGCTCAAGCGACTGGAAGACAACGGCGCGATTGTAACGCACGAGCCTGCCATGCAGGAACTTCAGTATCTAGGGACCTGCAAATGCGCACATCGTACGGCCCTGGTGTTATACACCAGTTATACGTCGCTGGAATCTCCGATTCGTTGCATCGACTGCTTTGGTCCCATTCCCTTGTACCGCATTCCTCGTCTCCCTGGAGTCGGCGAATACTATGATATCGTATGCTGGCAGTCAAACTATGAGGATTGTGATCGCCTTCAAATGAATTGCCTCGTTCTTGAGAAGCAAGCACTTGGGCAGCTGACGAAGCCGCGAAGCACCCTTAGCTTGCAGGGACGTCGGATATGCCGTTGGGTATCGCAAACAACAAACTTGCCCGTGTATTACTATCTTCAAGTAGCGCAAGATGACGCGCCTGCGGCCAAGTGCCCGTCGTGCGGCCGCGACGGGACGGCGCAAAACACTTCGGACGTCTTTCGATATAGATGTGATCCGTGCTACCTTGTCTTTTGACCTTTCGGAGTTTGCTGAAAGGCCAAGATGGATACTGGAATGGATACTGTTGGATGTGTTCAGAGAGCAGTAATCGCGCTACGTAATATGGCTTATGCTGAAGAGACGCTGGCCCGACTATGAAGCTACCAATCGCGGTAAGTCCGCGTATCGCACTTATTGTTATCTGGGTACCGACTGTTGCTCTTGCCTTTGTTATCGGCTCTGTTTGTCAACTGGCGCTATGGCATCATGGCGGTCGTCCGATAGGGGCCTCCCTTCTACGCTGCCCCTTGCTTTGGTACCCATACTTTCTCATTGCTGTCGCTATCGGAGAGCGGCTTGCACGCTGGCTCAATGGCAGGGTTATCGTCACCGAGACCGCTTCGCCGTCCACCGATAGACAGCGGTGACGCAGAAAGCTCTTTATGCCCAGCGCCGTTCCAGGGACCGATTGTTGCCACAAACTCTTGCTTGGACCTTTTGCGGTTCCGGGGCCATTTGAACCGAATGCTGATGGCGAAAACTACACCAACAATAGACTACAGGTATTACACGCCCCTAGGATTGCCTTACCTACTTCTGATCCTTAGTACTGCGATTGGGGGTGCGACCTTAGGCATGGTCGCCCGCGATCATTTCGCCACACATTGGCTGGGACTACTCATTGGGGCGCCTGTCGGGGCGGTTGTTGGGGCCGTAGTGTTTGTCGTTAGTGTACGAGCACGTATCCGGTATCTACTTCCCCTGCCATGTTGCAGGAATGGCGTCTGCAAAATATTCGAGCGTGATTACACGTACGCTCGGGGACGTATCATCGGCTGGCTGGACCCAGGGCTTTACCACTTTCGATGCGCCTGCGGTGACGACTATCTGCGTCGCGGGCGGAGGTTCATGTTGATTGCGTCTGACGGCGCCCCCATTCCGTACAAGAGATTGATTCGGTGGCACGAATGGATCGATGACATTGAGCCTGAGCATAATCATTCATGATCAGCAGCCATTCGCGACATCCAGGGGTGACCGCGCAGCGCCAAACTATGCCTTCTAAGTGCCCGTCGGCTCGCATATCCCTCCCAGTGTTGTGTGAGGAAAGAACATAAAGTGCAACAGGTCAGCCTAGATCCGCACATTATCAGCGAGATGAGGTCCCTAGCAAGACGAGGCGCTACGGTTTCCGATCTCGCGCAGGCGATTCGTAGCGCGTTGCCAGCGCGCGACGCGAGTCGTCTGCTTACCATCGCGTACTTTAGAAGTGCGTTTTCGCTCTCAATCCCGGACGCGTCTCTCGTAGGGGCGCTATCCATGTTTGGCGAGTCCAGCGTAAGCGATGCCGAGATAAATAGGGCGTTGCAACCGCTGATCGTTGAGCACTTTAGGGGCGAAACCAGACCATAGATAACACTTCGCCAGCACGCGCTCCCATGGGGACCGCAAGCGGTGCGAGCACGGGTAATCCAGCCTTTAATTTTTCACGCGATAAACGAATCGCGTTGCGCAACGCAAAACCAATTCCGACTCCCCCTCGCCTTTCCAAGGAGAGGGGGCCGGGGGGTGAGGTAATCGCCACCACCGCGTCAGCCGAGCGACAGCGATCCGGCGGCAGCGTTGCGGCGGCTTTGGTCGAGGCGTTCCGTGACGATGGCTAAGGCTTCGCGTGCGATGGCGCATTCGCATTGCACGTCGCAACGCTTAAGCTGGGTCTTATCCAGGCAATAACGCGGACAGCCAGCCGTGTTGGCTCTTTTCGCAGGGTAACGCGGTCCACGGTAAAGGTCGAGGAACTCCCAAACAGGGATCGCGAGAGTGGTTCCGCAGGATGAACCACGATGATTGAACATCAGCAAGCCCTGCTCTAAAGTGTCGATATCAGCCTGATAGCCAACGACGACAAGCGACGGGTCCGCGAGGAACCGGTCGCGCGTGGGCCAACCATGTCCGCACAAGCTGCATGTCTTGAAGGCAGCTTTCACGACTCCCTCCTGCGTATTGTCACCAAGTTCATATTCTCTAGTTTGGCGAATTGGGCGAGTGTTACCTTCCTCGGTCCGACGGATTCTTTGTGCGTCTGAAAGACTGAATCTAGCAAAGGTTGCCAATCATATGCGGGATGAACGAAAACCTCATCTCCAACCCACAATTTCAAGGAACCAAACACGGGGTATATATCGTCAAACCGCTGGCGGCAAGCGAGACGCCGCAATCGAACGTAGAGGAGCCATCCGTTATGAACACTCAGCTGAAATGGCGCAAAAGCCGTGTCGTCGTTGCCGCACTACTGGCACTGTCCCTTGTTACCGCCGGAATCACGGCGGCCAAAGCCGATCTGCTTGGCGGTCTCCTGGCCGGCGTCGGGATCGTCGTGCTGGTCCACCAGTTTGGCCCGCAACTGAACAGTTTTATCAACACGATCACAGCCAATAAGGGCATGACCAACGACCAGGCGACCAAGGTAGTGCCGCTGCTGTCGATTGGCCAGGGGACATATGCGGGGATGGTGCAGGTGACCGGCCAGCGCGACCAGGTGGACGATTGCAAGGCGGTCGGCATCCTCGAAGGCGAGTTCGCCAGCCACAAGTTCCGCGCGCGGGCGCTGGTGCCCATCGACAACGACAACCCTGGCAAAAGCACAAACATCAAGCGTGTCGCAGGAGTTGGCGTCAGCGCGTTGATTGATGTCCGGCTGTAGGACTTAGGATGGCTCGGGCCGCCAGGGCCTTTTTTATGAAGGGGTGGCATAACCGCGTCTTGCGATACGGCAAGCGTGGTGTTCAACAATCACAACCCATCGCCACCCTTTTCTAAAAAAGGCCACCCGGCCCGAGGGATCCTAAACCTGTATTACCCCGCCAGCTCGACCAACAACTCAACGATATTGGCGTCGGATTCCGGCGCCTCCACGTAGTGATACACCTCGCGCAGCCGAACACCAGCGTCTACCAGCCCCGCGGTCGCGACCCAGTGGCGCAGCGAGTAATGCGCAAAGCCTAGCTGTGTGAACGGCCCCTTGATAAACACCGCCGCGCACCGGAACGAAGGCAGCGCGCCAGCGTCGACGCCGGGGACAGCCTCGCCGGGCAGTGACCCGACCGTGGCGCCGTAGGTAAGCGAGAAGCGCTGCTCAGTATCGAACCGCGAGCTGATCGCGGGGCTGAAACCGGTGTATTCCGCGATATCGGGACCGGTGCGTAGAGGCTCGATGGTCGCGGCGACGGACGGATCGGCCAGCGGATAGCCAAGCTTCGAGACGTCGGCAGGTGACAGCGGGCCGGGGAAGCGAACGCCTGCGACGAGGACGCTTGCCTGCTCCTTGATCACCAGGTCGGTCATGGTGTAGTTGTCGCGGCGCTCGACCGGAAGGCCGCCTGATCGCCACACATCGGTCACGGCAGGGTCGGCGCGAGTCACCGCCAGCACATCCCACTGCTTCCCCGCTGGGCTCGTGTACGCCCACATCCCCGGCCCACCGCCAATATGCCTGTTCGCGCCAGCGACAAGCAGCATATCGACGATATCAGCGTGCCCGTTGCGAGCGGCCCAGCAAAGGGCAGTGCCGCTCTCCGGGCCGACGCTGTCTAGCACTGCGCTAGCGTCGATAAGCGAGCGTACGGCTGCAGTATTCCCGTCGCGTGCGGCGTCGATAAGTGGTGTGGTGGGTAGTTTCGGTGGATTCATATTAGGACGGCTCGGGCCGCCGGGGCCTTCTTTATTCAGGGATGGCACAGGTCAGGTTGGCTAAAGCAACCTGGATGAGTGCAGGTAGTCGTTAGGATTATAGCTCAGAGGCGTCGTCTTTGACGATAAGCGCCGGGCGACTCGCCAGTGAGCTTCTTGAACCGGTGCGCGAAGTGAAATTCGTCGGCGAATCCCAGGGCCGACGCGATCTGCTTGATTGTCATGTCCGTGGTCGCCAGCAGGTCCTCTGCAGCGATGACTTTGGCGGATGCGCGATAATGGCCGGGTGAAACGCCGACGGAGGCGGTGAACCGCTTGCGGAACGATTCGTAACTCATCCCGACAAGCTCCGCGATAGCGGTTAGCGACGGCTCACGCTCCCCATGCGCCACCAGCTCAGCGCGCGCTTTCGCGAGCCACCGGGGTTCGCGGACAAGCGTCCCGGAATCCCCGAAGATGCGTCCCAACAGCTCCTGCAGACGGCAGATCCGGGCCAGTTGCGCGGAAATGTCGAGACCATCGATGTCGGCAACGAGGGCCATCCACCGCTGAAACCAGTCCGCGACTGGAGCGGCGCTCCCAATCGGCGACGAATCGCTCAGCAATCGCTGCTGACGCCAGAGGTCAAAGACGGGGCCCGAGAAAACGAGGTAAAACTCATCCCACGTTTGGCCACGCAATGGCCCGTACTGATGCGGCACATCGGGAAACAGCAACAGAACACTGCCCGCGGCCACGTCAGCGCGCACCCCGTTCGTATCCGCATACACCCCCTCACCCGCCGCGATGTACACGATGGCGTATCGTTCCAATCGCCGCAATCCGGGGAGCGATGCAGCTTGCACCTTTTTCAGCACTCCCGACGCATGAAACGACCCGATTGCCGTGTCGAAGCCCGTCGCATGTATCATTCGGCTTTCCGTCACCAAAGGTCCCATGAGAAGATGTTACCAGAATGGACATAGATCTACCAAAAGCTCCATTGGTAGAAACCACCTTGCAAGATAAAATGTACCAATCAACGCATATTCAATAGCAGTTATCATCACGGAGTAATTCTTATGAGCGCTATCGCAAATGACCTCTATCCACAGCTTTCATCGAGCGGCGTCGCCCTTGATATCAGCGAGGATTCGTTCGGAGAGCTTCGCAGCTCCATCGCCATCGCGTTCGACCCGGACGCGTTACGCACGCGTATGCTGGAAGACGGCTATCTCTACCTCCCGGGTTTCCTCGACCGCCCGCAGGTTCAGGATGTCCGAGCGGAACTCGTCAGCCGCCTTGCTGCCGCCGGAGTGCTGGCGCCGGGTACGGATCCGAGCGACGCGATCGCAAACCTTGCAGACAAGCGTTACTTTATGCCCGAACTCGCCACGCAAAACGTCGCGCTTATGGACCTGCTCTACGGGGAGGACGGTCGCCTCATGGAGTTCTACCGCGAACTCCTGGGCGGCGAAGTCCGACACTACGACTTCACATGGATGCGCGCCGTAGGTCCCGGCGGAGCGACACATCCCCACTGCGACATCGTCTATATGGGACGCGGTACGACAAATCTGTATACGGCGTGGATCCCCTATACCGACGTTTCATGGGAGATCGGGGGCCTGATGATCCTCGAGGGGTCGCACAAGAACGGCACACTGAAGAACACGTACGGGCGCAAGGATGTGGACGCGTGGTGCGAGAACCGCAAACCAGCGTACGAAGGCATGGGGCGCGGCGGCAATATCGGCGCTGGCGGCCGCCTAACAGACAACCCGGCACGTATCCGAACACGCCTCGGTGGACGGTGGCTGTCGGCGCAGTTCCGAATGGGCGACCTGTTAACGTTCCCGATGTACACGGTCCACGCCAGCCTGGACAACCGCTCCGATGTGATCCGACTCTCATCGGACACGCGCTACCAGCTTGCCAGCGAGCCCGTAGACGAGCGCTGGGTCGGCGAAAAGCCCATCGGCCACGGCCCAGCGGCGGCGCGCGGGATGATCTGCTAGGGGGTGCGGTTGGGAAAGGATCGCTCCGCGGGCCCCTCATGCCGGGGAGGCACCAGCGTGTCGCTGGACCCCTAGGCCGCTTCGCGGCGAGTGGCGTTGGGCTTTGGTAGGGTTAGCAAGCTGGTCTGGCCGCAAGTCCTTTGGCAGAGTGTGCGACGCTTCATTCGTATTTTGTGCCCGTGGCACAAAATACGAATGAAGCGTCGCACACATTACCCAGCCCGAAACAACGCCAATGCCTGTGCCAACAAACCCGATCCCATCGCCCCAATATCGCCGTCCTCGGCGGACTAAGTAAAGCACGACGGCTTGAAAGCCGTGGCTTTTCGCGCTTACCGATTTGCCTTGTTGACTACGTTGCGCTTTTTATTGATTGCGGATATAGGCACTCACAGCTGCTTCATTTTTATGGCCAACCGTTTCGGCAAAGTAGC
>DASXUY010000046.1:0-3278 GCA_036504535.1 Capsulimonadaceae bacterium
CATTGTCCCGAGAGCTTTCGCACCCGGCGGTTACCCGCCACGCACGTCTCGGTAGGATACCGATGGCGGAACATCGAGTTGCATCAGGCCCGAATGAGGGCCAGTGCAACAGAAACAAGCGCGACTTCATGTCGCAAGAGCGGCCCTATCCTTGTGAGAGGCTGCGGTCGGCTTGCCACTATACGCCTTCCCCCGCGACACACCATTGCATCCGCTGAAGCGGTGCCCGTGAAAAGCAGATCGCCTGTTGGGCTAAGAGCAATCAACACTTCGCCACATCTCCGAACGAACCTAGCCTATGGACTGCCCCGCAGAAGGTGGCACCACTTGTTCGCGAAGCCGTAAAATCTTGCGAGCCTTCGCCTCAGACCAACGAGACATAATCGAACAGTCTCTTTGTGGATTTCTCCATTTTCCGTGCCAATCCCGATGAGGGAAGACCCGGTCAACACACTGCGGAATTCCTGTGGGTCGGAGACCCTATCTTCAATAACTAGCCACGTACTTCAGTGCGTGGTGGCGGTATCGATCAAGGTCTGGTCATCTTCGGCCAGTAACTTGACTCATTTTGTACATGTTTGGAGAATCAAGGTATCTAGCGCCAGCAATCCAAACCCATCATCCCATCCGTGGCGTGATGCCGCTTTCCTAGCCAGCGAAGTCCGCCGATCTATGCCTTCTAGCCGCTTGGCTCCCTCGCCATGGGCGGCTATGACCTGCGTACGCGCCACCGTCTTTACAGCGCCCGCATTGGGGGCCGATTGTTGGCTGAAAGGGGGAACACATCCTCTTACTTTGCCGGAACAGGCATCTCATTGCCGCATCAGACATTCCCCCCGCATATCGCTCTGCGGTATCGTTTCTCCTAATTCCGGGCGCTTCATCGCCCACGATTACAGGAGTGATCTATGCAGACTAAAACCATTCCCCTCGGCATCCAAAGCTGGTGCTTTCGCGGTTCCAAAACTAACGCCGAAGTGATTGAGCGGCTCAAAGCCTGCGGAGCCGACGGTATCGAGCTTTGTGGCGTTCACGTCGACTTCAAAGACCCCACCAGCGTCGCTGCCGCTACCGGTGAGTACGCCGCTGCTGGCCTTCCCATCCTCGCGGCAGGCGTCAACGGTTTGAGCGGCGACCCGGCGAACGACCGACCGCTGTTTGTGTTCCTCAAAGAGGCCGGTGCGAAGTACATGAGCGTCACATTCGCGCCCGGCATTGAGCGTGAAGCCCTTGCTCGCATCGAAGCTATGGCGGAGGAATTCGATGTGCACCTTGGTATTCACAACCATGGCGGGCACCATTGGCTGGGCTCGGCAGAGATTCTGCGCTACATGTTCTCGATCACCGGCAAGCGTATCGGCCTTTGGCTGGACACGGCGTGGGCGCTCGATTCTGGCGAAGATCCGATCAAAATGGTCGAGGAATTCGGCGACCGCCTCTACGGAGTCCACATCAAGGACTTCACATTCGACACCGCCCGCCGCCCTACCGATGTGGTCGTCGGCACTGGCAACCTTGACCTCGTGAAGCTCAGCGCAGCTCTCGCAAAGGTCGGCTTCAGCGGTTGCGCCATTATCGAATACGAAGGCGATGTCGACAACCCCGTCCCCGCTCTCACCGGCTGCGTCAAAGCCGTACGCGCCGCATTCGCCGGGTAGCCTCAAATGGAAGACGCCCCCGGCGGCCCCTCACGCCGGGGAGGCGCCAACGTGACGTTGGATACTTGTGCCGCTTTGCGGCTGTTAGCTACATCGTCCATAGCGGCGATAACTCCACCCTCAGGATTAAGATATGCCAAACCAGATCCGAACAGCTATTGTAGGCTGCGGTAATATCGCAGCACATTACGCCGAGCACATGAAGCGGTACGCAGAAATCGACTTAGCGGGGTTCGCCGATATGGACTCTGCGCGCGCCGAATCGTTCGCCAGTAAGTTCGGCGGAACGGCCTACGCTAGCCTCGACGCGCTCCTCGCTGACCCGACCATTGAGCTTGTAGTCAACCTCACAATCCACCGCGCTCACGCCGAGGTCATCGAACGCTGCCTGCGCGCCGGAAAGCACGTGCACACCGAGAAGCCACTCGCGCTGTCGAGCGCCGATGCGGGCAACCTGGTCACGCTGGCGCAAGAGCTAGGATTGCGGCTAAGCAGCGCGCCGTCGAACTACCTTGGCGAAGCGCAGCAGACAGCATGGCAACTGGTGCGCTCAGGTGAGATCGGTACGCCGCGTCTGGTGTACGCCGAAGTCAATCACGGACGTGTGGAAGCGTGGCACCCGAACCCGGAACCGTTCTATGAAGTCGGCATCCTGTGGGACGTCGCGGTGTACCCGTTAACTCTGATCACGACCCTCTTTGGCCCCATCGAGGCCGTGACCGGCTTTGCGAAAGTGATACATCCTCATCGTGTCACGAACGAAGGACGCCAGTTCACGATCACAACGCCGGACTATTACCTGGCGGCACTCGAAACCGCGAGCGGCGTCACCGCACGGCTCAGTGCGAACTTCTACGTTGATCGCGGTAAACAGGGCGGCTCGATGGAGATCCATGGCGACGGAGGTTCAGTCTTCCTGGCCGATTTCCAGAACTTCGACTGCCTGGTCGAAGCGAAAAAATTCGGTCAACAGTACGAGCCTGCCCCGCTGGTTCGGCCAGCAGCGTCTGGCACCGAGTTCAGCCGTGGCATTCAGGATCTCGCGCAATCAATGCTCACAGGCACCCCGCACCGCACAACCGGCGAACAGGCCGCGCATGTCGTCGATGTCCTGAGCGCCATCTGCGCATCGGCGGCCACTGGCGGTGGACGAACCGCTGTCCCGTCGCGCCCCTACCGCCAACCGGAGCCGATGGAGTGGGCAGGGTAGATTTGACCAGCCGAAACAATCGTTAGTTCGAACTAACACTTATCTTTGGTAATTTCCATTGACAAATTAGATATATTCCGGTACCATAGTACTAAGCGATAAATCCCAGAGTGGCCGCCCAATTGCGTTTCGACGCATCTGCACCTTCACAACCTATACCCGACGAATGTCGTGCTCAAATGTAACGAGGCCCACACTAATATGTAACTACTCAGGCAGGTCCGGGGGACCTTTCTGTTCCTAATCTGGCCAAGAACCCGGTGTTCGAGCACAAAAATTAAAAACTTCCTACTGCCGGAGGCGGGTCCCTTTGACTTTTCTTAAAGTCACTCTTCAGGACCCGTCGGAGGCTTAGTTTTTAATTTTTTGATCGAACATGAAAACAACAACGTAATGCCGGGGGCGCGGAA
>DASXUY010000047.1:0-70578 GCA_036504535.1 Capsulimonadaceae bacterium
TCTCAACCATGCGCAAGCAAGGCCACAATCCCCTTGAAGTCCTGACAACCGTAATGAATGGACGACCGCAAGCCCCAGCGTACTGAACCACAAACAACTAGCAACCACAGCGCAAAGCCATGCCATGCCTGAGTAGTTACGCAAAATTGTTGGCCGGATTACCCCCTGCTCGCACAGCTCGCTGTCCCCACTTCGTAGGGACTCTGTTGTCCGACTACGGCTTGGCGCGCCGGGTTTGTGGCGCTCGGAGTGCCCATCTGTCGTTTCGGCGCGACCGTGTTCGCGTCGAAACGCCACCTTCCCGCAGCGGGAAGGAAACTTTCTGCTTCACGATTGGGGATTCTTTTGTCATACCGCTTAGCGGTAGTAGTGAATATTTAGGCATTTCCGAATCGCATTATTCGTGAATACTGTTGTGTGCTCCCCTACATTTAAGCACGCGCGTCGTGAACGACAATGGCTATAAAGGTGCGGATGCGGTGGAACGCATTACGGCGGCCTCTTTGGGTTTTCGCCTCAATTTCATTGTATCACATTAATACTTTATTGTCAATATACATTTCTATTACACATATAATTGACTACATGAGTTCGATACAAGAGCCCGTTTCTGTCGAGTGGTGAAGTGACTTCCTGGGCCAGTGCGTCCCGCATTGGGGCTGGCGGAGGCTGACAGTATAAAGAAGGTGCTGCGGATTGAAATCCCAGCCTGCGCCTCTTACCGTCGCTTACTACCTGCGTAGAAACTTGCCATTCCGCGATGCCATGACCGATGACGATATAATCCCCACACCGGATACAAACGCGTGATGACGCAAGTCGCTGCCTGCAATGTAAACCGTCGCAGCAGCAACGCTTAGCAGGCAAGCCCAGAATATCGCCCGGTGGTGGGTAACCGCACCGCACCAGCCTACCGCGACTAATCCAGCCACAGCACCCCACATGGCAATCATCTGCTTAGCTCCCTACTGGCGCGGAACGAATCAGCACCGTCTCGTCGCGCCGAATCGCGGCCATTAACGCCGCCGCACCGGGTCGGAATACCGCGCTCGCGGTCCCCGGTATCCGATGTGGCGCACGGCTATCCGCTGCTTTCAATTCGCCCCATGATCGTTTGGCCGCGATTTAAGCTGCTTCAATCCCACGGAGGTAGCAACACCTCCGTACAAGCCTAGGCCAATGAGTATTAGCCATCTGGCGACCGCCAACGGTGTCTGCCCAACACCTAAGCCAAAGATTATGCACACACCATCGAAGAGCAACGCCAACGCAAATGCGGATAGCGCGTATCCGAGCACGCGGCCACGCTTCAACCGGAACACCACCGGTACGGCGATACCCATAAGCAATCCCAAAACCAGCGTCGCAATTCCCAAACTCAGCGTTACGTTGTTGTCAACGAGCGTCATTGTGTGTCCATTACCGGAACAAATAGACCGGGAACAAAGCGGGTGTTCCTGGTCATATAAGCGTAAGTCAAAAATTTCGACCTGACTTCGAACGCAGGCGTTTAAGGAGCGGTGCCATGAAGCAACCGACAACACCCGCATTGGACAGCAACAGGCGCACGTCGAGCGCAAGCGTTGAGCTATAGCAAAATATCGAGGTGCCGCTAACGACGGCAACAACAATCGGAATAGCCCTGCCCCACGACTGGTGATGCGCGACTTTCATAGCTAGCAGCGTGACCAAGCACGATACGACGTATACCGCAAGAAAGGTGCCTATCATAGATAGATCCAGTTATGGTCGTGTACTGTTCTCATGGCCAGTGTCTAGCAGATCGGCTCGTTTACGCCGCGTTCGTGAACCTATACTAAAGACAAGCGTAACCCCTACTGCAATCGTCAAGCAGCCCAATGTTTCAACAGCAGGCAAAGTGCTCTTCGCGGCCTGTGAACCAAGTACAATGCTAGCCCCGATTCCATAGGCGGTAACAACAAGGAACAGAGCACAAACACTAAAGAATATGCCAAGAGGCGCGGACCGCAAAGAGCGCATTTGCGAAGCGAAGGCAACAAGATTGACCGCTAAGTAGATCAAGCAGCATACGAGAGACCAATGCTCAATGCTACGAATGAAGTGGACTGCGTCTGCCATGTGTTCTAATACCTGCCTGATTTCACTTGTTTGAAATAGGCATCAAGCTAACCGGCTCGCCAATCATAGGATTATTCTAAAGCGAATTTTGGCCATGCTAAAATAGTACAAGGCAAATCCGAGCAGAGCTATGGTAAGTCCTATCAACGAAGCATTAGGAACTTGGCTCGTTTCTTCCACCCAACAGCCCAATGACACTGCGGTTGCGCCAACGAACGACAGCCAGTGGTGGGGCGATTTCAGAGTATGTTCGCGAATCGCGATGACCAAGGATAACGAGTAAAGCGCCATAGCGCGGGCACCCAAGTCTGACGATTCGACCAAAATACACGCAAAGCAAATCGTTGCAGCCACTGCAGCGCAGATAATGCTCAAATCAAGCGCACGAGTCCTAGGCGACTTGATTACATTTGCGAATTGAACAAGTGAGTACAGATAGACCAAAATCGGCATTATGTAAAGTGGCTTCATATTATCAATGATGACGTGTGCGGGCCACTATCGGGGCGGCTATCCGATTCTGTCGGCAACGAGTAGCGTCACAGTGTTGGAGGCTGAATCTCTGTGACTGGCGTGATTAAACCGCTGAGAATCCGCGAGTTAGCGAAGACACTCTTCATCAGTGGATTCAGCTAAATGCCCGAGCTTTCCGGCGGGTGTGATCGGCATATGAAATGCCGACATAGCCGTGAACCCCGCGCGTTCAGGAAGTCGGCCATATTGAGCGGAGCGGCAGTTTCATCGAGCACGGCACCGCAAACTCCACCGACTTCAACCATGAGGGAGTCAAGGTGGGACACCAATTGCTTATCAGGCGTTTCGGCGTCAAAAGCTAGGCCAAAGATGACGTAGCCATCATCGCAAAAGGCTAAGATCACTCGCCTATAGTCGGACACGCCGCTTGGCAGCTGGAAAGACTGATAGTCATTACTTGCCAGCCCATCTTTCACAGCCTCACTCAGACCCGCGTATCGCGGCTCTGTCCATGGTCGACCACTGCCCGGGTTCGATAATTTTCTCAGCGCACGGACTGGTACACGGTTATCAAGCACCTCCCGGTCGACGTAAGCGTTCAAGAACTGCCACACTTTGGCGTCCGTTAGCGGCAATATTGCGAAGATATCAGCTGTGAATGGGAAGCGCGAATTAGTCATGACACGACCATGAGCTCAGCGCCCACTACTTCTTCGCTTTCGCTCGCAACGTCCGCTCTATGCCAGCGGCAGGAGGCATCCAGATCATAAGCACAAACGAGACAAACGCCACAAATTCCGAATGTACGGCGATATATTTGCCTTTAACCGCCGCGAACACCAGAAAATTGGCGAGCGCAAGCGTGTAGATCAACCACGGTAGGCGCAGTGGTTTGATCGCGAGACACGCTATGCAGACCACTTGGAATATGACGACTATTGCGGTAGGGGTGTTCATGGTCTTGTGTCCCTGGCGATGTTCATCGTTTTCGCAGCGCCGCGATAAATATCCATCCCGTGAACATGATCATCGAAAACAGCGCACGCCTCAACGCCACCTCTACGGTGCCTTTGCCATAGAGCCAATAGTCGTCAAGAAGGAAGATCGAAAGAAATGTTAGCAAAGCGAGACCGATTCCCACCCAAATAAGGGACTTCCTTGTTCTCATAGCGTTACGTAACCACGCCATCAGTAGCAGCCTTCCTCTCGGTCGAAACTTCACGATAATGCAACACGATTGCAGCGACAACGAGAACATAGCCAACTATGCGGGCAACTGCGTGCGGCGCATCCATTGGTTGCGTTACCGGCATTGATGTCGTATGCCCCATCATCAACAAGAAAACGCCGAAAACGAACAGTATCCCGCGTTTTCCATCCGAAGTAATCACTAATACGGCCGAGCATAGGCCAAAGAATAGTGGCTGCACCCAATACGCATAGGGCCGTGATAATATCGTATCCAGTTTCACATGCGTAACCAACAGGGCCGTTGCCAAGCAAAGCAGCACAACGTGCCGTCGGCTACGGAAAATGTTCAATGGGGCTTTCGTGGATTGTTTGACTATCATGAGGCAGCATCTAGGGTGCTACTAATTCGTTCGGCGGGAAAAGCGGAAAACAGGAAGAGACCATCAATGTGCTAGCGCGCTCGCGATGCGCGTGTCGCAACGCAGTGCACCCTCCCATTATCGCGCCACTCAGGTTGGCGCGCTATCCACGAAAGGGCGTATTGCGGACTTAACGCCGCAAGTGCCAAGCGTTCTATCTTGATAAATGGTGATTTAGAACGTAATTTAGGACTGAGCGATCACGACGCGGCCAAAGTTGCGTGACGATATCGAGAACGACCCATGACATTGTCCGCTTCCGGTATCGGTGACTCTCATGTCCCCGATACCGGCGTGTATTCCCTGCCCGCGCCTACAGCGTGCGCACCGTGAGCAGGCCGCGTAGCTGCTCCACGGTTTCCAGATCTTCGCGCGCCTCGATATACACGTAGCGTGTTTCGCCGGCGCGAAGGTGGAAGAAGTTGTCGCCGTCGTCGAAGGTGTCGAAGATGCGGGAGTTGTCGGCGAGGCGCAGCCACACGTATGGGGCGAACGACTCTGCCGCAATCGCCACCTCGAATTCACCGTCGCGCTCTTCGATGTGGACGGTCAGCTGCGGGCGCGGCAGTAGCCACTCCTTCGGCTCGGCGAAGAAGAAGAAGTTGTCGGCGTCTGGCGCGTCCTTGCCTTCGAATGACGCGTACACCAGCACATCCTTCTCGCGGCCACGAGTGACCGACAGGTCCACGCTTCCGACCACAGCGGCGCCGTTCGCGGGCACGGCGGCTTCCAGGAAGTGGGTCGCGAGCGGCTCGCCGGAGAACGTTTCGATAGTCAGCTTCACCTGCCCGGTCACCGGCTCCAGAAGGTCGTTGACCAGGTGCACACTCAGCATATCGCCGTCGCTGGAAAATGACAACAACAGCGGGGCGTAGAAGCGCTTCATGGCGTGGTACGCCGCCTTCGGGTCGATCAGCGAGTCGACCACAGCCCAGCTCTGCACTGGCCAGCAGTCGTTGAACTGCCAGAACAGCGTCCCCCAGCAGCGGCCCTTGCTACGGCGATAGTGTTCGATGCCGTACTTGAGAGCTTCGGCTTGATTGACCTGCGTGTAGTAGACCAGATCCTCCAGCGTCTGCGGGCGCGGGAAGTGGATGGCGACCATTTCGAGGTATTTGTCATAGCCCCTACGCGACTTATCGTGCCACTTCACTACCGTCGAGTACGGCGTCTTGTCGACGTCTTCGAGCACGGAATCCCATGCGCCGAGGCCGCAGGATGCGCCGAAGCCGAACTCGGAGCAGAAGCGCGAATGGTCTTCGGAGTAGAACTTCCAGTCGCCGCGACCGTGCCAAACGTCCCAGTTGTGGCGGTCGCCAAAGTCTGCCGATGTCGGGTTTTCGCCGCCCCACGGGGACCCCGGCCAGTACGGCGTGTTCGGGTCTTCGGCGGCGACAGCGGCGGGGTAGATGTCGAAGTAGAGGTGCTCGCCGAGCAGGCGCGACGGCGGCGGGGTCCACTTGTTGGCGAACATCTCGATACACTCGTTGTTGCCGCACCAGAGGGCGATCGACGGATGGTTGCGGATTCGTCGTATCGACGCCACGGCTTCGACGCGGGCAGCGTCGGCGTACTGATCGGTGTCGGGGTAGTACGAGCACGCATGCATGAAGTCCTGCCAGACCAGGATCCCGGCGACATCGCATGACTCATAGAAGTAATCGCTCTCATAGAACCCGCCGCCCCAGATGCGCAGCATGTTCATTCCGGCATCGCGCGCAAGCAGAATCAGCTCGGTGACGCGCATGTCGGTGACTTCGTCGAAATCGTCGGGGTATGTCGCCTCGTTCTGGAGCGTGCTGGCGAACGAATCCGACGGGATCCAGTTCGCGCCCTTGGCGAAGATGTCGGCGCCGTTGACGCGGAACTTGAAGCCCTCGCCTTTGCCGTCAGCGTCGGGTTCGTGGAGCAGCTCGATGGTGCGCAGTCCGATGCGCGTGTCGATTTCGTCCACTTCCTCGTCGCCGGAAAACAGGGTGATCTCGACCCCGTAGAGGTGCGGCGCACGATAGTCGCCGTTCTCGGTGCCGTTGGGCCACCAGCGCAGCGGATCGGATACGGTCACCGACGCCTTCGCCGACGTTGCGCCAGGCTCCAATGTGACCGTGACAAGGTCGGGCATTTCGACATCGAGCGGGTCGCCCCATGCGGTGACTTCGTAAAGGTTGACGCCCAGTTCGAGCGGCGTGTCGCCAGCGCGCTCGATGGCGACGTCGAAGGTCACCACGGCGGACGAGTTATCGGCAGCGAACGCCACGTCATACCGCCAATCGGTGATGCGCGCTTGGGGAACGTTGACCACGCGCACCCCGCGCCAGAGGCCAGCCGAGCGCAACACGGGGCCCCAGTCCCAGCCATACATGTACTGTGCCTTGCGGACAAACGCGCGCCCCGACCACTGGTCCCAGTGGTGCTCTTTGGTGACGTTGCCAGCTGCGTCCCACGCCGCAATGCGCTCTTCGCCGATGCGGAGCGCCGAGCGAATGATGACGCTCAGCTTGTTCTCGCCCGGCTTGAGCTTGTCGGTGACATCGAACTCATGGGCGATGAACATGTTGTCGACGTTGCCCAGCAGTACGCCGTTCAGCGAGATCTCGGCGATAGTGTCGACACCGTCGAACACGAGGTAGGTGCGGCCCGAAAGCGGCTCTTCGACATCGAATGCGGTTTCGTAAACCCAGTCGGTGGCGTCGACCCACTCAACCCCGCGCTCGTTCATGCGGATGAACGGATCGGGGATCACGCCAGCGCGCTGGAGGTCGAGGTGGACGTGTCCCGGAACCTGCGCAGGAATAGCGGGCAGGATGAGATGTTCGGGGCGACCGTCACGCGGCAGTTCGCGCACGCGCCACTCGGCGGTGATGGTTTGGGATGTAGTGAGCACTTGGGTACCTTCTTCGCCTCCAAAGCTCGCTGAGCGCGGGCAGTTTTGGCGGCACGCTGAAATAGGGTGAACGATCGAAGCGCGATAACGGCAAGCGTCCGCGGCGATGTCTCCCTGTCAGTTTACCAGCGAGCGGGCTGTTTTGCGGTCACGGTGTTGAGTTAGCGCGCGGTAATGAGCGCTGGCTCAGATGTGGGGACCAACTGTAGAAAGGACGTAAGAAGCTACAAAGTAGGCGATGACAATCGACCATCCAATGGCGAGGGAGTAAGATTGCGCCGAGTTCGCCGCAACGACACGTCCCTCCGGCACAATGAGGGTCGACCGCCCTGCGTGGCGTCTCACCGCAGCGTACACGGTATCGTAATCGGGCTGAGGCAATCGCATCGATAGCGAGTACTGCACCTTTTTGCCCTTCTTGTCGGTCTCGTTATATACGAAACAGACGGTCAGCTTCTTGGGAACAAATACGACCTCGGATACATCCTCCCAACTGAAAATGGACCGTCGCCGAAATCGAAACACTTCGAATATGACAGCGCCTATGAGCCATAGGTACACGAAGAAGAGCACCATCTCGCACCCAAACTGTATCTCAAACGGCAGCACCGCGACACCTTCGATGACAATGCCGCCATCGAGTACCGAAATCGTGCCGCTTCGATATTCAGAGAGCATTCCGCCTCGCTCTGGAAGGAAGCCAATTGGTCCCCGAACGACCTTGCGATCAATGGGGACATAGCCGCGCGACTTGTGCTCCAGGTTTTTGAAGGGCACGACCGCCTCGGGCGTGATTGTGGGCGGCGGCGGCCATACGGCGCCGACGAAGGTGCCGGATTCCTGTGCTGTGTTGACTGATGGTTCGTCCATGACAGACCGTTTACGAATAACTAATGAATATTCGATGAGAAAAAGAGCCAAATGACGATAGAGATTGCGAAGCCGGTTAGCATCGACACCTAACCTTCGAAGGAGACGACTAATATCCCGCGAGCGAGGTCAGCAGCGCGTTCACCATCGAAGCGGTAATGACAAGCACCCAGCCAACCGCTACCGAGTAGGCTAAGGCGGAATTGGCTCCGTTCAGTTTTCCGTCGGCGACAATTGTCGTGCTTGCGGGAGCATTTGCGTAGACTGCCTTCACAAACGCATCGTAGTCGCTGGCGGAAAGGTGCGATGCGAGTGAGAATTGGCGCACCATTTGCCTCTCCGACGCCTGATGATAAACAACACAAATCATGTGCCGTTTTGGTACAAACACGATCTCATCAATGTCAGTCCACCTCAGTGGTAACGTCTTTGCAAACCTTGACGCTTCAAAGCACACGACTGGCACCAGCCAAAGGCACGCGAAGAAGAGAACGACCTCGGTCCAAAACTGGATCTCTATGGAAGCGACGGCCCGCCCTTCGATAGAGATCCCATCTTCGCCGACTGATAGTGTGCCAGTTCGAAAATCAGACAACAACCCGCCCCGCTCGGGCGGAAACCCGCAGGAGCCCCGATAACGCTTGCGGTCAATTTCGGTGTAGCCACGTGATTTGAGGTAATTGTTGCCAAATCGAACCGTCGCAGTGGGAGCAATGTTGGGCGGCGGCGGCCATACAGCGTCGGACGACGTGCCGGGTTCCTGTGCTGTGTGCGCTACTGGTTCGTCCACGGTATCCATTTACGAGCGACTAGTGAATCATCCTGCTGCCGTAGGAGACGATTTCGAATACCGCTGAGACAACGATGGCGATTGCAATGCCGGTTAGCCACGAGTAGCCTACTGCCGATGCGAAAGTCGAGTGGACTTTGCCAGCATGTATGACGGTAACCGACGACGGGGCGTTCCCGTCGATGGCGGCCTTGAATGCATTGTACTCATAGTCGGGAGGACGGAACGTCAACGAGTTTGTCCGCCGCTTACCCGTATCGGTCAATTCATGATAAACAAGGCAGATATGTCGACTCTTGGGGACGAAGACGACTTCGTCGATGTCTTCCCACCTGAGGGCGAGGGACGCGGGACGGCGGGCAACTTCGAAGAGGATGGCGCCGATAAGCCACAGGCGAAGGAAGAACATGACCAGAAGCCATGTGTACTGGCGACGTATTGGCGTCACCGCGTTGCCATCGATCAGGATACCATCGCCGTGAACGGCTAGCGTACCCTTGCGGAAGTCGGAGACGAAACCGCCCCGAGGTGCGGGGAAAAGGCCCAGGCCGACCTCGTTCTCCTTGATGAATGGCGCATAGCCGTGGGACCGCATCTGGTTGTTCGTGAACGGGACCGTGGCGACGGGCGCTACATTAGGCGGGGGCGGCCAGACAGCGGAGGATGTCGCTGCCAGGGTTGTCGACGACGGCGGCCACGCGGCGGCCGGAGCAGGTTGCTCAGCGGACGCGCTGGAATACATCGACGGCGGTAGGCTCGTGGGTCCGACGGGCGCAGCGTTAACCGATTGTCCTGCGTCGGTGTCGTCGCCAAAGCTCATCGAGGTGTTATCGGTCAGGGCATCGTCAAGGAAAGACGCAATGGTCGGCCACGTGTGCGCAACAGCGCCGGTTTCGACGTCGATCAACACCACCCGAAGCGGCGTTGCGGTCCGGTCGAGTTCGTATGTGTCGCCGGATTGCCGCTCTGCGACAGTGACAAACCGCTCACGGTAGTTGGGATATGTGGCGGCAATCGTGGCGGGAATTGAACGCTCTTGCCATGCGGCCAAATCGCCAGCGGGGACGACGCGGGTGTCATAGTCTTCGTGTGCGAACTGCCAGCCGTTGGCCGTTGCGAGCACTTTCAACCACTCGTCGATACCGGGAACGGCTTCAGCGGCCTCTTTTAGCTCGATGCCCGAGGCGGGCGGTTGGAAGTTACTGCCGGGATCGTTACGGAGGAGTTTGATTCGATCAAGGCAGGTGTCGAGTGAAGAAATGGGCGTATCCATGCGGGCTCCATGACGGAATTGGTGGGATAACAGCGGGACAAATGGGTGCGAGAACTCGGACAGTCTCACGCGATAGCTGTATATTATCCGTAATAAAGACGGAAGTCAACCGGCTGCACTACTGCGCGGCGATCCACTCTTGCGGGACGTAGCCGGTGCGGCCGGTGGACGCGCCGTTGAGCACTTCGATGTGGCCGCTGAATGTGCCCTCGCCGAGGATACGAACTCGGGTGCCATCGCCGACCCGAAAGGCGCGCTTCCTGGTGAATACGGCGTTGTATTTTGACAGGCTGCGCTTGTCGGCGGCCTGGGCCAGCGATAGCAGCGCTGCCTGGTTGACGGCCACGTCGACGGTCTCGCTGCCGTTGCGGAGCGCTCCCTCGCGCCCGACGGCGACCTTGAGGTCGGCGGTGTGCGGCGCGGTCTGCGCAGGCGGCGGCGTGGCGGCTACGGGCGTCGGCGTGGGTGCAGGCTTCGGAGCGCGGGCGTGCCACAGGAACAGCCCACACGCAATGACGGCGACGGCGACGATAGCAGCGATAACGGTTTGGAACAGGCGGTCGGGCATAGAGGCCTTCGGAAAAGGAGTTAGCCTGTTATACCTTGCGCGTCGTTCAGATTGGTAGTCAGGGAAGAGGTGCCCGTTGCTAGTGGCACATATGCATTGAACAGGGACGACAGTAGGCGTCGTTTGTGGGGCGGAAGGTGGGGCGCGCTTCGGCGGGGAGGTAGGTGGCGAGTTCTCCGGCGGCCAGAGTGGCGCGTCGCGAGAAGTAGTAGCGGCACCAGATGCGGTTGTCGCGCGAGTCGGACTCGGTGGTGGCGGTGCCAGATTCGACCTTGACGTTGACCCGTCGAAGGGCGTGCTCAATGGCTTCGCGGCTGGTCTTTTCGCCAGTCGCTTGCCAGAACGTCCACGAGCCTTCGAGGCCCGCGACGGCACCGACGCTCAGGGGGCGCAAGCCCGATGTCCACTGCGCGGTGGCTACCAGGTGGGCGCACGCGGCGTGCTCGGGAATGACGCTCTCAGGCTGGTCGTACACCCAGCCGCAATACGGGCAGATCGTCTCCGTATCGGCGACACTGTGGACCCGATAGGACCACGGCGCCGCTGCGGTGAGCGATGTGCCATTCGTAAACTCTTCCATTGATTTTCCCTCCGCAGGGACGTAGGCTGGTCGACGAAGACCACCCTATACAAACAAAAACCCACTGTTCACAAACGTGAGCAGTGGTGTAATAGTTCCGGTATAAGGAGATGTTATTCGGGACATTGTCCCGCGCATGAAGCTTTCGCTTCTAGCACCGATGGTTCTCCAACCCGGTTGCTGGATCACGTCGACGCCGTGATCACTCCACATGCTTCAGTTGTCGTTTTCAGTATACCACGGCCCGCTAGAAGTTGACAACCGTAAATGTACGACGATTTTTGCGACTTTCACGAGGACGGATTGTGAAAATGGGTACAAGGGGCTACGTAGTTGAAGTTTCTTGCCGATAATAAACTCATATTCCGCCGACAGCATCGCATCGCCGCCATGCCCCCGTTTCGAGTGTGGCCGCGTCTTGACTATCACTATTACTAAGCGCACGTTTCGGCAAATTTGTAACGAAAGTCTAATTACTAATTCTGCCCTCAAGTCGCCTGGACAGCATGTTCTGCAAAACGTCGTTTTGTGGCCTGCGGGTCTCGGCAAGAGGTATCTAAGTCTTGAGATTTGACAGATCTAGCCATACGCTGAGAATGTCCCTCGCTGTGGTGCTCGCCCTCGCAACACTGGTCGTGCTGGCGTTCATCTCCGTGTCCGTGCTTCGGGCCACAAACCAGGTCGAAGCTTACAATTCGGCAGTAAACCGCAACTATGAGGTTGTCGGCGCTGTCACTGAACTTCGTTCGACGCTGCTCCTCATGGAGTCCGCCCAGCGCGGCTACCTGCTAACGTCGAACCGCGACTTCCTGCAGCCGTTCAATACTGCGAGCGGGCGTCTGCGTCAGGCGATGGACCGTGTAGCGCGGGTGACTACCGGCGACCGTATCCAGGCGCAGAGATACCGTGCGGTCAAACCGCTGGTGCAGCGACGCGGCACCCAGCTCAGACGGATCACATCCATGGCCGCATCCGGCAAACGGGATGTGGCGCTCAGATCGGTGCGGAGCATCTCCGGCGAGCGTCTGATGGCGCAGATCCGTTCGGGCCTCGGTGAGATGGACGCGAGCGCACGGCTTAAGCTGGCCGAGCAAACTGCCAAGGCGAGCGCGGAGGCGGAGAAGGCCGATCTGCTCGTCATCGCCAATGTTGCCCTCGTGGTGCTGCTCCTCGTGTTCGGTGTGCTGGTGGTGCGGCAGGACGTGTCCGAGCAGCTACGGCACTATGTCACCATTGTCGATAAGCAGAAGCAGGAACTGGAGCTCGCCAATCGCGAACTCGCTCAATTGGCGCGCCACGATGGCCTCACGGGACTGGTCAATCACCGGTCATTCCACGAATCCCTCTCGTACGAGTTCGCCATCTTCTCTCGCTTCGCCACCCCGCTGTCGCTCCTGATGATCGATGTCGACAACTTCAAGGAGTACAACGACCACTTCGGCCACCCGGCGGGCGACTCGGTGCTCAAACGTGTCGCCATTCTGCTGCACGAAGAGGCGCGCGAGTCGGATACCGTCGCGCGCTACGGCGGCGAGGAGTTCGCCATCCTCCTGCCGCTCACCAATGTGGGCGATGCGATGGATATGGCCGAACGACTGCGCAGGCGGCTTGAGGAGCACAACTGGGCCAATCGCGCGATCACGATCAGCATTGGTGTCGCCACCGCATCGCCCCTCACCCGCGAACCCGGCGACCTGCTCGAAGAAGCCGACAAGGCGCTGTACCGCTCGAAAGCGCGCGGACGAAACGCTGTCACCGGCCCCTCGCGCGTTATCTCCGGCCTCGCCGACGACGAAGCCATCGCGCCGCGCGCGGCCGGGCAGAACGCGGCGTAAGGGGGAGAGTGGGACGTCAATACCTCATCCCCCAGCCCCTTCTCCTTGGAAAGGCGAAGGGGAGCCAGAGTCGGATTCGGACCGTAACGCGTCGTTTCGGTGAGCACACTTTAGCCCCGCAGGGGTGTTCTTCGTCAGGCCGCTTGCGTCCGTCTGCGGACTAGGCGT
Source organism: Capsulimonadaceae bacterium (assembly GCA_036504535.1). Taxonomy (GTDB): domain Bacteria; phylum Armatimonadota; class Armatimonadia; order Armatimonadales; family Capsulimonadaceae; genus JARLGU01. Next base: position 13,153 of record DASXUY010000047.1, read on the forward strand.
TTAGACCCGGCGCGACAGACCCCGGCGCGTGCCGCGCCACCCCAAAATTTGGGGTTCCGATGAACGGGTTCCTCTTGGCTGGTTGCGGGTACGTCGAGGATTCGGACAGTAACGCGGCGCGTCGGTGCGCACTCTTGAGCCCGGGAGCGGGCGCCCTAGGTGCAGCCCATGGCAACGCCATGGGACGGACAGTGCGGCGGTCGCGACGTCAGCCAGACCCTACCACGACGTGTCGGTGCAGCTCCGACCTCTTCCCCTTGCCTTTAGGAATGACTTTGCCGTCTGCGGCCAAGGTGAGGGACCCGCTTGCGGGAGGGATAGGTTCCGCCCGGAGGGCAGAGACAAGCTCTGCCCCTACGTGATCTGGCCCGGGTTGCAAGACGACAACTTCCCCCGCCGCCCCACCCCGCTAGCCGATCTGGCGGATCTCTTCCAGCGCTACTTCAATCGACAACGCGCTCGACTCCGGCAGCACGCGCGTGAGCTTGCGGCCGGTGGCGACGGCGTCGACGAAGTCGTTCACTTCGTTCTGGTACGCGGACTCTGGGGTCAACTCTACCTGGCTGTGGCCGCCCTCGGCGGTGTAGAGGTGCAGGCCTTCGTCCTTCGATGAGTCGATGGACAGCGACGCGTGCTCCATGATGACATGGAACGTGTACGCGAAGCTGGGTTGGTTTGCGTCCCAATGGCTGTGCAAGTAGACCAGCGGACCGCCGTTGTAGGTCCACGTCGCGTCCACCAGCGCCGGGTGACCGCCGCGCGAGTAGCCAGTCGCGGTGATGGAGTCGGGCTTGCCGAACCACCACAGAGCGGCGTCGACATCGTGGATGTGCATGTCGAGGATCACGCCGCCGCTCATCTGGCCGTCGAGGTACCAATTATTCCACGCAGTCATCGGCGTCCCGCCAGCGCGGCTGAATGACGCATACAGCACCTTGCCGTATCGACCGCTCTTGATGATCTCGCCAGCGGACACATACTGCCCCCAGTACCTGAGGCATTGCGCGATCATCAGCTGCTTACCGGTCTCCTTCGCGGTCGCGATCATCTCTTCGGCCTGGCTGCTCTGCCGCGCCATCGGCTTTTCGCAAAGCACGTGCTTCCCGGCCTTCATGGCTGCTATTGCGACGGGCGCGTGCAGCGGTGTCGGGAGGCAGATGTCTACCATATCGATGTTGGGGTCGGCCAGCAGATCAGCGTAGCTGAGGTATTTCTTGGCGTCGCCAAGGTCAACCAGCGGGGTCTTCGACGTGTCGATATTAAGGCTGATCGCCGACCAGTCGCCGTCCAGCTTGCGCTGGTCGATATCGCACAGGGCGACAATTTTCGCCTGCGGGTTGTTGAGATAGCAGTTGTAATGAACTCGGCCCATTCCGCCGAGACCGATGATACCAACGTTTACCATTGTGTTGTCCTTTGTGTTTTACGAGCCATACAAGATGGCTGGCGACTAAAGTCACGCCTGTAAAGTACAGATCGCACCCCTGCGGGCGCTCAGATGGACCGCTTTGCGGCCCATTTCCGAGTCGGCGAAGGCCGACGATCTGCCCTTCCCAGCCGCGCCTTCCAGTCGCCAGGCTCTTGTGAGCGGTACGATTTACGTCCCTGATATCCCCGCAAATACGGCGGTGCGGATGTCGCGCCGGCACTGAACTGCCGGCCTGACGCGGAACGCCCTTGCGGGCTAGACTTGGTCGATGCGTCTGATTTGCTTTGCGCGACACGGTGCGTAATCGAGATGCTATTGCTAAAGCCGCGCCAGCACCGATTTGATGAGCTCCACAGCGGTACGAATATCGCGCTGTTGCTGTTCGCCGCTGATCTCGCGTTCGATTGTGAGCGGGCCGCGATAGCCTAAGCGGATCAGCTTTTCGAGCCAGCGCTCGAAATCGACGTCGCCCTGCCCTAGTGGCATCTCGCGGCCAAGCTGACCGGGGACCGTCGGCCATTTGCCGTCCTTGCAGTGGATACCGTCGATGTACGGGATCAGCACATCGAGGGCGTCGATGGGGTTATCGTTGCCGTACAGGATCATGTTCGCGGGGTCGAAGTTGACGCGCAGATTCTTGACCGCGACATCGTCGATGAAGCGGCGCAGGCACGCGGCGGTCTCCTGCCCGGTTTCGAGCGCGAAATCCTGGCCGTGGTCGGACGCGTACTTGCACGCTACCCGCATGGCCTCGACAACCGCCGGGTACTGGGGATCGTTGTGGTCTTCGGGGACGTAGCCGATATGCGTCTGGAGGCGCGTGACGCCCAGCTTCGCCGCGAAGTCCGCCACCACGGCGACGTGAGCCAGACGCGCAGCCCGCGTCGCTTCCGGCACGAGGCCGACGGTGGCGCGGACTGTGGCGATATCGTTGTACGCGTCGCCGACAAAGCCGCAGATGATCGAGGTGATCGAGATGCCCGTTTCAGCGAGCGCGGCGCGGATTGCATCCAGCCCCGCATCGTTGTCAAGCGTTTCGAGATAGTCCACCTGAACGGTGGGTATGCCGAGCGATTGGACCAGGGTCAGCCGCTCGATGGGAGTGGGTCTGAGGCTCGTAGTGACGCCTAATTCGAGTTCGTTCATAGTCGTTTTGACCTTCTCTATTGGAGTATTTTGTCCATGGCCGCGGAGAGCTTTGCGAGATCATCTTCGCAATTGAAGAACTCAGCCGTGACGGGACCGTCGTAGCCGATACGATTGAGAGCGGCGATAACCGCAGGGTAGTCAACGTCGCCGTCGAGCAGATCGCAGAAGCCATCGATATTACCGATGGCCCTTTTGAAGTCTTTAAAGTGGATGCGCTTGATCCGGCTTCCGAGGATATTGATCCACTGCTCGGGGTAGCCGTTCACGAGAACGTTGCCGACATCGAAATAGCTGCCCACAAACGGGCTACCGGCATGGTCGATAAAGTCGCGCATCTCCAGCGGCGAGAGCAGGAATTTGTTCCACACGTTCTCGATAGCCAGCGCGACACCGAACTTCTCGGCGACGGGCGCGAGCTCGAGCATGGCCGATGACGCATTGGCGTAGGCGAGGTCATAACTTGTGACGCCATAGCCGGGGATGAAGTCGACGCCGACGCCGCCGGGGACGACGAGCAGCGCGTCGACGCCGAGCCACGAGCCGATCTCGAGGCTGCGGGCGAGGATCTGTATGCCCCGCTCACGCTTCACTTCGTCGGCAGTGGTCACAGGGTAGTGCCAACCGAGCCCGCTCGCGAGCGAGGCGATCTGTATGCCGTTGCTGGATGCGGCGTTGACAATCTCACGACATTGGTCGCGCGTGATGTCGAGGCCAATTGGCCCCGTTTCGGCGACGGCGAGTTCGACAGCGGGGAAACCATGCTGCGCCGCCAACTGGAAGACTTCGAGCGGCGATCGGTCGGGCTTGAAAGCCCATTGACTGATACTCTTGATCATATTATCGGCTCCTTGTAAGCGAAAAACTGCGGTCTAGTTAGCAAAACAGGCGATAATGGCACTTATCAGTAGCTCTTCTCGCTCGCACTTAAATGCCAATGGCATCTCACGCTCGACGCGTCGATTCGCGCTCGACGAATACGGCGTCCAGGGTCCGGTGAACTGGCGGCCCGTCGGGATCGGCGATACGCTGCATGAGCAGTTCCCAGGCGCTCTCGGCCATCGCGTCGAATGGCTGCGCTATTGTGCTCAGCGGAGCGTACAGATCTTGAGCGCAGTCGATCCCATCGCAGCCCGTCACGGCCACGGCGCCTGGCACCGACAGCCCAAGGGTCCGGATCGCCCGCAGGACGCCGATAGCGATCTCATCGTTGCTGCACATAACCGCGTCGGGGCACGGCTGATGGGCGACATACGCAAGGAACGTCTCCATTGCTCCAGCGATAAGGTCGCCCCGCTTGTCCATGACGATAAACCTCGGCTCGCCCCCGCTGGCTTTGACCCCCGCCACGTACGACTGGGCGCGAGTCTCGTCCATCGCCTGTACGACATGCGACGTGGTCATGAAAGTGAAGCACTTCGGCTTTCCTCGCAGCAAAGCGCCGACAGCTTGCTGCGCTGCTGGCGCAAGGTTGACCCTCACCGTATCGATCTGCGCCTCTTCGGTGGCAGGTAACACGCCGAGCACAACAGCATGGCGCAGTATGTCCATCTCCTGCGGCTCAGGCATGCGAGGCGGCTCCAGGAGAAAGCCGCCGTCGACGCGTATCAAGCCTTCCGGCAGCAGCGACGCATCGTTGTCGCCAGCCGAAAGCGCGCCCATTCGAGTGACCAGCAGGTCGTACTTCGCACTCCGCGCCCGCGCCTCCATGGTGCGCGTGAGCACATCGCCATACGATGTCGCCATCGAAGGCAGGCACAGCGCCAGCATCTCGGAGCGCCCCGTAACCAACGTCCGCGCCGCACGGTTCGGCCGATAGCCCACGCGCCGCGCTTCGTCGATGATCCGCTGCCGTGTCTGCTCGCCAACCCGCCCGTTCCCGTTCAAAGCATAGGCAACGAGGCGTTCGGAAACGCCCAGGTTATCGGCTATGTGTTTTAGCGTGACGGTTTGAATGCAGCTCATAAAGGATAGGTTGCTTCAGCGTTGAAGCAACTGCTGCAAGTGTCTCACATATTGGCGAAAAAGGCAAGGGGATTGTGAAAAAAGTGTGCGGAAATTGTTGGGGGGAGGTGGTGGGAAAGGAGGAGAAGGAACCTCATCCCCGGCCCCTCTCCTACGATAATGAGAGGGGAGCAAGAGGGGAATATTGTACCGACAACTTTTCTGGCTCCCCTTCTCCTTATCGTAGGAGAAGGGGCTGGGGGATGAGGTCTCCCAATCGCAAACCTAGTCCACGAACTCGTTGTAGATTGCGCGAACGGCTTTTTCGTAGTCGGATGCGGCGACACCGACGATGATGTTGATTTCGCTGGCACCCTGGTTGATCATGCGGATGTTGACTGACGACTTCGCGAGCGCGGCGAAGAGGCGGCCCGCGATACCGACGCGGCTTATCATCCCCTCGCCCACAGTCGCGATCAGAGCGTAGTCGCCATTGATCTCGACACGGTCAGGCTTAAGCTGGTTTTCGATGTCCCGCAAAATGAGGTCCTGCTTGCCCGCCAGAGCCTCGTCGCGAACTATCACCGACATGGTGTCGATACTGGTGGGGGCGTGCTCGTACGGCACATCGTGCGTTTCGAGGATCTCGAGCATGCGGCGACCATAGCCAAGCTCGCCGTTCATGAGCGCCTTCTCGGTGAACACGGTAGAGAAACCAACACGGCCGGCGATGCCGACTATGGAGCTTTTCGACGAGTCGCGCGATGTGACGATTCGCGTGCCTGGCGCGGTGGGGTCGTTGGTGTTCTTGATGTGGATCGGAATGCCAGCCTCGCGCACCGGGAACACGGCTTCGTCGTGCAGGACGGTTGCGCCCATGTACGACAGCTCGCGCTGCTCGCGGTAAGTTACCTCGGCGATAGGCTTCGGGTTGTCTATGAGGCGCGGGTCGGTCATCAGGAGGCCGGAAACGTCGGTCCAGTTCTCGTAGATTTCAGCGTTCACGGCGCGCGCGACGATCGCGCCGGTTATGTCCGACCCGCCGCGCGAGAAGCATTGGATGTGGCCGTCGGCGGTCGCGCCGTAGAAGCCGGGCACGACGAATAACCCGTGACCGAAAAGCGCCTGTCCGAGGAGGTCATAGGTATTTGCCGTATCGAGCGTACCATCGGCGGTGAAGCGAATAGTATCCGCGCCGTCGACGAATGTAGCGCCGAGATACGCGGCGATCATGCGCGCGTTCAGGTATTCGCCGCGCGACGCGATCCAATCCCGCTCGGCGCCATTGGCGATGGCTGTCTCGACTTCATCAAGCCACTCTCCCATTTTGGCGACGCCAAGTTCCACGGCGATCTCCGTGTAGCGAGCGCGGATGACATCGAACGCGGTCCCGGCATTCAGCCCCTGCTGCGCCAGCGAGTGGCTCAAGAACAGGAGATCGGTGATCTTCTTGTCTTCTTTAGTCCGCTTACCGGGCGCGGAAACGACAACGAAGCGGCGACGCGCGTCGGCCTTGATGATGCTCGCGACCTTGCGGATTTGCGCGGCGTCCGCCAGCGACGTCCCGCCAAACTTGACTGTGATGCTCATTTTCTACTCTCAATCGCCCGGAAATCGTTGCGCCGGGCATAAATCTTAGGTTCGTTCCAATTATTGCGACAGTGGCCAGATAGGAAGTATGAATTCAGGAGCGCTAAAGCCGCGCGGGCTTTTATTCTCGCTTCGCTCCCTTACGTGCTTGAAATATGCCACGGGAAAGTCCCGAAAAGGATACCGCAAAAAAGGCGCTGACGGCAACGGGGCGGGAAGTTAGCAGGCAAGCTTTACAGGTCCGTAACCGCAGCAATATCTCGTGAGACGGCGGTGGAGGTGAGATCGAGACACAGAGGCGTCACGCTGATTTTGTTGTCGGCGACCGCGCGCACATCAGTGCCAGGTTCTGACGCGTGGTCAAGCAACGTGCCTCCAAGCCAGAAATAGTCGCGACCGCTGGGGTCGGCTCGCTTGACGATGCGATCAACGTACTGGCGGCTGCCCAAGCGTGTTACTTCGACGCCAGCAATCCCCGAAGGTGCGATGTTTGGCGCGTTGACGTTGAGAAGCGTGTGCGGCGGCAGCGGGTGCTCGTTCAGCCACGATGCCAGCTTCGCGGCGTACTGTGCGGCGGCGTCCCACTGGATCACCGGGTCCCATGATGTCACCGAAACGGCAATGGCCGGGAACCCGATCATCACCGCCTCGAATGCTGCGGAAACGGTGCCCGAGTAATGCACATCCCAGCCGAGATTTGGACCGTGGTTGATACCGCTGACGACAACGTCGACGTCATCGCTCATCACCTCGACAGCGCCGAGCGTGACGCAGTCAGCTGGGGTGCCGTTGGTCGACCACGCCAGCGAGCCGTCGGCCATGTGCGCGCGAGCTAACCGGAGCGGCTTGTGCAGCGTGATCGCGTGCCCACTCGCCGAGCGCGGGCGCTCAGGAGCGACGACAAAGACCTCGCCTACCGTTTGGAGGGCGAACTTCATCGCCAGTATGCCCTCGGCATGCACACCGTCATCGTTAGTTAGTAGAATACGCATGGATGCCTACAAGTATACCAGGATGAGCCTGAAGAGGCGAGACGTGTGGAGGGCGACCTCACCCCCCGTCCCTCTCCTACGATAATGAGAGGGGAGTAAAGAAGAGAGCTTCTGCCAACATTCTTTCTGGCTCCCTTCTCCTTATCGTAGGAGAAGGGTTTGGGGATGAGGTTGGTCCTTTCCGCCAATGCCATCTTGATCTCTCTTTATCGCCCATTATGGGGACCCCTCAAAACCGGCTCGCGGGTATCATAAACGAACGTGCAGCTCTTTACAACAGTTCTCGCCGCAGTTTTGCCGCTTTTCGGCCTTGTGGCTATAGGTTATTGCGCCAAAAAATTGCGCATCCTTCATGTCACTGATGCCGATGTTTTGAGTCGGTTTGTCGTGGGGCTTGCTCTCCCAGCGTTCGTTATCGACGCGTTCCTCCACAATACGGTGAAGCTGCAATATTTCAGCCTGCCGCTCGTCATCTGGGTATCCGCCGGAGTTGCTTTCGCGTTGACGCTGGTTGCCGCGAAGCTCCTGAAGTGCGACCTGAAACAGACCGGGACAATGCTTTTGCTGGCAACGTTTGGCAATACGGGTTTTCTTGGCTACCCGATAACGATGGCGCTGCACCCCAACCTCATCCCAGCTAACGTCATCATGGACCAGATCGGCATGAGCACGCCCTTATACCCTATCGCGCTGCTTGTAGCCGGTGTCTATGGGCGCACCAGCGAAACGCAAACGATGCGCGAGAGCATGATCCGTGTGTTTCGAACGCCGATCTTCAACGCCGTGCTTATCGCGCTCGCGTTGCGCTTTGTCCCGTGGCCCCACCTCCACGGCGAAGGCGCGATGGCCGTGGTCGCTGCCGGCGTAGCGAAGACCCTGCACGCTATCGTGGTCGCGATCCACTGGGTGTCGTCCGCAACCATCCCCGTCATCCTTGTATCCATCGGCTTGCTGCTTCGCCCGTCGGCAATTCGGGACCATATTGGCAACGTCGCCGTGATTGGCATACTGCGACTGATCGTCGCCCCGGCTCTCGGCTTTCTCACCGCACGGTATATCCTGGGCATTCACGATCCCGCCCTGTTGACCATCTGCGTGATTATCTCTGGCACACCGCCCTCGGCGGCAGCGACAGTACTCTGCGGGCAGTACGACATGGACGGCTCCCTGGGTGTCGCCGCCTTCTTCGCCCTCACCATGCTGTCCGCCCTCTCGATCCCGCTCATGCTGTCGATCCTGCATTAAGGGCGAGAGTAGCGCATTAAGCGATGTCCCTATCGTGCCGCTAAATTGCGTCACCTTGTGGGGCAATAACGTCCGCAAATTTTGCCAGTCCTGAAGCCCGCAATGTATCGATATATTCTGAGGCTGTTTTGGGGGGATTGCGGAGAGCGGATCGATGAAGTCGAAGGAGGCCCAATACTCTTTCGGGGGCATTTTGATAGAGCGTGAGAACGAAATCGTCCGGATGCACAGCTTCGATACCGTGATCCGCAAGTGCGCTTACCGGAAAATCTGACAAGTTGAACGTCACGATGATGCCCGCTTTAGATGCGATAGCTACGGCGACGACATGTCGATCATCGGGATCCGGGAGCGTGACTTTCGAGACATATTGCCTATAACGCGTAACAAGACAATCACCGCCATAGGCGTTCATCAGCTCGCGCGTCCGTTCCAGCTGAGCACGTTTTAGGTCTGGCCGGTTATGTAAAACGTTTCGAATCCACTCGTCATGTATCTCGGCGCTCCACTTCGGCTGATACAGGTCGACCAAGTACATAAGCAGGTCGCGAAGGGGCGCCGAATAGAGAACGCAAGCATCGATTACGGCGGCCCCCATCAATAAAGGCCCAGCTTCTGGTTCTCCGCTACCATTCCGTCCACAGCGGCGTTTCGTTTCGCCGACTCTCGTGCCTTATATGACATAAGGTCATCTACCAATACGCGCCGACGCGCGCCGACGGTGCGAAATGGAATTCGCCCTTGCGTCAATAGCTTGACAAAATAAGGACGAGAAACGTTCAGTATGTCAGCCGCCTCCTGCGTGGTCACCTCGGCATCCGTCGTTACTATTCTGACCGTTTTGCCGTGACCCACCTCTCGAAGCACCGACGCGATCAGTCCGAGCGTTTCCTCAGGCAGCGAGACCGCCGTGATCTCGCCAGTCTGAGATTCGATGCTTATCCGCACCGACGACACGTCGCCAGTCCGCGCGAGGCGCTCAAATTCTCGGCTAGATTGGCTAGCGATCGTAGATGCAGTCGAACTTACCCGAATGAGATTCTGTTTTGTTGTGCTACCCATTGCCTGCTCCTCCCGGCCAGCGCATTCGATGCCGGGCGACTCGTCAAATAGCAATAAGCCTCACAGCGCTTATTTGCTCTCCAACTCGATACGTAAGGAGCGACCGCCCAACTGCTGCGTGACTTGCAGTACTGTAGCGGAGCCGCCCGCGCTTCATACTATTGTAGACGTCTTTCGAAATGAAAGCAATAGGCGAAACGAACGAAACGCAAAGCGCATCAACGCCCGATGATCCGACAAAATAGGTTTTGCCCTCTACATTGCCCCGTTTTATCCCTACACTTTACGCCAGTCCGGTCCCGCACACGACAGCAGGCGGCGCTTTCGCACCGCCTGTCCGTCAGCCATACCGAAATCGATCCTCCGCATCGCTAGTGCGTGAACGTCATGTAATCGTGGTTCATCCCTCCGCTATCCACGACGAGTTTGAGCGTGTGGGTTCCTGCGCTTAGCGAAATCGACGCCGTATTCGCTGCGAAGATCCCCCAGTTGCCAGTGTTCGTTATCGTCATCGTCCCCGTGAGGTTGTTGCCGAGTTCGTCCTCGAGATGCAGCGCGGTTCCGGTCCCTGTCGTTGCCGCGTAGATCTGGAACGTGTACGTTCCAGTAACCGGCGCGGACACCGTGTACTTCAGCCATTCGCCAGTGTTGCAGTAGCCGATGTAGAAGCCGTTCGATGTGCCCGCCAGACCCGATATGTTGACACCATCGTCGGGCCGATAGGTGCCGATGCCGGTCGGTGCGCTCCAATCGTGGAACGATGCGCCCTCGCCGCCGTAATCGTAGTTCTCGGTTTCCAGAGTCACTGTGCCGCTTGATGCTAGTGCAAACGGCGCGCCGTAGAACGGTGTGTCGGCAGCAATGGTGAATTTGTCGATGTTCATGCCATTGGCGTTGGAGAACGTGAGGGTATTCGACGTTCCCGACGTCAGCGAAATCGACACGTTGTAATCGGCATAGGCTGTCGGTCCAGCGTAGCCGGGAGTTGCGGGGAATCCGCCCAGGGTGACGGTCGAACCGTTCACCTTTAGCGTAGGCGTTAGCACTCCGGGGCAGGCGTAGCGGATAGCCAGATTGTAGGTGCCCGTCGCTGGTGCACGAATACCATTGATCGTGACCGACCCTCCCGACATACCGACACGGACATTGCTGGACGCGTAGGTATCGCCCTGCAAGTTGGCGCCAGAAGCGAGCACGCCACCTTCTGCTTCGTAGATGTTCGTTATCGTCGACGCGGTGCCGGGCGTATTTCGCGAGATTGTCGTCTCGCCATTGCCGTTCACCGCGCTGATGACATAGTAGTACGTGACACCGTTCACGACAGTAGTGTCAGTAAAGCAGTTCGAGAAAACGCATGTCGCTATGTTTTGGAAGCCGTTTCCGGATGTGGTGGAGCGCTTGATTTTGTAGTAAACGGCGTTGGAGCAGACCGGCCAGTTTAGCCAGATCTTGCCGTTACCTGGGTGAGCCGTTACGCCAACCGGATAGCCCGGGACATTATTCAGGTACGGGTCGGCGCCGATGGGAGCCGATCCGCTCAGCGGGATGGCGGTATCGATTGTGCCGCTGCCGATCAGTTCGGCGATGGTTGAAAGGCCGTCGAGACGCCAGCGGTGGACGCCGCCGTGAAACGATTCGTCGCCGGTGTAGACGTACGTTTTCCCTCCGTTCGCCGCCATATTCATCGTTTGCATATTTCCGGCCGCACCGGCTGGCGCGGGATCTCCGGGCCATGCCGGGGTACCGAATTGACCAAGGAACAGGCCGTCGTCGTACCAATGGGCAAGCTGGTTGCTCTGGCCGCTTGACCATCCCTCTCCCTTGTAGGCATAGACGATTGAGCGCCCGTTCGCGTCGTGTAGCGCGCCTCCGTAGTTGACTCCCGTGATGCCGTACGATCCAATACCGTCGATTGGGTTTGAGATCGTCGTCGACGGGCTCGATTCCCAGGCCCACGCGTTGGTAGACCCAGACAGATCGATGCCGCCAAGGTGCATTCCAGAACTGAGCGTATTGTCGAAGAAGGCGAGAACATTCGACGACGTGATAGGAACCCGCGGGCCAGCACTGTTCCATTCCTGGCTCGGGTCGACGCCGGCCGCGCCAGCTGAAGTTGCGATCGTCGTTGCCGTTCCCCATGTGGGGTTTCCGGAGCCGTCGAAGCCGGTGAGAGCCTGCTTTGTGAACGTGTTAACCCCACCGCTGTTGGCGGCAAAGCGCAACGATCCGTCGGGGTATATAAACGACGCGGTCGTTTCGACACCCGTATAGCGCAGATTGCCGGAAGCGGGCAGTTCGACTACCTGGCGCTTGTTCGTTGCATTATCCTGAGCGAGTCCATACGTTCGTCCATTGCTCAGGGTTGCGATACTCCAAAAGCCTTCCCACGCTCCTCCAAAGGCGGCAGGCTTGTTATGTGCCCAGTTTTTGACGAGTGTCCACGATCCGTTCGTGCCCCCAAGGGTTTTCGTGTAGTCGGTAGTGAACTCAAGCCATTTGCCGTTGCTCGTAGCGAAAACATGCGACACGTTGTTTACGTTGACCGTGTTCATGTAGACGTACTGCATGAACGCAATCTGGTTCACGTAGGTTGGGGCGACACCGGACGTGGCGCTGAGCTGTAAGTGCAGCGTTCTGTCATTCATGCCGTCAAGCACCCAGAAGGTACCGTCTGGTTGAAAGGCTATCGAGCTCAAGTCTCCCTCGTCGGGCTGTGAGAACCAGAACTTGTCCATGGTGACGCTGGGGTCGGTTGCATATCCGCCCGCCTGGCCGTACGTCCATTGCAGCGTGCCGCTTGAGTTGTACGCCTTCAGTTGCTGGCTTGTGCCGCCGTCGGCAACGACGAGCAGGTTGGGCTGGGCGGCGGATGCGGGCGAGACGCCGAGCGCGGTCGGCCCCGAGAAGCCGCTGATGACCGTGGTCAACGTTGGAGTTGTGTTGAGATTCGTGTATAAGCCTACACTTGTGCCCGACTGAACCCAAAGGTTATCGTATGCGTCAACGGCGAGCAGTCCCGCTCCGGTCAACGAGATCGTGGACAGCACGCTTCCGCTTGTTTTGTTGATCAAGTAGATCTTGTTATCTGCCGCGACAGAAACGGCAAGCAGGTTGCCAGTGCGCTGCACGGCGAGACCGGTGATTGAAGGCTGAGTGCCCACGAGGATACCGTTTGTAAACGGGTGAGCGGCCTCGTTGATGAGGTAGCCGTTCGTGAAGTTTGCGACGGTGCTGTTACTGACATTGAAGGCGCAGACGGCGCCCGGCGACGTGCAGACACCATTGACTGGCGTCGTCTGATTCTGGACAGCAGGACACGCGAAGTACACCCGGCTCCCGTCGCTGTCGCTAAAGTGCCAGGCGTAATCGTTACCGCCGTTAGCGGCCCCGCTGAACCGAGTGGCGACTTGCTGAGGCGTTGATGCCGAAAAGCTGAAGAACGCAGGGGATGTTTCACTGTAGCCGGTGCAATAGAATCCCGTAGTCCCACCGAAACAGAGGCTGGTCATGGCGTGAAAATCGTGGTGAACGGTCGCGCCGGATGTGTTGTCCGACGTGTTCCCGACGACGCCCTCCCACACGTAGTTCATGTTGTGAGCCAGAACTTTGATCGTGTACGTGCCGGACGTAAGCGCCGTGCCGCCGTCATTCGTATCGTCCCATACGCTAGTGTAGGTCCCCGCATTCACGTAGTAAACGTCACGCCAAAGCGTGCGGACAAGCTTGCCAGTGCTATCGTAGACACCTGCGCTTGTGTGTGCCGCTCTACTGAGCGTGAAGCTGAACGGCGTCGCCGCTCGCGCCACGCTGTTCGAGCCGCATGCGACAAGCGCCACCAGAAGTAACGCGTGCAAGCCCCTCGTAAATCGACGATGCATGAAGGTTGCCACCCCGAAACCGAAGCAATCAGTCGCTTTCATCTGTAATCTCCTTTGCTCGAAATGCCTAAGCCCAACAATTCAGCAATGAATATAACTATAATAGCTTTAACAACCAACATATTTTGCCACATAAGTTTGTTGTCGCCCTCATCCCAAGACCACAATGAGCAGGCCAAGCAAACATCTTATTTCACTTAGGGTGCCAGCCCCGCGTCCCAGTGAGACACGGCTGCAACCGTTTGGTGCTCGGTAGCGCCGCCATTAGAGCGCATTCGATCAATGATCCCAACGCAAATCCGGATCATTTCGGCCAGATCGAAACCGACGCGCAATGCTGGCAGGAGGCAGTCCGTCGGCCAAGGGAAATTCGCATGGGCGACGATAGGAAACGTGTCGGTGGGCGTTATGCCAGCATCGCGCAAGCCAGCGGTCGCGTACGGAACCAGATTGTCGTCGACGATCACCATGGAATCTGGCCGGCGATCATCCGCGAGCATCATCATCAAGTGCGCAATATTTCGGGCAGCTTCGGGCGACGCCAAATTGACTGTTTGGATGCAGTATGGCTCGGCTGACATCCCATGAGATGCTATGCATTCCCGCCACTCAGAGGAGTATTTCGCCTTATCCGTGACGCTGAAAATAAGGCCAGGGCGCTTTGCGCCGCGCTGGTGAAGAGACTCAATCGCGGTTTCCATGAACGCGGAATCATCCAGCTTGATCGAGGAAAACGGAAAGCTTTCGTCCAGGACAGCATTGGCGACCAGCGGAATCTTGCTAGCGACGATATCTTCCTCTTCGAATACGCGCCAAATGTCATTCGCTGCGATAATCCCCGCGATCCGGTGCGCGCGAACTTCTGCCATCAAACGGTTGTAATCGGGCGAGTCCAAATCGCGGTTGAGACCGTAGAATGGAACGATCTCTAGCTCGCGTTCGTCGACCTGGGTCTTGCGAACGCGTGCGCACTCCTTCGCAAGCGAAGCCGTATATCCCTGCCCCGCCGTTTCGCCCTTTGGACGCCCAAAAACCACAGCGTAACGGGTCTGATAGGGCAACGAATCGGAAACGAAGGTGCCAAGACTGCCGCGGACCTCAACGAAACCACATTCACGCAGTTCGGTAAGCGCATTATTGACCGTTCCGGAACTCGCACCGAACTGCTGAATTAGCTGTTCGTGGGTGGGCATCCGTTCGCCCGGCAGAAGTCGCCCCGAGACGATTGCTTCTCGCAAGTAGCCAACAAGCTCGCCTTTTCGATTGGCCGGTCGCCCCACTGACCGGGGCCGCGTTTGGGAAAATGTGGTGCTCATCGAGTGCCCTTCGTCTTACTGCAGTAATAGTAACACTAATACCGAAGTGTGTCAAGCGACAATAACATGGCAATTTGCACCACGCGTGGCGCAATGCGGGTTAGGCGGTTGCGAGGGCCTCAAGAGCGTATTACACTGACCACGGGCTACTCATTTGTGAACGGATTGGTCCGCAGGTGCTCAGAGCCCCACAGTGAGCACTGAACCTGATTCGACAAGGAGCTTGCCAAGGGAGATGACATCGCTATTCGGACCAATATCGATTTCCACCTCGGTTTCCATGTCGCTGCTTGACAGGTTCAAGGCAAAAAGCATGGATTTCTGGCCAGTCGTCCGAACGACGCACCAAACGTTCGGGTTGCTTGACCGTATGATTTTCTTTGATCCAAGGTGCAAGAGTAGCTTGGAGAGCATCGCGCAGTGCTCCCGTTTGCCGTGGAGCCAACGGAAGCCAAGAATGATCGCCTCACCGCCTGATGAAAACTTCCGGCTCCAAGCAACGGGACGCCCTGAAAACTCATCGACACCAAGCACCTCGCTCTCATCCGGAGCGCTCTTCGGGAAATACACCGTCCCAGTATTTGATACATTAGCAAGGTCCGCGAATGTCAGCCTGACCGGACCTGTTGCCTTCTCGCTAGGACCAACCCCAAGAAACTCGGATAGAAGAGTGCACTTTGTAAAGCGCTCATCCAACGTCGGGAGTACGGGGCCGATGACAATTTTGCCACCGCTGCGAAGGAACTCAACAAGCCTATGCTGGGTATCTCGGCTCATCGAGTCCGCGCCAGCGATATAGATCGGTAACGATTGGTCGGACATCCACTCGCGCGCCGATAGGTCAACGAATGTCGGCGACCAACCGGCACAGAAAGCTGTGGTCAGCACACCGGTCCTCAGAAACTGATACGCATCCGAACCGCTCACTTGTATGTCTGTCGACGAGCCATAGTTCTCAGCCCTTGCTTGCTCGAAATCGAGGCCAACAGCAAAATCCGTTGCTTGATGAGCATGGGCCAGCCACTGGTTTTCGCGCAGGAAAAGCCCCACCTCTTTCTCCGCGTGATACAGCGCTCGAATTTCGCCTCCAGACGAAATTGCGGCTCCATAGTCATAGTCATCGGCTGTCCAGCCTGTCCCCGGAGGATTCGGACCACCTGTAAAGATGTAGTAGTTTACGCCCTTAACTCCCAGCGCAATATTAGTCATTGTGCAGGCTTTTACGTCGTGGGCGGTGATCGGCGGCCAATCGGATAAACTCCCACCTGGCAACTCAAAGACGGTTGGCGGA
Organism: Capsulimonadaceae bacterium; assembly: GCA_036504535.1. Classification (GTDB taxonomy): domain Bacteria; phylum Armatimonadota; class Armatimonadia; order Armatimonadales; family Capsulimonadaceae; genus JARLGU01. The sequence goes on from DASXUY010000047.1 coordinate 29,046, forward strand.
TAGCCCATCAAACGCAACGTTTCACTAGACTGAAACATACCTATCGCCCACTGCGGCGTCGGGCTATTCTGAGACCAAGTTTGGTCCAAATTGTAGTAGTGATCCGATCCAAGTAGGAAATTGTCTCCCAACGCTCGGCACATCTCGACGAAGAACGAGTTCATCCCAGGGTTGCCGGAGTTATGCACGAAGTTCGTATCGATGTCCCTCTCCCGCATAGCTCTAGTAAGCCACAGTGCGTATTCCGAAATAGTATGGGTATAGAAATCAAAATAATCCCGCTTGCTCCGTAGCCTTCCGCAACTGCCCTCAGCAGCATCCGAAAGCGGCTTCGCCTGCCCGAACGAAGCATACAATGCCTCATGCGCCTCGTTAAGTTCGCTGACGCTCTCATAGCGCTTTGCGAGCCAGCTAGCGAACCGCCCATCTTCGCTACCGAAGCCCATTGCCTCGGGATTGTAGTCCATGCTTCCACGCCAGACTTGAACGCCGCAGAGTTCATTGTCAAACTGCGTCATGATAATCGGACCACCGCGATTGATGGTGTTCTTTGCGATTAGCGGACAAACCGCATCGTACCAGGTCGCCACACGATCCAGAAACTGCGGATGAAGGTACGAGACGGCGTCGCTTGCAATCAGAGATCCATCGATCCGCTTGGCAAGAATGTTGGGGTAGTCGTTGACGAGCCACGTCGGTAAACCGCTGTTAATCAGCTCCGTATAGCTATAGGGGCCAGGTCGAGCAATAAGGAACAGTCCTGCCTCCTTTACTACTTCAATAAAGCCTTCCAGATCCCGATAACTTTCATCGCCAAATCGAATGTCTCCCTCCGACAGTTCGTGAACCACCCACGGGATGTAGGTGGCAACACAGTTGCCACCTGCCTCTTTCCAAAGGTCCAGGCGCTTGCGCCAATCCTTCTTTGGAACACGGAAATAGTGGAACTCGCCCGAATACAAAAATACGCGCTCACCGTTGATCGAATAGCTGACATTGTCAATTTTGAATGTGGACATAAAAGTTAACCCATATGGCAGCACGATGGGCTGCAGGTAAAAAATCAGGTAGACGTATGCTTTGACACCGGGGGAACCGATCCCTCCACGATTGCCGTCCTTAACGGAATCCGCCAAATTCTGGCATCTTGGCCCCTCCTTCGACGACAGGAGGAACCCACGTAAGCCAGTATTTTGGCACGGGAAGCGAGGTCCTTACCGCCGGCGTCGTATACGGCGGACGTAGGGGTCGCGGGGGCGCTTGGGGCGGATGAGACGCTGTAGGGCGGCGTAGATGGGGACGACGAGGACGAGGTTGTAGGCGAGTTCGCCGAGCGACGTGATCGCCCAGTAACCCGGGTTGTACGGCGCCATGACGAACGCGATCACTTGCGCGCCGATTGTGGTTACGAGCATGGTGACGAACGGCGTTACCAGGCTCTCACGGTTCATTGTGCGGCCTATTTGCCCGGCCGCCCAGCCTGCCGCGATGCGAGACACCATAAACGTCCCGTAGTTCACACCCGCGAGCGCTCCCATGGCAACTCCGCCGCACAGGCCAGCTGTGATCCCCTGCGCAGGGCTCGTAAGGAGGCCGAGGCAGGTGATCGCGATGAGCAGGAAGTCTGGGCGGGCGTGGTGGATGGCGACAGCGGCGGAAGCCGACCCCTGCAACGTTGCGGCGACCACCAGGGTGAGCACAAAGACGATGAGCCGCTTGGCGATCATTGGCGCAGGAGTACTCCACGCAGCATGTTAAAGTCGATGGGAGTCTCCACCGTGGCCATTTTCAGCGACCGTGCCGCATCGACGCGAACCGCAGTCACCTTGCCCACCGGAACGCCGTCAGGGTAGACCGAGCCAAGGCCGGATGTCACCACCGTATCGCCGGGCTGCACGTCGGCGTCGGCGGGCATGTCCACAAGCGCCAGTTCGCGCGTACGATTGCCCTGGCAGATCCCAAGTACGACGCGCGCTGGACCGGGCCGACCGTTACTCACCACACGCACACCGGCGCTGGATTTAGGGTCAGTGATGAGGAGCACGTCGGCTACAGGTCCGGTCTGGACAACTTGCCCGACGAGATACCCGCTCGGCGAAACCACCACGCCGCGAATGGGCGCAACGCCAGTTCCGGCGAACTGCACGAGCGCGTTGTCTCGCGTGACGGCTGGTTTGAGAGCGACGACAAAACCGGGCCGCAATACGGCGGCGCGCGCTGCCTGGAGGCCAATCATCGCCCGTAATTCCGTCGATTCTCCAGCCTGCAGCGCAAGCGCCTGGTTCTCGATGGTGAGTTGTGAAATGCGAGCACGGAGCCGAGCGTTTTCACGTGCTAGGCGCCCCGCTTCAAACGGCGCTATGAGGGATGATTCGGCGTAGATGCCCACGGCGTGGCCCGCATGGCTAGCCGGGGCAAGGACAGCGCTTCGCACGACACGAGTGACCGAGTCCTCGCTGCCGCGCGACTCAGCACGGCGCTGCAGGAACGTGAACACCGCGCACAACGCCAGCGAAATGGCGAGCGTTTGATAGGTTCTATCTTTTGGTGTCGTACGTATCATCGGCTCATTTCATTGCGGCAGAAATCGGCTGCGTATGCCAGCACTAGGGTCAAATCCACGTGAACCGCGCATGCTCCATTGCCACTTCGCGCATGTCCGGGTTGCGGTTGATCTCATCGAGGAACTTGCCAGTACCGATCGCCACACACGACAGCGGGTCAGTGGCGATATGGGTCGGCATGCCCGTGACGCGCCCGACCAGCTTGTCGAGCCCCTTCAGCAATGCTCCGCCGCCAGCCAGCACGATGCCCTTGTCGAGAATGTCCGCAGACAACTCGGGAGGTGTCGCTTCCAGCGTGTTCATTATCAGGTCGACGATAGCGTAGACGTGGTCCTTGATCGCCTCGCGCACCTCTTCGGACGTAATGACGAGGCTGCGCGGCAAACCGGTGACCAGGTCGCGGCCACGGAGTTCGCGGGTCATCTCTTCGCCCAGCGGCATTGCGGAACCGATCTGAATCTTGGCTTCCTCAGCAGTTCGGTATCCGATGAGCGTCTTATACTTACGGCGAACGTAGTCGATGATGGCATCGTCAAGCTCGTCGCCCGCGATACGTAGCGAGCCGGATGTCACGATGCCCTTGAACGCGGTCACGGCCACCTCGCTAGTGCCGCCACCGATGTCGACGATCATCGAGCCAACGGGATCGGTCACATTGAGCCCGGCGCCAATCGCGGCGGCCATCGGCTCCGCGAGCAGGAAGACTTCACGCGCCCCCGCCTTCTTGGCGGCCTCGATCACTGCCAACCGCTCGACTTCGGTGATACCGCTGGGCACGCCGATCACGATTTGAGGGTTAAAAAAGGTCCGCTTACGCTGCACTTTGGCGATAAAGTAACGCAGCATTCGCTCAACCTGGTCGAAGTCGGCGATAACGCCGTCCTTCATCGGGCGGGCGGCGATTACAGACCGAGGTGTTCGCCCGATCATCCGCTTAGCGTCCTCGCCCACCTCCAGGACCCTCGCCGGATTCTCGGCTGAGACGGCCACGACCGACGGCTCGCGCAGCAAAATACCCCGCCCTTGCACATGGACCAGCGTATTGGCAGTACCAAGGTCGATGCCCAGCCCGGCAGTCATCCGGTTTGCGAACGTATCCAAAATCATAAACAAATTCCGCAACGAACTGCGGCTTTCGGCATTTCTACTACTTGTGCTGCATGCGACCGGTTTGATTAGCCCCAATGCAACCCGAGCCGTCTTCGGCGTGACGAGGGTGCAGCGACACGCTGGTCAACAGGAGGGTCTCACATCACAAACGTCCGCCGGGTCAAACGTGCGAAAACTAGCCGGAGAAGACGAAACGGTATTGCGCGGTGGTCAGTTGCCGTGCGGCTCGTAACTCAGTGCGCGTGCGAGAAGCGGAACTATTATAGCACGGCAGGGTTGCTGGAGTCTTGACATTGACAGGAAATCGGCGACATCGCTCGAACACGTGAAACCAGCCAGAAAAATAGCCGGTCCTCGGAAAGAGGGCCGGCTTAAAGGGTACACTGATTGAACTGCCACCTGTGCAGACGCGCCATCGAACAGATTGTTCACCGGCGTACAACTTTTTTGCTAGAAGTTACCCTCATGGCACTTGACCCCGATTACGATACATCCCGCTGCTGGGCTGAGATCGACTCCGCTGCCCTTACGAGCAACCTTGCCGCTCTCCCCGTTCCACCATCCGCCGTCATGGCTGTCGTCAAATCCGACGCCTACGGTCACGGCGTCGGCCTCGTCGCGCCCGTGCTTGCATCGCGTGACGTCACGCATTGGGGCATCGCCTCTATCGGCGAAGGGCGACAGCTTCGCGCGGTTCTCGGCGGCGCGTCCGCGAAACACGACATCTACGTCATGACCGCAGTGCTGCCCGAGAACGCCTCCGATCTGGTCGCGCTCGGCCTCACTCCCTACTGCAGCGACTTCGCACTCGCCGAAGCGCTCTCGTCCGCCGCGATCACCGCAGGAACCACTGCGACGCTGCACATCGAGGTCGACACGGGAATCGGACGCGCTGGCGTTGAGCCCGACGATGTCGCCGCGTTTATCACCGCCGTGCGAGCGTTGCCTGATGTCCGCATCACGGGCATTTGCACGCACTTCACGGCAGCCGACGCCACCGACGGCCCGCACGATGCGCACAAGCAGCACGCCATTTTCGCACGCGTTCTCTCGGAGCTTGACCAGAAGTGGCTGAGCTCGATCACGGTCCACGCATCTAACTCACCGGGTATATTGCGAGTGAATGCCGCGCGCCATCAGTTGATCAGGCCGGGATTGCTCCTGTACGGCATCGGCCCAAGCTCGCAGCTCGCGGGCGGCTCGGAGCTGCCATTTCCGTATCGCCCTGTGATGGCGCTCAAAGCCCGCGCGCTTCTCGTACGCAAGCTGCCCGCTGGCACCGACATATCGTACAGCCGCACGTACCGCCTGCCGAGCGACGCCACAATCGCCACCATCGGCATCGGTTACGGCGATGGGTTCCCGCGGCGCCTGTCGAGCAAAGGCTTTGTGCTGCTCCCGGATGGGGCGCGCGCTCCAATGCGTGGGCGAGTGTGCATGGACCAGGTCTGTGTCGAACTGCCTACCGGGTCTGGCGTGAAGGCTGGCGACACTGTCATACTCATTGGTACAGTGGGCCCAAATTCAATTACGGCGCTTGAGATTGCGGACGAAATAGATGCCACACCTCACGAGATACCAACTTGCCTCACGGCTCGCGTCACCCGCATCCTCGTCTGAGGGACGTGACGCGTTCCGCCGCCGTACCACTGCGATGGTTTTCGCCGTCGTGGCACTCTGCGCCCCGCTTGCGTCGCCTGCACCGGCGATAGGCGATGATGACGACGATGCCCCCGTTGCCGCGAAGCTCGACCCCAACCTCCAGTGGCAGCTGGCCGACGCCGCCTGGAGCCGCCGCGAGTACGATGACGCCGCGTCCCTCATGCTCGCCTATGCCGACACCAACCCCATCGGCGACAATGCTGTCGAAGCTCTGTGGCGCGCCTACAACGTCTACAAGTCCTACCGCCCTAATCCAGACCGCAAGAAAGCCGTGTTCACGAAGGGGCTGGCACTCGCATCGCGGTGGACCAAGCTCTACGCCGATAGCGACAAGAATCGCGCAGCTCGCGCCCAATGGTACGCCGCCAACTTCTATGACCAGGAAGGCGACCGTGTGCTGGCGATCGCGCAGCTGGCCGATCTCGTCAAGCAGTTTCCCGGCACCCCATCCGAAGGCAGCGCCTACTGGACCATGGCCGAATGGATGCGGGAAGGGCACCAATGTGCTGGCGCTATCGACAACTACAAGGCGTACCAGAAGATCGCTGGCATCTGCGAGAACTGGAACGTGGCGGCGTTTAGAATTGGCAACTGCTACGAAGAGCTTCACGACAGCGAAAAGGCGGTTGCATCATACACATCAGTCATCGACCAACCCAAGAACAACTGGGGCTGGTGGCAGCTTGGAGCAGGCGCGGTTGACTCGGCGCGACGCTCCCGCGCGCTGGGTGACGATGCATCGTGCCGTAAGCTCGCGCTGAAGGTCACACAGTCGTGCCCCACTGAAGGCGGCTGGGCGGATCTTCAGCGACAGGCGCTCCAGCTTCTCGGGCAATCGCCAGCGAAGAAGATACAGATCGTCATCGGCAGAACGAGCGTTTTCGACACCGACTCGCCGTCGATTTCAGGCGGAACTCAGATCAACGTCCGCCACGACACATACGTCCAGGTGCGCCCTCGCTACCTCACGCCGCTCGACACGCTCACGGCATCGCTTTCGATCACCTCTGTCGAAACACCCGAGATCGTGCCCGAGGCTTTCGAGAAGCAGGACGATCCCGCAGGCGCTAAGTACGTTTATACCATCGTCAGCCCCGACAAGAAGGGCAACGTCGCCCCTGATGCCGCATTCGGCTTCGGCAGGCTGACCACAACCGCCGCGCCGCCCGACGGACTTACTGTGACGCGAAAATGGGTAAAAAAGGGCGCTGACTGGGGGGAAGCGACTGTTCGCATTCAGTCGTCGCAGCGTTGGAAGCTATCTATTGTCCTGCCCAACAACAAAACGAACCCGAGCAATATTTCGAACCAGCCAGATGAGGTCTCCGGCGACGGCAAAACGTTCCGATGGAACGACAAGGCCGACCTGTCGGCAGGCGTCACGATCAAGTTCCCGGTCGAGATTGGCGGGAGCACGGCAGACTTCTATCCGGCAATTCGCCTCGAACGAGACACGCGACGCTTCCCCGACAGAAACGAAACCAGCTCGTCGGCTATCGCAAAGCTTCCCGAATTCACGGCCACACTAACCGCTGAGAAACCATTCGCGTATCAGTTGACGTTTCCAATGAAGTATATTGTTACGTTGGCCGAAGTGGCAAAATAACTCCCCCGCCTTTGGGGACCTATCGAGAGAGAGATACGAAGTAGCAATGGCAGTGACTAACGAAACCGCAACGGGCACGCTCAAGCGGATCATGGTATACACCGACGGAGCGTGCGCGGGGAACCCAGGACCGGGCGGATACGGCGTCATATTGGAGTTTGGCGACAAGCGGAAAGAGATCTCCGGCGGGTACCGTCTCACCACAAACAATCGGATGGAACTCATGGCGGCCATCGCCGCTCTCGAGGCCCTCAGGTATCCATGCGCAGTGACGTTATTCACCGACTCGCAGTACCTGTTGAACGGTATCGAGAAGGGATGGGCGAAGAAGTGGAAGGCGAACGGCTGGCGGCTGGCCAGCAAGGGACCGGCGGTCAATGTTGACCTGTGGGAACGCCTTCTAGCGCTATGCGAGACGCACAAGGTGACGCTCAGCTGGGTCAAGGGCCACGCTGGCCACGACCAGAACGAGCGATGCGACCGCCTCTCGGTGGCCGCATGCAAGGCCCCGAACCTGCCAGCCGACGAGCCCTACGAAGAGCTATCAAAAGGCCAGCGGTAAACGGCGAACCGTCTCCCGCTGGCCCAGTTTGTGCGCATCCTTGCGCACATCGTTACTACCGTCGAACCGCTAGGGTGGCGTCATCCTGATCGTGCTGCGCCAGTGCCAGCATGCGATCTGCCACGTTCTGCGTCGTGGCCGCCTGCTCCTCGGTAGCGTTAGCGATCACCAGAATGGAATCGCGCATGGCCGCCACTTCCTGGACGATCTTGGACAGTGCGACTTCGGCCTCGACAACCGACTTCTGCGTCACCGATACTTGCTGCTTGCCCGTGGCGATGATGGCGACATTGTGCTCGACTTCTTCGCGAATCGAACCGATCATGCCCGTGATCTCGCGTGCGGCATTTGACGACCTCTCCGCAAGCTCACGAATGCCCTGCGCAACGACGGCAAATCCCCTGCCCGCTTCTCCCGACCGCGCAGCTTCAATGGCGGCATTAATGGCCAAAAGATTGGTCTGATCGGCTATCTCTTTGATCAGGTCGACAATCCCTCGGATCGTTTCCGACTGCCCCTGCAGTGCAATCAAGCTGTCGGCCAGTTCGGTGACCATCTTCACCATCGATTGCATGCTCTCACTGGTCTGCGCCACAGTCCGTTCGCCGTTCAACGCTTCTGTGAGCATGGTCTCGGCTGAAGTCGAAGCAGACGATGTCTTCATCGCCACACTCTCGATTGTCTGGCTCATCTCCTGCATGCTTCCAGTGACGGAGCTAACCTGGCTTTCCAAGAATGCGCGTCGACCGGTCGTGCGGTCTTCTTCAAGCTTTTTGGCCAGTACCTCGGCAGTGATGTCGTGGAAGGTGGCCATAAAGCACGACACCTTGTTCGGGTCCTTGGGATCCCATATCGGGTATGTCGTCGTTGTGAACGTGATGCGACCGATGGGAATCAGCGCTTGATTTGACTCCATTTTCCGCGCCGCAAGGGCATTTAGCACATTACGAATCGCCTGGGGGTCCTTGTGGAATTGGTGAATGCTGCGCTTGTAAGCGGTGGCGACATCTGCGCCTGGAGGAAGGACGCCATTCAATTCTTCTCGATACCGCGAAAACACCGCGCGGGCTGCCTTGTTCATGTAGAAGATAACGTTGTCAGGAGTCGTGTCCGCCAACATCACCACATCGGCAATGTTATCAACAATTGTGGTCAATCGGACGACTTCGTCGGTCAGTTCATCAATACGTTTACCATTACCAAATGATATCATGTGTTACTCCAAAGAGTTTTTAACGACGTTGCCAGCTGAATTGCGAGTTCCTTGCCCAACACGTGAAACAAGCTCTATCTTGGCTCCGCCAGATAGCCGATCATTGTCACAGCGCCGCATTCGTACCGTCCCGATGCCGCACCACGAGTCATAATGAAGGATATGTTATATTGAACGGTTTTCTATGGCGATATCATATCATCGTTTTGGCGTATTAGCATTAAGTTCGTTCAATCCGGGGACGCATATGCCACACCCGCTCTCGCATACTGCGAGTAAACGTCTAAACGGAGAAAGAAATGCCACGTATCCCAGACAAGGTCTTCAATGCGCTTCAAGACCATAACGCTCCCTCGATATTTGCGACAACCAGTCCTGACGGCAACCCGAACGCAATTTACGTCATGCTGGTTAAGACCGACAACCCAGAAATCGTCCTGCTCAACGATAGCGTCTTCACGAAAACGCGTGAGAATATCCTGACCGGCAGTCGCGGCGCGGTCGTGTTTCTAACCGCAGACCACAAAGCCTATCAAATCAAGGGCAGCCTGAAATACCACACCGACGGACCGCTTTTCGAGTATATGCGATCGCAGGTCGACGCAACCCATGCGCGAGTCGCTGCTGTGGAACTGCTGGTGGACGAGGTATACGAAGGCGCCGAAAAGCTGTTGTAGTCCAGACGCCTGACGCATCAAAAATGCCCCTCTCTTGCGAGAGGGGCAAAATACACGAAGAGGGTCAACCAGACTAGAACGACTGCTGGAAGTTCGTGAAGTAGACGTAGCGGCTTGGACCAAGGTTCGCCGAAGCGGGGCCGAACGTATTACGCTTGATGTAGTTCAACTGGATCTTCGAGTTGTTGCCAGCGATAAAGTAGTTCACACCGAGGGTGAGGTCCTTCTCAAGCTGACGAGCGTCTCGGTTGATGTTGAAGTAGTCGTAGCGAGCAACTGCCTGCCAGGTCTTATTGAGCTTGTAGGCATAGGTGACATACGAGCCTTGTGTCTTCAGGCGCTTCGCGGGGGCAGCGCCAGTCGTAGCCTGACCGCCGTCCCAACCCTCGACATACTCGCCTGTAAGCTCGTGCTGAGCCTTGACATAGTCGAAGTCGAAGCCGACACGTCGGCGGTTGTTGTGGTTCGCACCAACGCCGCCGCTGATTTCGCCATAGCTGCCGACCTGGAGTTCAGGCAGGATGAAGTACTGACCGTTGAGCATCAATTCCTTGGTGCTGTTGTCGTCGACCAGGTTCTGTCGGTTGCCGCCATCATCAAGCAGCGCGATGGTCGCGTTAGCCTTGCCGGGCTGGCTGTATCGTGCCCAGGCGCCAAGTTCGCGGATATCACCCACACGTCCCGAGCCAAACGGCACGGTGTTCATGAGCGAGCGCTCGATTGTCAGCAGGTTCGCTGACGAGCGGTAGCCTTCGATGGACAGCGGAACCTTCTGCTGACCGACTTCGAAGTCGATGGTCGGGGTGAGGTGCCAGCCAACCACGAGGTCCTGAAGGGCTGCGGTGCCGTTTGTGTTCGCCGGTGTTGACGAGACCGTCTGGTCCTTTGACGCGTCGAACATTGCGACCCAATACGCTTGCGGATTGATGCTGCCCGAGAACTTCAGTTCGGAGCGTCGGATGCGGAACGTGTTCGAGACCGAGTTCTGAGCACCTGAGATGCCCAGGCCGGTTCCCTGTCCGCTGCCGAAGTTCGTGACTTCCTTGCTGCCAGCTAGATACCAGGCCTGAAGCAAACCGTCAAACTTGATCTTACCAAAGCCCGATTCGACCTTGGTCTTGGCAAGCTTGTCTAGCTGCTTCTGGTGGTCGATAGCAGTGTCGGTGAGCGAGGCGACGCCAAGCTTGAGGTTGGACACATCGGTGCCGAGCACTGCGAGTTCGACGCCATACGCCTGAACTAGCTTGCTGATTTCGTCGATGGTCTTCGGCGCTGCGGCCTTGGCGGCGGCGGGATCGTTGGTGACGCGGTCAACGACGCGGGAGATGAGAGTAGCCATCTCGTAGCGGTTGACGGTGCGGTCGCCGAAAATCGCCGCGCTCTTCGGGTAGCCTTCAAGCAGTCCCTGCGATGCGAGGTCCTGAACTGCCGTGTAGCTCCAGTCGTCCTTGGGGACTTGTGTAGCGGCTTGGGCGGGGGCTGCCGACAGAGCAACCAGCGCTGCTAAAATTGCTGTTCCTCGTTTAATCATTGTTGCGATCTCCTATGATGGACAGTGCGGTCAGCTCACAGTCGTCGTGAAACTGCCGGAAGCTCACCAGCGCTTGGATATAACGCGCGAGCTTGTGGGAATTGGTGACAGAACATCGCCACCGGTGGCCCGTTCCGGCGGATGGCCGGAACGGGCTTCTTACAACCTATCGAAGCTTCTCGACGGCTTCGAGCGCCTTGGCGGCGACACCGTCAGGCAGCGGGGAGTAGTGGAGCGGCTCCGTGTACTCAGGCTTCTGGCCTTCGGTCAGGATGAACTTGAAGAACTTCTTCACTTCAGCGTTCTTGGGCGACTTTGCGTAGACGATCAAGTTGGATACACCAGCGATTGGGTAAGCCTTGGCGTTCGCGCTGTTTGTGATCGAGAACTCGAGGTTCGCGGGAACCTTGACGCCATCGGCGGCTGCCGACGCCGCTTCGTCAGTCGGGTAGATCAGCTTGCCAGCCTTGTTCTCAACCTGAGCGTACGGGATGTTCTTCTGGATGGCGTAGGCGAGTTCGACGTAGCCGATCGTGGAGTCGTGAGTGGTCACGAAGCCAGCGACACCTGCGTTGCCCTTGCCGCCAAGTTGCCCGGAGGGCCAGCTCACCGACTTGCCGGTGCCGATTTCGCTCTTCCATGATGAGCTCACCTTGGAAAGGTAGTCGGTGAAGATGGCGGTTGTGCCCGAACCGTCGGAGCGATGGACGACGATGATATTATCATGTGGGAACTTGACCCCGGGGCTTAACTTGGTGATGCGGGGATCGTCCCAGTACGTGATCTTGCCCTGGAAGATATCGGCAATAACGGGGCCGGTAAGGGCGATGCCAGGGCCGATCTTTGAAAGGTTGTAGCAAACCACGACCGCACCGATAATGTCGGGGATATTGACGACGGGAGCGCCAGCCTGCCCCTTCTCGTTGGCGTTCATCGGGATGTCGGAACCCGCGAAATCAACGGTGTGCGAGATGAGCGCATTGATACCGCCGCCCGATCCGATTGGCTGGTAGTTGACCTCGACACCGGTCGAAGCCTTATACGCGCCGATCCACTTCTGGATGATTGGGGCCGGAAAGGTGGCACCCGCGCCGGTAATTGTCTGGGCCTGCGCGGCGGGGACGGACATGATCCCGGCGGCGACGGCGATGGCGGGGGCAGCAATCTTCAGCAGGCTCCCGGTCAGTGAACTGTTCTTTCGAAACATGGGTTTCTCTCCCTAAAAACGTCGTTGTATTTGGTGCTCCGATTGAGCACACATTTGGATTGATGAAATCTGTGTGATCTCACATTCCCTATGCCCTAGAGTTTAATGTTCGCGTGTTAATCCAATATTAAGAACGTTAAGGCGGGGTTAAATTTGGATAGGGGTGTGCTCAAACTAGTCCGAAAAAAGCTTAATGAAAGGCTTACGGAGATTTGGAATCGCTATCTGTTAACGCGGAAGGTATACTTGCCCTGAGCCGTGCCGCTTTTTAGCAGAACCGGCCTTACAGATACATCTGGTCTCAGACCACGGAGGTGAATCGCTTTCATGAAACTATCAATGCTAGTGCCATCCGCAGCCCTCGCTTCGCTCGTCTTGGGTGCTGGTGTTGCTCCCGTGAGCGCTCAGACAGTGCCGCAGATGACAACGAATTCGTCGCAGGAGACGATCACGAACGCTCCGGCGCGACCCGCCACAGTGAAGCCTGTGTCCACATCGCCTACTGGCCCCACCGTGCCAGCTGCTGCGCCAGCCGCACCGGCGCCGCCCGCCGAACCCGAAGCACAGCCCCGCAAGTCTGCACCGCGCTTCACGTTTGGCCCCGACCTCGGGCTATATCTCCCAACCAAGAACCTTGTTAAGGACCGCTTCGGCGACAACTGGTTCAGCCTGGGAATTGGGTTCGGGCAGTACGAGACAGCCCCAATGGCTGGCCGCATCGGCTTTAACCTGAGCTTCTTCACCAACAAGCACAACTCGAATACGGCGTTCCTCATTCCCATCGGAGTTCAGTACCGCAAGGGCCTGACTCAGGGTAAATCGGCAACACCATACGTTGGAGCTGAAGGCGACCTGGTGATCTCCGACATTCACTCTGCTACCGACAACGTCAAGTGGGGCGTCCGTACGAGTGCAGGTGCCAGCGCCTTCGCCGGCGTTGACTTTGGCACATCGGCACGCCTTGAGGTGCAGTACCGAGGATTCACCGACATCGCCGGTTACGACTTCTCTGGTACAAACCTGGTCGCGGGCTTCCGGTTCTAGCCTAGCGCCACGCCAACGAGTCGCACTGCTCGCGGGCAGGTACGCGACACGCCACAATGAACCCAACTGACATCGAAGTCGTCGGAGCCGATCTGTACATGCTGCCCGTTCACACGAGGCAGCCGTACAGCTTCGGCTCGGCGACCCTCACCAGCGTTGTCTGCGCACGGGTTCGACTTACAGTTCGCGGCAGGGATGGACGTCTCGCGATTGGCTGGGGCGAAACTCCTCTCAATGTTGGCTGGGTTTGGCCGCACCCCACCCTCTCATACGACGACCGCCTTAGTCGTCTGCAACACCTGTGCCGCGACCTCGCATCAGCCTGGACCAACTGCGGGTTCACCGGTCACGCTCTCGAAATCGGGAGCGACTTCCAGCTCTCCACACTCCACGACGTCGCCCACGCGCTTGACGCTAAGCTGGGCACCCTCAACGAGCCCATCCCGCACCTCGCTGCGTTGGTGTGCTGCTCACCGTTCGACCTCGCGCTGCACGACGCGTACGGGATGCTCCACGGTGTACCAGTGTACGACACATACGCGGCGCCCTATCTCAGCCGCGACCTCAGTACCTACTTCGGCGACGATAGCGACACGGGCGTTAGGTTCGCTGGCAAGTACCCTGCCGATTACCTTGTACGAACCCCGCCGCAGACGCTCCCCGTGTGGCACTCGGTCGGTGGTGCGGATGCACTCACCAATGCCGACCTGCGCGGCGACGAGCCGGACGACGGCTACCCGGTGACGCTTGAGAATTGGATCGTTCGCGACGGCATCAAGTGCCTGAAGGTAAAACTGAAGGGGCAGACGAGCGGCGGTGCTGAGGGCGACTGGGACTACTGGCGCGTCGTCCAGGTCGGTGAAATTGGAGCGCGTTTGGGCTGCGAGTGGCTCTGCCTCGACTTCAACTGCACATGCACCGACACCGACTATGTCACCGAGATACTCGACCGCCTCCTTCGCGAGCACCCCGCCATCTGGCGCGCCGTGCTATACGTTGAGCAGCCGTTCCCGTACGACCTCGAAGCGACTATGATGGATGTCCACGCCGTATCAGCGCGCAAGCCACTGTTCATGGACGAGAGTGCGCACGACTGGCGGATCGTCAAGCTCGGTCGGTCGCTTGGGTGGAGTTGTGTGGCGCTCAAGGCGTGCAAGACCCAGACTGGCGCCATCCTGTCGGCATGCTGGGCGATAGCCCATCGTATGCCGCTGATGGTACAGGACCTCACCAACCCGATGCTGGCGCAGATCGGCCACGTGCAACTCGCCGCTCATGTGGGTGCCATAATGGGTATAGAAAGCAACGGGCCGCAGTATTACCCCGACGCGTCGGCAGCAGAGGCCGCGATCCACCCTGGCATCTATCGGCGGCGAAACGGCTGCCTGGAGTTGTCGTCGGTCACCGGGTGGCCAGGCCTTGGTTATCGCGTCGACGAAATTGGTCGCAGTCTGCCCGAGCCGATCGCATCGGTACATAGATAGTTGTAAAGCTTAAGTCAGCCCTACCGCTGGAGGATGGTCGCAATGTCAACTCAACGCTTCATGCCAATCGTCGGCGCTCTCATCGTCGGGCTTGCCCTCGTCACCTCTGCTATCCTTGTGTCGGTCGCGTTCAAACATTCGCGGGAGGGTGACGACACGATCAGAGTCAACGGAACCGCCCGCAGGATTGTCCACAGCGACTACATCATTTGGGACGCCGACGTCTCGTATCAGGCGACCACGGTGAGTGAGGCATACTCGGCGCTTCAAGGGGGAACGTCGAAGCTCACCGAGTACATAGCGTCCAAGGGCGTCAAGGCGGACGAGATCTTCCCGCTGGCGATCCAGACGAGTGTGCTGTACGAGAAGGCTCAGAACAACGACAATGGCATGGACGAGTCCATCTACCGCACCGTTAAGGGCTACCGACTGTCGCAGACCATCGAGGTGCGCAGTAACGACGTGAAGGCAGTCGAAGCCGTCTCGCGGACAGCCACGGAGCTGATCAAGCAGGGCGTTTCCCTTGTATCGCACGCGCCGCAGTACCGTATCACCAACCTGGCGGAGCTCAAGGACAGCATCCTGGCGGAGGCCGCTAGCAACGCCCGCGTGCGAGCACAGCAGATCGCCAAGAGTAGCGGGCAGAGCTTGGGACCGCTCAGCTACTCGCACATGGGGCTCATGTCGGTGACGGGCGCGTATGACGATGAGCAGTCGGGCGGCGGGGAGGACACTCAGTCTATCGACAAGCGCGTGACTGTAATGGTGACGTCGGCCTATCGCATCCGTTAGCGGGTTACTGAGCCTTCCGGGCGTAGAAGCTGGGCAGTTCGCCGCTGGCGAGGGCATGCGACTGAAGGAAGGTGCGGACAGATGCAGCGCTGGCGCCGCTGGCGATGGTGACGTGGCTGTCGAGGGCATAGACGCGGAAGATGTACTTATGCTTGGACGGTGGCGGTGGGCAAGGGCCGCCATAGCCCAAGTGCTCGAAGTCGTTGACCAGGACGCTCGAGCCGGATGGGGCGTTGAGGGTAGGCGTGACGCCTTCAGGCAACTGCGTGATCGTCGGCGCTACATTGTACAGGACCCAGTGATTGAACTCCCCGCCTGGAGCATCGGGATCTGTGCACGTCACCGCGTACACTGCCGTGCCTGGCGGTCCGGCAGTCCACTTGAGCGGCGGCGAGTCGCCAAACCCGTCGCACGTCATGCGGGGGGGCAGCATCTCGCCCGCCTTAAAGGCCGAGCTTGTAAGCGTCAGCGGCAGAATGCGCTTGGGCGGATCCTCTTCGTCCTGGCACCCCGTGACCACTATCAACCCCAGCGCCACAATGAAACCAATCGCAGCATTGCGAGTCGCTGTCCTGTTCCTTAGCCTTCCGAGCCGTATCATGCGCAGAATCACCGCCGGGATCGCCCCCGTCTTTCTACCTAATGCTACCCCCAAACATCAGAAATCGTAATCAAGCTGCGAGCAGTCTTAATCGGTGCCGCTTTGTCCCCAATTGTATCCGGAATTGCCGGGAGGGTATAATGAAGGGCCTTTACGATTCAAAAATCGCGATTCGGCCGGTTTTGGGCTACCCCGGACGGCGGCTGAGATCACGGACCATTCGACCTGGCGACACTGATGCAATTTATGGACGAAAATACCCCCGACATTCCGACCGATTTGACCGAGACCAAGCAAGCGTCCGCACTGCATGCGCAGGAACTTGCTAAGCGCATAAACGAAGCGCCAACGGCGACGCTCAAGGCGCAGTTGCTATGGGCCCTGCCCACAGCTGAGCGTTACGCCGCGTTAGGCGAACTGCCCGCCGACATCGTTGCCGCCGTAATCGAGAGCAACCCGGAGGAGAATATGGCGCTGCTGGGCAACTTGCCCGCGCCTAAGTTCAGCCAGATCGCAAACATGACGCAGCCAGCGGTCGGCCGCGAATGGCTGGAGCGCGCTGTGACGTGCGGCTTGCTCGCCGCTCAGATGCTTCCCGCCATGATGTCCGCCCGCGACCTGATGCCGATGCTGGTCACCGAGCCGGACCTGATCACCGTCCTGCCGCGCCTGCTCAACTACGACCGCGCCACTCAGATGCGCACAGTTCTCCACCCCATGGAGTGGAAGAACAGCCTCGACGACCTCCTGCTGGCCGACGCCGAGGACCTCCTCCGTAAGGCTCCCATCAAGAACCGCGGCGTCAAGGCGGTTTTGCAGTCGCTCCTCGACTTCTTTCCGGAAACGTACCTGGAAACGGTTCGTCTTGCGCTCGCTGCGGCGAAATACCGCAAGGACCACCCGGACGAGGTCGAAGACATCACCGAGACACCGTTCGCGATGCCGGAGTTCCTCGAAGAGACAACCCTCGAAGCGGTATCGGCTTCGAATGGCCATTCGCCGTCTCCCGAGGCGCCGTCGGCCCAAGTCGCCCCCCAGAGCGCTACTGACCTGATCCCTGCCGCCGCCGACCCATTCATGACTCTCGCGACCTCAAAGCTTTCCGATGATCGGCGGACGCAGCTCGAAGAGGAGCTTCGCGGCCTCCTGCGCACCGAGATTGTGGCGACGGGTTCGTTCGCCATCGCCGACATTAACCGGGCCGCCGGGCGATTGCTTTACCAGCTTCGCGCGGGTCTTGAGCAAGTCGGCGGACGCACTCCTGACACGGCAGCCAAGGTGATGGAGACGCGCAGCTTGAGCGATATCGCGCAGACCGGCGCACGAGTGGCGGAGCGTATCCGCCAAAAGTCGCTCCGTCTCGCTGGCTTCAAGGATTGGCTCGACCGTCACCAGAAGCAGTTCTTGGCAGGTATCACCAAGCTAGAACCTGGCATCGACTCGCTGAGCGGTCTGCCCGTCCTGAAGATCGCGTCGCGCCCAAACCAGGCTCCTGAAGAATGGCCCGGCTACACCGCCGACCACGTCGAGGAGCGCCTAGAAGACATCTCAACATGGGCGGGTCTGGCAAGAGCGGCATTCGGATCTGCTTCTCGAACTCAACTGATCTTCGCGACGGCGAAGACCAAGACCGCCGAAGAAGCAACACGTCGCACGGTGATCGCCCTGTGCCTGTACCGGCGATGGGAGCCGGAACTGGTGCGCGCAGCAGAAGACATGGCCCCGTTCCGCCGTCAATTCGCCGACAGCCTGCGCCGCCTCAACCCCGCCCGCGAGATTGTCCTCGCCGCGCTCGACGCCACGCCTGACGAAGCCTGGCGCCCCGCCGACGCAAAGGCAAAGGCGCGCAACTACATGCTCCGCGCAATCGACGAGCTTGAGAAAATGAAGTTCTAGCGAGAGTGCGCCCCCTGCTCCAGACCCCGGTGCGTTCCGCCCCACCCCACGCGGTGGGGTTTCGATGAGCTGGTTCATCTTACCGGTTTGGCTGGGCGAGTCGAAGACCTCGCCCCAAGCATGGCTATGGCACCTTCGCCGACAATGCCCCTCCCCTACGGAGCCGCCAGCTTCGCCACCTCCGCCGCCCCCAGCGCGCGAGGCCACAGCTGGACGTCGGCGAGTTTGCCCTGGTAGATGGCTTGCGTGATCTTGTCCTCGGGACGGTTGCCAGCGTTCGGCCCGCCCCACGCGTCGCGGCCTATGATCAGCGGCTCGTCGTTCTGCGCGACGCTCAGCGTGCTGACCGTGCGCGCGGCTGGTTTACCGTCAATGTACACCGTCGCGCCTTTCCCAGCTTCGAACACGACGGCGACATGCGTCCAGCGACCGATGGCGAGAACCGGCGCTGTCCTCGTGTTGAACGGCCACTGCCCTGACGGGTCGGCGGCTTCGAAGAGCACGCAACCGTCGTGGACGGCGATGACGAACGGCGCGGGGGCGTTGTTGACGCGCTTCGATACAAGTCCCCAGCGACCCGAGATACGTTGCGGCGCGATCCAGAGCGATACCGTGAAGCTGGGCATCTCGATCAGCTCGGGATGATCCACGGTAACATAACTTAGCCCGTCGAGCACCAACGAGCCGCCATGCGCGCCGGGTTCGGTGGCGACCTTGCCAGCGGCGGCGGCTTTGAAGCCGTTACCGGTAGTGTCCGCAAACGGCGCAGGCTTGTCGAACGTGAAGCGCATGAGTGGGCCGGGTTTGGCGAACAGTGCGGCGCGCTTGACGCCAGCCTTGGCCTCGATGTCCGCTTGCTGGATTTCCCCCTGACCGCAGTTGATGAACGTGTTCTCGCGACTGTAAACGCCCGCCGTCATCCGCGCGACCTTAAGGCCATAGAGGGCGTTCTTGACCACGTTCTGCTCCACTACTACTTCCTCGGTAAGCGGAACCTCGGCATGGTTACCGGTGCCGATCTCGATATGCGCGCTGTCGTCCAGCTTGTTGCCACGGACGATGGCGCAAAGGGTGACCGGCGCGAGAGGTGTGACGCGCGTGTCGAGCGCCTGGACAGCGAGGTGCGCCTCGTCCATCCACACTGACTGATCGTGGCCGCCGCTGTAGACGGTGCCGTCGGTGATCCGGTTATCGAGCCACTGGATATACCACGATGGCTGCACCCCGTGGTAGTTCATGCCGAAGTTATGGTAGCCATCAGTGCGCGCCGTGGTGTTGCCGCTGGCGATATTGCCGACCGCCATGCCGTACATCTGGATGGCGACACCGGCATCAGTGAACGAGTTGCCGACGAAGAGGTAGTTGCGCTGGAGCATGGTGATCGAGATGATCGATGTGGCATCGGGCACGATCTGCCACGGCTTGTCGACGGTGACGTCGCGGCCCGCAGTCTTGGCGATTTGCCGGTACTGCCCCTGCCCCGTTCCGTTGAGCACGAAGATGCCAGCGCCGGTCCAGTTGCGGGTCCATGTCACATCCACAGGCAGCGTCACCGTGTTCGCGGTCCCCGACTTCAGCAGGCCGTAATACGCCGCCCCGCCTGCGTCGGTGGTCATCGCCTCGCGGTCCCAGCCGAACATGTTCCGCAGCGTGTTGCCAGCGTAATACACGTTCTGCGAGCACGTTGAGCCGTCGAGACAGTTCAGGCCGCCGCCGGTGGACATCAGGTCTCCGCCGATGACTGAGTTGTTCTCGAAGATGACCCCGTTGTTGCCGCTCAGACAGTACCATCCCCATCGCCCGTTATAGAACGTGTTGTCGTGCACCCACGCGCCGCTGGCGCGGCTCAGGTAGAGGCACCGTCCCGCGCCGTAGATGTCGCAACCGGCAACCGTGATGTTTTCACCGCCCAGCCGCAGCGAGTCCCCGCCGCCGCTGGAGTGCTTCATCGCCGCGGTGAAACGCTTGTTCACCTCGTCAAGCGTCAGGTGCCCACGGTACGGGTTGATCCTCATACGTACCCGCTCGATAGCAACCGAACCTGCAGTGGGCGTGCTCTGGTCGGCGATGATGCCGTGGATGTAGTTGATGGCATAGAGGCTGAGGTCGCGGACCGCAAAGTGGTCGGTTCCCGCGATCAGCGCCTTGGGCGGCGTGTCGGAGTCCTTCCAGCAAAGCGCGGTCCGGTCCATTCCTGCGCCTTCGAGTGTGACGTTACGAGGGACGGTAAGGCCATCGTCCAGACCCCATCGCCCTGCCGGGAGGCGAACAACGCCACCGGTTTCCCCCGCTTTCGTGAGCAGCGCCTGGATTGCGGTCACATTCGCGGTAGCGTTCGAGTCCGGCTCGGGCGCGGTCAGCACGACGGGAACCGGGCGCGGTCGAGGCGCGACTACAAACGAGACGGGTTCGCTCCACGCATTGCCTGCCGACGATACCGTCAGACTGTACGTGCCTGCGGGAAGGCTGCTCGGGAGCGGAGCCTGTGCCGTAAACGGCTCTGAGCGTGTCGGCGCGACATTGGTGTCGTGGCCCGATGCACTTAGCCGGATAACCGCCTTCTTGCCAGGCAGCGCGAGACACTTGCCGACAACCCGAACGAAGCCGCCTTGGGTAGCGCTGCTGCCCGCGTTGCCCTGCGCCCACAGCACTTGCGGACGGTTGACGACCACGGTGGCGCTCGATGCCCCGACGCGGATCGTGGCGCGAAAGACGCCTTGCGGGACGGTGGCGGGGAGCACGAATTTGACCGACTTTTGTCGCACCTGAACCGGCGCCACATCGCCCATGTAGGCGCGTCCGCCCGGCTTATCGGGAATCCGTTCCCAGTGCACCGACTTGCATCCGTCGAACCCGTCGCCGAACACGAGGACTGTCTGTCCCGGCGCGACGGGGTCGGACGCCCACAAAACGACAGGCGCGGCGACGGCGGCGCGTGTGAGGCTGGCGAAAACAAAGGCGACGGCGGCGATCCGGATGACGATTGTATGCACCATGGATGTGGTTGTCCTTAAGTTATTGAACGCCGACCTACTCGTCCACGCTGGGGGCGGGCTGCACGAGCCGCCTTAAGCGCGACGAGGGTCCAGCGTCACACTGGTTTAGGCTGGAAGAGCGCGGGACCGCGCGATGTGGCTGCGCGGCGTTGTCCCAAGACAAGGATAGTACGGAACCGAGGAAATGTCAACAATACGGCTGCCTGCACGCGGAGGTGCTCCAGCGTAGCGGACCGATTGTGGCTGGCGAGTGAAGGCGGCGCTTCGAAAGTTTGGCTACTGGCGCGTTCCGCGTTAGCCTTATGCAGAAAGAAACAGCTCGCGAATACGATAAGGCCCTAGGCTCCGTAGGTTGAAACCTACGGCTCCGAAGTGCTTGAAAGTACCCGTTCGGCACTCGGAACAGAGCAGTATCTTTAAAGTGCGAATCGCACACCTGCGGGCGCTCAGGGAGCCGCATTGCGGCTCGGTTCCGAGTCGGCGAAGGCCGCCGATCCGCTTTTCCCAGCCGCGCCTTCAGTCGCCAGGCTCTTATTGGCCTATGATTCGCGGGTTTGGCGTGGCTCGGCGGTTGCGGCAGAGACAGAGGCACGAATGATGCAAAGCCGAAATGCGGTGGGCCGCTACAGCCCCGTTCAGGGGACTTGCCGAGTCAGACCGGTCGTTTACGGCCTGAGACGTCGGCGATGCGAACCGTTGGCAGTTGCCAATATTGGTACGGACAGCCCGCCTGCTGGCGGGGCTAGTTATAGCGCGGCGATGACTGCCTTATCGCTACCAAGCGCTCAACAAATCCGAATCGATGCCTATGTCCTCAACCGTAATCACATTCGAAGAAACGGCGACGGGATGACTCCAAGAGCCAAGGTCTCGCTCGACGCACACGCGGTATTTCAAACCGTTCGACATATCGTAAACGGCATTGGGTATGAGCTTGTATTCGCTGGATTGGCCAGGTTTCAATCTCTGTATAACGACGCCAGCCGCACTCGTTGAATCAGATTGATCCTCATAGAGCGAGCGTCCGAAATCGGTCAGCGGAGTACTATTGCCAGATTCGTCTGTAGCATAGATTCTGAATTGACGAATAGGGTTCGTGTCACAATAAAAGGCGTCCGCTGCGGAAATATTGGTCACTTTCACACGAACAATCAGCGGCGTCGCAGTATGAAACGCTGGTATAGGGCATGAAATCACAATGCTGAACGGCGAAACTGGCTTCGCCGCTGGGAGCGCGGAATAGACAAATCTTACGACGATGAGGATCAAAATGACAACGACAACGGTACGCATTTGTATTCTCCTTCTTGCCGTGCCTCAAAGTCGTCCTCCGACCATGAATATTATTCATCCCCGACGGAGGTCCGCCCACTCCAGCACCGACCGCCCCGCGATCTACCGCAACGACGCAAAAATGATCGGCAATCCCACGATCAAAATCGCCGCTAGGCTTGCTCGACCGAATGCGGGGTGCCTGCGAGCAACGCGCGTTGATTCGAAAATCGTCACGCAGAGCCCTAATAGAATGCCCACAGAGAAGAAGCGGAGATCAAACTGAACGAGAATCATGGCAATGAACCACGACTGGAATGCAAACGCACTTAGTCCGCACAAGACACCCCCTGAAGCGTCGAGCCATGCTTCATCGGTAAGTAGCTCTGGCGACGCAGGCGTTGGGTCGCCACTAAGGGCCACTGGTTCTCCGTCATCATTTTGCTGACCTTCCAATCGTCGCATCTCATCGATTGCCATAAAGCATATCTTCATCCGTCTTATAGACTGTTGCCCGACAACATGTGTCACTGATAGTGACGCAAACTTAGAATCCGAGTGCCCAACGGGTACTTTCAAGCACATTCGAGCCGTAGGTTTATCGAATGGTCTTTCTTAAACCGTACAACTGCAGCGAGGCAAAAATGAGCTCATGCCCCGCCTAACTTCTTGTGGGTCGGAGACCCTATCCGCAATAACTAGCCATGGCTTTCAAGCCGTGGTGGCTATCGGTGATAGCTAAAAGTACGGTTTAGTTTGCGATTGTCCGACCAACCTACGGAATCGCCGCCATGGGTGCTTCACGCGCAGCACGTGACAGCGAGTTGTGCCTAACTTCCTGTGGGTCGGAGACCCTATCTGCAATAACTAGCCATGGCTTTCAAGCCGTGGTGGCTTCGGCGATAGGTGAAAGTACGGTTTGATTGCGATTATTCGATCAACCTACGGAATCGCCGCCACGAGTGCTTTACGCGCAGCACGTGGCAGCGAGTTACGCCTAACTTCCTGTGGGTCGGAGACCCTATCTGCAATAACTAGCCATGGCTTTCAAGCCGTGGTGGCTTCGGCGATTGTCCGATCAACCTACCGATTCGCCGCCATACGTGGTACAAGCGCAATGTCCCCTATTTTCGCACGACCTCTCGTTAAGCGATATCCGCGTTTCGGTGGACTGCACTGAATCCGGCGCAATTGGCGCGACGCGACAAGATCGTTGGCAATTGAACGCGATATCTTGACCAGCAAAACTTTCACCCCAAATAGTCTACAAACCTTGACTTTTAGTCATACCTCATGATATACTTATTGTGAAGACAAATCACCTAAAGGGGTCTTTGAATGCACCTTGAAAATCTATTAGAGGCGGTCGGGTAGCAAGTGCCAATAGCGCATAATCGCCCCGAAAACGCATACTATGCGCCTCGGTATCTCGCATTATCCAGCGTTATCCACCTATTTCATATTCATCACGAGGAAAACGCATACCCACCTCGTTTTTTCGGATTATGCGCATGTGGATAAATTTGGCGGCTCGTGGAGCCGACTTGCCAGGGTTACGACTTGACGACGTGGCGCCGCTCTAGCTTGGTCAGGCGGACGCCGCGAATAAATAGAAGGGCGGTAAATATGAGCGCGGGCGTGTAGGATGTCACTATGGCTTGATATTGCTCACCGAGGCGTGGCAAGTTCTCGTCGAAGTTGGCAAAGGGGAGCAGAGCGAAGAAGGCGGCGATGGCCAGCGACCAGCGGAAGCAGACATCGCCTGCGAGACGGTAGCGGCGGGCTTCCTGGTGCTCGTACGACTCGGCGAGCGCCCCGCCCAGAATCGCCCCGAGGACGAAACTGCCAGCGATTGCGACAAGGAACGGGTACACGGCGCTCCACGATGCGTGGTGCAAAGCGGCGGATCCGCTCAGCCAGTCGGCGTACATCGTGATCGTGCCTAGGCCAATCGCGCCAAAGAGCGGACCCAGTCGGCACAAGATGCGAAAGGCTTTCTGGTCTCGGGTTTCTTCGGATCGCTTTTTGGCGACGGCCTTCTTCACGCGTTCATCAATGCCTCCGCGCGGGCATCGCCAAACGCCAGCCGACAGGTGTCTTCGAACGACTTGATACCCGTTGTGGCCCCAAGCGCCTGAACGCACGATGCGCCGACGGCATTGGCGAACCGCAGGCAATGCTCCAAGTCCCACTTGTTGACGAGCCCGGTCAGGAACCCCGCCGCCCACGCATCCCCTGCACCAAGCGAGTCGATAGCGTTCACGGTCAATCCGGGCACATTGATCTCGACGCCGTCCGATGTGCGTATGTACGAGCCCTTGGCCCCAAGCTTTATGCCGACAGTCTTGACGCCTGCGTCGAGGAAAACGCCAGCGATGTCGTGGGGATCGTCCTTGCCGGTGATCGCCTGAGCCTCCTCTATCGACGGCAGCGCATAGTCGAGGTACGGCAGTGATGGCCGCAGCACATCCATCCAGCGTCCCGTGAAGTCCCAGACGGTATCCAGGGTTGTCACCTTGCCGCGCTCCTGAGCCTGCTTCAGCACACTGGCGCACTGCTCGCCAACGAACTCCGTCATGAGGAACGGGCCAGCGACGTGCAGGATCGGAGCAGCGTCGATCACTTGCCAGCTGACATCCGCGTCAGTGAATGTGGCGTTGGCGCCGGTGCAGTGGATGAACGACCGCTCACCGCCGCTGTCGACCATCACCATGGTGGCGGATGTCGGGGCGGCTTGATCGTGGACGACGCCAGCCATGTTGACGCCGTTCTTTTCCAGCGCGGTCACCATGAAGTCGCCAAGACTATCGCGTCCGACTTTGCCGATGATATTGGTCTTGATGCCCAGTTTGGCAAGCGACGCGCCAGTGTTGGCAGCGCATCCGCCGGTATGCAGCTCGATGCGGTCGATCCCCATCAGCTTGCCTCGTTCTGGCATATGGTCGACCGGTCGACCAACGACATCGGCGACAAGGATTCCAAGGCACGTAACCTGGGCCATACTCGATAACTCCTCGCCGAGTCTCGCTCGGCTAATGCGCCGCCACTGGCGCTGGGATTTGCGGTTGAAGGAAGGTGAAACTTGACGGGCGAAACTAAACGGGATTTCGACGTTAGTACATCAAGGATTGATGTGAATTATAGCCCCTGTTGCACGCTCGGGTCAACCAACGTGGCGTTGGCGGGCGCGAACTGGCGTTGCTGGGTCACAGAACGCTACCGAAAGTACGTTTTTGACCAGAATGCATACACGCACGCAAGAGTATTTCCTGCGGTACTGGTACCATGTAAGAGACAGGACATCCGCGACCCATTTCACCATGAAACCATTGTTGTCGAGCAGAACTAAGCGAGTTGTCGCAGCCATACTGGCCGTAATCCTGGTCTCAGGCGCGCTCGGCTACTGGGGCGGAGCGTGGGGCACGGTGCTGGCGGCTGTGTTGATAGTCGTGACATCGGGCGCTGCGATCGCCTACCTTGGAGACATCATCGGTTACTCGCTGGGGAAGAAAAGGGTGTCGTTTCGCGGTATTCGCCCGCGTGACACAGCCACCGTAGTCGGGGTAGCGGCAGGCGGCCTGAGCGCGCTGGTCGCATTCGCCATACTCCTCGGGATTAACGCCGGGTTTCGCGAGGCGCTAGTCCGTGGCAATGAGATTGTACGCAACCTCCTCGTCCTGAAAAAGCAGAATACGGCACTTGAGCAAGAGGTGGCGAAATCATCGGAAGCGCGCCGCCAGGCGGAAACCGGGCGCACTAAGGCCCAGGCGGAAGCACAGGTAGCGATCAAAATGGACGCCGAGGCTCAGGCAGGGCTTCGGGCGGCTCGCGCCGAAATGGCCCGCGCGCAAAAGGCGCTGGATACGGCCCAAGTTCAATTGACCGCAACCCGTAGCGACCTTCATGCAACGCAGTCAAGTCTGCAGCAGCGTCAGGCGGCGCTCGATCTGGCGGCCGCTGACCTTAATCGAGCCCGACGCACCGTCAAGCTCGCAGAAGTTCGCGCAGACGACCTATCTGTCAAGAATCAGGCTGCGCTCAACCGTCTGCATGAAATAACAGGCCTGACGATTCCTACTATAGAATCGGCCCGCAGTAGCGAAGTCGTCTACCGCAACGGCCAGGAGGTCGGGCGGCTCGCGCTGCGTAACGGATCCACCGACAGCCTGGTGAAATCGCTCGAGGGCTTTCTCGACACTCTCGGCCGCACCGCCGAAGACAACGGTGCCGGAAGAGTGAACGCTGGCCGCGCGGTGAAAATCGCCACTATTCAACTGACATCGCTAGGGCAGACTGGGCACGACGATACGACCAGCCCGGTATTCGCGAGCGAAGCCGAGTCGATTGAGGCGCTGGCGGAGCAGATACACGCTACCGAAAGCCAGTCCGTGGTCGTGATTGCATATGCAGTAGGCAATGCGTTCGCCAAAGAGCGAGTCGTGGTCCGACTTCGACCGTTCCGCAACCGGCTGGTGATCCCCGAGGGCAAAGTGCTCGCGGAAACGACCCTGCGCAATCCGTCCGCCATGCCCGCGTCGGAGTTGATGACGGAAATACAGCGCCTTCTCGTGATGAAAGTCCGTCCCGCCGCTATTGGAGCTGGCCTTATTCCGGTTCTGGAATCCGCGCACGCTCAAGCGCAGCTCGGCGACCTGCCGTTGTCCGATATCTTCACCATTCTGAAGCAGATCGAATCGACGCCTGGCGATGTGATTTTGACAGCGGCCACCGCCAAAGACACATGGTCGGCGGACAAGCTACAGCTTCGCTTCACCGTCCGCCCCGTGCCCGCAGCTGCGACGCCGGATGTGACGCCTTGAGCGCTCTCGCAGCCCCGAACGCGGTGCTGGCCATCGACCCGGGCTCAGCCAAGTGCGGAGTGGCGATCGTAACCGCGTCTGGGCCAACGACACGGCACCGTTCGGTCGTCCCGACACCAGAACTCATCTCGACGATTCGCGACTTGGTTGCCCAGTATCCGGAAATCGACGCGATTGTAATGGGCAATGGAACCGGAAGTAAATCGCTCGCCCGTAATGTCCGGGAAGCGGTCCCTGGTATCGGGGTCGAGTTGGTCGACGAAGTGAGCACATCCCGAATGGCTCGGGAGCGCTATTGTAGCGAGCATCCGGCAAAAGGGTGGCAGAAACTGCTCCCGGTTGGCATGAGGGTACCCGACGTGCCGATCGACGATTATGTAGCGGTGATCCTGGCTGAGCGCCGCTTGCTTCGAGACGCGAGCTAGTCATGCATGGACCGTAGAGATAAGTGAATAACTAATGGATCACTACCAATCAAGCATACTTCTCAACTAATAGTGACCCACAAAATGAAAAAAACTTGAAACTATCCCTGACACAGGTTGTCATATTTGCTGGATGCGGGTATATAACATCGGTTACTACAGAGTTCATCTGTATCCACAAAGCGCAATCTCATTTAGAATCCGCCTCTTTTAGTCGATTTATCGATTGAATCTGGAGTTCAAAAACTGAGATGCGTCGTTCGTGCGAACTAAACTGTTCACGCGATTTCCGAAAAGTTTCATAACATCGACAGACTGAGAGCCCGCGAAGGAAACATGGACACTTCGAAGGTTTCTCCCGATGAAGATTGGTATGTAGCTGCTTGGAAGCGTAAGCAGTCGTATCGTGCGGACATTTTCTGTACGAGACTTCTAAGGAGAATACTATGAAGAAAATGCTCACATTGGTTGCCGGCGCAGCAGTGCTCGCCAGCACCATGGGCGTTGCCAATGCCCAGGGCAAGGCGAGCGGACCGTTCGCCGATGTCCCCACGGATCATTGGGCCTACCAGAGTGTAGAGAAGCTCCGCGACGCCGGTATCGTTATCGGTTATCCGGACGGCACCTACGGCGGCCGCCGCGCTATGACGCGCTACGAGTTCGCCACTGCCATCGCCCGCCTGTTGGCGCTTATCCCGCCGCCGGCTGCCCCTTCGGCCAACCTGAACAGCAACTACGTGCAGAAGACGGACCTTACGCCTTACGCACTGAAGAGCCAGATCCCGACCACCACCGGACTTGCCAAGCAGTCTGACGTCGACGCACTTCGCGCCGAAGTCACCCGCCGCCTGCAGTCCAACGAAGGCGCCATCACCGAACTTCGCAACCTCGTCAACCAGTTTGCACCTGAGCTCAAGAAGCTCGGCGCCGACGTTGCCGCTGCGAATGCTCGCATCGACGCCCTCGACAAGCGACTCGTCGCGGTCGAGTACGAACAGCGCCGCGTTGTCATCACTGGCGACGTCAACCTGCTCGTTCGCTCCGACATCAACACCAAGCCCGGCAAGCCGAACCCCATCGACAAGGATGGCTATCGTGTCGGCGCTGGCAGCAAGAGCCTGTTCAACAGCCCGAATGTCTACCATGACATCCTGCTGAACATCTCTGGCCGTGTTACCGACTCCGCTCAGGCCGTTGTCCGCATCAATGCTGGCAACTACCTTGGTTGGCTCGGCAGTGCGACTGAGCAGTCCGCCGGACATGCAGTGTCTGGTGCCGCTCAGCCCGCCGCTAGCACATTCAACATCTACGAGGCTTACCTCGCGACCCCCGTGTCGCTTGGACCTCTAGGTGGCGCATCCGCAGTTCTCGGCCGCCAGGGTATCCAGTTCACACCGTACACCCTTAAGGCCGTCGATCCCGATTCGTACAGCAGCCTTCCTGAAACCGATAGCGGCAACGTTATCGTCGACGGTGGCAAGCTCGAACTCGGCGTCAGCTCTGCTCACATCACTGCCTTCGCCGGTAAGGCTGGCCCGATCCAGAACTTCTCGATCAGCGCCAACCCCGGTGCAACCCGTGATGGCGGTCTCCGCCCGGGTAGCTCGAGCACAGGTGGTTCCACCTATGTTCAGAACCCGATCGACAACATCGCCGGCGCCCGAATGACCTTCGGTAACCCCGACAAGTGGACGATTGGCGCGACGGCTGTTTTGGCCCGCACCACTCTTCCCACGGTTGACCCGGTCAAGACCGGCACCCCGATCACCACGGCCAGCGTCTATGGCGCTGACTTCAATGGCGACCTGCCGTTCTTCGGCGGTCATGCTCTCTCGCTCGACGCTGAATTCGCTACCAACCCGACCGGCAACGGTTCGAAGTTCGGTAACGTTAACTCGGACAAGGGCAACGAAGCATGGAAGGCCCTCGTTGGCTTCCACCTTGGTGGGCTCGCCCTCCATGGCGGATACCGCGAAATCTACACGAACTTCAACGCTCCGGGTAGCTGGGGCAAGATTGGTTCGTGGACAAACCCGACCAACATCCGTGGCGCAGAAGTGTCCGGTGTCTTCGGCCTATCCGACAAGCTCAGCATCAACACCGAAGCGAACTTCTACCAGGGTCGCTACGACGTTGCCGCTCAGAGCCCCCTCGGCAAGGACGACAAGCTGAATCGTGCCAACATCGGCGTCAAGTACGGACTTTCGTCCACCTCGACGTTTGACCTTGGCTACGAGTGGGTTCAGTGGGACTTGAAGAACAAGCAGGGCCTTCTGGCTGCTGCTGGCAAGCCGACCGAACAGTACATCACCATCGGCTACGGTCAGAACCTGAACAAGAACACAGCTGTCAAGCTGCTCTACCAGGTCCTCGACTACACCGACAA
The DNA here is from genome assembly GCA_036504535.1 of Capsulimonadaceae bacterium. Taxonomy (GTDB): domain Bacteria; phylum Armatimonadota; class Armatimonadia; order Armatimonadales; family Capsulimonadaceae; genus JARLGU01. Next base: position 58,894 of record DASXUY010000047.1, read on the forward strand.
GGGTACTGGCTTCGGTGGTGGCGACTCCAAGGGCGGCGTTCTCGTCGGCCAGGCGTCGGTCAAGTTCTAAGTTAACCTCTCGCAGGATAACGACAAGAAGGGGAGTGGAGCAATCCACTCCCCCTTTTTGCGTCTGTAGGCACTAGCGCAAAACTACCTCCCCTGGCCAGAGGCCTGTCCCCTCTCCTTGGAAAGGCGTGGGGCGTCAGAAGGAGTCACGCTGGCGCACCGCGAACTGAACCCCATGAACCTCTTACATCGATCCATTCTCATTGCTGCGGCGATCTGCCTCTCGGTTGATGCCCATGCGGACATTCAGCGTCCGGATCAGCTAAGCTTGACCATCCTGCACACCAACGATGTCCACGGGCACGTCACGCCGTTCTGGTATCGCGAAGACGGACGCGGCGACAAAGCCGAGAGCGTCCGCGGCGGTGTAGCCAGGCGGGCGACGCTCATTCGCAAGCTACGGGCGGAGATCAAGAACCCGGTGATGCTGATCGACTCGGGGGACACGTTCACTCGCGGCCCGCTCACGACCACATACGAAGGCATAGCGGATGTCGAGGCGATGAACGCCGCTGGGTACGAACTGTGTGCCATTGGCAACAACGAGTTCAAGACAAAAGACGGGGTGGATCAGGCTGATGCTGCAGGATCGCAGGCGGCACTACGCCAAGTCATCAAGCGCGCACGGTTCCCATGGGTTTGTGCCAATCTGCGCGACGAGCACGGCGGCTTTGTTCCGGGTGTTCAGCCGTACGTCGTTCGCGAAATCAACCACATCCGTGTCGGCTTCCTGGGGCTGACGACACCTCGGTCGGCGTCGTATCCGCAGACCAAAGGATGGACCATTTCGGACCCCATCACGGCGGCGAAAGAGTGGGTGCCTATCGCCCGGAAAGAATGCGATGTGCTTATAGCAGTTACGCACGACGGAGTCGACTCCGACCAGCAGTTGGCGGCCAAGGTGAGCGGGATCGACGCGATTGTTGGGGGTGACTCGCACACATTCTTGTACAAGCCCGTTGAGGTGAAAAATCCGGATGGGGTGACGGTCCCCATAGTGCAGGACGGTGAGTTCGGCGTTAACCTGGGCCGTTTCGACCTCAAGTTCAGCCGCGATGCGAACGGGGCGTGGCACCTGGCTAAGTTCGCTGATGTCCTGCTACCGATCACCGATAAGCTAAGTGACGACGCCGAGGTGACGACAGCAGTAAAGCCGTATCTAGATCCGATGCTGGCGAAGCTGGGTAAATTGAGCGGTCCCGTCGGCGATACCCCGGCAGAGCGCACGCGGAACTCGACTATGTTTGTGCTGGAAGCGCTACGGGCAAGCAGCGGTGCGGCTATCGCGCTAAATCCTCCAGGCTACGGTATGTTCGATGTGTTCCGGGAGTCGAGCGTGACGCGAATGGATATTACGCGGGTTATGCCATTCCACAATAATCTAGTCACGGCAATTTTGACTGGCGCGAAGATAAAAGAGCTAGCGGCAAAGTCGGTAGTATCGGGTGACAGTTCCAGCTTAGCCGACGATACGCCTTATACGGTTGCCCTCGTGGACTTTGTTGCGACAAGCGCATATGGATTACCCCGCTCCTCGCTGACTGCGACAGGCAAGGATATACGGGACATCGTAGCCGACTATGCATCGCTGACAATGGCTGGGAAGAAGTAGGTACGAGGGCAATCTGCCACGTCTTTCATTTCGCCGATTTACCAATCCGGCCCCCTGATAATTACTGGATATAGCAGGAGAGCTATCAATTAAATGAGCTTTCAATATCGGCAGCTCTCTTGCCTAATCAACCAGTTCCTTCCCTCCCCCTCCCTGCCACAAAATAGTACGAGCCCTGTATAAATACCAGTAAAGACTTAGACGCGTCTAGCCATAATTAAGAACGGAGGCGGCATCGGAAAGGAGCAAAGTACCATGGCAGCACTGTCTGTCACTCCAACGCCAATGCCCGCAATCACTCGCAGACCCATGAATAGCGCTATAATCGCGCCTTCGAGCGAGGATCAGGTCGTTAAGCTTACCAAGCGTGAGGTAGAGGTTCTCACATTGGTTGTGCAAGGCAACTCAAGCAAAGAGGTAGCCGACAGGCTTTTCGTAAGTAAGCGCACGGTGGATTTCCACCTGGCGAACATCTACGATAAGCTGCACGTTTCGAACCGCGTTCAAGCGTTTCGTCGTGCGACGCGCCTCGGTTTGATTCCTTACGAAGCTCAGTTCGTGGACTAGAGCGAACCGACACTGCTGATGTGACCGTGGTGGCTCGTTAACCAGGTGGAATCCTCATTCCAGCTGGATATTCTGGGATTTTGCAGTGAGTAGGCAACGCACCTGTGTTGTCCGGGGTGCAGGTTTCACCTGCACCCCATTTCTTTGTGTGAGTTACCCAAGCGTTTTCCATCAGGCGTCGCTGGTAAGCGCCGTTCGACTCAACTGAACATTGGCCTCCCCAAGCGATTGGTTCATGGCCTGTGCTTCGCCCTCGGCTTCAAGCGTCTTGTATCGCAGGAGCATCTGGGCTTTAACGCAGGAGCCGTTCTGATCGGAACGATAGAACTCCAACTGGTCTGAGAGCTTTTTAACCACCTGAAGTCCAAAGCCTCCGATACGAGATTGACCATCGAAATCGTCGCGTGACGTACCCGCAGGGGGGACATCGCGGAAAGAGAAGCCTTTGCCCTGATCCTCGACGACAATGACCACTCTCTCCGCATGGTATTCAAGCACAATCTGGAAGCGGCCGGAATTTGACTGAGCGTGGCGCACGACATTTGCGCACAGCTCCCCTACAACAAGCTCGAGGTCATCGATGTCCTGATCGATGACTTTCAGGTGCTCAAGTAGTGTTCGGCCGAGCAAGCGAGTAAGCCGAACGTAGGCTCTGTCTTCGGGCAAGTCCAGCATCAAGCGCAGTATCATTTGATTACTCCTCACAGTCGTTCAGGGGCAAGCCTGCTGTTGGACTGTTTTTGACCCCGAAGTGTGTTGCCTTCATACCCACCCCGCACGCTGGTTAAGCAGGGGGGCCGATATAGATGCCATAACTAGCGAATATCCCGCAGAAACATTACAGGAAACGAATGGCGTGTTGGTGAACTTTATGACATATGAGCAACACATCTCCTCTCCGAATTGGCATCATCGGCGCTGGCGCATTCGCATCGAGGCGCCACTTGCCCGACGTGCAGCGCGACGAGCGTGCGACGCTGGTGGCTGCGTGCCGACGCGACCCAGATGCCCTGGCGACGGTCGCCGACCACTTTGCGATCCCGAGGCGTTTTGCGGACTGGCAGGAGATGCTATCTGAAGAGCCGCTTGACGGTGTGATCATTGCAACTCCGCATGACCAGCACGCCGAGCAAGCGATGGCGGCCATGGAACGCGGTATTCATGTGCTGCTTGAAAAGCCAATGGCGGTGACGATCGACGAGGCGCAACAGGTTGCGGACGCTGCAAAAGCGTCTGGTTGCGTGGTGGCGGTGGCATTCAACGCACCGTATTGGCGTCACACAACGGCAATGCGCGAAGGGCTGGCGGAAGGGCGAATCGGCACGCTCGAACACGCCGATATCTGCTGGAGCGGGTCGGCGGCGGCTGTATTCGGGAAAGCGCCGTTACCCGAATCCATGCCCGGCGTTGTAAAACCAACTCTGTTTCGAGCGGACCCGGCGGCCAATGGCGGTGGTTTTCTCTTTGATGGCGGTGGGCACCTCTTTAGCGAATTGCTCTGGGTGACCAGGCGTCAGCCGGTTTCTATCTCGTGCCTGATGGATCGCACGCCTGACGACATGCGCGCGTGTATAACCGTTCGCCTTGAAGGCGATGCGATGGTGCAGATCAATGCCATCGGCGACAGTGAGTATCCTGAGCGACGGATACGATCATCGTACTCGGGCAGCGCAGGCGGCGTCGTCGCGACTGGACTGCCATTCGCGCTTACGTGGAGTGAGCCTGGGCGCCACGAAACGGAGAAGGAAGAGGGCCTGCACGCGGTGCCTAGCCCGGTTGCGAACTGGCTAGAATGTATCCGCGAGGACCGCGAGCCACTCGGATCGATAAGCCATGCGCTGACGATCTCGAAGTTGCTGTCAGCGGCATACGAGTCGGCTGATAGCGGGCGGACGGTCTCGGTGTGAATCGGGGTGCGAAGCGAGAGACACAAATCTGCGACGCATACGCTGCGCAGATCGCGCGAGACTAGGTTTGAACGGCCATTGCCCACCGGGTCTGAACGCCCGGTCTGACGAAGAGCGCCCCAAGGCGGGCTTGGTGGTGACCGTTGAGCGTGTTGCGGGAGTTCCGGAAGCTGCTCGGGTACCGATTTGGGGCCGGGGCGCGATGACCACCGGGTCTGAACGCCCGGTCTGACAAAGAGCGCCCCAAGGCGGGCTTGGTGGTGACCGTTGACTGTCGCGGGGGTTCAAGAAGCTGCTCGGGTTACGATATGGGGCCGGGGCCCTTGACAACCGGGTCTGAACGCCCGGTCTGACGAAGAGCGCCCCAAGGCGGGCTTGGTGGTGACCGTTGAGCGTGTTGCGGGAGCTCCGGAAACTGCTCGGGTACCGGTGTGGAGCCGGGGCGCGATGACCACCGGGTCTGAACGCCCGGTCTGACGAAGAGCGCCCACAGGCGGGCTTGGTGGTGACCGTTGCGCTTTTCATAGCCTACTGAGGCCGTATCGCGAGCGATGGCGACGGAGGAGAGTTAGAAATACAGCCGCCCCGACATATTGTCGGGGCGGCTGTCATTCGCTCTATGGATGAGCGGTTTAGAGGTCTTGACCAGGGGCAGCGCCACCGCCATTGCGACGACCGCGTCGGTTACCACCGCCGTTGTCACCACCGGGACCGCCGGGGCCACCCCAGCCTTGCTGTGGCGGATCAACTTCAGTGTAGTCTTCGGGCACCAGGAACATCGCATCGGGAAGTGATGTCGAGTTCACCGATACGACATCGAATGTCGTGGTAATCGCCACCTTCTGCTGATTGAACGGGTTGGTCATTGATACGGTCAGCTTGCTCTTCAGTGGGATCGCCTTGAGCTCTAGCAGCTGATCGAGAAGCGGCTTGGTGAGTGATGCACCCCCACCCCGTCGACCGCCGCCCCCGTTGAATGAGAGTTCATTGACGAGCGGATCCAGCAAGAATGGGTCTACTGTAGGAAGCTTGACGCTATCCGACGCCCAGATCTCGCCGCTCACATCGGTTGTCATGCTAAAGCCGTTACCGCCGCGTCCTTGTCGATTGCCACCAGCGCCACCTGGGGTTGTTCCGGCAGCCGGTGGCTCTCCACCAGTTGGAGGCGGAGGCGCGGCACCGTCGGCAGGTGGGGGAGGCGCGGCGCCATCGGCTGGCGGAGGCGGAGCAGCGTTGTCGCCACTGGCGCGGGGAGTCGCGTCTGCATTGCGTTTGAACGAAACCGCAACTGTTCCGCCAACGGCGTATTTGGTTGCCTTCGCACCAGCCACGGTGGCGACATTCGCCGCTACAGCAGGGTCCTGCTTGGTCAATGTAAGCTTAGAGTCGACGGTGAGGGTACCCATTCTGGAGCGTCCGGTCGTGGGCGTATCCTTGATATAGTACGTCTTGTCGACGGGGTTCAGGACATAAACGTGGCCGCGTTTTGCGTTGAACAGCGTAATAGGGCCGTCCTTAACATCGGTGCGCGCATAGCCTTCCTTGTAGTAGGTTGTGACGACGAGTGGGAACTTCGGGACTGCCGACGGTGGCTGGCCGGTCGGGCCGCCTTGCCGCGGTTGGGCTGCATTCGGAGCGCCGGGAGCTCCAGGCGCGGCTGGCTGTTGCGGGCCGTTACCGGGCTGTCGAGGCGGTGCCGCTGGAGTCCCCGGCTGGCCTGGAAGGCCGCTGGCAGAGATTTTGCTCGTGATTGTAAGGTCGGCGTGGGCCGCAGTCAAATCGCTGGCTGCGAGTGCGCCGATAAGGAGAAGGGCTGGCATGGCAGCCGCTCTTTTGTGGGTTAGCATTGCATTCATCCTCAAAGTATAGGTTACCGCATACGTGGCGCGTCTCGCGGCGCCACCTCTACCATATACTGCGAGGATGAAGATTGAATGAAGCGTTTAAAAGTGTTGAAGGAATTATTCGTAATTCCAACTACCCTTCGGCGGGTTCGAAGCGGTTGCTTCGTCGCTCGTCGCGCTTCTGCGGTCGGAGCTGGTTGTCGTCGTCACCGTCGTCTTCCACCGGTTCACGGTAGACGAACATCACCCAGCCTGCAAACAGAGCTCCGGCAGCTATTCCGCCACCAACCCAGAGTGGGCCGAGAATATCAAACAAAAGCTTGATGTTCAGGGCTGTGATTGCGATACCAATGGAGTAGCCCAGCACCTTGAGCCAGAGCGGACTGACGTGCGCCCCCATTCGCTTCTTATCGGATGTGAACGCGAGAAGCGGGAAAATCGCGAATGGCAGCTGCATCGACAGCACGACCTGAGACACGACAAGCAGGCTGTTGGTGCGCGAGTCGCCAAACGCGACAATCAGAATGATTGCCGGAATGATAGCCAGCGCTCGTGTCGCGAGGCGCTGTATCCACGGCGCTACCTTTACCCGCAAGAAGCCTTCCATGATAATCTGGCCTGCGAGCGTTCCGGTGATTGTCGACGACTGCCCCGACGCGAGGAGCGCCACCGCGAAGAGTGTCGCCGCCGCGCCGCCGAGGGCTGGTTTTAGCAGCTGGTGCGCATCCTCAAGCCTGTCGACCGTGATGCCTGCCTTGTGGAACACCGCAGCGGCGAGGATGAGAATGGCGGCGTTGACGAAGAACGCGCCCATGAGCGAGAGGACTGTGTCAAGGGTGTTCAGCTTGATTGCCTGATTAAGCCCTTCCGGCGTCTTTTCGTGGGCCCGGGTTTGAACAATCGACGAATGCAGGTACAGGTTGTGCGGCATAACCGTCGCGCCGATGATACCCAGCGCAATGGCGAGCGCTTCCTTGTCGTGCGGCAGCGGGGTTGGGACGAGACCTCGGGCGACATCGGTCCACACTGGCGCGGACGAATAGAGCTCCATGCCGAAGCACACGGCGATTGTGGCGACGAGCGCTATGACGAACGCTTCCAGTTTGCGGAAGCCGAACTTCATGAGACCGAGCATGAGGAGCACATCGGCTCCGGTTATAAGAACGCCTGCAACGAGCGGTATGTTAAAGAGCAGCTTGAGCGCGACCGCGGAACCGATGACTTCGGCGAGGTCGCAGGCGATAATCGCGATCTCAGACAGTACCCAGAGGGCGACAGCGGCGGGCTTCTTGAACGAGTCGCGGCAAAGCTGCGCAAGGTCGCGTTCGGTTGCGAGGCCCAGACGCAAACAGAGGGTCTGGAGCAATATCGCCATCAGGTTCGATGCGAGAATAACCCAGAGAAGCGCGTATCCGAACTTCGCGCCGCCAGCGAGGTCAGTGGCCCAGTTGCCGGGATCCATATAGCCGACGCTGACCATGTATCCGGGACCGGCGACTGCGAAAAACTTGCGCAGCCAGCCCGAATTTTGCGGGACTGCGACGGTGCGAAACACCTCTGAGAGCGATGATTTTCCTGGTTCTTCCGAAACGCCGCGTAGAAGCGGTTGTAGTGCCATTTTGTGCGTTACGTCCTCTTGTAGCTTATGTGCCAAATTATGGCGCTGGTCAAATTTGCGCCTCTGCTCGCGATGCGTCTTGCGCGTCGACGACTTCGACGAAGATGTGTCGGGCCGCTTCCGGGCTGATGCGCTCCTGGCGATCATTGATCGTGGCGAGAAGGCTGCCGCCAAACGGCTCTCTCCCGGTTAGCGTAAGTGCTGTGCCTGGTCGAAGCCCGCGGTCACCCAGATAGCGGAGCAGATCGCGGTCTTCGTCGGTGACGCGGCGTATGATCAAATGCGCCCCGTCGGGCTGTGATTCAAGTGTCGCGCGGACGACAGGCGGTATATGCCCGTCGCGCGTGGGGATGGGGTCGCCGTGCGGGTCATACTGCGGATGCCCGAGCAGGCGATCTATGGTGTCTTCAAAATCTTCGCTGATATGGTGTTCGAGACGCTCGGCTTCCTGGTGTACCTGCTCCCACGTGTAGCCGAGGCTCTCGATAAGGTAAACCTCGAGCAATCTGTGGTGGCGGATGATCTCAAGCGCGATCTTGAGACCTAGCTCGGTCAAGCGCACAGGGCGGTAGGGCTCGTACGTGATTAACCCTTGCCGATCCATTTGGCGAAGCATCTTGCTCACACCAGATGGCGTAACGCCAACCTGAGTGGCAATGTCGATCTGCGAAGCGCCGTGTTCACCATCGGTGACCGCGTAGATCGCCTTCAGGTAGTTTTGAACGGGCTCAGATTTTATTGTGAGGTCTGTCATTTTAAAAAGTTTACCATGCTCAACATTTGCATTGTACCATAGAACACACGAAAATATTCTATGTCCCCTGCAATGTGACTCACTGCCGCTACCATTTGCACAGCCGCGCTATAATACGGCATGAGTTCTCGCATCAGTTACCCGTCTACGCTGACATTTAAGCCCATACCCGAGCCACCCGACGTTACTGTCACCGTGCCGGGGTCTAAGAGCATTACGAACCGTGCACTGCTGATAGCAGCCCTCGCATACGGACGCTCCGAGCTGCACGGCGCGCTGGATGCGGACGATACCCGGCGGATGATCGACTGCCTCCGAGCACTGGGAGCTGGCATCGTTGTGGCTGGCGAATGCGGTGAGCGTCTCACGGTGGATGGCGTCGCAGGTGAGTACTCGACGCCTGCTGAGCCGCTTTTCGTGGGTAACTCGGGGACCACGATCCGCTTTCTGACCGCCGCTGCCCCTCTTGCGCCCCATGGCGCATCGGTGGTGCTGGACGGCATCGCACGCATGCGGGAACGACCGATACAGGACCTGATTGACGCGATGACACAACTCGGCTCGGATGCGGTCAGCGTGGATGGCACTCGCTGCCCACCGGTCCGCGTCGGTGGGGGCGGCCTTCGCGGCGGAAACTGCCGTGTGCGAGGCACATTGAGCAGCCAGTATTTGAGCGCGTTACTGATGGCGGCTCCACTGGCCGTGCGCGACACGGTTATCGATGTTGAGGGAGATCTTGTATCGAAGCCTTATGTGGACCTTACCGCCGCCGTGATGAAGTCGTTTGGGGCGACATGCTCCAACGAAGCATACCGGCGGCTCGTGGTGCCCGGGCAGCAGAAGTACAACGGCATAGCCTACGAGATCGAACCCGACGCATCCAACGCCACCTACTTCCTGGCCGCAGCAGCGCTCACCGGAGGGCGTGTTCGGCTAAACGGGCTAGGGTCGGCGTCGCTTCAGGGCGATGCCGCGTTCGTGGACGTTCTTTCGGCCATGGGCTGCAGCGTCGAGCAAGGCGCGAACGCAACGACGGTCTCGGGACCTGCGACGCTACGCGCGGTGGAGTACGACATGGAAGCGATCCCGGACACGGCGCAGACTGCGGCCGCGCTAGCGCTGTTCGCCGATGGGACGACGCGCCTGACGGGTTTGCGTACGCTGCGGGTCAAGGAAACCGACCGAATTGCGGCGATGGCGACCGAGTTGCGAAAGCTGGGGGCAGTGGTCGTGGACGACGACGAGTCGCTTACTATCACCCCGCCGCCCATGCCCACGGCAGCCGCTATCGACACGTACGACGATCACCGGATGGCGATGTCGTTTGCGGTAGCGGGGCTACGCGTGCGGGGTCTTGTGATCAACGACCCAGGCTGTGTCGCGAAGACGTTCCCGGACTTTTGGGAGCGGTGGGATGCGGCGTTTGGTGTTGTGGTCGCGTGAGTTTTGTGATTTAGGATCGCTCGTGCCGCGTGGCATTTTTTATAAAGGGAGAATGCAGCGCTAGTTGCGGTTCCCCACGCGCGCCCTACTTGCGAGACCAAGTGCTAGCAACAGAGGGAGCGAAGCGAGAGAAAAAGCCCAAGCGGCTCGAGCGATCCTTATTCATCCGTCCTAATCGACAATGTCCCCGATAAGCAAAATGGCCCCCGTGCGTATGACGGTGCCGTCGTACTTCTTCGGGTCGAACGTGCCTTTTTCCCCGCTGCTGGCCGGTGTGCGGTCCGGCTGGACTGGCGATATTTCGATTTTTACGGTGTGAACGGTGTCGGGCATGCCCTCGCCGAAGACCAGCGTCGCGAGCCGGTGGTACGTGCAGTATTTATCGAAGCGCGAGACGTTGAACGGCGGCTTGTTGTCTACGGTCACAATCGCTTGTCCCGCATCAGGTCCCATGAGGTCGTAGAGCCGCGCCGAAGTCCCCTTGAACTTGAACATGATGGTTTCGCCCGGCTTGTCGCCCTGCCAAATCTCCGACATTCGGTTGAAGAAGTACTTGCCGACGGCATCATCAGCGGCGAGCTTCTTCCAGCCTGCGCTCAGCATCGACGGTTGCAGCGGCACTTGCTTGGCCTGTTCCCAGTTCCCTACGATAAACGGCTCCTTCAGCGTCCGCTTACCAACAGCTGGCATCGGCTCCATCTGCTTGAGCGCATCGGTGATCACCTGCGTGTAGATCTGGTGGCCAGCGTCAAGCGGGTGAACACTGTCGTTCGAGAACAGTGTCACACCGTCGGGCGTTGGCAGCACTTTACCGTCAGCGTCTTTCTTGGGGACGTAAATCAGCTTACCAGCCTCGGCGCGATTGACGGTTTCAAGGGCAACATTGATCGACGGGATGCCATAGAAATCGGCCAGCTTTTCATCAGCAGCCGCAGCGCGAGGATTATGCCCTGCCTTCAATGCGTCCTCGTAGCCAACCTTGAAAGTGTAAACATAGCAGATATCAGTTTCAGGGTTCGCGCGCCAAATCTGCCGAACAATACCTTCCATCTGGCGCCAGATCGACTCCGGTGCATCGCCGCCATCGTTCACCGCGAACTCGACGAATATGAGGTCGGGCTTGTACTGCAGCACATCATGCTGGCAGCGGAACGCGCCGAGGTTCGAGCCGGTTCCGCCAATCGCCGCATGCACTTCGGTGAACTTTGCCTGCGGATACTGCTTGGTCAACCACTGCTGTGTCTGCACGCGCCATCCGTTCGCCGCCGTGATGCTTCCGCCGAAGTAGGCGACGGTCACGGGTTTCCCGGCGTGCACCTTCGCGAAGAAGTTGCCAAGTCCCTGGCGTGGGACGACAAGCTGCGCATTGGATGTTAGGTCCGGTGTGTCGGCATTGGCTTCGTCGGGCTGCACAGCGAGCGCAACGCTGAGCAGGGCTAACAGAACGATGGCGAAAGTGGCGTAATGCATGGTGGTTTCTCTTCGTTGATTTCAAAGCGCCGATGTCTACGGCGTATTAATGCGCCATTCTATGTTGTTAGAATGGATTCCTGCTCATTGACGAAAAAGGGGCGTTTCGATAGTTAAGATTCAGAGTCGCTCAAGCCGCGAGGGCTTCTTTTCTCGCTTCGCTCCCTAACTCTGGCCCCTCGCTTGCAACTGGTGTTCGGTAGGTGCCTGAACACGAAAACGGACTGTACAGAAAGCGAAACGTAGCGCCACCCTTTATGAGTAAAGCACGACGGCTTGAAAGCCGTGGCTTTTCGCGCTTACCGATTTGCCTTGTTGACTACGTTGCGCTTTTTATTGATTGCGGATATAGGCACTCACAGCTGCTTCATTTTTATGGCCAACCGTTTCGGCAAAGTAGC
>DASXUY010000048.1:0-45193 GCA_036504535.1 Capsulimonadaceae bacterium
CCCCCCCCCCCCCCCCCCCCCCCCCCCCCCCCCCCCGACACATCGCCCAAAATAACCAGTCAGACTAAATTACAGCGCTAGTCAAGTCATACAACCCTACGTCCACGCCTCGCCGTCTTCGGCGGACCAAAAAGGGCCCGCCCGGCCTGAGAGGGCATCCTAAAGCCTATCCTCATATCCAAACCTAACCCAACGCAACCTTCGCGGCGCTCACAAGTGCTTCGACAGCGTCGGGGAGGGTGCCGAGGAACGTGCAGCCGGATGCCATACGATGCCCGCCACCGCCGAATTGGCCGGCTAGTTTGGCGACGTCTACTTTATCGCTGGAGCGAAGTGAGATGCGGACTCGGCCTGGTTCTACTTCGCGGAATAGGATGGCGACTTCTGTGCCGCGTACTGCTCGGATGGGGTTGATAAAGCCTTCGGTGTCTTCGTCGGTGGCGTTGGCTGCGGTGAATGCGTCCTGGCTGACCGTCGCCCACGCGATCTTGCCGTCGCACGCGCGGTCGATGGTGGCGAGGCTTAGCCCGAGTAGTTTGGTGGCCTCAAAGGGGCGGTTGTCGAAGACCTGTTCGGCGATAAGCGCAGGGGATGCGCCAGCTTCGATCAATGCGGCCGCAACGCGGAGAGTGCGCGGGGTGACATTCATGAAGCGGAACGATCCCGTATCGGTGATGACACCGGTGAAGAGGCACGTCGCGATGTCTTGCGTGACGGTGAGGTCGAGTTCGAGCAATAGGTCGTAGATGATCTCGGCGGTTGCGGCTGCGCGATTATCGAGAAGCTGAACGTCTCCGAAAGCGCCATCGGAGACATGGTGATCGATATCGAGGACTCGAGGGGCACCGGACACGAGGGGCAGAATATCTTTGCCGACTCGGCTCAGGTCGCCGCTATCTACGACGATGAACAGGTCAACGTCAATAGATGGTGCCGTTGTCTGAATGCGGTCCGACGACGGTAGGAAGCGGTAGATGAACGGCACGCCGTCCTGCGCGAAATAGGTGACGCTTTTGTCAGGAAAGCCAGCTTCGATGGCGAGGCCTAGCCCGAGAAGCGATCCTAGCGCATCGCCGTCAGGGTTGACGTGGCAGGCGATGGCGATGGATTTAGCGTCACGGATTGCGCCTGCGGCATTGGCGCGGAACTGGGCTTCTTGCGTGTGATACTCTTGTACAGTCATAGGAACTAGTCTTTGCGGCACAAATCGCGCCAAGTCTGGCGCGAATAGCGTGGGCTTGGTTTACTCAGCGGGCTTTGTCGCGTCAGGCTCGTCGTCTTCCTGTGGCGGCATGGCGGCGGTTTGGCGGTTGGCTTCCTGAATTAGCTCGAAGACCTTTGCCCCGCGTTCGATACTATCATCGTAGCGGAACTGGAGTTCCGGTACGCTCTTGAACGCCTTCGTGCGACCGAGTTCCGCACGAAGCAGGCCAGCAGCCCCGCGCAATGCCTTCATGACAGCGGCTTTGGCTTCGTCGTCGCCCATGAAGCTGAAATAGACTGTCGCGTACTTCAGGTCGGTCGTGACGTCGACGCTTGTGATCGAGAGCAGACCTGCAACTAAGCGTGGGTCACGCATCTCGGTGCGTATGATGTCGGCGAGTGTTGCCCGCAGGGACTCTGCCAATCGTGTTTTTCGTGGTGCAGTCATAATTTGTTTCTTTGGTTAGCGCGTCGTCATTGTCGCGCCTGTTTTACTGCGCGGTGGCAGCTAAAGCTGTTCCTGATCAATCTGGAGCACATTGCATTCAGGTTCGGATTCGATTGTATCGACAACCTTCGCGAGCACTTTGTCTACAAACGACGCCTCGTTGGCGACGACGACAAAGGCCAACGTGGCGCGTTGCCACAGGTCGAGTTCGCCGACTTCGGCAGCGGAAACGTTAAACTTACCGCGTACCGATTCCAGCAGACCGCGAACTACGTGGCGCTTATCTTTCAGCGATTGCGCGCCGGGGATAGCAAGGGTGACAGTGAGCGAACCAATATGCATTGTTTGGCTGTGGGAGGAATTACCTCACCCCCTAGCCCCCTCTCCTAGGATAAGGAGAGGGGGGACCGGAAAGAGTACGGTCGCTTCTTTCTCCCCTCTCCTTATCGTAGGAGAGGGGTCGGGGGTGAGGCGAACTCATTTCCCTTAGATTGTACGGAGCGTCTTCTTGATCTCGTAGACGGACAAGATATCGCCCACCTCCGGCTGGTAGCCGGGGATAAGGATGCCGCATTCGTAACCGTACGCCACTTCGCGGGCATCGTCTTTCTCGCGTCGAAGCTGCTCGATTTTGCCTTCGTGGACAAGTACTTTGCCGCGCTTGACTCGAACGCTTGCGCCGCGAGCGACTTTGCCTTCCTTGATGTACGAACCGGCGACCACACCGCGAGCGCCCGGCAGCTTGAACGGCATGCGGACTTCGGCCTCGCCGAGCGGAACCTCTTCGTAGATAGGGTCGAGGAGTTCGGCCATCGACAACTTGACCGCATCGATCAGGTTGTAAATAATGTTGAACTCTTGGACTTTCACGTGAGCGGCAACGGCAGCCTTGGCGGCAGCGTTGTCGATACGAACGTTGAAGCCGAATATCAGCGAACCTGTAGCGGCGGCTTGCTCCACATCGGCTTCGCCGATTGTGCCGACACCAGTGGAGATGAAGTTGCACTTCACTTCCGGGTGGTTGATATTCTCCAGAGCTTCCTGAACAGCTTCGACACTGCCGTGAACATCGCCCTTGAGGATAACGTGCAGTTCCTTGACAGCGCCTTCCTTATACTGCTTGACGATGTCTTCGAGGGTCAGGCGAGTGTTGGCCGCAAGGCGAGCATCGCGAACATCGGATGCCTTGCTTTCGGCGCGCTGTCTGGCGACTTTCTCGTTCTTGACCACTTCGAGGCGGTCGCCAGCGTTCGGCACGCGGCTAAGGCCAAGGATTTCGACTGGCGTCGACGGTGTCGCGCGGTCCACTTGCTGTCCGCGGTCGTTAATCATGGCACGAATGCGCCCGTGAGCTTCGCCGACAACGATAGCGTCGTGTGCTCGCAGGGTTCCCTGCTCGACGAGTACGGTAGCAACTGTGCCGCGTCCCTTGTCGAGCTGTGCTTCGACGACCACTGCGGTTGCGGGAGCATTCGGATCGGCCTTGGGCTCAACTTCAGCGTCGGCAACGAGCAGGATAGTGTCGAGCAGGTCGTCGAGACCGAGCTTCTGGGTGGCTGAGACTTCGACCGTCTGAACCGTTCCGCCGTAGCGTTCCGGCATCACATCGTGCTCGGTGAGCTGGGTGAGGACGCGCTCAGGGTTTGCGCCTTCCTTGTCGATCTTGTTGACGGCGATGATGATCGGGACGCCAGCGGTCTTGGCGTGGTTGATCGCCTCGACGGTCTGCGGCATGATGCCGTCGTCGGCTGCGACCACGATCACGGCGATGTCAGTTACCTGGGCGCCGCGAGCTCGCATGGCGGTAAAGGCGGCGTGGCCCGGGGTGTCGAGGAAGGTCACCTTGCGCTTGATACCATCGTGAGCGGTGTCGTCAACTTCAACCTGGTAAGCGCCGATGTGCTGGGTGATACCGCCGAATTCGCTGTCGACAACTTTGGCGTTGCGGATAGCGTCGAGCAGCGTAGTTTTGCCGTGGTCGACGTGGCCCATGATGGTGACCACCGGCGGACGGGGTACAGGGCCACCAGCGCCCTTGACTCGCATCTTGCCTGGGACGACCGGCTTGACAACGCCAGCGGTGGCGGCAGCAGCGGGCGCACCAACGGCAGCGGGCGTGCCTGCAGCGATGACGTTTGCGGTAAATCCGAAGTTCTTAGCCAGTCGTGTAACGACTTCGGGGCTGAGCTTCTGGTTGAGTGACGCAAGTACGCCAAGCGACATCAGCTTGCGGATGATGTCGGCAGCGGGAACCTGAATGAGTTCCGCGAAATCTTTAAGTGAGACGACAGCGGGGACGTCAACCGTTTTGGTTGCTTCCTGGGTCGCTCCATTGCTTTTGCTATCTCGCCCTTCGGGCATGGAAAATCACCTCATTAATAGAACACTTTCGCGTGTTCGTTAGTTTCCTACTTCATAGGCTGGTCGCTCCGTATGGAAGTGGCTGATGGATCGCCCGTGACATGCACTGGCGACTGTTCGCTCCTGGACTGTGCCATTTGACTTTCGCTTCTGGCAGCTGCCAGCGACTTGAGCTGTTCGTATAAGTCTTGCTGCACCAATCCGGCTTGCACTGCGAGCGACCGCTCGAAGCGCTTGCCTTTCATGGCTTTCTCGATACATGCGGTCTCGGGACAGACGTAGCTCCCGCGTCCCGCACGTTTCCCCGTCGGATCTACCACCACCAGTCCGCCATCGCGTTCCGGCAGGCGCACGACACGCAGGAGTTCCCGCTTGTCGGACGTTTGTCGGCAAACGACGCAGGACCGGATTGGCGTATGGCGTTGTTTCACGCTGTTCACTCTGTACTCTTAGCGTGCTGAAGCCCGCACCAAGCAAAGCGTGCGATTTTGAGCGGGTGCGAGCAGGTAAGTGCTCTCTCAAAACCGCGCACTCGGCGTGGCGCGGGGCATCAAAATGAACTATTCGTCGTCGCGAAGCATGTCGGCTGTGATTGTAACGTCCTCGTCGTACGCCACCACATCCTCTTCTTCTTCGTCTCCGTCGGTGCCTGGGATGATGCTCGCCGCTTCACCCGTCGGCAACGCCATTGCTACAGTGTTCTGCGGCTCATCTTCGACCACTTCGCCGCCTTCGACGTTCTCGGCTGCGACTTCGTCTTCAGCCTTCTGGAAGATGGCGCGAGCAGCTTGCGACTCGCTGCGAATGTCGATACGCCAGCCTGTTAGTCGGGCAGCGAGGCGTACATTCTGGCCGCTTTTGCCGATAGCCAGCGATAGCTGGTTGTCGGGCACGAGCACATAGCACGATTTTTTGTCGTCGTTCACATTGACCGACGAAACCTTTGCGGGCGAGAGCGCTTCGGCAACAAACTGCGAAACGTTCGGGCTCCACCGTATGATATCGATCTTTTCGTCGTAAAGCTCGTTCACAACCGCCTGAACGCGACCGCCGCGATGGCCCACACAGGCACCCACGGGATCAATCTTCTCGTCTTCGGCGTACACGGCGATTTTGGAACGCGCGCCAGCTTCGCGGGCTACGCTCTTAATCTGCACCGTCGCGTCGGCGATTTCGGGCACTTCGAGCTCGAAGAGGCGGCGAATAAGACTTGGGTGCGAACGGGAAACGACCACACTCGGGCCGCGTCCTGTTCGGCGAACTTCCAACAAGTATACCTTAAGGCGATCGTTGAACTTGTAAGGCTCACCGGGCACCTGCTCCTGCGCAGGCAGCAGAGCTTCAAGCTTGCCGATATTCACGTAGACGCTGTTGCCTTCGCGGCGCTGCACAATGCCCGT
The DNA here is from genome assembly GCA_036504535.1 of Capsulimonadaceae bacterium. Taxonomy (GTDB): domain Bacteria; phylum Armatimonadota; class Armatimonadia; order Armatimonadales; family Capsulimonadaceae; genus JARLGU01. The sequence continues at coordinate 5,413 of DASXUY010000048.1, forward strand.
GTCTACCTCGCCGATACGCGTGTTGTACTCTTCGAATACACGCTCGCGCTCGGTTTCGCGGAAGTCTTGCATCATCACCTGGCGCGCAGTCTGCGCGGCGATGCGGCCCCACGATTCAGGGGACGCTTCAACCTTGATCAGGTCGCCAAGTTGTGCGCCAGCGTTGTACTTGCCCCGAGCCGCTGCGATCGCGATCTCGGCGTACTCGTTTTCAACCTTTTCGACCACGGTCTTCTCAGCGAAGACCTTGATTGCGGACTTGGTGGCGTCGACGTGAACGATGACGTCGCCGGGGATATTGTAGTGCTTCTTGTAAGCCTTCCCAAGCGCCATCTCGAGCGTACGCAGAAGGGTGTCGAACGGTATGTCTTTTTCTTTCTCGATCTGGCGTAGGGCGTCGATAAAATCCGCGTTCATACTATTCTCCGAGACAAAAATGAGTCTCAGCAACGAAACAAACGTTGGCAGCGACTCGTAATACGCCTTGCGGCGACGGGGCGATAAAGCCCTCAGAGTGCAATGATGCAGCCGCGCTTCAAAGCACAATACAACAACGATAAGATCGGCGGAAACGAAACATCCCGTCGCCGATAGGCCCACTAAACAATAAAAGAGCGGGTCACCCCGCTCTTAAGGACGCTATAAAGGTCTCAAGCTTGATTCAGTATAACACAAATCGAGTCAGAATACAAGGCCAAACGAGTCGCGCCGTCCGGGCTGGCTGGCACGTGGCAACTGGAGCGAGTAGACATGGAGTTCGTTTGCGAGTCAATTTCCAAGGCAGGAACTCCTCGCGCCACAAACCTACACTTTGTCCCTGTCTTCACAGAATGCGTACTCATTTCTCCAACCCTTGAAGGGCTGCGTCAATCCACCACCGTTGCTCGTCGGTCGCGCGTTTTGTGCTGAGTAATGATAGCAAAGCCGCGATCCGAGAAGTCGGCGCGTGGCTGATCAGCCAAAGCGGCTCCCCGTCGCCTTACCATGTGTAGTGCACCGTATACGTCACCGTTTGCGTTTCGTTTGGGGCGATGTGAACGCGGAACTCCACAGCCTGGGCATCCGTCTTGACGAACGCGTCGGAGTGGGTGGGGATGCTCCATGTGACGCCGCGATACATGTGTTCGACAACGCGGACCTCGACCGTCTCAGGTTTGTGGTTGCGCAGGGTGATCTCGAACGTTTCGTCGGCGATCCGATCTCGAGAATCTAGCTTGACGTCCGTCTGGCGGCGATCGCCCACAAGGTCAAACGCGTTGCCGGTATAGATACTTAGCTTTTCGTCTTTCGGCGTGTGAACTATCTGGTTTTCGCCAATGAACTCAAGCTGTCCATCGCTGTCCTTTCGGTAGAAACGCATGCGACCCGCCGGTAGCGGAATACCGAGCGAGTTAGCGGTCGAGTTGACGATTTCGCGCATGATTAGCACTTTGTGGGTGGAGTTCGGCGCAATATTCCGCTCATGCGCCAGCCCATATTCGTTGTTCGCCACATCCGACCGCAGACGAGCAGCGCCGTCGTAAACATAGACTGTCCTAGATTGGATACCGGAGGCTCTGGCAAACTCGACCTGCTTCGTCTCGCGGTCTCGGAGCGTAGCCGGTCGTTCCAATGTGTAAAGATGGTAATCGTCAAACGCCTTTTCGCTGACGGCGTTGACGGAGGGTAATCCTGCGGCTAATTCGTTGCCATAAGGCGAAAAGCTACCCGTCGATTGCTGGTTGCGTATTTTGCTAACGTCGCCCGCCATCAATTTTATTCGAGCGTTTTCGAACGTTTTGCCCGAACTGTTCTGCATCGTCACCCAACCGGTCATATCGAGCACGTCGCCTTTGTGCGGCGCGATGACGTTGTAGTCGGCCTTCCATGTCATGCCGGTTGTAATGTATGACAACTCGGCAGGAAAGGATCCCGCCTTGTCGGACGCGATGGTCCAGATGAGCGCCGGTTTTAGGATGGAATCGTCTGCGAGGGACGGGAAGATCGGGAGGCCCGGAAGTGTGAACTGTAGCTTGCCGTCCACTTCGATGATTGGCTGGCCGCCGCCACTGCGCCATAAGGATTGTTGGGCCTGCTGATAATCACCGCCATAGTCGTTTATCAGATAACGCGGCACGGCCCCGCTACGGATGATTTTTCCCCGGATGATTTCGCTGCGGTCGCCTTTCTGAACCTGAAAGTCAATGGTCTTGCCTTCGTTCAGCGACAACAGCAACTCCTGCGAGATCGGGTCGGCGCGGTAGTTTTGCTCCAGGATGCGAAGCGAGCGCTTGCCTGCGGCGTCGCGCAGAACCACGCTATCGGGTTCGACATGGTATGTGATGTCGTTGAACGTCACCCGATTCTCACCCGCCACGAGAGTGAGCGGAACGGTTTCGCGAACAACACTGAAATCCTGGTTATAGATGGTCAACGCCCGCGTTGGCTCATCCGCAGCAACACGTGAGGCGAACGGTGCAAGGGCGATAGATAGCGCGAGAACGGGGGTGAGAGCGGGCAATAAGGGGTGGTTGTGGCGTGTCATGTGTGACTCCTTATTGTATATGAGCCGTACGCCAGCGAATACCTTCTATTTCTGCGGCCCTTTTAACTAATATTTCATTTAGCAACCAAGCCAGCCCCCGTCACTTCCCCGCGAACGCTTCCGGGTGGAGCAGCTTGGCCAGGTGAACGAGGCCGAGGGCGAGGCGGGGGCCGGGGCGGACTGTGTAATCGTCGGGGATGGGGCACAGGCGACCGGTTTTTAGCGCCTTGAGGCCGAGGCGCCCGAGAGATTCGCGCGCGGCGGGAAGCGATTCCGAGGCGACAAGGATGAAATCGGGGTTCGCTGCGATAAGCTTCTCGACAGGATACTCGGCGTACTTGGGAGCGTCACACGCGATATCGATGCCGCCAGCGGTTGCGATGAGGTTCCCGATAAACGAATCCTTGCCTGCCGTCATCAGAGGCTTGACCCAAACGATGTCAAAGACGGTTCGCCTGGGACGGTTTGCGACACGCTTGCGGACATCGGCCAGGGTGCGAGCCATCTCGCGTACCGTCGCCGCAGTGCGCTTCGGGTCGCCGAAGTAGCCGCCGATGCGCCGGATGTCGCTTTCGACAGCTTCGTAAGTCGACGCGTTGGTCACAAAGAGCGGGGCGCCGTATATCCGCGATTTCGCATCGGCGCGCTGAGCGGTCAGCGTCTGGTCCGCCACCATAATGAGATCCGGGCGCAGCGCGGCGATTACCTCGCGGCTCGGTGTGAGCGCGTCGATCTTCCTGATCTTGGCGACCTCAGGCGGATAATTGGAAAACGGAGTGGTCGCTACAATTCGACTGCCAGCGCCGATGGCGAAGAGCACCTCCACGGAACTGGGGTCGATGGCGATAATACGCTGGGCGCCATGCGGCAGGGTAATCTTGCGGCCGAGGTCGTCGACGACCACCTGGGCGGCGGAAGCGTTAACGAGCGTAGCGGCGACAACTGCGAGGCAAGCGAGTGCTTTGCGGAGTGACAACGGGCTGTCCTTTCTCCCCGTGGACGCGGGGACGATCGGTCTGGGATCCTCGGGCGGCATTCTGGCTTGGATGGTCCTACAGGACCATCTCCACAGTTGCGGCACAGCGCCGGATGAGTTGGCGGCTCCATTGAGCCGCCGATTTACCGGACTTCCCCGCTTCAAGGATCGGGAACGATATGTAGATTACGTGACACCGTCAGTATGGCGTCAGTTGGAGGCGGTGTCAATATCCTGATCGCCCGTGCTGTTCGTGTTAGTGTGGCAGTTCGTGAATCGAGCGGATCGACGCTTCCAGCACTGACAGGGACGATTGGTCGCCCGTCGCATTGACTGTTGCTGCCGTGAGTAGGAACGACCGTTGGCCCAGGAATCCATAGACTACGCCATTAACGCGATGGCGATCACTGCCTGTCCCCATTAGCTTGGAGAATTCCATGCGCTGACAAGTCATGCCGTTGAGTTTTTCAATTTTTGACTTTTGTCCTGTTGCCGCCGGGTCAGTTCTCGTCACTGAGGCTTCAAATCCCGCCATGCCGTTGGCAAGGTCTGAGAGTGCAGGGGAATTGGGCACAGTTGAAGTGATAGATATGACAAGCACAGGCTTCCTCCCAAAAGCGTCGGGAGGGCCTGCAAACGCATATGTTGTGATTCCCGTGTTTGCCGCCTTCTTGGATCCCGGGATCTCAACGGGGGCATACTTCTTCGGCAGTCGAATAGCGAATCCTTCTATCGACGTTTCCGTTTGCGCGAGTCCGCTAGATGGTTGTGCCAATATGCCCGCAGGAGCGGCTAACAAAGCGGTAGGTGCGATCACTGCTGCAATCACTACGAGAAGCACGATGAATGTGGATCGGGAAAGCGTTGATTGTCGCATTGGTTTTATTGAGACTTGCCTGATCATTAGCTTGTCGAGTATGAACATGGCAATGCATCCTTGTCTCGCGCGGGGGGAACTTGGGCCACAGGCCGAAGTACCCCAGGGTGCGTTTACAACGTCACCGGGGCACACGCCGTAGGGTGCTGGTTGCTGCCTGCATAATCGGGAGCGAGTCGCTGCTATAGGGATCGCCATCTTCGCCGGCTATCACGACCAACTTGGAGCCGCTGATAAAGGCGTACGCAAATCCGTGGAGGATTATTGGCTTGTTACCTTGCATGAGCCCTCCGCCGTAATGTATGCATTCAAACTTCATGCCGTTAAGTGAACCATACTCCGGTTTCGTTAATACCATTTTAGCCAGGTTTTTGCTACCGCCTTGGACGAAGCCAGTAACGAATGCTTCCAGATCTGTATAAGTCCAGGAACCAGTCATCCGTGTCGCTACAGCAACCGTGTACCGCGACCAAACATTGTCTCCGTGAGGCCCGCCGGTGTAAGAATACCTGTTTATTTTCAACTGACTTTTCATTGTAACTGACCGAGGATCTTCCAACGGCACATAGTCAGCAGGAATGCGGATACCGTATCCCTCGAAGTTCAGTTCGGGCCCCAACTGTTGTAGCATTGCGGGACTGGCGGGAGGCAGCGGCGACGGCGGCGGGGAGTCCGCTAGCGCATCAATCGGTATGCAGAACGCGAGGGCCAACACGATGCAAAGGCGTGCCACCGACATGAGGTTGATCATAACGTGCAACTTTCGTCCAAGATTCTCGACCAAAGCAAAAGACCTACTAGACATTATGCCAGAACGCAGACGAATAGCCACATATATTGCGAATATTGTCGTGTGGCCGTCGGTTATCTAGGATATTTGCGGGTCGTCTTGGACGTCAGTCGTCCTTATCGGCGGTGTTCTTGCCCTGCGGCAGCCAGTTGGAGTGGCCGTCGAAATACAAAACCTGGGTCCCGTGGTTGTGGCGGTAGGTGGGAATGATAGGCGACTGCGTGAAGTCTTGCTCGGCTTCGTAGAGCAGGATTGTGGACGATGTTCGTGTGGGCGCGCCGTTGTTGTACGGATCCCCCCAGCCGCACGACAGCCGCCGCCCCTGATAGAGGCTAGCCATCCGATACGAGCCTGCGCGGTGCTCGGTGACGCGGTCGTAATCGCTGGGACACGTGAAGACTGCGGCTGGAGCTCCGTAAACTGAGCTGTCTGCGATCAGCCCAGCAAATGAGCCGCCGTCGGGAGGAGTCGAGTCGTCGTAATCTTGTGCGTACTGTTGAACGGCGAGAGCCATTTGATGGTAGTTGTTGATGCAGGTTGTCGAGCGCCCATGTTCGCGCGACGACGCGAACACCGCAAAAAGAATCCCGGCGAGGATGGCGACTATTGCCATCGTGATAAGTAGCTCGATCAGCGTGAAACCACGCGGGCTGACGTTCCTCAATTTAGTGCCGGACAGATGACGCATAGATACTCCAGGATCGCTTTGTATGGTCAGTATACTTTCGCCGGGCATCGCGGCGCGTTAGAATGTCCTAATGTGTCAGCACCCGCGCCAGCGTCTCTCGCAGCGCCGATGCATCCGCGACCGGAGCCTGGCACGTGGTCCCGACGCACACATACGCCAGCGGCGCGCCGTCCGGGCCAGCCGGATAGCGCGCTCCTGTCGTGTCGGCGGTAACGCGCAGGGTGTGGGAGAACCGTTGCCATGCGGCATGGCGCATATCGACCATGCCTGGGTGTGATGAATTGCCAGCGATAACGACCTCGACCTCGGGAGCGAGAAGGGCGGCGACGGCGCGTCCATAGGCCGCACCGAAAAACGACCACCTCTCAAAGCCTGCCGCGAACCGCTTCACAGCGCTTGCCGCAGTATTGCGATACACCGCATCGCCTGTAGCTACTGACAACCGTACGAGCGCGATTGCGGAGTCCGCGCTTTCGTTCATGTCCACTTTCGGCTTCGCCAGCGCCCCGATTGCGTTCGGGTCTGGCGCGAAATCGTAGAATCCGCCCGCAGGATCGGTCAGGTGGGCGAGAATATGATTGGCCCAACCACGCGCCGCATGTAGGATCTCGCCCTCGGCGGTCACGTCGTGTAGGTCCAGCGCGGCGGCGATGAGCGCGGTGAGGTCGGCGAGCAGGTTAACGGTACCCTGCGGCTGACCATCCACGAAATAGTGGTACGGGGCGACGCGGCTTTGGAGGAAGTCGAAGAGTTGGCGAGCCGGTTCGAGGATGGCAGCGTCGCCGTCGAGCTTGAAGCGCGCGACCAGGGATGAGACCATGTAAGCGTTCCACCCGAGGTACACCGTGCGGTCAATGTAGGGCGTCGGCATCTCAGCACGCTTGTCGATTGGTTGGCCGTAATACTCATCCTCTTTGTCGGCGTCCTGGCTACCCGCGAATGTGCCCGTTTCGCTGTCACGCATGACATTGAAGAGCCATTGGTGTACGTCGCGTCCGATCTCCGCCAGGTGCTCGTCATCAAGCAACGCCGCAGCCTTGAAGCATAGCGCGGAAAGCTGCGTATTGTCCTCTAGCATCTTCTCGTAGTGCGGGATCCGCCAATCTCGCGTGGTGCTGTAGCGAAAGAATCCGCCAGCGAACTGGTCGTATGTCCCGCCGCCCGCCATGGCATTGAGAGTGTGATTGGCGATTCCGCCGAGATCCCAATCTGTAGCTTCCGCCTGCTCTACAGCAAATTCCAGCGCGCGAATGTGCGGGAACTTGGGTTCTGTGCCGAAGCCGCCGTATTGCGAATCGTAGCTTTCGACAATTGCGGCGGCGATTTTGGAAGGCGCATCGGCGGGGACTTCGGCGGCTGCGCTTGGCGAGTTTGCTTCATCGTCGACGTGTTCCGCTAGGCGTACCGCGATGTCGCCTTTGTGGTCGCGGTAATAGCCTGCAACGTAGTTCAGTAGGCCGATCATCCGCTTCGGCGTGACGTACGTTTCCCCGTAAAGAGGCTCGCCTGTGGGCGTCAGGAAGACCGTTGTCGGCCACCCGCCCATGTTATAGCGCGCGTTGATATCCGGGCGACGGTCATTGTCCACCTTGATGGGTATATAATGCTCGTGGATAAGGAGCGCGACGTCGGTGTCCGAATACGTCCCGGTGTGGATCGGGTCGCCGGGGATACCGTCGTCCATGACGTGGCACCAGTGGCACCAGACAGCTCCTATATCGAGGAGAATCGGCTTGTCCAGGCTCTGTGCCAACCGAAAGGTTTCATCGTTCCACTCGCGCCACTGCACTATCGACATTGCAACACCTCTTCTCTGCCATACTGAAGGTGCGATAGTATACCCATCGTTATCTTTATGATCCATCGGGGAGCGATTCGTTGCTGACAATGACGTGTCCAGTGGTCCTTTGCGTGCGGTATTAGCGAGCGACTATTTCAAAGCGTGGAGGTCGCCAATTGCGAAGCTCAACCATAACTCGCCTCCTCATAGTCGCCTGCAGCATGGCCGTAGTTACTTTCTTACCAGGCACCGCAGTCATGTCAAATCCTACCATCGCCAACAACACATCGCCTACACCCATCCGCACAGTTAACGTTGCCGAGTACGGCGCACGACCGGACGTGTCAGACAACACAGAGCCGATTCGTGCGGCACTGATTTCGGCGCAAAGCGGCGCGAAGCCCGTGGTCGTGCGCTTTGCGCCTGGAATCTATCATTGCGGCAGCGGACCGGGCAAAAAGCCATCGAGAAGCACAAAACCTAGCTTCGACATAGCGGGTCTCGACAGCGTGACCATCGATGGCGGCGGGGCAACAATCGCCGGAAGCGACATCGCGCCGCTCTTCCGCATCCGCGACTCCCGCAACGTTAGCGTGCGTAACCTAACAATCGATTGGGACCCGTTGCCGCACATGTCGGGCCGCGTCACACGGCTTCTCGAACCTGACCACGCGTTTGAGATGACGCCGCTCGTCCCGGCGCGTCCCATATCTGGGCGTATAGTTCAGGGCATCCTTGGCTACAACTCCCAACGCCACCGTCTGGCGGACAACGGTTGGGAAGTCTACCAAACCCAGGGCGAGCGCGACGCAAACCCGACCGAAATTCTAGCGAACGGCGAGGTACGCGTGTTCGTGAAGCGCGAAGCAAGACTGCCAGCCGTGGGCGATGACGTTGTCGTCCGCCACCAAGTCTACGGATGCGATGCGTTCGTCTTTGCAAACTGCCAGAATGTTTCCGTCGACGACGTTACCGTTCTCGCCGCGCCGGGAATGGCCATCATCGGATGGGGCTGCCGCGATATCGCGATTCGTCGCGTGAAGGTAGTGCCCGGCGAGAGCGGCTGGATGTCGGTAACCGCCGACGCTATGCATTTCAACGCGTGCCGGGGATCGGTCACCGTCGAGGATTGCGAGTTTGCTGGGATGGGCGACGATGCCATCAATATCCATTCGATGTATGGCCTGATCACCGGCATCGCCGGTGACCGCAAGTTCGAGGTCGCGGCCGCTCGCTTGCATCCTTACTACGACAAGGCGCGATCTGCGTGGGATGCTCCCGCTGCTGGCGACACGCTGGAATTCGGATCCGGCAGTGAGCCGCTCATTGCGCAGGGGCAAGTGACAGTCGTCACCGCGCAACGCGATGAGCTGGCTCGCCGCGTCATACTCACCCTGTCGGCTGACGATGCGCATAAGGTGGGGCCAGATACCGTCCTGTGGAATCTCTCGACGGCTCCGTCCATAAATATCGCTCGGTGTTACGTCCACGGAAATCGAGCGCGAGGGATGCTTTTGCAAAGCCGACATGTTCTGGTGCAGAATTGCGTGTTTGAGGATATATCCGGTGGCGGTATTCATATCTGTACGGATGCCGCAGACTGGTGGGAAAGCCTGGGCTCGCGTGACGTGACTGTACGCGGCTGTACGTTCCGCCGCTGCAACTACGGTGTAGCACGACGCGTTGCGGCTGTGGACGTGTTCTCGGATCTTGCGGGCGGGCAGCAGTCCGCTGCAGGCGTACACAAAGGTGTCAATATCATCGATAACATTTTCGAAGGCAACACAGGAGCTCCAATCCACCTCGGCTCGACCGATGGTGCGGAAATCCGTGGCAACCGCTTCGATGCGAGCAAAGGGCCAGCGATTATCGTGACCAACAGCCGCAACGTTTCAATCACCGTCGACCCCGCAAGCAGCGTCGACATTCGGGGCAGCAGCGATACGGCGACGATCCGCGTCGACCATCGCTAGGCTGCCAGCCCAACTCACATCTCCGGCGCACGGGCTGCCGCTTCAGGTTATGTACGCTCTGCCGCAAAGGCAAGCAAAGAAAGTAAACAACCATGTGGATCCGAACACCGACCGGGATATTTAACGCGGCTACCGGAGTCGTTATCGAAACCGATGACATGCACCCGCTCACGATGACTGCATCGGGTCGCCCCCACGATATGCTCAAGCGCGACGGTTTCTCGGGCAGCGGCGAAAGCGCCATGGACCTGGTGTGGTCGCTCATCAAGAACAATGTGGCATTCGCGCGTATCGACGAAAAGGGCGAGATCATCGAGTAGGGGACGCTGCAACCAGTGCTCTCTGGCCGGCGCAAGTCCGCAAGTCAGTAGCTAGGCTTCTTTCGTCAATATCAGCCTCAGTCTGTGGAGTTTGCCGGGGCAAAATTCTGCTTGACAACCCTCCCTTTCGTTTAGTAGACTGTACTCAACAAGTTGATTGATGTGATGGGGAGGCTATCCGGCCCTTTGCCGTAGTGGTAGCCTTCCTCAGCTCGCCGTCGTCAGCACTCATCCACCCTGCCGCCGTCGCCCAGGAGCTCTCCCATGATCGCAAAGCCTCTTCTGCTCACCGTCGCCGTTTTCGCGCTCGTTTGGCCGTCCGCACGCGCTGCGGAGCCCGCCGCCTATCCCACAATTGGGGGTGTCGATTACTCGGTTAACCAGGGCCACCTTCCGCAATACGAGCTGAGTAGGAACCTGATCCAGAACCCTGGGTTTGAGAACGGATTCCAGTACTGGACCACCGGTTGGCGCGATGCACGCATGGAGAACATGCCCGTGCACGCTGACGACTACGAAATCGCCACCGAGAGACCATTCGCCGGTCACCGTTGTGCGATGCTGCTTGGCGAGCGGGGCCAGACACCTAACGGCCTGAGCACCATGGCAATCCCGGTGACGCCGGGCAAGCTCTACACACTGAGCGTCTATGCACGTGCCGACCGTGACGGCATGTCGATGACATCGGAGGTCATGGGCTATCGCGACGGCGGCAGCCTGTACGCTGGTGATACGCTCCACACGGACTGGCGACGTTACTCGCACACGTTCACGCCAAAGTCTGCCATCGTGAACGTCTGGTTTATCAAAGGCGGTCCGTCGGACGCCTCCTCGGTGTACATTGACAATGTCCAACTCGAAGAGGGCCAGCTCACCGATTACACCGAGAAGCCGCTGGATCTCGTGCTGGTGACATCGCAGCGAAGCAGCGTATCGCAAGTAGGGAAACCCGTAGCGGCGCACTGGGAGGTTCACGGAAAGCCTCTCACGAGCGGCACCGCAACGATTGTGACTCGCGACATCTTCGGCGCCGAGTTGCACAAACAGGCGGTCGCATTCAAGACAGACGCAGCTGGCGATGCGACCATTGCGCAACCGTGGTGCGAAACCCTGGACAAGGGACTATATATTCAAGAGGCAAGCGTCCAAACGGCTGACGGATTCAAAATTCGCCAGTATGGACGCTTGTCGATCATGAGTTTCATCACCGAGCGCACCAAACACCAGACTATGTTCTCAACCGGCGCGCTTGACCGAACATCGGGAAGCTGGGATCGCCGTCTCGGAGCTTATCGAGATTACGGCCTTGGCTCATCGGTGCCGTTTGGCGTGCCGTCTGCCGATTTCACCGCCAAGCTGAAGCAATACGGCCTGGGCGGGGCGGCGACCTGTCTCGGCGAAAACGGCGAGGCGGTCGACGCGAGCTACGCCAAGTCAGGCGCTATCAACCTAAAGCGTGACTTCAAAGGCAGCGATGATGACCTTGCGGCTATCGAGCGGTTTTCCTACGATCATGCGCGCGCAAACCCCGATCAAACACGTTGGAAGATGGTCAACGAGCCCGCGAGCCCGGCAGATGACGCCGAAACAATGAAGCGCCTGATGAAAGCCTACGCCGCTGCGTATCGCGGTATCAAACGCGCTCAACCCAACTCTATCGTCTACTCGCCCGACCCTGCGAACATCCAGCCCAGCAGCGGCGCGAAGTGGCTGGCGCTATTTATCGAATGCGGCGGCTTGAAGGTTTGCGACGAAATCGCCGCGCACCATTATAGGCCGCGCCCAGAATCGCCGGACCTCGATATGGACATCGAGAGCCTGTTTGCGATGCTGGACAAGCATGGTTATCACGGCAATTTGTGGTTTACCGAAGGCGGCGGCTGGCAGTCGGTTCACCTACCCGCGATCGGCATGAATGTGCATGCTGCCCTGTCGTCGGAAGGCGTCTTCGGCGACTGGCACAGCGGCTTCTTCACGTATGATATGACGTTGGGCGAAAAGATCGCGTCCGCTTATACGATGCGAACATGGATCATGTGCCTGAAATACGGCGATCGTCTCAAGCAAGCGTCCGACTGGCTCCTGCAGATGCGCCTGGGCCTTGATTACGATCTGAAGCCGACCCCCGAAATCCACGTGCTCAACGTGCTCAATAATCTCCTCGGCAACGCAACCTACGCCAAGACAATCCCGATGGGCAGCAAGGCGCATGGATACGCGTTCGTCAACGCCGCCAAGCAGCCAGTCATAGCTCTTTGGACGACGGACCTCGCGAACGAGACCGGGCCCGCTACCGGTCCCGTCCTTCGCCTCGGTGCTCTCGCGAAGGACGTAACGATAGTGAACATGGTGGGTACAACCATCAAGCCGACTAACGGCGAAGTGAAGGTGTCAGCGTATCCGGTCTTCTTAGTCGGTAAGCCAGGCTCTGTTGACTCGCTCAGCGCTGCGGTGGTGAAAGCCGCCACTGCGGCGATGGACGCTGAGGCGCTCGTCGGTTATGGTCAAAGGACCAGCGATCAGCAGCTAGCGTTCTCTCTGCGTAACACGTTTGGCTCACCTGTTCGCGGCACAATCACCGCGACCCTGGGACGACAGACTGCGGCGCGCGCTGTGGAAATTGCACCCGGCAAGACCGAAACCGTCTCAATTGCCAATCCCGCGAGTACGTCCGGGCTTACCGCTATGGACGCCGTGATGACATGGAAGCCCGCCGCCGCCGGTGTGTCGACGCGTTTCCCGATCCGCTTCGACGCGCTTTCGTGTCCCCGAGCGCCTAAAGGCATCGACATTGTATCTGATCTTTCGACATGGCCCGCGGGCGGTGTCGTCAGCGTGCCGTCACACATCATCAAGTTCGATGCGCCGCAGCAGTTGAACGCCAAATACCCAGACGGCCAAGCGTGGGGTGGTCAGGCGGATCTATCGGCGACACTGCGAATGGCATACGACGCCGATACGCTGTATCTTGCGTTCGCGGTGCGTGACAACGTCCTGTCGCCATCGGCTACTGTCGGCGGAGCATGGACCGGCGACGGCATCCAGATCTACTTCGATCCGTGGCTCACCGGACACGCAAAGCTAGGCACAGACTGGCCGTCGGACGCTCAAGTGCTCGATGTTTGGCCAGGCGCATCAGGTCTCCAGGTGAACCGCGAAGTCGCTCCAGACCACCAGGTGGCATTTCTGAACCCGGGTGTTGTGGGCGAGATCAAGAGTCACTTTACAAAAACGGCAGACGGCTACACCGTCGTGTTGGCGATCCCATCGCGGCAGCTAGCTCCCCTGGAGCTCAAACCCGGCGGCGTTTTCAACTTCGCGTTTCTAATTAACGACAACGACGGCGAATACCGAAAGCAGGGGCTCTCGTTGACAGCAGCTGGCACCGAGCCATTCCAGCGCTGGGACCTTTGGCCAACCGTAGTTCTTGGGCGCTAAAACCGTGTAATTGACAAAAATATCATGCGGAATTGAAGTGGGCTTAACAATTAGTTAGCGTTACCGTCGCGGCGTTCTCTTCTTGGTTAGGGCTTTGTGCTATAATCGAGATACGATGGCCGCTGACGGTTCCGCCTCTACACCCAGCGATGGGGCGCCTTTTCATCAACAGACCTCTTCGACTGCGTCTAACGCGGAACGAGGGGGAGTCAAGAACATGACTGCTGCTGCACTCACTGGAGATCTACCTGAATTCGAGGAGACGCTCAAACGTCTCGTCGACCGCATTGGTAAAATTCTCCAGGCTGAGCGGTGCGTTTTCTTGTTGCATGAGCCCGAGCGTAACGAACTACGCGCCGTCGCCCCCGCCCTCGGACTCACCTACGAACAGATTGGCCGGTTCCGCGTCAAAGTGGAGTCGAGCGGAATTTCGGGTCAGGTGTTCCGCGCTGGCGAAGCTGCAATCATCACCGACGCCACCACGGAGCCGTCCTCAATCGAGGACAGGCTGGCAGAGCGTATGCACGTGGTCAATGGTGTGTGCGTCCCGCTCATCATCGAAAAGCGCGACGACAACAACCGCGTCATCGAACGCAACACCATTGGCGTACTCCACGTTTTCAACAAAACCACCGGTCGGGGCTTCTCGCAGGAAGACGTTCATTTGCTCACGCGAATGTCGTTCAGCGCGGCTTCGATCATTACCTCTGCTCAGATTTTCCGTGAGGCGGTCCATGAGAAGCAAGAGTTGATCAACACGATTGAAAGCCTCTACCTTGGCCTCGTTGTCGTGGGGTTGAACGGGCGCATTTTGCAAATGAACCCGTCATCGCGCGTCATTCTTGGCGTTGCCGACCATCTCCCGGCCGTGGGCATGCCATACGCCACGGTCATCGAGAACGAAAAGCTCACCGCGTTGATAGGCGAGGCGATCCGCGACAACGAGCCGCACGACCTTGCAGGCGAGATAAACGTCCCGGCGCCAGCCGGATCCGGAGATGATGGACCCAAGGAGCGGATCTTCCAGGTGCAGTGCGCACCAGTGCGCTCCGATGATGGCTCGGAGGTTGTGGGCGTTGCGGTGATGCTGAACGATATCACCGAGATACGCAGCGTCGAGCGAATGAAGACTGCGTTCATCTCTACCGTGTCTCACGAACTCCGAACACCGCTGACAAGCATCAAGGGCTTTATCGAAACGCTATTGTCCGACACCGAAGGCTTCTACGACCGCGATACCCAGCAAGAATTCTACAAGATCATCGACACCGAGTGCGACCGGCTGACCCGCCTCATCGAAGACCTGCTGAACGTCTCCCGAATCGAGCAAGGCCGCGCCATGCAGCTCAATCTCGGTCCAGTGAGCATTCAATCCGTATCCGACAAGGTGCTCTCAACCCAGCGAGCCTACACGAAGCCCGACCGCCATCAGCTGTGCGTGGATTTCTCGGATGATTTCCCGCTTGTCGAAGCCGATCAGGACAAGATGGACCAGATCCTCACAAACCTGGTCAGCAACGCCATCAAATACTCGCCACGCGGCGGTGAAATCACCATCATCGGGCGCAACCGTCCCGAGCAGGGTGCCGTTTACATTGGCGTCGCCGACCACGGCATGGGCATCCCCAAAGAGCATTTGCCGAAGGTATGGGAGCGTTTCCACCGCGTCGACAATCGCGACAACCGCGAAATCGGCGGCACAGGCATCGGCCTCTTCCTCGTCAAAGCCCTCGTGGAATCTCACCACGGAACCGTTGGTATCGAGTCCGAATACGGCAAAGGCACCACCTTCTGGTTCACAATGCCCCTAACGCAGCCCGCCGCCCCCGAAGCACAGGCATAGCTATTCAAACGACCCGCAGCAGGTGCCCCATCTTGCTCCCCTCGTCCTTATCGTAGGAGAGGGGCCGGGGGTGAGGTATTTCGAACGGGCCTGACCCGCAGAAGGCGTTTCGGGCGGTGGGCATGCCGTTATCCGCTCCTACATCGTTGTCGTTTGGCGTTGCATCCGCTGAAGCGGTGCCTGTGAATAGCAGATCGCCCTCTGGGCTAAGAGTTCCACCCGCCGCCACAGCTCCGAACGAACACCACTTGGGGACTGGCCCGCAGAAGGTGGCACCACTTGTTCGCGCAGTAGAAGCCGTCACACCAGCCGAAACCAGCCAAAACTCATCATCCCAATCGTGGCGCATCGCAGATGTTTGGGGCCGCCTTCGAGGAGCTGGGTCCCCGAAATATTTGTCGCCAACCCTCGCCACGGAGCGGCAAAATCACCGTGAGGTGCTGCGGTCGGCATGCCCATATCCGTATTTACAACGCTAGGATTTCTATTGCCGCTTGTTGCGTCAAATTAGGTACACGCCAACCACACATGCCGATGCCGACGGCGGTAAGAGCCAGCGCATGTAAGGTAAGCGCATTGACAGTGCCGAATAGGTCTGTTATAATGCATGCAATCGTTGGACAACAGACTGTGGATGCAGTTATGTAAAAAGTTCAAACGAAAAATGCGGCAATTGAATTGCCAGCAGGAGAAAAAATGACCACTTGCACCCTTAAGGCGCGGCTTGCCCGGCGTCTCCCCGACCCTGTCTTTGACGGCGCAGAGCGCCACATCCTCCTTTGTTCCGTTCTCGATATTCCTCAAGGTCTACCAGTTGATGAGTCCAATGTCAGAATTGCGGATACTGACAAGATGATCTACCGGGACGTAGCAAAGCACCTTCGTAACGAAGAAGGTACCTTGAACACCTTTCACTTGAAAAACAAGGGGATTACCGTGCTTGCTGACAGATTGGTGAAAAAGGGCGACGATGTATATGAAATCGTATTCACCGAGGAGCGGCAGGGCATCGTGGACGGCGGCCACACTTACAAGATCATCAACGAAAACCAGGACCGAATCAGGCTTCACAACTCTGCCTCTGACCCTCAGAAGCAGATAACCCAGTTTGTTAAAGTTGAGGTTATTACGGGATTCAGTAGCGATGTGTCTACAGAGATTGCGGGCGGTCTCAATACAGCACTTCAGGTTCATCCTGCCTCACTAGCAAATCACGAGCGCATGTTTGACTGGATTAAGGCGGCCGTAAAAGGTAAAACGTACGAAAAAGCGATTGCATACAAGCAGAACGAAGATGGGGCGTATTCAATATCTGATATTCTGAGGATTTTGGAGCTTTTCAACATTACCCTCTACCCGAATCAAGGCAATAGTTATCCTATACGTGCGTACACAAGTAAGCAGAATGTATTAGCTAGCTACTTGAAAGATCAAAAGCCACTTAAACACCTTCGACCAATCCTAAACGACATTCTTGTATTGCACGACACAATCTCGCTAACGGCACCAGAGAAATGGAATGCTTCAGGAAACAAGAAGGCTGGGCTACTTGCTTTCGTAGACCATGCTCAAAAGGGTGCCCACGAGTTCACGTTCATCGACGGTGCAAAAAGCGATTCGCGCCTCTACAGTGGCGCTCTGCTGCCAATGCTCGCAGCTTTTCGCTGGATGGTCATTAACGATGAAGAGACCGGTGAAGCAAGGTGGCGAGGAAGCTTTGACGACGTCTTAACTGTTTGGGACAAAATTGCTACAGAATTGATGCGAACCACAAAAGAGACGAGCGACGATCTGGGCCGATCTCCCGAAGCGGTGGGCAAGAGCGCCAACCATTGGAAGACCCTATACCAGCAGGTTGCTTTCTACCAAGCAGTGACAATGGCTCAATCCTAACAGGCCGGCAATAGCCGTCGATTGCGTTGAGTCGAACGCTGAGCGGGCACGAACTACTAGTTCGTGCCCGTTTTTGCGTGTTCATGCGGGCACACCCGTGATCGTGCCCCTGGCCCAATTTCTCCTTGGGGACGTCTCGTGAACATTCTCCGAGAGGCTTCAGACATGAGCAACCCGTCGCCCACGGCGCGCAGGCCTAGCCCACCCACTCAACGCGAGCACTGTCCCGCCTATTTCTCCACAAGCTGATCCTTCAGCGTCGTCACTAGCGTCATCAAGTCTCGTCGCTCCGGCGCGGGCACCTTATACTTGTCCACCGATGCGCCAAAATCGCTCAGCACCCGCTGCCAGTCTGCATCGGTCACCCCAAGCCCCGCATGGGTCGTGCGCATGTCGCGCCCAACAAAGTTCACCGGTCCGCCCGCTTTACTCGCGATCAAGTCCACCGTTAGCTGCCTCATTCGGCCACGGCTGTCTGTGGACATTCCGCCGAAGAACGGCTTGAGCTGGGGGTCCGACGTCATTCGCTGCACAAAATCGTCGGCGATGAGGGCGATCACGTCATAACCGCCAAGCCGCGTGTAAAGCGAATCGGTCGGGAGCGGCTGGTACGCGACCGCAGTCATGGTGTCGACCGTGTACGCCCATGTTGCGCCGCGCTTGATACGATAGTCCGTGTAACGTATATCCAGGCGCTGCTCGGAGCTGCCGCCGTAACGCGGCGTCATGTAAAGGTAACCCTTACCGAACCCTACCATCCCATCCGTAGTCGCCACATAGTTGGTTTCAGTCAGCTCGCCTCGTATCTGCGAGTACATGCTGAACAGCGCCGTGTATCCCGTGCGGACATCGGCCCATCCCTTCACCTGTGTGCCGTCGGGAAAGACGACGATCAAATTCGGGTTATTGGCGTAGCAGCTCATGATCGCGTTGACGTCCAGGCGCTGGAACGCGTCGATAAACCGCTGGTCAAGCGCGCGGTTGTCGGCGAGATCCTTGGCGGTTTGCGAATGAGCGGACGGCAACGTGGCGCAAGCGATGAGCGCGCAGAGGATGGTGCACAGTATGGCAGTGGAACGAAGCAAACGCATGGTTGTTACCCCAGGTCGGCAAGGAGCCGAAAAGCACGGGCATCCAAGCCCGGCATTTCTGTCAGTGTACCACGAACGCAAAGGGCGCGGGAAATGGACACGAGTACCGTAGCTTGGCGCAAGTTCTTGCAGGCGAATGATGCATGAATGCGATTTTATGTCAATCCACCATGATTTGCAAATACTACAATATTCCGCTAAAGATAACGCTTGCGTTATATAGACAACTGCACTACAATTGGGCATGTTGCTCACGGTGGCCCCGACGCCACTACCATCGCCAGATCGCGCTCCAATTGTAATTGTGGTTCGCGAGTCGACATTCTTGTTCCCCAATATATCTCGCCGGAGACTCAATGAAGATCCAACAGCAATGCGCCCTCCTCGTCGCTCTCTTTCTTTCAACCGCGTCCAATGTGGTCGCTAGCCCCGCCAAACCGATCAGCCGGACGATGTTTCCGCCATCTTCCATGCGAGGCTTTGGGACCCTGTCAGCGACCGATACGCGCTACACCGTCGACGGAAGCACGGGAAGCGCTCTGGCGATTGCCTGCGAAAGCGACGCGAAGGCCCGACTGACCCAGGCCAAGTACGTTTCCGATATCCAACTCCTCCCTGGGGTGAGCCCGGTCAAAATCAAAGTGGGCGGTCGTGAACTGGCAGCGTGGTCGGCGCAAGGACAGGGATTGGTTGCGGCAGCCAGATTTGGGAAGAACGTCACATTGTTCGCGGCTACGTCGCAGCGCGCCATGTCGCAGCTGCTCGAAGAGGTGCTTGGCTCCAAGCTTGCGCAGGCGTCGTTTGTGGCCGAAGTGAAGGTGCCAACGTTCCTTGACCGCTTCGACAAGTACGGTTTTGAGTCGTACTACATGCCGTTCGCTTCGAGGACCAGCTACGATGGCCCGAAAACCGCCCGCGGCTACGATCCCGTGCGCGATTTCGCCTATGCCAAGGAGGGGCAGCCCACCGGTTTCGTGCTGCCGCTGGGGCCGCAGCCGAACGAAACCGCCGACGGAGTCTCCACGGTGAACGCCATCGACTGGCTGATCCCCGAAGCGGGGCGCAATGGCATCCCTGTGGGCGTCAACCTCGATGTTTACCGCACTTACGCGGTACTGAATCGGTACCCTGAGCAGACCATCCAGTACCAGCCGTCGTTTCAGGGCGGATGGTATGGGTCGATGAACTTTGCTGAGGAGATCGGCGCGTGGAGCGGTCTTCAAGCGAAGGACGAAGCACTCGGGCAGGTGCAGAAATCCGTCCGGCAATTGGCGTCAAATAACAATATTCTTGACTGGCTTGAACCACACAGCGAAATGGGCCACGGGATTGCCGACAAGATGTTGGAATACGGGCCGGCCGCAGACAAAACCTACCGCGACTACCTGAAGGCGCGTTATGGCACGCTCGCCAATCTCTCGAAGCGCTGGTACGGCGCTCCCTCAAGGCTGAAATCGTGGGACGACGTTCGCGT
The DNA here is from genome assembly GCA_036504535.1 of Capsulimonadaceae bacterium. Classification (GTDB taxonomy): domain Bacteria; phylum Armatimonadota; class Armatimonadia; order Armatimonadales; family Capsulimonadaceae; genus JARLGU01. The sequence goes on from DASXUY010000048.1 coordinate 25,080, forward strand.
CCCTGAAATCTACTCGTTTGTAGGGTGGGGGCCGAATGCGCTCGACCTCGCTGGCGAGTGGCGACTCAGTTATGATGCCCCGTTCGACGCCACAGCGGCAACGTCGGCTTTTGACGATAGCGCCTGGCCAACACTACAAACCCCGGGACATGGGATCACGCGATTCCTGCCGCGCAAGCCCGCCGTCTATCGCCGCCACGTCAATGTCGCTGCCGCGTGGCGCAATGCCCATCCACGGGTGTGGTTGTGCACGTGGGACCTAAATGACACCAGGCGAGGCGCCGATAACCCTCGAGCCCTGGTGCATGTGTATGTGAACGGGCAGCTTATACCCGAGGATCCGCCGCGCTACAGCGAAAGCCATTTCGCCTTCCTCGACGTCAGCAAAGCGCTCCAGCAGGGCGATAATGTGATAACCATGACCCTGCCGTCCGGCATGTTCAACGGTCGCGTCTACCTAACGGGCGACGAACCCAAGGCGTACCCCGAACTTGGGCCAGCGCTCAACGCACAATGGGCGGATTACGCCGACTGGAACGCGGACATACGCGCGAACGCCGTCTACCGCGGGTCCGAGATGATCCGCCAGGTTGACCCGAACGCAGGCATCAAGCTCGCCTCGCCGAGTGTATACGTCGATGGTCTTTCTCGCGCCGCCAAAGATTTCGGCGGCGACTTCCACGACACGGGTTCGCAGGCCGGTTTCTGGAACGAGCGGCTGTGCGCACTGATGCGAGGCTGTCGACTGCCAGCAACTGCGGAACCGGGAAGCGCGGCGCCAAACGGTCCCGGCTTCCTTGCGTTCATGGGGCGCTGGATCACCGAGGGAGTGAACCAGATCGACTACTTCCAGTTCTTCTCCGATCTCCAGTTCATGCCTGATGTGCGCGCCCAGCTTGCGGAGAACCGGGGCACTTACAACGCCATCGGCAAGATCCACGCCGCTCGTAACCAGGTCGCGGCGCTCTACTCGGAGCGCAATACATACCTGACCAGCTACCCCTGGAACATTTCGTACTATCCAGGGTCGAACCCGACTCACCTCGGCTCCGGGTACTGGGAGTGGAACCCGCGCGCAGTGCTGCGGGAGCGATATGACAGCGATGGGCTTATGGAAGCCTCGTTCGAGAATGGCGACGCGGCTCGCTACCGTGTCGTGATCGACTCGAACACGTGCATTATGGACCAAAAGCTGCTGGATGGTATCGAACGCTATGTTCGCGGCGGCGGCACATTCGTGACATTCGTTCAGACTGGCCGACACACGTCCACCCACGCTAACGCTTGGCCCATCGAGAAGCTAACCGGATACCATGTCACGCGCCTTACACAGCCCGCTCCGTGGCGCACCAATATGCTCTCCTTCGCGTCTGGCCAATCAGTGTTCCGAGGCGACTGGCTGCAGAGCGCACGCGCCGATGGGCTTTCATTGCGGAAGGTGGCGCTCGACACTGTAGACCTTGCGACATGGAAGGATGACGGTTCCGTCGCTATAGGCATGCGTCGCCTTGGCAAGGGCCAGATCATCCAAGTCGGCTGCCGGTTTACGCACGGCAGCCTCCCTGCACGGATCGACTACGACATCTGGAACTACTACAAACCGCGCGGCGTGCTGCAGGAGTACGGCCTACCGCCCACGACCGAAAACGGCCTTTGGTCGCCCGAACTCCGCGCCACGAGCCAATTGTTCGATCAGATACTCCAGTCTCGGAACGTCGCACCGCTTCCCGCGCGGTTTGAGCCCGCGAGTGATCGCGTCATCATGCGCCATGACATCAGCAACAATGGCCTGTACGATGTCTGGACGCTGTGGAACGACAGCGGCACCGACACGGTATCGGGGAGCGTCGCTTTCACCGCCGGTATCAAGCCGACGTGGCGCGTCGACCTCAAAGATGGGGCGCGCGCGGCGATTACCGGTGGCCGCATGCCCGTAACGCTCTCGCCGCTGCAGACTGTCGTCTACCTCACACCGCGGACATCCATCGCCAGCGGTCCCGCTGAGTGGTATGACCTCCAAACCGCATGGTGGCAGGGCACAAAGAGCGCAGGCAAACCGTTCCCGCCCGTGACCGAGCGGATGGCTGTCGACCTGACCGGTGCCTGGCGGTTTCGACCGCTGACGGGTGACGAACCCGTCGCGCCGCTTATCGACGCGCAAGCGAGCGATGCCACATGGCAAGCGCGCAACCTTGGCATTGTTACGCAAACCGACTACCCTGGCGTGCATCGCGGCGTCTTCCGCAAGCGTTTCACTGTGCCGACGGCATGGAACCGCGGCCGCGTACTGCTGTCTATGGTTCATTGGAACCGCGACGTGTTCGTGGATCGCGGCGCGATCTATCTCGACGGCAAGAAGCTGACCGATTGGGGTGGCGGCTTGCGCGAAGAGGACCTTACGGACACCCTTCGCCCCGGGACATCGCACGTCATTGCCGTCGAAGTCTCTGGCGCGACAAACATCATGGGTGTTTGCGGGCCGGCATGGATCGCCTATCATCCAGATCCCGCGCAGCGAATCGATCTGGCTGGCGCGTGGGACCTTTCCACCGATTACTTGCGCTACTCACCCGCAAAGCTCCCCGGCACCGTCGACGGGGCATCGGCGCGGCGGTCATTCACGCTGAGCCCATCGGCCAGCGGCAAGACCGTTGTCGTACATGCGACCGCCAACTGGGGTGGGGCGCTGCGCGGCGTGATCGTCAATGGCCGCTATGTCGCTCGATTCCACCACTGGCTCAGCGCCGAGCAGAACTTGAATGTCACACCCTACGTCAAGTTCGGGCAGCCTAACGAGCTGATCTTGATGCTCGCTGGCGGCAAGGCAACAGTGAAGGACGTTAGCATCGAACTTCACACGAAGGGAGCCTACCCTTAATGTTCCCTCGGCCGTAGCGTATGCACAATGCCGTGACGGCGACATTGTGCATAATAGGGCATGGCCAGCATTTCCAGCCAATCGACACACTCATCACTTGCCGAACTCGCTATCATCTTCCTGCGGCTCGGGTTGACGGCGTTCGGCGGTCCTGCCGCGCACATTGCCATGATGCGGACCGAGTTTGTCGAGAAGCGCCACTGGCTCACCGACAGCGAGTTTCTGGACCTGGTCGGCGCATCGAACATGATCCCCGGCCCTGGGTCCACCGAGGTGGCCATCTATATCGGTGCACGGCGGTGCGGCTGGATGGGCCTCGTGCTCGCCGGATTGTGCTTCATCCTGCCTGCGGCGCTGCTTGTGAGCGCCATCGCTTATGGATACGTGCGCTACGGCCATCTACCGCACGTGCAAGCCGCGTTTTATGGCGTCAAGCCAGTAATCGCCGCCGTTGTCGCGTCTGCCGCATGGGCGCTGGGCCGAACTGCGTGGCGGGCGTCTGACGCGCGCGCAACTGGCGTGCTCGGCGTCGCGCTCAGCTTCCTTAGCATCAACAACCTGATCATCCTTTTCGGAGGCGGCTTCGCGGTTGTTACGCACAGAGTCCTTCGCCGCGAGGTGGCGGTCAGCCCCACGCACTTTGGCGCGCTTGCCGGTGTGGCGCTGGCACTGATTGGCGTTCCGTTGGCACTCGCTGGAGTTGGAACCCTCGCGGCTGGCCCGTCGCCGCCAGCTTTGTTCGCGACGTTTCTCAAGATCGGCTCAGTGCTGTACGGCAACGGCTACGTCTTGCTGAGCTTCCTTCAGACAAACCTTGTCGAGCGTCTCCATTGGCTGACCTTATCGCAGGTCGTCGATGCTGTAGCTGTCGGGCAGTTCACTCCGGGACCGGTGTTCACGACGGCAACGTTCATCGGCTTCATCCTGGCGGGTCCAGCGGGCGCATTTGCAGCAACTGTCGGCATCTTCCTGCCAGCCTTTCTGCTCGTGGCGGTCAGCGGACCGCTCATTCCGAAGCTTCGTAGCGAGCCGGTGGCAGCCGCGTTCCTGGATGGCGTCAACGCCGCCTCTGTAGCCCTACTCGTTTGCGTAAGCTGGTCGCTTGCGCGCGCAGCGATTATCGACTTACCAACTACATTGCTTGCAGGTATTGCTATAATACTGATTATCCGTTATCATATCAACTCGGCATGGATTATGCTGTTGGGTGCATTATACGGGTGGGTCGCCTTTCCCATGGGCCGGTTTTAGCATTGTCGATCCCGATGCCCTTGTCCTTACTACTTCACCTCGTTTCCAACGGGCGGCCTTACGTTTTCGCACCAAACGCTGTCAATAGAGACAACTGGAGATACAGAAACTATGAAAAAGTACCTGACACTTGCGATCGCATTAACCGTTGCCCTTAGCGCAATCGTCGCGCACGCAGGGCCAACGCACAAGAAAACGGGTACATCGGCAAAGCCGATGGCCTGCAAGGTGTGCAAGATGACCGGTAAGAAGGCCGCCACGTGCCCGATCGTGATGTCTGATGACCGAACAACCGCAACCGATGTCTTCCTCGGCGGCACCGAGTTCATTCGCTACCGCAACTCGGCAGCAGGCTACACGGCCACGCAGCGCGCTACAGAAACCCAGGAGCGGTTGAACCTGATCCTCGGCCTAGGACCGATCAAGCCGTCCGATATCAAGGCTGTCCAGACAAAGAGCGCTGCAGTTGTGACGGTGAAGGGACACCTGCTCTACACCGCCGATCCGGCAACAGCCTGTGTCAACAAGACAACCCCAATCGAACTTGCGAAGGACTGGGCAACTGCAACCCGGAGCCTGCTTCCCGGTTTAACTGTCGCCAAGTAGCGTATCGAACCATCGGCGAGGGCGGTCGAGCGGCATCAGAGTGCTCTGTTTGTCATCTCGACTGCCCTTTGCTGCGTTTGAGTTACCTCTTCCTCCGGATTAGAAGACGTGAACTCCTGGGTAAGTATTCTCGTGGCGCGTTTCCCGCGCCTGGAGACTTACCATGATCTACCGAAAACCGAACCGGACTGTTGCTGCTGTAGCCTTGCTCACTCTCGCTATGCTGTGCGTGATGGCCGAAGCTCAAGCGGCTCCGTCTACCAACAAAATGCCGCCTGCGGTCTACGCGTACCCGAACTCCGACCGGGCGCAGCGGCGAGCCTACCACCTACGCGACATTCAGGTCAGCGACGACAAGACAACCTCTACAGCCGTGCTCATCGGCGGCACCACCATCATGCGCTTCCGCAACTCAGCGGGCGGCTACACGCCAGAGCAGAGGGCTCTACTCACCCAGGAGCGCGTCAACGCTATCCTGGGCATGGGGCCAATCCAGCCCAGTGACATCACGACCAGCATCGTCGACGGCGACGCAATCGTTAGCGTCAAGGGCCAGCTTCTCTTCACCGCCGACTCAACAACCGCCGTGATCAACGACTCGACCCCGCTTCAGCTTGCGAATATGTGGGCCGAGAACATGAGATCGGTGCTCCCGAGCTTGACTGACGCGCGGTAGCGTGCCCTGCCTCACGCTTGCGCGACGCAAAGCGCCCCACGCTCATTGAGTGCGTGGGCGCTTCGGGCACGGGTAGGACTAAGCGATCGCAATCGGGCCGAATGTCGGAACTGCCATGTCGGCGGTATCGGTGAGCTGGCACACCGGGTTGAACCCGAAGCCGTACCAGATCTTGGCATCCGCTGCCATTTCCCCGTTCAGCAGCAATGTGACCTCGTTCGCCCCGGTGAGCTTAGCTTTGTAAATAAAGCCCGCTTCGTGGTCTCGGCTGGCAGTCGAGATACCGAATCCGTGAATACGCCCCGCTTTGTCGGGTACGACGAGCGTGCCGTTCACGCCGCTAAACGTCACTATCACCTTGGTAGCGCCGTCCCGGCGGACACTGGCGACATCGATCGCGGTTGGCGTCTCCTTGCTATAGACCTCTCGGAGCGCAATATTCGCGAAGCGCTGCCCGAGGCGCTTCTGCGATGCGGTCGAGATGTGGATGCCGTCATCGAGGTCAAAGTCGATGGCGGGGACGACAGCTGTGTTTGCGATAAGCGACGGGATAAGGCGCTCGTCCTCGCGAACAATATTCCACGTCGCGACGTCCGTCGGCGCGTGCGGCTCGGGGTTGACGAGACAGCCAAGCTGGACGAGGTAGAACGGCAGCTCAGGCGCCTGCAAGTCCTCGCGTATGGCGCGAATCAGGTCGAGCGTCTTCTCGCGATAGAGCCGCGACGCTGTCGGGTTGCAGTCACTTTCGCCCTGATACCAGAGCACGCCGCGCAGCTTCGCCTCGGGGCGCGTCTCAAGCGCGAGTTTCGTGCGGCGGATCATGGCGTAGTAGAAGGAACCATCGCCGCCAAGGTCTTTCTTCTCCGGGCTCCACTGGTCCAGCGATGTCCCTCCGTGCGCTACGGGGAGCAGGTCGATATCAACACCTGTCGCGGCGTGAATGGCTTTGGCGAACACCAGCCCCAGCCCGCAGCCCTTGATGCGGTTCTTGATCTCGTTCTGTATGTCTTCCTTGTGCGTCTCGTCGTCCTTGTTCCACCAGTGAACGCGGTCGACGGCCTGCTGTAGCCAGTGCAGTGGCTCGTCAGCCAGCTTCCACTTGTCGCCAAACGCAAACATCCTGACATTGGGGTGGCTGGGCTCCAGATCGTTTAAAAGGCCGCAGCCTTCCATATTCGACTGTCCCGCCAAAATCCATAAATCGCTCATTTCAAATCCTTTCGGGACAATAATTCGTCCCTCATGCACCTATTACGACCCGCGACGGCGAAATCCTGCCCTGCTAGGGCTATTAACCGCTACCGGTCTGCATAATGCGACTATGCGATAAAAACGGTGTGCATTGCATACGCCTCCCCGCGAGCGTGATAGCGTCGATAAAGCGCATAATCCGGCGAGAGAGCGGCGCATATTATGCATAAACGGCTCTTGCTATTCATAACGCATTGCGCAAATGGGACCCGAATTCGTACGATTTCACTTACCAATTGCGCTTGTATAGCTTGAACCCGCCAGCAAACTGACTATTCGAACTGGCCGCAGTTACTTTGATTATATCATAGTAGAGTCAAATTATCAATATAATACGAACAAATATTCCAAAGTTATAGGGCGTGCTACACATATTCAGTTGCTTTAACCGGAAAACGATTAATAAGGATTAAATATAATATTCTTTTATTATTAGCACAAATCGATTCTGATCAAACTTCGCCCGCGTTAGCCAGTTAGCGTGGTATAGTTCAGCTAGATAGTCAATGCGTGTTACGCTGAGAGCAGCGAAGTTGTAGGCTGCCCTCGAGTAAACTTGGTTTCGTCCAGGCACCTGCGGGTCCCGCCATTAAGGAGGGTGTGATGAACGAAACCATACGAGTACTCGTCATAGAAGACAACGACGAATGTTATTCGTCGATGGCATCTCTCCTCGGCGGTGTCCATGGCTCGCCTCTCTCAATCGAGCGCGTCTCAAGCTTCGATGCCGCCAGTTCTGCGCTTGCTGCAGTTGACTATGACGCGTGCTTGCTAAGCGATCACGTCGGCGAGGCACGTGGACTTGATCTCATCTACACTGCCCTTGTCGCTCGCCCCGATGCGCCTATCATTGTCATTTCATCCCAAGATGATTACGCTTCCGATGTTGCCGCTATGGAAGCAGGCGCTATGGGCTACCTGGTTCGAGGCGACCTCTCCTCTTGCATCCTTGAGCGATCAATCCGATACGCCATCCACGGCAAACGCGTCGAAGCGACTCTGGTGAAAACAATGTCGGCGGAGCATGCTGGCCTACTTGCCGCGATCACCGATCTTCCCGTGGGAATTTTCGTGACCGATCCCAAAATGCCAGGCGATCCGCTGGTTTTCGTGAACAAAGCGTTTAGTGACATCTCGACTTTACCGCCTCAAGAGCTACTTGGGAGAAGCGCTGCGGAACTTACCCCGGAAGGTGCCGACGAAGAAGCGATCCGAGAAATAGAGCGTTGTCGCGCGCACGCGGAGACATATAGAGGCGAGTTATCGGGACACAGGCTTGATGGTGCCCCGTATACAGTTCGACTCACCATAAGTCCCGTCATGAACGAGGCGAACGAGACGGTAAACTTCATCGGATTGTGCGAGGATGTTACCGAGCAGCACGCAGCACAGGTCGCCTTAGCTAAGAGTGAGCGTCGCCTTGACCGGATGCTTTCTAATCTGCCGATAATGATTTATCGCGCTGTGCGGCGGCCCGACGGCACGCTGAAGTTCCAATATGTTAGCGATGGTAGTATCGATATGGTGGGCTTGTCCCCCGACGCCCTAAAGTCGATGAACGCGAGCCTTGGTCATCTTGTCCATCCCAACGAGTCGGTCTCATTCGAGAACATTGCCAAATGCGCGAATGAAAATGTCACGTCTTTGCGTTGGGAGGGCAGGATAGTACAGCCAAACGGGATGATCCGGCACGTTACCTGGATGGCTCACCCTGAGATTCAGGATAATCGCGAGATCATCTGGGATGGCTGCATGGTGGATGTGACTGACCGCGTGACCGCGCAGGAGGAAGCAAAGCTGTTAGCTTCCATAGTGGAAGGCTCACACGACGCAATAATCGGAAAAACGCTCGACGGCAAATTGACGAGCTGGAATCACGCGGCAGAAAGACTATATGGCTATACCGCAGACGAAATGATCGGTCAACATATATCTCTATTGATCCCCAATGATCGCCCAGCCGAACTCCCCAAAATACTCGGCTTGATCGCGCGCGGTGAACATGTCAAAAGCCTTGAGACGGTGCGATGCGCCAAAGACGGCACGTTAATCGATGTCTCGCTCACTGTTTCGCCGATCAGGGATACGTCGGGGCATATTATTGGAGCTTCATCTATTGTGCAAGATATTCGGCAGCGAAAACTTGCCGATTTGCAGATTCAAAAGCAGTTAAAGCGCATCGAGGCGCTGCGAAATATAGACATCGCGATCACTGGCAGTCTCGACTTGAGGGTCACGTTAAGCGTCCTTTTGGATCAGGTGACGAGCCGCCTAAACGTCGATTGCGCGTCGATTTTGCTCCTCAACACGCACACGCAGCGCCTGGAATATGTTGCTGGGCGAGGCTTCCGAACAAGTGGGATTTCAAATACGCACATCAGATTGGGCGAGGGCTACGCAGGCCGCGCTGCATTGGAAAGGCGAACCCTGGGGGTCCCCGATATATCGATGGATCCGAGTTTTGTCCGTGTACCGCTCATTTCTGGCGAAGAGTTCAAGGCTTACTGGGCAGTACCACTAATAACAAAGGGACGAGTAGCTGGTGTTCTAGAGCTTTTCCATCGAGACTTGATGGAGCCTGACGCTGATTGGTTCAGCTTTCTCGAAGCGCTGGGCGGCCAGGCTGCAATTGCCATTGAAAACGCGGATTTGTTCACCGATCTGCAACGCTCCAACGTGGAACTAGAGATTGCCTACAACAGTACCCTTGAAGGATGGTCAAAGGCTCTCGATTTGCGCGACCACGAAACCGAGGGGCATACAAGGCGTGTCACGGATGCGGCTCTCGTTCTTGCGCGTGACTTGGATGTCCGCGGTCAGGAGATCACGTCGATTTACAGGGGCTCGCTGCTCCATGATATCGGCAAGATGGGAATACCCGACTCTATCCTGCTTAAGCCCGGACATCTGAGTGATGACGAATGGGTTGTGATGAAGAAGCATCCAGTATACGCGTACGAACTGCTCTCACCCATTCCATACTTGCTTCCGTCCCTGGACATCCCGTACTGCCACCACGAAAAATGGGACGGTAGCGGATACCCACGTGGGCTGGTCGGCAAGCAAATTCCATTCAGCGCACGCATATTTGCCGTTGTCGACGTTTGGGACGCTCTCAGGTCAAATCGTCCCTACCGTGAAGGTTGGCCCGTCGAGAGAGTGCGATCCCACATCGCCGCTGGGAGCGGTACGCATTTTGACCCGCAGGTAGTCGATGCCTTCCTTGCGAGCGAACTATGCATGGGGACGGATGAGCCGCCAGGGACCTAAGTCGGGGTATGGGATTGGAATCCCGTTGTGAGATGGCGCTCGGGACCTGGGGCGCGTAGGTGCGACGCGAAACCCTAAATCCGCTGTAAAAGGAGCGCTGCGACATCGTCGCGGAATGCGCCGTGCGAGTGGGCGGCTGCTCGTGCAATCAGGTCGTCGAGACGGTCCTGAATGCGGGTAAAGTGGGGTTCACTTGCAAGCAGCATCTCGACCCCGTGCGTGCCAAGCATTTCCTTGCGATTGGGACCCGCTTCCGACAGGCCATCCGTGTACAACAAGAGGCTGTCTCCTACCGCGAGGCAAATGCCGTGCCCGTCGTATTCGTAGCCTTCGACAACGGCCAGCGGCGGACCTGTTTCGCCTACCGTGGTGGTCGAGCCATCTGCGGCGCTTTGCCAGATGGCAGGCTCATGGCCGCACGACGTGTAAGTCAGCCTTCCACTCTCAGAATCGAGCAGCGCGACAAAGGCTGTGACGAATCCGTCTACGAGCCCATGTGCAGTCAGGACGTCGTTCAGGTGCGTGAGAGCTGGTCCCGGCGACCGATAAGTATAGATCGCCATCCGTAAGCTGTTGCGTACGAGAGCCAACTGAGCAGCGGCGTGAAGGCCCTTGCCGCTAACATCCCCGATAACCAGGACGTGGCATCCCTTGTCGAGCGCGAATACGTCATAAAAGTCGCCGCCGACGAACGCTTCATCCAGTGCTGGCTGCATAAAATGCGCGATCCTGAGGCCAGGAACTTCCTCGGGTACCGCTGGGAGAAGCGCGTTTTGCAGGTCGACCGCAATCTTGTGCTCGCGCCGAGCTGCCCGGATCGCGTCAATCGCCGCGATTGTTTGGGCAGCAACAGCCTCGACTAATTCGACCTCGTCCCGTGACCACGTTCGCGGCTCAGCGGCCATCGCGACAGTAAGGGTAGCTGATAGCATATTTCTGTCGAAAATGGGCACGCTTATCGACGCGCGGACGCGTAACGCTTGTCGCGCAATGGTAAAGCTGGTGTTTGCAGTGGATGCGGCATCATTGATGACGACCGTTTGTCCATGGGAGTAGGTCAGCGACGCATCGAACTCAAATTCAGACAAGGTGTAGCGGCCAATTGGCGACGCCAGACCTTCTGCACTATATTCACTGGCGATCCAGCATATATCATTTGGGATATCGTAGTAAGTAAAAAATGCATGGTCCACCGTAAGGGTCTCGCCGAGAGCGGCGACTGCGGCAGACTGGACCGAATCCGGCTCGGAGGATGTTCGAGCTTCGCGACCGACTCGGTTGAAGACCGTTTCGCGAGCGAGGGCTCGTTTTAGCTGCAAGTGGCGGAGTCGTTGAGCCTCGCCGACCATGGCTATGCCGCAGCCAGCGATCGCAAACGCGATAAGTGAAGCCCATCGGTGGGCCGTCTCCGGCTGCAGGATCCACCGGACGCATGTCACTGAAACAGCCATGATAGCCGCTACGAGCCCGCCCCAAGCCCCACCGAGCCACGAGCTTAGCATAACGGCAGGGTAGTACGTGATGAACGGCGTTGAATGGCCGACCGACGGCTCCAGGACTTGAAGAATGGCGGCCGCAAGTGCCACGCAAGCGACTGCAAAAACAGTCGATGCGAACCGAGTCAACCACTCTTCACGTTGTCGCGCTCGATTCCGCATATCCATGCTCCACTTCCAACTCCGCGTCATGGAAACTCTATTATGCATCCAAATGGCTGCCGCTCAACAATTATTTTTTTTCCCCTTTGGCTGGACCGCCAATCCGCCAAAGCGTGGACAATCGCACACCAATGCGAAAAAACGCCCTCCAGGTAAAAGTGCCAGAATACGACCTTCTGAGGTATTCCGCTGAGTTCAATCGATTTATGGACCTATGGGTCTAATGTTAGTCTCTGGAACTACCCATAAATAATTGCGATTACTAAGCTAACGAACTTTCACTTCGGCAAGACAAATCGACCACTCGTTGTGTGTAGCGACCCCAGTTGCTCCACGGAGACTCTTAAATGACCACAGGTTTCGCAATCTCGGCGTGGGTAATGACCCGACTTAAGTACCCCTACAAATTTGCCCTGATCGGTATGCTTTTCCTGATGCCACTAGGCGTCGTCCTCTACTTCTTCCAGCATGAAATCAACAGCAACAATTCATTTGCCCTCCTGGAGCGCGATGGTGTTGCCTACTGTCGCCCCGTCCTGTCGATGTTTCAGCATGTCATCGATCACGAGCACATTGCGGTGGATGCCAAACTTGGCGAGCCCGGTGCGACGGGCCAGTTGCAGAGCAGCGAAGCGGCTGTAGCAGCTGACATTGAAGCGCTCGACAAGGTGGACGCACAGTTTGGCAAGGCCCTTGGCACTAGCGATGCGTGGCGCAAAATCAAAACCGAGTGGGAAGCGGTTCGCGCAAACGGAAATGACGCGTCTGGTGTGCTGGAAGCACATATTGCCCTCGTTAGCCAACTTACGGCCTTTTTGACGAGCATTGGCACCAATTCGAACCTTATCCTAGATCCCGACGTGAACAGCTATTACACGATGGATTCGATACTCACGCAGGTGCCTGCCGCTAGCGCCAACCTCGCCGAGGCACGTGATCGCGCCGTGATCGCCGCGACGTCCGGCAGATCGACCGAAGCGTCCCGGACACGCCTGGCGGTTCTCGGCGCGGGGCTCGAAACCGCGAAGGGTAACTTCATTTCGGACGTTGCCCATGCAACTGCAGCATCGCCAGAGCTCAAGCCTTCCCTCGAACCGTCAAGCGTGCAGGGAAGTAATAGCGTCATGAAGTTCGTCGCCTTGCTTTCCTCCAGTGCGGGATCCGGTGCGGCGGACGTGCGCCTAAAGGCAGCTGATGCGGAAACGTCGCTGACTGCGTACTCGGTGAGCGCGCTGCCAGTACTCGATAAGCTGCTCGGAGTGCGATCCAGCGGCTTCGAAAAGCGGCGCAATGCCGTGGACATCATTACTGCGGTCTTCCTTGCGCTGGCCGTGTTCATGTTTGGCGGGTTCTACAACGCCACCAATCAGGTCATTGTCAGCCTTCAGACAACTGCACGACGGATGCGCGAGACTAATGTTGCATCCACCAAGAACGCTGAAACGCAGGCAGTATCTGTGGAGGGGGCGGATGAACTCGTCGTGGTGGTAAACGACCTGCTGCAAACGATTAGCGACACCGACATCAAGCTCAAGCTGAAGTTCGAGAAGATGATGGCCGACCTGAGTTCATTGATCAACGAGACCCGGACAGCCACCAACGAAATCGTGAACCAGGCTCAAGAAGTGGCTGCTGCATCGGATGACCTGGCCCACAGAACCGCCGAACAGTCACAGAATGTGGAGCGCTCGGCCGCTAGTATGGAGCAGATGACATCATCGGTTCGCCTGGGGGTTGAAAACGCTCACGATGCAAATCGCCTCGCAATGGAGGCGAAGGCTCTGGCACAGTCTGGCGGTGCGGTCGCCGATGAGGCGGTGACTGCCATAGGCGCGGTTCACGATGTCAGCCGCCGCATTGAGACGGTTGTGAACACAATCTCCGACATCGCATTTCAAACCAATATGCTGTCATTGAACGCGTCGATTGAGGCGGCAAGGGTGGGGAGCGCGGGGCGAGGCTTTGCGGTCGTCGCCGCCGAAGTGCGCAAGCTTTCTGAACGCTGCTCAACATCGGCGAAGGAGATCAAGGAGCTTGCCACAGACATTTCCGAACGGGTTGAAATCGGTAATGATCTGGTGAAACAAAGCGGCGCGCGCCTCGGGGAGATCGTCGGCAGCGTGAACCAGGTTGCGGACGCCCTCGCCCAAATAACGAACGGCCTCGACGAGCAGCGCGCAGGCATCGAGGAGGTCAACGGCGCCGTCATCGAACTCGACAGCGCGACCCAGCAGAACGCCGCCCTGGTCGAGGAGCTTGCGGCATGCAGCCAGGCGATGAGCGACCGCTCGCTCTCGCTACAGGATGTCGTCGGCCAGTTCGGAGCCCAGGGCGGAGACGCGGCCGTGGCAACGGCTGAAGCGCGGCCGCTGCTGCGGGCAGCGTAGGGGCGCTAGGTACTTGCTGGAGCCGAGGTGAACTATCCGGAATTTCCGGATAGCTCGCTTAGTTTCACCCCTGCCGCTTGTCGATGCCGCATCGCTCACCACCATCGCCCACGAGGCGCGTCGACGGTCCAGCGGGACGCTGGCTCCAGCCGAGGAGGCTGACCAAGCGGCAAGCGCTCTTTACGTTCCCGCCAGCGCTCTTCTCTTCACTCGGGGATGTTGGCGTCACACTGGGTCAGCCAGACGGTCGCCCCGGTGTCGCTGGGCGCGCGCCAGTCGTTGCGGTGGCTGAGAGAGCTGCCGCTACCGACTTTATGGGCCGTTGGGGATGCAGCACCTCTGCTACGGTTCGATTTCGTGCCACTCTGCAGCTTTGACCCCGAATCGAATCAGGTGCTTGACATTGCTTGTTGCTATTACACAATGGGATTGATCAACAGGGAGATTGCGTACCTGAGCTGCGAGTATGGCGTCGCCGTCCAGGGCGTGGCGGTCCGCTGTCGGTTGGCCGTCTCGGCGGACAGCTGCCCAGAGCCGCGCGGCCACCGTAAGATCGTGTGTGGAAAGGGGAATGAACCGGTTCGCGTTAAAGCAAAAAGACTGAAGGCGTTGCAACTGAGTGCCCGCGCCTCGCAACTCAATTTCTCTGAGAACCTCGTAATACGTGATAGCAGGCACCAAGACAGCGGCACCCATGGACTCACAATGCTCAATCCAATGGCGACACGCCTGAGCGCCGAGGTTCGACGCCTCGTCTCGGCTGAGTGGTAATGCGGCATTGCCAAGTGGGTAGGCGTCGAGAATGATTACGCGTTGCGGCACCATCAGATGTCGACACCCGCTTTGCTAGACCGAATGTCATTCCAAAGTCTTGTGGCAGCGTCGCGTTCCTCATCCGACATTGCTGAGTCTTCGGCATCCCACGCTCTCATAAGCTCGGTAAGCGACGTACAGTGCTTGCCACTTTCAATCGCTGGCATGCCATACTCGGCTTGGAGGGCGCGCAGGTGTGTTATCAGGCGCGATTCGGTGTCAACTGGCCGAAACGTGCGCGCAAGCAGTTCCTCGACCGACAATCCTTGGATTTCAGCCTGCTGGCGGATCGCTTCTTCTACATCGGGTTTCAAATTGACAACCATAATCGCGCCTCCGATCACTCTTCTAGCTTAATGATTATATCATAAGCGGTGGCGCCTTACCACCCACGCCGCGTCTCGCCTGTCGCCGCGTGTCGACGCCGCATCGCCTACCACCGCCACCACCGATGCGCGTCGACGGTCCAGTGGGACGCTGGCTCCAGCCGAGCAGGCTGCCCTAGCGGCGAGCGCTCTTGAAGTCACGCCACGTTATACCGACGGCATCAATTTCGAACGACTCCAACGACTCCAACGAGTCGAACGAGGGCATCATAGTGACTTCTTGTCGTCGGCTTTGCGATTTGAGATCCGCTTCACTTCGCGGTCGAAGTCGCTCTCGAACACTTTATCCTGTGCTACGCGAAACTGATCGAATTGGTTCTCAGCGAGCTCCTTCGCGATTTCGTGGGATATCGTGCCCGCGTTTGTCAGGATTTCGTATTCGTTGAAGCTCAGGAAGGCGTCGAGGCGCGTCACCCAGTCCGCCATCTTCATCGGTATCTGGCGTTGCGCTTGGAGCTCGGCGTAGTCGAGATACATCGACACCACTCTTTCAAGCTCCTTGATTTCGCTTTCGGCAAGGTAGTTCTTCGCGATGGTCACATCCGTCTTGAGTATCTTTCCGCTCGGAGAGTGCTTCCATGTTGTGAGGCCCATGTTTGGCTTGGATGCATTCGCACGTGCGGCGATGATTTCTGCTGCCGTCTGCCCCGTTATCGCCCAATGGAGCTTGTTTTGGATGGTTGCGAAAAGGTTCTTGGTGAGATCGGACGTTTTATCGTAATCGATACTGCACTGCTCGTAGATGTCAGTGATCTTCTGATAAAACCGCCTTTCACTCGCCCGAATCTCGCGAATGCGCTGGAGAAGCTCGTCGAAATAATCTGCTCCGAACCGCGCATTAAGCTTGAGGCGTTCGTCATCAAGCACGAATCCCTTCACGATAAACTCGCGCAATGTCTGGGTGGCCCATATGCGGAACTGAGTCGCTTGTCGCGAGTTGATCCGATACCCGACCGAGATGATAGCGTCGAGGTTGTAGCAGTCAACGTCGCGCGCCACTTCTCGACTACCTTCAATTTGAACTATCCGGAATTTCCGGATAGTTGCGTCGCGTGCCAACTCACCTGAACTGTAAATATTGATAAGGTGCTCGTTGACCGTGCGTACATCGACGCCGAACAAGTTGGCCATGCGCTTTTGCGGTAGCCAGAACGTTTCGCCCTCATACACGACGTCGACGTGGACACTGCCATCCGGCGTTGCGTAGAGAATAATGTCGTTGCCCTTAGGTTCCATGTTGTTCATGATCTCGCCCTACCGCTCATGTACCATCTTAGTGTTAATGTACCACCAAGCCAATTGCCGCGTGTCCACGCCGCTTCGTCCACCACCGCCGCCGCCCATCCGCGATACGGGTTCAGGGACACCCTGGCTCCAGCCGAGTAGGCTGCCCAAGCGGCGAGCGCTCTTTTAGTTTGCCTCCCAGCCACCCCACGATGCACGCGCTATGGATTCCCGAATCACAAAGTGCCACTCACCAGCCATAGCCCGTAAACAAAAAATGGGGCATGCCCGGGGGAGCGTTCGTCGGCGACATCGCGGAACTCGCACGCGTCATCGATAGTATCGAACAAGTGGTAAGCGTTGAGCTTGGAAGCGAAACGCGCGACCAGATTCGGCTTCTCTTCGGCATCGTAACCGCAGTCGGTGAGCCCGCTTTGCATGACGTCATCCGATACGTCGAATCCGATGATGCGCCAAGCGGGGTCTACGGTTTGAGGATGATCGGGTTTGGGCCAGAAGTTGCCAAGGCTAGTAGGGTGGACGAACTTGGTTAGGGCAACAATCGCACATTTTGCTCTGATATCGTTAGCAACAAGGGCGGATTCGAGCTCACGCACACTCATCCAAAGCTCAGTATCTCGGCGTGACGTCAGATCCAGTGGATCGGAATTGGGTGCTTTGCGCGGTACTTTTGGGTACGCGCTCCCATTAACGTCAAAGACTGAATTCCACACGGTGGTGTCCGTTGATAACGGCTTTATGATCCCCGCGTCATTTCGCAGCAAGAACGTTTGCTCATGGTAGTCGTCCCATTGTTTGCGCCAAGTCACCTCTGTTTCGCGGGCAGAGAACCCAAGTAACTGGTAAGTATCAACCTCTTGGAATTCGGCACTTGCCATAGATTCCCCCGTTTAGCTGTGGGCACCGAACGCCCACAGCATAGAGTCCCGCTGATGGCCGAGGCAATCGCGACCTGCCAGGCCACATGGTGAGCGACTAGCCCGTTACGCGGCTTTGGCAATCGGCCTGTCTGCCAACAGTAGGCGCGAAATGACATCGGCTTCAGGCAGGTTTTCGAGATCGCCAAAGAATGACCGCGCGTTCAGAACCTCGATCCCTATAATGCGACCATCAGCCGTCATATCGAAGTTGACGTTGGGACCTGCTTTCCGCATCTCATGGAACTCGCCCTCAATCAGATGAAGGCATACAGCGTTTGCTTGGTTGTCGATATCTAGCTTCATAGATTTGTTACCATGCCAGTCACTATCGCGTTGGCCTCGACGCTATCATCCACAACGCATTCCACTCCTCACCACCTCGCCGCGTGTCGACGCAGCATCGCCAACCACCGCCACCACCGATGTGCGTCGACGGTCCAGTGGGACGCTGGCTCCAGCCGAGTAGGCTGCCCAAGCGGCGAGCGCTCTTGAAGTCACCCTGGCACGTTCGCGTCCAACTCGGCTAGCCAGACGGTCGCTTCGCTGTCGCTGGGGGCGCGCCAGTCGCCGCGGGGGCTGAGGGAGCCGCCGCTGCCGACTTTGGGGCCGTTGGGGATACAGCTTCGTTTGAACTGGCTGGTCTTGAAGAAGCGCCATAGGAACGAGCGCAGCCACTTCTTAATCGTCGCGAGGTCGTATTCGTTCTGCTTGTCTTCGGGGAGCGAGATGGGCCAGTCGCCGACGGTCTTGTCGCCCCAGGCGTGGCTGCTCAGGAACGCCACCTTGCTGGGCCGGAAACCGTAACGAGTGGTGTAGTAAATATTGAAGTCCTGAAGCTCGTACGGCCCGATCTTCTCCTGCGTGCTTTGCGCGGGGGCATCATTGACATCGCCGGAGTGGGGGACCAGTTCCGGGGAGATCTCGGTATCGAGGATGGACTGTAGGGTGGCGTTGGTGTCGCCGTCGAACTGTGCCGACGAGATCACCCAGCGTATCAGGTACTGGATCAGGGTCTTGGGGACCGACGCGTTCACGTTATAGTGCGACATGTGATCGCCGACACCGTATGTGCACCAGCCGAGCGCGAGTTCGCTCAGGTCGCCGGTGCCGAGGACAATGCCGTTATGGAAGTTCGCGAGGCGAAACAGGTGCGATGTGCGCTCGCCAGCCTGCACATTCTCGAATGTGATATCGTAGATAGGCTCACCGTTCGTGAACGGGTGCCCGAGGTCGCGCAGCATCTGCAGGCACGATGGCCGGATATCAAGCTCCGTCGCGGTCGTGCCGAGCGACGCCATCAAGTCTCGCGCGTTCTTGAGCGTGCGGTCACTGGTCGCGAAGGCGGGCATGGTGTACGCCAAAATGTTCTTGCGCGGGATGCCGAGCATGTCGACGGTACGCGCGGCCACAATGAGCGCATGGGTGGAATCGAGCCCGCCGGAGACACCGATCACGATCTTGTCGATGCCAGCGCTCTTGAGGCGCTTCGCGAGCCCGTGAACCTGGATGTTGTACGCTTCATAGCAGCGCGCATCCCGGGTTGCGGGATCGTTTGGCACATAGGGGAACCGCTCAACATTTCGCACAAGACCCGTCGTCGTTGGCAACTGGACTTCGAACTCAATCGTTCGCATCGCGCGCACCTTGTCCACATGTTCGCCCGCCGAGTCGGCGAAGCTGGTCGTCCGCATCCGCTCCTGCACCAGCCGCTCGATATCGATGTCGGCGGTGATGATATGCTCTTCGGCGCTGAACCGAGGCGACTCGGCCAGCAGCAGGTTGTTCTCGTAGATTAACGCTTGCCCGTCCCACGCCAGGTCGGTCGTGGACTCGCCGGGGCCTGCAGCGCTGTAGAGGTACGCCGCGATGCACCGGCCCGACTGCGAGTTGCAGAGATCCTTACGGTACTCGGCCTTGCCGATGGTGATATTCGACGCCGAAAGGTTCACCAGAACTGTCGCCCCCGCCAGCGCACCGTACGTGCTCGGCGGGATCGGTGTCCAGACATCCTCGCAGATCTCGGCGAAGAGCGCGAAGTCGGGAAGGTTGGATGCTTTGAACACGAGATCGGTCCCAAACGGCACAGTTTGACCGTTAACAGTCGCGGTATCGCGTATCGCATCGCGGCCCGACGTGAACTGCCGCTTCTCGTAGAACTCGCGATAATTGGGCAAGTAGCTCTTGGGAACGAGACCCAGAAGTTTGCCGCGATAGACCACGGCAGCGCAGTTAAACAGCTTATGCTCAAGCCGTACGGGCAGGCCAGCGACAATCACCGGGCTGAGTTCGTGGGACGCGTCGACCAACCGCGCCAATGCGGCAAGCGACGCTTCCAGTAACGCATCCTGGTGAAACAGGTCGTCATTGCTGTATGCCGACAGCCCGAGCTCCGGGAAAAGCACCAGCAGCGCGCCCTTCGCCGACGCCTCCGTCGCAAGGCCAATGGTGCGCTCCACGTTGTACATTGGGTCGGCGACGCGCACAAACGGGACGCCGACACAGGCGCGGATAAAGCCATGAGTGTAGATGGATTCGAAATCGCGGTTCATAGCTGTGTTATAGCCCATTTTGGCGAGTTATGGAAGGGGGATGTGAGTGAGGGACGTAGGATGCCTCCGGCGGCCCCTCGTGCCGGGGAGGCACCAGCGTGCCGCTGGACCCTTGTCGCTTCGCGGCGTTGGCGATTGGTGGAATTGATCTAGCGATAGGTTAGGTGGAGCTATTGTTGGAGATTGTGCGATGTGTCGGGGGGGGGGGGGGGGGGGGGGGGGGG
>DASXUY010000049.1:0-230250 GCA_036504535.1 Capsulimonadaceae bacterium
TCGTAAGCGCAATGCCAACTCTTAGTAACAGCCATGCCTAAAAGTATAACACTCTCGCTTTACGAAACCAACCGAGCTGACGAACAGCTTCAGAGACGCGCTGGTCCGTGGCAAGCCACGGGGAATTCTTTTGTATTAAACGAGTTCAGGATATCGATCTTGCCCGAATCCTGTAGGGGCGGGGCGCTCAGCGAATAGGCGAGCAGAAGGTGAGCTTGCCCTTGATCGTTGAATATGAAATCTCCTAGATCGTCGGCTTCGAAGTTCGGAGCAGGTCCATGGACCGTGAGATTCCCGGATCGGTAGGTTTGCGCAATGTCGGCACCGCGCTGTACCGACAAATCAAACGTGTAATAGCCACTCACCCGAGAAAGGAGGTTGCCGTCATCTCCCTTGTAATCCCAGACAAGGTCCTCGCTGTTGCTCGCAGATGTCTTTGATATCGTTCGCAGAACAGTGTTGGAACTCTCCGTGCGACGGATCGTCAGCGTGTAAGTCCTGCTCGCGGTTTCGTCGTAGCAGTTCGTCTTCACCGTGAACTTCACGTCCGATGTCGGGTGCGGCTTGACGATGAAGTATTCGTCCGGGCTCACCGACACGATGGACAGGTTCTCCACGTCCGCTCCGATATCCGATGGGCCGCGGCCGACCGGGGTGTCGTAGGTGCCGTCGGCCTTCTTCGCCGCAAACTGGACCTCAACCGGTAGGCCGCTCGAATCCACGGCGCTCAGAGTGTGCGTGCCGTTGTGGCCCATGCCGTCGGGGTTGCTGCCCGTCCAGTTGTGGTGCAGGGTATCCCACGCGGCTTTGTACCGGTACATGACCGTCGCGCCGCCGTCGGATGCGTTGGCCAGCGACGCGGTGCCGAACGCGCCGCCGCCGATGGTGCCGGTCACGGTGATGGTTGGCATGTCGCCGAGGGCGGCGGTCGATTGCGCCTTGATCGCGAGCGTGGTCTTCGCGGGGTTGTTGGCGACGCCCAGCGTGCCGCCGGACACCGGCGGCGCGGGGTCGGGCGTGAGGCCGGTGGGCAAGCCGTCGTGCGCGCCAGCGGTGTCGGTATACGAGTATGCTATGGTCGCCGCGCCGGTGAACCAGTCGCCGGTCGAGAACGACGCCACGGTTTTGCCGGTCTCGCCGCGCTTGGAATAAATGGCTACATTGACAGCTACAGGTTTAGCATCAACGTGGTTGAGACGTTGAGAACACGATTGGTAGACGTATCTGCTCGCCGTTAGCTAGAAAGAAGTAGACGGAACTCTCCCCGACTTCACTGTGAGTAGGGACTGTTACTGAAACGTCAATATTAGCCGTCACGGGGGCTCCTACAGATCTCACCGCTGATGCCACAGTGGCGGTTACTGGGATATAAGGATCGCCTGTAGTCACCAGTGTTCCATCAGGCTTATGGATTTTTGCTACTATGGTTCCAGGGCTGCGGCTACTAGCAAATGCCCATGCCAAATATGATGCGGACGGCACGGTCAGCTTAACTGTCTTCTCTACTACTGTCCCGATTGCCTGTCCAGAAACATCTAGATAGGACGGGGAAAGTGATGCGTCCCCCACCACATTTCCAGTAACGGGAAGCTTCGCATCGAGTAGATACTGCCCAAGGCCTAGGTTAGTACCAATTGAATAGGCGACCTGCCCGCTGATAGGGCCGAGCGGGGCTCTTTTGGCGACTGTAAATATATACTTCTGCACAATGGGGTCGGGCGGGATTCCTGTGGACGAGGCTAACACAGCGTTGATCACGCCAGCGTCCATCCCGAAAAAAGTCGGTGATGGCTGCTGACTGCGATCGAATACAGCAGGATCAAATGTGACAGTTACTGGCACGGCGACCGGTCGGTCTGGATTTACGACCCCAAAATCGATCCGATCAGGCACCGATACAAATAGGGGGCGAGACGTTGCCTTGATATGCAACGTCACTAGAGCCGTTCCCGAGACATCCGTAATATTGAGCGGCAGGTCGTAAGGATGCCCAAATAGCATTCGTGGGTCCACAACTGTGTGCAGTTGCGTCGCGCCCCCTGCCTCAACGGTGCTACCGTGTACGGCAGACATCGAAAAATAGCCTGAACGCTTACTGTCCGTGTCGTGGTCACCAGAAGCACGAAAGTTATCGAACCACGCATCATATGCGTGATTCAATTTTTGCCCCAGTCGAATCGTGATCGGTAAGGTCCCGTTGTTCTGTATGATGAACGTGTGAGCGCGCAGCTTGGTGTCTGACAGCGATATAGTTCCCAGATCAAAGACGGCTGGCTCTGGAGTAGCGGCCTTCTCCTCTGGAGGGGCGGCGATCACTAGCGACGGAGTTGAAGCTGTTTCCGCTCGCCCATGGAGAGCGGGCAATAAAACGAGTGCTCCGAATAAGACGGTAAGGGCGGGGAAGTTTTTCATGAGATTGCTACAAACTGTAATGGTTGGAACTTTTAATAAGCAGCCGTGCTATTCTGCGTCGATGTGAACCGGAAGCCAGTTCATTGGCAGTTTACGTTCCATGCAGATATCACGGAAGCGGGATGATACTATTGTGAGCTGGCAGCATGTTTCCTCGAAATTGCCGAACCTCTCAGCCGTGAACGCAACGTCAAAATCGGGAAGGCCGTTAAAACTCTCTTTAGAGTAATGGGGCTCCCGCTCCCTAACAAAGGGTTGGAAAATATGGCAGCCGTTTTCGTAGTCTCCGCCAAACGGCTGCCCGTCGTTATTAACTAACTTCACTGACTTGGCCATCGGTGGCAAAACCAGGTCACTAGCTAGCTGGAAATACGGTGCTGGATTTGGCACTTTTTGCCGAGTTTCGTAGACCGTTTCTCGAAACAGGATTCGCGTCAGCCCGCGCGATTCCAGGTGATTCTTAAACGAAGCGGATACCACCACGTGCGGAAAACCAACAAAACCTATATCTTTTTGGCTCTTAGACCGATTATATTCAATACCTAACGGACGACGTCCGAGCGGTACTAGATCACTTCCTAGCGCTTTTTGGGGCCTTGGTACGAAAAACTCAAACTCAGCTAAATCAGAAGGCGTGTATTCTAGAATCAACTCAAACCAGTATTCATTCTCCCGTCGTTTCTGGTAGCCTAGCCATGGTTCAAATCCATCCCGCTGTAGTTGCGCTTGTACCTCCATATAAGCCGGATCGTTGATCGGAAGGATACATTCAAAGTGATCTCCAACGTACCCCGGCTCATAAATCTTCGCGAGACGGCTGACAATATCCGGCGAATCCGTCGTTGGCCGTATTCCCAGAATTTTACCAATTGTTTTCATTATAGTCCCTTTAATTTGAGCCATTTATCGGCGATTGTATAAAGCTCTGGCCTGCCCAAGTCTTTATAAGCATTCTCAAGCCCGTCGCGCACTTCCTGAGCACTGTAAGTGGAGCCTTCGTGCAGATATCTGTCTAGGATATTATGAAAACTGCCCCCGCCAGCGCCAAGATGCTCGTCGCGAGTAAGTAATGCTGCTGGTACGTCGTTCCAGTCGCCAGTAATTCGCAGTGTTTTTTGTATCCATTTTGGCACAATATGGTGCGCCTGAATATTACATCCTGCCAGGATTTCGTCATCTTCAAAGCCCGGTGTAGGTGTACAGTGGCCCTTTACAACTGCCCTGATTTTACTGTATGATGGAACCCTTGAAATGTCGTTGCTTGCAATTGCATCTGCAATACAATCCTCGGTGCATGCCTGCGCTGCCTTTGCAATCACAGGCCCGCGTATCTTGCTCCCCGCTAATATCTTGTTTAGCGCTTCAAGCGGCTCAACACCCTTATCTCGGAACGCAACGTACGCCACTTTGAGCATCTCGCACGGCGCAGTTGACGAATTGTGAACCCAAACAGGCAACTGGCCGACGAAATAAGTGTGGAAATAGTCGACGTCCAGATTATACGTTTCTTGAGCGCGACCGGACGTTAGCTCGATTTTGTCGACGCCGCACACTTCGGAACTAGTTCCGTTTGACGACAATAACAAATCGCCATTTTCGAGCTCACTCGCAGGCACGAACGTCGCTCTATTGACAACGTAGATCGGGTGAACGCCAGTGCAAGTGACGGATATGTCTCCGTCGTCGTCGGCATCGCTGTCCCCATCGCTGTCTGACTTCGTCGCCGACGGAGATCGTTTTGCGCGACCGGAGGTTTGGGGTTGGCGGCACGCGCGCGCTGCGCTAGAGATTGCTCGGTATCGTACACGATACAGAATGTGCGGATTCGTCCTGATTAGGCGCAATACCGACTTATACGACTGTCGTCCAGTAAATGGGTCTCGCGATAGCACTTGGTCGCCGCTGCGAATGTTTTGGATGGCAACCGGTCCTTGGTTCGTTACGACTAGGGTGCCAGCAACAAAGCACATATTGCCGCCTTCACAGGCGAGTTTTGCTGCTCTGATTGTGGAGCCCATACTTGGGACCTTTGCAAGCAGGTCAGTAAGGAACTGGCTTTTGGTTAAGGATGCGAGCCGTCCCGCCTTAGCGTAGGGCACAATTATTGTCACGACCTGGAACATTAGTCCCCCCATACTACGGCCTGCTTCTTCCGCAGGCATGCGGGACACTTGATCCATCCGAGCCATGAGCACCTCGTAGCCATATTGCAGGCCCCTTTGCATAGATTGAACAACAGGATCCAACGCCTCGAAATTGCCGCATAGAACCGCTTCCTGTATATCTAGGCTCCGATTTGCGAGCGATTGAACAATCGTGCAGAGGTTTATCAGGACTGGTTTGAGTTCTTTCACTTTTTGGATTGAGTTTTTGACAGTCTTAAGGTTGAAGTATTTCTTCCAATTTTTTGAAGCATTCCAAATTGTCACGGCGAGGGACGATACGTCCTTGACTGATTGCACCCCTCCCTGTACAAATCCCTCACAGAAACCTTTCAGAAAGTCCCCCGACTCCGATAGGCTAGAGGCTGTGTGCGCGGACATCACCCAGCTATTGTCGCTAGAAGGGATCAAGTTTGGATCCTCTTGCATGATTCCATCTGGATCAATGTTCTGAAGCGACGATTCAACGCGGCTACCGTCGTAAGTGCCAACGAAATATCGCGCCGCGCCATCATCGTCAAGGACCGGGATTAGGGGCCTGCCATTTGGATTCATCTCCCCCTGGACAAAGATCCTCGCTGATGGATCGGCCATAATCGCCTCGTCTGCTAGTATTTGGATGGCCGAAGGGTAGGCGTCCTCTGAGGTTGGCGCAGTTAGTACTGTGACTGGCCCCGCAGCGTAGCTCAGATTATCCGCTTCAGGATCGACAACAGTAACTTCGATGCGGAAATCGTACTGCCCGCAGTTATCATATTTCGTGCCGCTCGAGACGTCTAAATGAACCTGATGCTCCCCCGGTGCCAAATCTGGAAGATCGATGGTTTGGTTGAAGGACCCAAGATATGCATATGGGTGGTTTAGCCCGCCTGTACCCGACAAGTTTTTCGAAATGGTGGTTACTGGTATCGCAATGACGTGATCAGGATCATCAACGTATGCACTAATGGAAGCGATCGTACGAGACGGGGACAAATCACATTCGCCCGACTTAACGGTGCCGGCAAGTGTTATTTGCGCGTGCGCGGTCTCGCTTGATGAGCTACCAAGCACCGTCAATGTTGGAGTGCCAGACATCAAGATTATTGGTGCAGCAGATGAGACTTGTACAGCTGGCTCAGACGCAATTTGGCCCGACATTGTATCTATCGGGACAGGCTGTGAACTGATCATTGCGATACCGGCTGCTGCGTTTAGAACCCGGCGAGCTTTGTGATCACGATAGGCAGATAACCCCATATCCTTAGCCGATACTACGCCCACAATATCAAGTGGCATCGCTAGGTCAAGCCAAGTGTCAATCGGGTTATTTGCGAGCGAACGAGCCTGATCGCTTAGGCCAACAACCTTAGCGATCTGTGATGAGGATTGGTAGAACGTGATATCGACGGAGTTTTGACCAGGTGTAGCTGAGAAGCTATATGAGTCGACAATGTGCGTTTTATTCTGGCCATTCGTCACCGGATCACCCTGGTCATCCAATTCCGGGGTGGTGTCGGCGCTGTTCACAGAAAGCAGCGTAGTTCGGTAGCTCTGCATCGTGTCGCCATCTCGCTGAACGCTTAGATCGTATGTGAAATATCCTCCATATTTTGCAGCGAGTGCCTCTGCGGAATCCTTTAAGTCCCAAGTCAGAATATGAGAAAGCCCGCGTTCGTCCGCACGGATTATTTTGACTGGCGATGAAAGCGATGAGCAGCGACAAATAGTGAGAACCAAGTGATATAACTTGTCATCGCAATAGTCTTTTAGCTTTATAGAGAAGTCTACGGGCAAAGCGCCCTTTTTAACAATAACCGCATCGTCCGGGCTCACCGACACGATGGACAGGTTCTCCACATCCGCCTCCACAGGCGTGGCGCCTGCGTCGTAGGCCGTGCCGAACGTCCCGTCGTCCTTCTTCGCGGCAAAATGGACCGGGGCGGGTTGCCCACTGCCGTCGACGATGCTCACGGTATGCGGGCCGTTGTGGCCTTCGCCGTTCGGGTCGATTCCCGTCCAGTTGTGGTGCAGGGTATCCCACCCGGTTTTGTAGCGGTACACGAGCATCGCGCCGCTGGCGGATTCGTTGCTGGGCGGCTTGGTTGCTGCCTGCCACGTCGTGCCGTTGTCGGATGAAACCTCCCATCCAAGTCGCGAGTTGGGGTTGATAGAGGCGAGCTTGTTGGTGAGTTTGTCACCGGCCGCGTGGACGTGCTCGGGGTCGTTCTCCTTCACCTGGAGCGTGTACGGAACCATGTCTGTCAGCTTGTTGCCAGGCGCAATCGTGAGCCTGAGCACGGCGAAAACGGTATCGCCGATGGGCGTTCCGGTGCCGATGAGGTCGCCGACGGTGCCGTCGCTGTAGCGCTTGTGAAGCTCAAGGACTGCGGACGATGCGCTGGACCGCTTCCCGATTACTGCGATGCCCTTCGCACCCCCCGCTCTCGGCTGCATCGCCCCCGCAGCCCCCGCCGCCCGCGCCGCCATCGCGTGCGCGCTTGCCGCGAGATCCGCCGTGGTGCCGCCTACCCAGCCCGTGGCCGACAGCGCGCTGAGCGTCGCGCCTGTGTGGCTGTCGTGGACGGTCGCAGCGCAGGTCACCTTGAGGATGTAGTAGCCGGGGTCAAAGAAGACGGCGTGGAACTGATCTTCCTTGCCGTGGCCACGGTAACCGATGGAGTAGTTGCCAGCGTACGTCGTGAACGATCCGGCGTCGCCGGTATCGGAGCGGTACACGCCAGCGGTCGACCACTCGTGCGTCACGTAGGTCGGGCCGGAGCCGTCGCTCTCCATCGACGATGGCGTGAAGACGGCCTTGACGGTGCCGGTGATGGTGTCGCCGACGTTCGCCGGGTTCGGCTGCCAGCCGCCGGTGACGTCTTCGACGGTCAGCGCTGGGGTCGCGGAGCCGCCGTAGACGATCACGGGTGGCGACTTGACCGGGATGTTGCCGGCATAGTTGGCGGTCGCGATCACGGTGTGGATGCCAGCGGTGACGGGCC
Organism: Capsulimonadaceae bacterium; assembly: GCA_036504535.1. Lineage (GTDB taxonomy): Bacteria > Armatimonadota > Armatimonadia > Armatimonadales > Capsulimonadaceae > JARLGU01. The sequence goes on from DASXUY010000049.1 coordinate 7,559, forward strand.
ACGACGCCGAGTACGGCGGCGTGGCGAGGGGGGTCGCTGGAGCGCCGTCCACGGTGAACGTGATAGATTGCAGCGCTGCGATCCCACCCAAGATCGGGTCGGCGGTTGCGGTAATGGTGCCCGTCGAGCCCAGCGCTAGCACAGCGTCAGCGGCGGGCGAGGTGATGGTTACGGTCGGCAGCGGAACGAGCTGCACGCAGGCGTCGATATCGGCGGAAGCCTGCGCCACTGCTTCGTTCGAACCGTTGTATGGTAGGAGGTTCGTCGTGCTGAGGCTAATGGAGCCGGTCAACGGCAACTTGATTATGTCGGTACTCGGTATCTGCGCAAGAGTTACGTACTCGCCCAACTCTGGAAGCTCGGGCCACACGATTTCGTGCGAACCATCTGACGCCGATGCCGAACCGAAAAGAATGCTGGGGTAATCGTTCGTCGACGCAGACACGCTGGCAGTCGGCTGCGTCTTGAATTTTGCAATCAGGTTCTCTGGCTGTGTGACGCCAATTGGCGGATCGGCGTACTGGCCGTTCGAATCCACGTAGCGCCATTTGCCGTATGCCCACGAGGTGGCCGACGCCGTGAGCGTAACGCTGCCGTTCCCGGTTGCCCCACCCTGCGGATTATGGTTGCTGGCGGAGACTCGCCCGCTTAGCAGACTAAATTCGTTGCGCGTCGCCGTGCTTCCGGACAGCCCCGAGGATTGGTTTTCATCCGTATAGCTGTTTGTGACCGTCGATGTCACCGATAGATTCAGCGGGTAAGGAAGAGACCAAAATCCCGCGATGTCCCAACTGTACGGCGCGGGGTTCCCCGCGTTCACCGGGTTACCGTCCTCGTAGCAGAGAACCGGGACCCAATGGCCTGTCGCAGGTGTTGTCGTTTCGTCGGACACATGAGCCGTCGCTGTCGCGGACGGCACGCCAGCAGCCGAAGCCGTCAGCGTCACCGTTTGAGTACTCGACGGGGCGTGGAAAATGCCGCTCTGCTCGATGTAGGCTTCGTTCGGTGACGTAAAACCCGGCGACCAAATCACACTCTTGCCAGTGGTGGCGTCGCCGAACTGGTCGGCGACGAATGCGAGGAAGTACCAGGTTCCGCCCGGCGGCACGGTAGCGGTCTTAGGAGAAATGGTAATCGATGTCGCAGTCTGCTCGACGGTGACGATCGTGCTTTGCGTTGATGACTGACCACCCGCCGTTACGGTCACCGTAATTGTGTAGGTTCCCGCCGCAGTGAAGCGCATCTCTGGATTAGGTGAATTGGACGGGCTGAATGTCACCGTCCCCGGCCCGTTGGCGCTCCAAGAGTAGGTGGGAGTGCTCCCACCGCTGATCGTCACGCCCACCGATACGGTCGTGGTATCGCCTGTGACAATCGTCGCCCCGCCTGCAGGAGGATTGTTGCCGACAACGATACCGTCTATCGTCGGCGGCTGGTCGGCGGGAATCGCGTCCGCTTCCGGTGAGCGGTCCGACGTTCCGTTGGGCCCATGGGCGACAACAGCGTAGAAGTAATCGGTGCCGTTCGTCAGGCCTTCGTCGGTTGCGCTGGTGCCGGTTACGCCGGTCCGGTAGGCTGTCGCGCCAGCCGGAATGCTCGCGCCAATGGCACGGAAGACATCGTAGGATGTCGCGCCATCTACCGGGTCCCACTCAAGCGCCACCTTTTGGTAGTCTGGCGTCGCGACCAGCCACGACGGCGCAGCGGGTCGTAGTAGCGGTGCGTGCAGAGGACGAGACCGGTGTCGGAGTCCGTGTAGTAGGCGTACTGGCCGCCGAAGCCGACGGGGTCGTGCGGGTCTGGGCTGGTCGCCAGGATAGGCGCGGCGGTAGGCTTGCAGCTTGCCGAACGCATCGTACGCGGTCGTGCCTAGCGGGCCGGGCGGCGCGGCCCAGTCCGTGCCCGCGACTATCCGCTGGGCGACGTTGCCTTCCGGGTCGTACTCGTAGGCGGTCAGCGTGTTCGTGGCGAGATCGTAGCGCGTGCGAAGACCGTCGACCGACCAGCCGTGATGGCGCTACTTTCTGGGTACAGGCAGCGTCGTGGATGCTCTACCGGGAACTGACCGGTTGGAAATCCCCTTTAATGGAGGCGACGAACGACGCGTCGGTAACCGGGGGCATCAGTTGGATAACTTAAGCCTAACTACCCCCGGTTACGGCGAAGATAATCAGGTTGGGGTTGTGACTCGCGTCGCTCACTTATACGAGCGACAAACTTGGGATGGTACAACAGCCATTAGCCAGATTCTACCCTGAACTTTGATCCTGATTCCAGTCTTCCTCTATGCGCTTCACAAGTAATGTGTCGTTCCAAACGCTCCGAAGGGGATACTTCCACTGATCTGGGGTTAGGTCTCCAACCATCCATTCCTTTTCTCCGTCCCATAGCCACCAGTTCTTGATGGTCATCGTACCCAAGTCTCGACTGCCACTCCTAAAGGTCGGGAAAGCCTTTGCTTCATCGGGAATAGCTGCATTTCCTAAAATTGATACTATGCCACGATGTACGGCTGCACCAAGCGGAAAGAAGGTCTGAAATCTACTTCGTGAATTCGCCACCGCGTTCAAATCTCTGGGCGCCTCCTGGTAAAACCCTTCAAGCACCCGCAGTAATGAGCCAAACTTTTCGTGGTTATGCGTAAACTGTGCGTAAGCTAGCCCTCGTTTGGTCCTGATTTCCACAATATCACCAATCTTTGGTCGCCTCATAATTACCTCTTCTCTAAAAGCCCTCATATTTTGCTTGGCGAAGGAGTTCACTGCCGCGGGCCAATGCTTGGGCATATTTTGGATTTGTTGCTGCAATACTGTTGATCTTGTTAAGTAGTGTTCCACCGTTCTTGCTCAAACTATGGAGTTCGATAAGTGTCTGTTCTACTGCCCTCGCATCGGCTCTTGATAATCCACTTAAGCCATCTATAGCCTCGATGGCTATACCTTTTTTTGCGAAATGCGCCGCTGCGCGAGTTTTGTAAGCTTTTGTAATCCCAATATATATAACTTTACCAGCTTCGTCAACAGCGCGATAGACATCTACGCTTTCTGCGACAACATGCTTGACATTGTTCGCATTCGCCACCAAATGTGAGGTTGCTTCTGCGGCGCGAACAGCTCGTATTGCCTTCAAAGCCTTACCGGTAGAGCGCGTAATCTTCGCGGCTGTGGCGATCTCGCCAAGCGCAGGTATCTCGCCGAGTAGCGACAACATCGCTCCGAGATAGTCGTGTTCGTGAAACGAATCTGCTGCGCTCGCTAGGTTCGCAAGCATGCCCACTGGCCCCGGAATCAGGCCGACCAAATTGGCAGCATCACCGGCTTTGCTATACCCACTCGGGTCCGCGCCCATCACCGGGTTGTTGCCGCAGAACCCGTACAGGTTCATGCCGCCCGCGTAGCCGATGGGGTCGCGTGTTACCCAGCGCCCACGCAGCGGATCGTAGTAGCGGTGGGTGCAGAGGACGAGGCCGGTGTCGGTGTCGGTGTAGTAGCCGTACTGGCCGCCGAAGCCAACGGGGCCTTGGGGTTCAGTGGAAGTGTCATTTGGATCGGCTCGCCGATAGTACTGTAGTTTGCCGTATGCGTCGTAAATGCGCGTATCTATCGGAGAAGCATTTGGCCCGAAAAACGCTTGCTTATGGACTACGTTGCCTTCAGGATCGTATGTATAGGCAATTGGCCACGTATACGAAACGCCCTCGTTGGTTCTTCTGCTTGAGGTTTCAGTTCGAAGGCCGTCCACGGCCCACCCATATTCAACCACCGGGCTTCCAGCACCGTTGAGCTCATAAAGTAATCGGTCACCATCGTAAAGAAAATAAGTCGTTAAGCCGTTTACCGTTCTCGTTGCCCTACGGCCAGAAGCGTCATACGTGTATGTCGATGTGCCATTAACCGAAACAATACGGTTGGCAGCGTCATACACGATAGCGAGTGCCGGTTTGGTCGGCTCAAACAGGGCGTCTGTCAATGCGGTCGGGTTGCCGTTACCGTCATACACGTCAATCCCAGCCCATTGGTTATTTGAGTTGAATGGCGCGGTATTGAGGGAAATGCCTCGAAACGTTGACGGGTTCCCCGATGCGTCGTAGTTGTACGAGTTAGCAAACAATATGCTTGATTCCGCGATAAGTTGATCCTTAACGTCGAAATCGAACGTCAGATTGTTTGTAATCAGATGGGTTGGATCATCATCGTACTGGGCGGATACACTTTGCGACCTCCTCTCGCCTGCGGCATCATATGTCATGGAAAAATCGGACAACAAGCTATTCCATTGGTACCCAACAGTGGCCTCACCACGGTCCGCAACCACATCGCGGCAGCCATTGCTTATCGAAATAATCTGGTCCATTGGGTTATATAGGTACTTCGTGCCTATTCGCCCTTTTGATCCTCCGTCAAATACACACGATTGAACCGTCGTGGCTAACCTGCCAGCGTCGTCGTATGAGTGCTCAAAGACAACATATCGATCTTGTAGATCCTGCTGATCGAATGTCGTACTTGGAGATTCTTCTCTCCAGACCCTCCCTAGAGAATCGTAATAGTAGGTCCACATGCCGCCGCCACCGCTCGGAAACGAAATGCCGGTTTGCGTTCTATATCCAGCATGGGACACAGTATATTCGAGTGATATGTTTTGCGGTCCAGAAGTAAACGACCGCGAATAGGTCTTTGCTTGCCCAGTGTTGTAGTACGTCCACGCCTGCGTGCCGGAACTATCCGTCATGCTTGAGACGCGTCCTGCCGAATCGTATGTGTAGTGGGCTTCTGTGGTTGGATCAGTGGGACACAAGACATCCTTTATTTGCGCGGTTTTAGGCCAATAAGTGTAGGTCGTTAAGGTTCCCCTACCGTCGGTGAAGCGCGTTACTCGTCCTTCCGCGTCATACTCGTATAGATTGGTATCCGCGCCGGGGTATGTGACCTTTTGAACATTTCCCGCTGCGTCATAATCGTATTTCGTGGCATTTCCGCGTTCGTCAATTAGCTCGCGCACTCGATAAGAGGAGTCGTACGTGTACCTTACCGTACCGGCGCTTCCCGTCACGCTAGTGACCTCTCCTTCGAGACCGCGATTATAAGTGGCTGAGCGCAGGAGACCACCAGAACCATCGTAGAGGGCCACCTCCGACAGTGGCCCGCCGTCGAACAAATAGGTGCGCTGGATAACCCGCTGCTTTGCATCGTCAACGAACGTGGCTTGCTCAACAATTTGATTTGCGGCGTTGTAGGTGTAATGATTGCGCTGCGCGGACGTACCAGAGTCCTTTGGCTTGAGAGTTATTACGTCTGTCACCCGATTGTGATCGTCATATTTGTAGAAGGTATCGAGAACCCCGTCTTGTGGCGCTCCGTTTCGATACCCGAATACCGAGACTTTGAGTGGACAGTTGAGCGTCTCAGGCCGCGTGTATCCCTCGTACCCCGTCGTGTAATCGTAGAGGGTCGCAATGAAGCTTCCATAGCTCTCGTCCCCAGAAGAATCGGGAGGCCCGTTTGTCAATACCAAGACTACGTTTCCCAGGTCATCATAGTCGTAGCTCGTGGGCACAGGCACAAAATATGATGGATCTTCCCTTGTAATAAGGCTCCAGGACGTACGAAGCAGGCCGTTACTGCTCGACTTTGGTTGACTATAGCCCGTTGGGTTTTCCTGGGTTGAGTTACCGCTCGTGGGCGTGTAGTAAATCGGCTGGTAGCAATCAGTAATCACGCCATTCGCATCCGCAACGCCAGTTTCTACTAGCCTCCCTAACTTGAAGTCGCTATCGTCATACAGATTATATGAAATAATTCCCGACGGGTCTTGGATACCACGTGCATTTCCAGAAGTATCATAAACTGCTGTAGTGATAAAACCGAGGGGCGACGTGACCTTTGTTGGCAACAACGGATTTTTAGTGTCGGTCCGCTCGACAGTCGTCTTCGCCCCAGCGGCGTTAGTCATGCCCGTTCCGACATTGAACTTTGTCGGGTCGTAGCCTGCCTGCCAATGATCGAGAACCTGCTCCCCGGTCGGGGACGCCTTGTACACCGACACCGTTACGGCGTTCGTCGACGGATTTCGCTCGTACTTCCGGTGGTTCGTATTGGCGTCTTCCCAGTCGATGACGTGGTCGTGCTCGTCGTAGGTGAACGATGCCGTCGAGTTAACACCCGGGGCAGTGGTCACCGACTTGGATTCCATGCGGACTTGGCCGCCTGCGCTAGGCTCATAGGAGTATGTGTCCACCACTGTGGTGCTATTCACCTGAGAAACACCAGTAAGCGTCTTGACCGTGCTCCCTGGGCTCCCGAACGTTGCCGTGGTGAAGTTAATGGCCTGCGAGTCAGAGTTCGACAGCTGTGTGAGGATGCCATCCGCATCTCGCGTTATCGACAACAGCGTCAGAGGTGTCGCTGCGTCGTTAGTCACCGAAGTTACTGCCCCGGTCTCGTTGCGGTTAATCCTTATCGTCTGGTGAAGGATATTGCTTATCGATGACAGCCAGTAAGTGTCGGGTTTGCTGCTCGTCGGATCCGACACGGTGCCAGGGAGCCGAGTGAACGTGTTCGAGCTCTGATCCTTATACGTCACGGTCAGCGATTCCCACTTTCCTCGCGTCTTGGACGGGTCAACAGGATCGGGCGTCATCGGCACGCCGGTAACCAGGTAAGGTGTCCCCGAAGTGGTCACGATGTCGGGCAGCGGCGAAAGATCGCTCCCCACCACAGGTTCCCAAAGGTCCACTCCAGTGTTCGGATAGAGAAGGCGCAACGTGCTCCAATTGCTGGAGATGGCTGGCTGTACCTTGAGGTCAAAATTGTCGTCCCACCCAATGGGCAATCCGGGACCGGACTTACGTGCAGCCGCAAGGTCGCTTCGGAAGGAGCGCTCGTAGGAAACCGACGGCCCCACGGGGTTATAGGCCGCGAGGTCGGGACCGGGGTTGACGTACAGGTTCCCGGTAGGTAGTTCGACAGCTACATCGGACGATGGGCCAAAGCCATCGCTATCTGCCGTATCCATCGGTATTCCGCTGATCCACCCAGGCATGGCGGCGGCGACAGGCGGAACAGGAGGATCGCCGTCTATCGCGCCGATCGACTCGATAGCTATGGCCGAAATGCTGTTGCCTTCGATCCGAATGTCGGCCGTCATGTTGGTAACCGTGATTGGCACCGTCACAACTGGGCAGGCATAAATGTTGCTAAGTTCGCTGAACTCATAAGTAGCTGGCGCACCTATTGTCTGGTTAGTCAGTACCTGAACATTGTTCACCCAGACGTTCACAGAGTGCTCCACATGGCCGTACGTAGTGAAGTAAAGGCTCAAGTTATAGCTTCCGTTGAACGCAGGGATGCTATATTTCACAGACTCACCGCTACGATACGTCTGATAGAGCGTCGGATCAGGCACGGTATTCGACACTGGGATAATGCCGCCACCATTGGGATAGTGGGCTGGTCCACCAGCAACGCCACCGCGATAGCCCATGTCCGCAGACCAGACAATCGGTGGACTTTCGTGGCTGTCGTAAATTGGACCGCCGCAATTGATGTGCTGCTTGGCAATACCTTGCCCTGCGGAGGCCCCGGGGGTCGCCGATACAATGTTAGAATTGCCAGTGTCAGTGCCGTTCTCATACGTGGCAGAAATTGTATACTCGTATTCAACGCCGTTTGACAGGTCGTTATCTACGTAGCCAAGCGTCGCCGGGCCAACCTCGCAGACCACGCCAAACTCACCCAATCGCGCCAGTCGACGCTTTACGCAGAACTTAACAATATTCATATGCGCGGGCGGCTCGGGCCACGACAATATCACTTTCTTGTTGCCCGCGAGGCCGCCAAGTCCGTCGGGCACCCACGTCTGTGGATAGTCGTAATACGACCTTGTGTAGGCTACAGTATCGTCCGATTTGATGGTTGATCCGTCAGGATAAGTTGCCGTCAATTGGTAATGGTAAACCGTATCCGCAAGGTCGGGGTGGTCGAGGAAAGAGAAGCCGTGGTAGTTTTCGACTACTGTGTCCGCATAAACCCCTGTATGCCTCCCTCGGACTATCGAGTACGCAGCGTCGGGATCCTCGTGCCATGTCAGGTATGCCGAGATCGCAGTCGATTCGGGGGTAATTCTGGCAGAACCTCCGGCTCGGAAATTCATGGGAAGTGGCCCGCTAACCGCGGTAGCAGTATTCGAGTCGGTGTCACCTGAAGGCAAGGTCGCCTTGACGTTGAACTCGTACATCGATCCAGCGACCGTTGTCTCATCGATATAGGTGGATGTTGCCGCTATTCCGACGTACTCCCAGTCGGCACCGCTGCTGCCTCCTGTCGGAGTTAGCAACCGGTGGTAGACGCGATATTGCGTGGGAACTGAAGACCACGTCCATGTGAGCTTAACGCCTTTCCAATTGGTCACGGCAGCCAGATCAAGTATGGCGTCGGACTCAGTGGCAGTGACGACAAGATCGGCCGTGGCGATACCGGGGCCAGAGAGGCTGTAGGAGTAAGTCTTGCCAGGTACTAGTGTCGTGTCCTGGTAATGGGAACGCACTCCATTGTGGCTAACTCTTGATCCGGCTCCTTCCCCTACCGTAATCCTTGTTAGGTCGCACCAAGCCGCGTTCCCTTGGGAATCAAAGGCGTCCCATGACAACGTTACGCGCCCCTTGGTCTGCACCGCCATAAAGTTTGGGTTAGCTAAGATCGGCGGCGCTGGATCTACAACTCTTGGAATGAGACTGACGACGTTCGACGCAGGCCCCCGGTTCCAGTTTGCAACTGCCTGGACAGTAATTTCGACAGGGTGCGTTGTACCGCCGACGAGCACGGGAACCTCAATTAGCGAGGACGTTGATTCTGTATTAGCCACGGACTCGGGCGTACGAGAATCAAGCACATTGTAACTGGCGGCGTTTGTCACACTCCCCCAAGTGATGCTATACCAGTCAGCCGTCGATTGCTGCCCACCGTTGATCAATGTTGCAGAGATGACAGGCGCCGAAAGTGAAACTGGATCGGCGGCGACCGCTGTAACTTCGTAAGACGAATCGCCGGCCACGGCTCCATTGAACGCCTTAACGCTATATGTGTACGAAACACCAGTCGCTAGATTCGCGTCTGTGTACGCCGTAGCCAATACGTCAGTGATGTCGGTAGACCCGCTCGGGGTTGTCTTGTGGATCGTGTACTTTGTGGCAAGCGGAACTGGAGTCCACTTGAGCGCTATGCTGTGTGCCGTTGTCGCAGTAACAATAAGGGTCGGAGTTCCCGGCCTTTGTCCTGGCCCCTGAAGAGGCGTCGCTTGCGCACCGCTCTTGTAGAACGACGCATGCACCTCATTAGAATACGGGCTTACCGCCTCACCCTGGTTGGCCGTTACGACATAAGAATATTCGACGCCATCAAATGGCGGAACATCAGAAAACACCGTGCCTGTTAGTGCGTCCGGCGAAACTTTTGTATAAGGCCCGCCGTGATCATATGAACGCCAAACAGTGTAGCTCGAAGCTAAGGATGCCGCATCCCACGCAAGGGAAACAGCGTCTGTCGTTCCGGTAACGCGTAAGTTCGTCGGTGCCCGGAGAGGAACACTCGAACTCACCTCGTTGGAGTAGGCAATTTCATTGTCCTGTGAATCGAACGCCACCAGGACGTAATAGTACGTTCCTCCGGCTCCGATTGAGCCGTCCACCGCGTGCTGCGGGGACGGTGGGGCGTCGTATGTGCGGACGATCATTAGAGATTCATCCCCACGGCTGTCGCCTCGGTAAAGCTTATACGACGTCGCTCCAGGATAACCTGGCCATTCGAACTCGACCTGGCCATCACCAGGCGTGGCAGTAAGCGGAATTCTCGGATTTGACCCTGTAGTCCCGGACGCTACGATACTGGGGGCGCTTTCATGTGACCCCGTAATTGCTGTAACTCGATAGTAGCGTGTGGCCCGGTACCCCAGAGGAGACGTAAAGAGACCGTCAGTGTAGTAATCATACAGCCACGGACCGCCCCAAGCTGGATAATCAGGTTGATACCCAGTCGTCGGATCCGGCAAGTACAAAAGTCCCTTTATTAGCTCGAATGGCCCTGCGCTCGAGGTGCTTCGATATACGCGGTAGCTACAGTTCGCACCAGCGGCAAATCCAGCCGGTGGGGTCCATGACAGACGCAGTGTATTGAAACCAGCCGTAACTCTTAATTCGCGGGGGGCTCCCTCGGTAGGTTCGAGACCTGTCGCACTTTCCTCCTGCGAGTAGGCGATCTCGGAACCTGTGGAGCTCGTCGCCACCACGACGTAGTAGTACGCGGAGCCGTTCGTCAGGCCCGTGTCCGTCGCAGTCACCGTCGAGACTCCCTCTACAGCCGTGATCTCCTTGATAGAGGACGCGTCCTCGCCGCCGGAGGAAGTGCCACGGTACACGGAGTACGAAACAGCGCCGGGAACGGCCGGCCACGAAAGCGCGGCCTGGCCGTCGCCGGGAACCGCCGAAAGCGACACGGACGGCGCGGACCCGGTCGTCCCGGAAGCGACCTCGCTCGGAGTCCCCTCTCCGCTTACGCCAACAGCCGCGACGCGGTAGTACCACTTCGTCCGGTACGCGAGGCCAGGGTCCGTAAAGGTCGTGCCGACTACGGGCCTCAGTACACCAGCGTTGGAGCCGCCACCATCGTATATCATTCCGCTCACACGCTCAAACGGGCCGGACGGGCTGGCGCTCCGGTACACGACGTAGTCCGACACGGCCGACGGCGCGGACCAGGAGAGCCTCAGCGAGGAGTAGCCAGCGGCCACAGTCAGACCCGTAGGCACGGGGATGCCGGGCGTGGCGGTCGCCTCCTGCGAGTATGCGATCTCGGAACCTGTGGAGCTCGTCGCCACGACGACGTAGTAGTACGCGGAGCCGTTCGTCAAGCCGGTGTCCGTCGCAGCCACCGTCGAGTTACCCAAAATTGGCGACCAGTCGATCATCACCGTCTCGTCTTCACCGCCCGACAATGTACCACGGTAAACCTTATATGAAGCGGCTCCCGCCAACTTGGGCCACGACAGGGTTACATGCGCGTCTCCAGGAGTGGCAGTAAGCCCGATAGTCGGCAAGGACCCGGTGGTCCCTGAGGCTATTTCGCTCGGGTCGCTCTCAGACGTGTCTACGCAGGCGGTTACGCGGTAATACCTGGAAGCGCGGTAGCCAAGTTCAAGGTCCCGGTACGTGGGACCAGTGACCGGATTGGCATTGATCTTCTCAAATGGGCCACCGGAAGTGCCGCTACGATAGATGTTGTAGGTACCCGTAAAGTCGTCGGGGGCATTCCACGTGAGATTGAGCGACGAATAGCCAGCAGCAACGGCTAGATCTGTTGGCACTGGTGCGCAAGGCGTCGCGCTCGCTTCAGTCGTGTAGCCAAGTTCGGTTCCATCACCGTCAACTGCCGTCACGACGTAGAAGTATTCTAGCCCGTTCGTGAGCCCTGTATCGTCTTTCGTAACCTGGTCCCCGGTAGCGGGCACGGCAACTGTCCACACTGCCATCGCTGCTTGGCCACCCGATTGGGTCCCACGGTAGACTTTGTAGGCAGCGGCTCCGGCTACTTTGGGCCACGACAACGTTACTCGCGAGATTCCAGGCGTAGCTGTAAGAATGATGGTCGACTCGGACCCAGTCGTCCCGGATGCGATGTCACTCGGACTGCTCTCTGTCGAAGCGCCAGTCGCGGTGATACGGTAATACTTGGTGACTCGGTAGCCAAGTCCAAGGTCCATGTATGACGTGCCAGTGACTGGCTCGGCGTTGATCTTTTCGAATATTCCGCTATAAGTAGCGCTTCGGTAGATGCTGTAGGATCCGGAAAATTCGGCGGGAGCTTCCCATTGCACCTTGAGTGACGAATAGCCAGCAGCAACAGTGATATCAGTTGGTACATGCACGCTAGGTGTGGCGCCAACTTCGGACGTATAGGCAATTTCTGCTCCGTCAGAGTTGACAGCAGCGACGACATAGACGTAGCCTTGACCGTTAGTGAGCCCAGTATCTTCTCTCGAAACCAGCTCGCCGTTTTCGGGCGCGCTAACTGTCAGGACAGGCATCGCCGCCTCCGCGCCAGAGGAAGTCCCACGGTAGACCTTGTAGGCAGCGGCTCCCGCGACTTTGGGCCACGACAGGGTTACATGCGAGTCTCCGGGAGTGGCTGTAAGCACGATAGTCGGCTCTGCCCCGGTGGTCCCTGAGGCTGGTTCGCTCGGGTCGCTCTCCGACGTGTCCACGACGGCGGTTACGCGATAATGCCTGGCTACGCGGTAGCCGAGTCCAAGGTCCCTGTATGTTGTGGCAGCAACCGGATTGGCATTGATCTTTTCGAATGGGCCACCATACGAGCCACTTCGGTAGATGTTGTAGGTCCCCGTAAAGTCGGCAGGGGCGTTCCACGTGAGCTTGAGCGATGAATAGCCAGCAGTAACGGTTAGTTCAGTTGGTGCTGTCGGTACCGGCGCGGGTGATACAGACGCTTCGTTCGTGAACTCACTCTCAACTCCCCCTGAATTCACGTTGGTGACAACATAGTGATAAGCGATTGCGGGACTTGCAGACGCGTCGTCAAAGCTTGAGCTAGGGGCGTTCAACGACCCCACAATCTCGTATGGCCCTCCGCCAATCGTGGATCGATAGATGTTGTAGTACGCATTCGAGTACTGTGAATAGTCCGGCAATGGACTCCAGTGTAGGGCTATACGGTTACTGTGTCGAACTGCCACGAGGTTTGCTGGCGGGTGTGGTATGCCGTACAGCAGAGTAACTACGTTGCTGAACTCACCGCCGCCGTCTCCATTGATCGAGACAAACTGATACGACCTATACCAGTCGTTCGTATCACAAGACAGTGTTGTGGTGCTCCCCGGGAGAACCTTTATCAGCCCCTGAAAATTCGTGTAAACAGCGTAGCTAGAAGCACCAGGCACCGGTTGCCATGTCAGAACTACGTTTGCGGCTGTGCCGGTCCACTTGCATCGCACTACCGGCGGCGGTGGAGGCGACCCGCCCATGGTCGCGGTAACCTGCGGTGAAACGGGTGACATAGCCTGGTCGAAATTGGTCACGTACCAGCCCTGGTAGGCATACGTTGTCCCCGGCGACACGTCCCAATCAAAGTATTGCGTCGACCACCCGAACAGATCAAAGCTCAACCCCGAACGCCTTAAGTTAAGCTGACTGCCAGGACGACCGTCTGGAGACGCCGAATCGATGACTATGCCGTTCTCCAATGGCCGTGCAACGATTATTGGGGCTGAGACTGTCTCGAATGGCATTCCGTAAGCGCCAGCGCTTTCCTGACTCTCGGAATCGTTCGAGCAGGCTGTAACAGTGTAATAGTATTGCGCACCATTCGTAACGGTGTGGTCAGCGTAGTTCGTTGTCCCAGGTCCGGTTGCCCCAAGTGCGATGCCATCTCTGTAAACCATATACGACCAAAGGTTTGTGTCGTCAACAGGCTGCCACTCAAGGTCGACAACTCGATCTCCTGATACAGCCGCAAGCCCCGTCGGAGTTGCTGGCGGTCGAGATATAGTCGTGACAGAGGCCTCATTGCTAGAGGCCGTTTCGGTAGATCCTACAATCGCAGTCACAGCGTAGTAATACTGGCTAAGGTAACCAACCTCAGAATCGTTATAGAATTGCGAAGATCCTGGCGAGGCATCGACGCTTGCGAGAATCGCCAACTCTATACGCGGGGAACCGGACCTATATATTTTATAAGACGTGGCGTTGGGAATATTGGTCCACTTGAGGCCGACGACCGCACTATGTCCAAACCCTAAATAAGTGGCTCCATCAAAATATGGCCTGGAGACGGCACTTAGGTCCGCTGGGCCCTGTGGGCGAGTTGTGGCGTTCGCTTCATTGCTTTCAGCGCCAGCCCCTGACGGGTTCACCGCCTTCACTTTGTACCAGTACTGCGTAGAATTAGCGAGGCCCGTGTCGGTGTAAGTAGCCGTGGTAACAGCCTGTGCATTGATCGGTGTGACGCCCTCGCCACCGATGGACGTGCCGCGGTACACGTTATATGTTGCTCCAGCGCTCGTGCCAGTCCAATTGAGGGTTACAGCTTGGTTTCCGCCCGTGGCGATGAGGCCCGTCGGGGCGGTGGGAGGAAGCGTGTACAGCAAGTTGACGCCGTAGCTTGGTGATGTGGTAGTTGACCAGCTTGTAAAGTTCGTGGACCAAACATTGCCGCTTACCGTGATGGCCGAGCCATAGCTTGGCGTACCCAGTTGGAACGACTCCGTGCCGTATGGCTCATAACTGACAACGTAGTAATAGGTGTTCGCAGCTAACGTAACAGGCGTCGCGAGGTTTCCGTACACGAATGCTCCTGCCGTAGCCCCCAGCGTGTCTAACGTTGCCGTAGCGAGAACAGCCTTATCGGAGGCGCGCATTAGAGAAAGCGTATGCATCCTAGTATTGCCGGCAACAACGTACCTACCAAGGGCCGTGACAGTTGGCGTTGTTCCCGCTGCGGTGTGCACTTGTAGTCCGAGCCAGCCGTAGAACGGAGGGCTCGCACTTGTAGGAGTCAACCCTGAGACAACCGGTGTCGCGCTGATGAACGGCGCGGCGGGTGTCACGACGACCTCGTTCGAATCTGCGCTTTCTCCAGCCGAGTTAACGGCTCGAACGACGTAATAGTAGTTAGTGCCGTTAGCTACAGATGTGTCATCAAAAGCTGGCACAATGACCGGATCGCCGGAGTTGATTTTGGTGTACGCCCCACCGCTGCTCGGTGCGCGGTAAACGTTGTAGCCCTTTAATCCCCCGACCGGCGTCCATGAAAGTAGCGACTTGCCGTCGCCAGCATTGCCCTTGAGGCCGGTGGGGGCGGACGGAATTGACGACGCTGCGGACTGGACATACTGAAAGTCGACTGGGTACGACGTGTTTGAGTTGGTGGACCATGTCGTGAGGTCCACAGTTGTCACGCAGCCGATAATGGATACGACCGGGCTGGACGTCATGGACCCGTAAGCATAGTAGTCGAGACCATATGTTTCCTGGCTCAGCACTGCGTAGCGGGTGTTGGGAGCCAGCGTGATGGGCGAAGCCAGGTTGGCGTATGTAAACTTCCCAACAGGAGCGCCTAAAGTGTCGACCACTACGCTCCCAAGGACGGCCTTATCGCTGACGCGGACGAGCGAAACGGTGTGCATGCGGCTGTTCCCGGCCACAACCCATCGGCCGAGAGACGTGACAGTTGGCGTGACGATGGAGCCTGTCTCAAACTGCAGTCCAACCCACCAGGCATTTGTCGCACTGGTTGTCACTGTAACCCCATCCGCAACGCCTGTGGATCCAGACGGCAAGCCAGCAGGGGTTACCGACACCTCGTTCGAGTCGACGCTTTCACCAACCGAATTGACTGCGCGAACCACGTAGTAGTAAGTCGTTCCGTTCGACGCGGTCGTATCGTCGTACATTGCGACTCGCAAGGCTTCGGTACCGTTCAGCTTCGCGTAGGGCCCGCCCTGATTTAGCGAGCGGTAGACATTGTATCCGTACAAGCCGGGAGCCGCAGTCCACCGTAGAAGTGATTTATTGTCCCCTGGATTTCCGATTAGACCTGTGGGAGGCGAAGGTGCCGATGCCGCCGTAGGAAGAACATACATAAAATCGACGGGATAGTTGGGCGCAGTTGCAAGGCTGCATGTGGCAAAGTTATCGACGCTCCAAACGCACCCCGTCAAATAAACATCGGGACCAAATGTTGCCGAACCAATCGCATAGGCATCGAGGCCGTAAGTCTCATTCGAATAAACGAAGTATCGCGTGTTCGTTGCCAGCGTAACCGGCGATGCAAGGTTTGCGTGGACATAGTCTCCCGGACTTGCGCCCAGCGTGTCCACGACCACGCTGCCTAATATGGCCTTGTCGGGATAACGCATCAGGGAGACCGTATGCATGCGGCAATTGCCCGCCACCACCCATCGCCCAAGGCACGTAACTACAGGCGTGATCACTGGCCCCGTCTCGAACTGCAGGCCGACCGAAATGGTCCCGTTCCCGCTCGTGGTGACGGTCGTGCCGCTCGTAACGCTGCCCGAGCCAGTGGTTGTTGGGGACGGTACGACTGCGACTTCGTTCGAATTGGCGCTTTCGCCAGCCGAATTGACGGCTCGCACGACATAGTAGTAAGAGGTTCCGTTCACCACGCTTGCATCGTCGAATGCCGGAACAATGACAGGGCCCGACGTATTAATTTGCGTAAATGTCCCACCACTCGAGGAAGAGCGATACACGTTATAGCCGTAGATGCCAGACACGGGTGTCCAGGAGAGCAGTGACTTACCATCGCCGGGATTGCCCGAAAGACCAGTCGGAGCCGATGGCACTACTGCAGATTCCGGAAGTGTGTATTTGAAGTCGATCATGTACCACGGGGTTGCGGCAGATGTCGTCCACGAAGTCAGATTCGCGCTCTGGGCCTTACCAAGCACCCAAGCCGGAACACCGACCGCTTCCGTGCCATATGCCCACGCGTCCTGACCAGACGTTTCGCTGCTGACGAAATAGTAACGCGTATTGGGTGCAAGGGTGATGGGTGTCGCGAGGTTCGCATAAAGAAATGCACCTGCCGAAGCGCCTGCTGTGCTGACGGTAGCGGTGCCGAGTACCGCATTATCCGTCGCGCGGACAAGCGAGAGCGTGTGCGAACGGCTATTGCCCGCGACTACCCATCGTCCGAGGCTCGTAACGGTCGGTGTCACAATTGGCCCCGTCTCGAACTGTAGACCAAGCGAGCCCGTGTAGTTGTTGGCGGTTGACGTAACGCTGGCGCTCGTCGCGGCGGAGGTCGGGGTTTGGTCGGCTAGTGCGCCGCAAAAGCTGAGCACGACGAAGGCGATAACGAGCGATAATCGCAATGACAACGATAATTGTGGGAGGGGCATATCGGGTCCATTCGAGCAAAACGAGATATTATACGGCGTCCACAATGGCCATCAGTCGGCTCACCACAGGCCGTGAAAATCCATAATACCCCGTAATCATAATAGATCGTATATGATATCTGCTATTATTAGCGATTTAGTATCCAGACAGGATAAGCACTAATAATGTGCGCCATGCCCTCTGTAACATAAGTGAATGCTAGCTACGCAATGAGTTGGCGACCTGCAACCGGCCTACCTCCATATTGTGAACCACGGGATTAGGGGATAGTTAGTATTTCCGATTGGCGTTCGTGGTCAACGGGTCGAACCTACGACCCAGTCTGTCACTACCACAGGGCGTTTCTGTCGACCTCACCCGCGTGCGTGAGTACAGCAATGTTGTCCGGATTACCCCTGTTCCTTCGTCTCACAGTGGTCAACGATTGGAAACTGTGATGTCAAGGTGCTCCCGCGCCGCTATCGCATGCGCGCCTGCCGCCAGATCTGCGGCCGTGCCGCCGACCCAGCCCGTGGCCATGAGCGTGCTAAGCGTTGCACCGGTGTGGCTATCGTGGACGGTCCCGGCGCAGGTAACCTAGAGCCAGCGTGACGCTGGACGCTGATCTCGCCGAAGGCGGCTCGGAATACGCTTTGCTGGGGGCCGAGCCAGCGACGTCGTGAACGTGCCAGCGTCGCCGGTGTCGGAACGGTACACTCCAGCGGTCGACCACTCGTACGTTATGTAGGTGGGACAGGAGCCGTCGGGCTCATGCGTACCTGGAAAAAGAGTCGCTTTCACGGTGCCGGTGATAGTGTCGCCAACGTTTGCGGGGTTCGGCTCCGAGCCGCCCGTGATATCTTCGACGGTCAGCGCTGCGGTCGTCAAACCGCCGTAGACGAGCACAGGCGCTCATAGAGCCGCTGCGCGGCTCGTGTCCGAGTCGACGAAGGCCGACGGTCCGCTTTTCCAAGCCACGCCTTCCAGTCGCCAGGCTTTAAGCGGCGGAGCATCGTGAGTCACCCACGGATGTAATACATTGCGGCCCTACTGCTACTACAGCCTACCGTCCCAACCTGCCCCACCCCACGCACGAAAAAGCCTCGTCTTACTCCCGAGAAGCTAGACGAGGCTATCGATTTGGTGGGTTGTACTGGACTCGAACCAGTGGCCCGCTGATTAAGAGTCAGCTGCTCTACCAACTGAGCTAACAACCCACAATAAAAGAACTTCCGTCGCCGGAAGCAAGAGTATTATCTCACAAGATTGTGAGGCATGTCAACCCTAACGCGCTTGGCTGATAAGAATTTGTTCTCGTTCATCCTCAGCAACCCACCGCGCCGTCATCAGCGCGGTGGCTACTCACAATCGCCGCCCGCTAGTCGAGCGGGTGGTAGTTGACGTTCATCGCGTCGAGCCGCAGCAGGTGGCGTTTCAGGCGCGCTTCGAACGACGGCCAGTCGGCGGGGTTCGATGTGCCCCACGCTACCTCGGCGAGAGCGCAGGCTCGTGGGAACGCCATATACTCGACATGATCCGGGGTTGCCATGTATTCGGTCCACAACTGGCCCTGGGTGCCGAGGACATGGTCGCGTTCGGTTCCTGTGAGAGCGTCGGGAATGGGCGAGTAGTTGTACACCTGCTTGAGGTTCAGCGATCCGCCAATCGCCAGCGGCTCTTTCTCGCGGTCGCCCTGATAGTAGTCGAAGTAGGTCGCACCGTGAGGCGTCATCACCACATCGTGACCGGCTTTGGCGGCGGCTACCCCACCCTCTTCGCCGCGCCAGCTCATGACGGTCGCGCCAGCGGGGAGGCCGCCTTCGAGGATCTCGTCCCATCCGATCAGGCGTCGTCCCCGTGATGCGACGAATTTCTCGATACGTCGCACAAACCAGCTCTGTAGCTCGTGTTCGTCAGCCAATCCTTCGGTACGGATACGCTCCTGGCATTTGGGGCACGCTTTCCAGCGATCCTTGAGGCACTCGTCGCCGCCGATATGGATAAACTCCGACGGGAACAGTTCGATGACCTCATCCAGCACAGTGGTCAGGAACGTGAAGACATCGTCGTTCCCGGCGCAGTACGCCTCATGGTGAATGCCCCAATGGTTGGAGACGGTGAATGGGCCACCGGTGCATGATAGCTCCGGGTAGCAGGCGAAAACCGCCTCGGCGTGGCCCGGCATCTCGATTTCGGGCACGACGGTAATGTGGCGGCTGGCGGCGTACGCCACAATATCGCGCACATCGGCCTTCGAATAGCAGCCGCCATGAGCCGTGCCATCGAAGACACCGCTGCCTTCGGGACGCGCATTTTGGTGCCCGACAATGGTCTCGGCGCGCACCGACGCTTTCGACGCGAGCTCTGGGTACGCGTCGATCTGCACTCGCCACCCCTGATCGTCGGTGAGGTGCAGGTGCAGGCTGTTGAACTTGTGCATCGCCATCAGGTCGATCAGCTTCTTGATGAACGTGACCGGCATGAAGTGACGGGAAACGTCGAGCATCAGCCCGCGCCACCCGAATCGTGGCGAGTCTTCGATGGAGCAGCACGGGATGCTCACCGCGCCATCGTCGCCCACAGTGATAAGCTGCAGCAGGGTCTGGATGCCGTAGAAGACACCGGCAGGTCGCGCGCCGACGAGGCAAATGCCGCCTGCGGTCACATTCAAGCGGTAGCCTTCGTCGCCCAGGTCATCGGCCTCGGGGTCGGCGACAAGCGCGATCTGCACCGGGGGAGCGGCGGCGGCGCTGGGTCGGGCATAGGCTGCAAGGCATTCGGTGAGGTAATCGGCTTCGGTGTCGACCTCGCCTACACGGCCAACAGTGACGGTCCCGGTCATCGAAAGTGCGCCGCCGGTGAATGTTGCCGCGCGCGGTTGCGGTAATAAAGCCGATAAATGCATCTGTCTCTCCCCCAGCCAGGCTGAGCCTGGACCCTTTCCGCGCCTCGTGCAGTGCGGTGGTTAGCAGGCAAACGTCGACACGCGTCCAGCCCTGTTGAAGCCTGAACAAACTGTTTGCGACCCTTTATACCACTTGGATAGAGGATCAATGGCCAAATTCTGAATGTGCTTCATCGTTGAAGCAGCCTTGCTATTGTATCATCCACGCTGGGCAGACGCAACCCTGGCGACGATATTCGTTAGCGATTTGTGCGGGATTGTGAGGGGACGGCTTCTTTATGAACGATCAAGGAAGCCGGGTGGACACTTGCGACGATCCAACAATTTGAGCAGAAGTGACAGACGCTTTGCATATCGGCATCACCCGTAAATTCGTACCAGCATCCGGTACGAGCGCCATAGATGGCATTACGGAACGGCATGCCGTTGGGATTAGTTCATGGTGCAGATGCCACTTTTGGTACCCATTGATGGGCGGCGACATCTGGCAATGAGAGCTAACTTGGAACCGTGGCAACGCCATACCATCCTGATCCGAATTGGTGGAGGGAGATCACGGTGAGACGCGTCGTTGTGTTAGGTGCCAACCGCCAAAACGGATTTTGTGCTGCCGAGACAACTTCCCAAGAGGCAGCGAGCCCTTTATCTGGCCCCGGATCATACAGATAGCCTTCTGTCCAGAGGTCTCCATTCACCGAAAACAGCGTCGTCCGTCCAATCCATGACGGTATGAAGAGCACCCGCCCATTAGCTTCAGTCGTCCCGTAAGCGCATCCAGTCGCGCTCAGTCCTCTCACTGACGCCGATAGCGGAATAACTCCATTTTGATCCCCCCGGAGCCGACCAAGTCTTTGCGCCATTACTAGATCCTGTCCAGCGGACGCATCAAGACTCTTGGGGCTTCCCAGAGGAATAAATAAAGCGCCAAGCAAGCTAAGGAACAGGAACACCCCGAAGGATAGCAAAGTGTGCCGTTTACGCGTCGCACGTTTCATCGAATATTGCCCCTTAGATAGCATACCTGCCATCGTATCCTATCACCGAACGACGACGGCGGCGGTCAGCTGAGGCGTGTTCGACGACAGGTCGAAGCCGAGGTGCGCGCTGTTCGCAAGCTGCCGCTGGCTCACGAGGCCGCCCCACTCTTCGGGAGCGTTTGTGTACGCCACCGGCTCGCCGCTTTCGGCGTCCAGCTCCAGCAGCACGTTCTCGCCGTCGGGCACGTACTGCGCCTCCGGCGCGCGCTTCACGCGGCGGAGGCCTGCCGGGTCGTACGCGTAGCGCTCCTCGGCACCGGTGGGCTGGGTCAGCGACGACAGCCGTCCCTCGCCGTTCCACGAGAGCAGCGTCGCCGCGCCGCCCGTCGTCGTTGCCGCTCGCGCCGTAGTCCAGCTCCGTTGCGGGGCTGGACGGCTAACCCGAAAGATGTGCAACACAGCGGTAATAGAAGTCGATTGGCATTTTCCTAGCGATGTTGCGAAGATCGATCCTTTCATCTTCACGCCGCTCATTCGGAGTTCAGTTCTTCGGCGGTTTTCACTCTCGCCTTACTCCTATTCCAAAGCGGCTGGCGATAACACCACGCTACGTGAAAATCAACGTCGTCTAAATAATCCGAAATAGCTAGACAACCAAAGGAATCCTGCCGCCAGGCTAGTTAATGGTAGGATTTGTTCGTCCTTTCAATATCCTCGTAATCGTAGACTCAACTAGCTCCTGGTAGTCCAGGCCAAACCGAACACACAATTCGTCGATACGCACGTTCACAGGGCTTTCCACAGTTCCGCTGCATATATTTGCCTTAATATCGAAAACAAAACTAACAATTCCGGACGAAACACTGACTGAATGGATATCACCTATTTGACAGCTATTAATCTGATCGTTGTATTCAAAGTCAATTTCCGAATCGCCTAAATTACTACCGGTTAAGGTTGCATATCGGAGCAGATCGCCGCATTCATCCACCTCTTCAAAGGCGAGCATAACAAAGTCATCATCGTCCACCAAGCTCACGCCATTAGCTTCCATTATCTCAACCATTCTTATCTCCTTCGCTATCTTTACGTAGGTACAGGCTAATATCTGACAGTGTAAGCGTCATATCCAAATGTGCATCTCGTCGTCAACCTCAACCGCCGCATTCCCCACGTACCGGTACAGGTTCCAGCCTCCGCCCCCAACCCCAGCCGGTCGCGGCTGATCCAGCGGCCCAAGGGCGGCGCGTAGTAGCGGTCGCGGACGTAGACGAGCAGCGCATCGTCGTCGTAGTAGCCCACCGCGCCGCCGAAGCTGAACGGGTTCACGATACTGCCGGGGCGAGCGTCCAGCCCCCCGCCTCGCTTTATGTGTGTGAGCTTGACGCCCTTTACACTTTGACCGATGACATGCTTTACACTTCTACGTGTTCGTCGAGGTTTATTGGCTTGGCGGGCCAGTGTTGTGACCGGAGCCGAACGCGTCCATTAGGTACGACGCCACCGGTTCACCAACGGTATCAGTCAACTCCCGCGTGTTCGACGACAGGTCGAAGCCGTGGGGCGTTTTCGTGTACCGCGCGATGGGCTCGCCGGTCTCCGCAGTCACGTATAGCGTCGAGCCGGAAAAGCGCTGCAGGCGGGGCCCCCGAGTCATTGTCTGAACTGTGATTGATTTGATCGAATGATTACCATGATTCAAGCACATTACCAGCCGCCTATCAATCACGCCAATCATATAATCACACAAATCACAGTTCAGACATATGTGTTTGCCTGTGCTGCAGATGCAAATGCCGAATAGCGTAGTCGGGCACGTTTCCCCGATCCCTCTTCGACAGCCCAGCCAATCAGCCAAGCACTGCCACTTTATTCTAAGTGTTTCGGCACCATACGGAAAATGGGCAGACTTGTGGCATAATACGAACATACGTTCTAAATGTCAATAGACTGTCCGCTAAAGAAGGGTTCACCTTGCAGTGACCGTTCTTCCGCCGCGCAGCGGCAAAGGGCCTTCTGAGCGCCCGCAGGGGTGCAATCTGCACTTTACAGGCGCGCCTTTAGTCGCCGGCTATCCGAGATACATCTCTACTACTAACCGCTAAATGGAAACCGTCACGTGATTGCCTGTTTCATAACCGAGATGACCGGTATCGCTTGCGAACGGGCGCGTTTGCCTCATTTGCACGCGCAGCCTTTTGCGTTGCGGGACGATAAGGGCCTGCTCGCCGCCGTGTCACCGGAAGCGTTCCCGTTCGGCGTTCGGCGGGGGCAGGCGGCGACATTCGCACGCAGCCTTTGCCAGGGTCTGGTGGTGCTGCCCTATGATACCGCCGTCTATCTTGAGGCCGCACAGGCGATCTGGGACACGGTTGCGGTGGAAAGCTCGATCGTGGAGCCTGTTTCGCCCGAAGTGGTGTTCGCGGAGATCAGCGGTACCGGTCTGCTGGAGCGTATCAAGGAGCTGGCGGACTGTATCGCCGACGCTATCGGCGCCGGTGTGTGTGTCGGCCTCGGCAAGAGCAAGCTGGTCGCGATTCAGGCGGCGCGGCTATCGGAGGGTAACCCGGTGATGGTGGCGGCGGGCCGGGAGCGTCCCCTGCTCTCGCCCGTGCCGCTCGCCGACTTGCCTGCGCTGAAGCCCGCGCTGGTGGCTAAGGCGGAAAAGCTGGGCGTCCACACCCTCGGCGACCTGATGGCGCTTCCGGTGCGCGAAACCGAGCGGCAGTTCGGCCAGTCGGCGCACCATTTGCGGGAACTGGCGAAGGGAGACGACGGCGACCGGGTTCGCGCGCTCTGGCCGCCGCGTATTGTGGAATATGCGCTGCGATTCGATGACGAGGTCACCGACGAAGGCGCAATCCATCATGCGCTCGGGTTGTGCGCGTCCCACATCGCCAGGATGCTGGCGATTGAAAGCCGCTATTGCCGAACGCTTACGCTGGAAGTGGAGATGAACAAGGTTTCGTCGGTGCTGCGCGAAGAGCTCAACGAGCCCACACACGATCCGGGGTTTCTTCAGCGTGCCGCGATCCGCCTCTTCGACCGGCTCAAGATCAGCGAACCGGTCACACGGCTGCATCTGGAAGCAGGCGAGATCAGCGCGGGATCGGGTGTGCAGCTGTCGTTTCTCGACGAAAGCGACGAGAACGGCAAGCTCTCGTTCGATGATCGCAAGAGCCTTGACGCCGCCGTGAAGCACTTGAAGGAGAAGTACGGAGTCGGTGCCGTAGTCAACGGCGGATTGGTGCATCAAGCACAGCGGATCCACCTGTGGACCTACCCACTGGGGCATGTAAGCGACGAGGCAGTTCGGGTCGTCACCAATCCCGGCGGCCTGCCGGTGCGCCTGTACCGCGAGATGCCGCGCTCGCATGAGACGCTGCATTACATGATTGTCGAAGTGCAAAACCAGTGGCGGGAGACGGATTGGTCGTGGGGCAAGCTCTCTGAGAAAACATGCTACCGTGTCGCCACCGAGCCCGACGGCCTCTACGAACTGCACCAGCTTGGCGGACAATGGCGGCTGCGCGCCGTGGCGGACTAGCCAGGCTGCGCTACTCCTTGCTTGCCGATTCCGAGTTCGGCGTAACGACCGTGAAGTCAACCTGAGACTTGCCTGCGAGACGCTTCTGGGAGTCGTACACCTGCACTTCCACCTGATGCCGCCCCGGTGACAGGCCGCTCGGCGTGAGCGACACACCGTGATCGCCCGGCTGGGTTGCCCTGCCGATTGTGACACCATCGAGCAGTGTCACCACTGTCGGGAAAAGCTCATAGGACTCGACCGAGGAGGTAATAGTCACGGGCGGCACGAGAACACTGGTCGGACCAAGGGGGCGTATCGCCTTTGATGGAGCGTCGATTGCGGTTGTGACGACACGCGGCAGGAAATAGTCAGACGCCAGTGAGCGCTGCAGGGTCTTGAGCACCAACTGGCTGTCGGTGACACAGTAGTTGTTTAGGCGTCGGCTTGGCATCACGTCGGGCGAGATCAAGTTGTTCGAATCGAAAATACCGACCATCTTGATGCGTGGAAACTGCCGCGGAAGCGCCGTAAAGAATGTGGCGATCTTCGCTGCCGCGACATCCGAATAGTCCTTTGACGAGTTCAGCTTCTCCTGATGCGACGCCCCGAACTCGCAAACGGCGATCGGCTTTCGGGCCGAGTAGCGATCATAAAGCTTGCGGATCAGCGCGGTCGGGTGTTCAAGGGCTGCGGGCCGCTGAGGGTCGTTGTCGTGGTGAACAACGGTGTAGACGTTGATGCCCACCCAGTCGACGACATCGTCGCCGGGGTAGTATAGGTCGTAATTGTTGTCGGGGAGTGAGTTGACGCACCATATCATCGCTGCATTTGGCGCTTCAACCTCAAAGATGTCGTGCAGCAGCCGAAATTTGGTACGGTACAGCTTGGGGTCGTCGTGATAGCTGGTCCACGTACCGTTCATCTCACCGGCAAACCGGATAAAGACTGGGCCGCCGACGTCGGCGATGTCGCGGGCGAAACGGTGCAGGTAGTCGTTATCCTGAACGGATTCGAGACCATAGTCCGGTTCCCACGCCACCTGAGGAACGATGCCGTATTTCTTGAGCGATTTGGCCCAAGCTAGCGGGAACGGCTGTCCATAGCGGCAGTACACCCACGAGCACGCGAGAGGCTTCGCGAGGAGCTTACCGAGTTGCGCGGCGCGGCTGGCGAAAAGCGCCCCCTCGCCGTGCCATTGGGAGCCACCATCTCCTAACAACGCATCGTTACCGACAAATGCGCTGAAGTAGCACCCATAGGCAGGCTCGTACTTTGCGGCCGTGAACGATTTCTTGAGCTCTTTGCGATCCTGGGCCGATTCGACGTAGATGCCAATGCGCGTATCCCACCGGTCCGCCTTCAGGCGCTCAACAGTCGCTGCATTTGCATCGCCCAGCCTGTCGTAGACGGCGGCTTCAGCGCGGTAGTTGGCCGCCGCGTCGGCATACCTGCCCTGAAGCACCGCCATCTCGGCCAGACGCCGGAACTCGGCAGCGGTTCTGGAGCGCGGCGCAGCCGACGGCGCGGCAACTACCATGGATCCGGTAATGGCGAGAAGGGCAAGGGCGATGACGCACGCTCGCCGGTTTTGGGGGTAAGGGTAACTTCTGAATAGCTTCACAGGATTGATCAAAGTGCAACAACGCTACACACTATTATACGACCCATTAACCGCTATAGTTTCCCTCCAGCCAATCATGTTGATCAATCCGGGCACAATCTAGATCATCACTTTGGGTCAGCCAATCGCATTAAAGGAAAAATCTTGGCAGTAAATGCGCAGGAAAACGATGGACTTCTGGCGAACCTCGTTGTGCTTACTGGCCACTTCTACTATTGTTGTAAAAACGAATTCGAGGACTCCCACTCATGTCATCTACCTTTCAGGCATTTCTAACCCACCGGCATATCACCACACCCGACGAAAAAACGGAAAGGTTGGTGAGACGTGCCACGTTACAATTGGAATTCGCCCGAAGGTTCGCTACTGTCCACCGCAACGAAGGATGGCCAGCATTGATCGATATCGTCGAAGCTTCGCTGCTTGCTGCGGGGTCGTCGCCCGGCGCGCTCGAAAAGGCGCTCCAATCGGCTGAGGACGCCCTTTCAGACATTGGTAAGGAAGCGAAGAAGTACACGATACACTGTGTCGGACACGGGCACATTGACATGAACTGGATGTGGAGCTGGCCAGAGACTGTGGCGACAACTCATGACACGTTCGCGTCTGTGCTCAGCCTCATGCGACGTTACCCTACCCTCACCTACTCACAGAGTCAGGGCACTGTCTATGCTCTTGTCGAGCGCTACCATCCGGCTATGTTCGAAGAGATTCGCCAGCGAGTCAAAGAGGGACGCTGGGAAGTGACCGCAGCTCACTGGGTGGAAGGCGATAAAAACCTGGTCTCCGGCGAAAGCATTTGCCGCCACCTGTTTCTAACACGCTCTTACTTCTTCGAAAAGTTTGGCATCGAGTTCGACACTCAAACCGTAGACTGGGAGCCGGACACATTCGGCCACGCGGCATCGATTCCGTCGATGCTGGCTCAGGGTGGAGTCAAGCACTACTACTGCTGCCGTCCCGGCGGCGGGTTCGATCACCCGATGATCGGCGATCCGCGCCCGCGATTGTTTTACTGGAAAGCTCCCGATGGCGCTCAGGTTCTCGTCAACCGCGAAGCGACCTGGTACAACAGCTATGTCAATATCGGCGACAATATAGCGATGCCGTTCGGCGACTTCATCGAGGAGACCGGCCTCCACAACTGGCTGAACGTATTTGGCATCGGAAACCACGGCGGCGGACCGACCAGAACCGAGATAGACTACCTGCTCGAACTTGCGGAATGGCCGATCTACCCGGCGGTGGAGTTCAGCACATCGGCGCGCTATTTCGCTACAATCGACGCAGAGCTTGAGAGTGGACGCGCCAAGCCGATCCCCACAATCGAACACGAGCTCAACTTCGAGTTCGCTGGCTGTTACACGTCGCAAAGCCTCATCAAGCAGGCCAACAGGTTCGGCGAAAACTACCTTATTGAAGCAGAAACACTTGGCGCTATCGCGCAGCGTTCCGCCAATACACGCTACCCAGTCGATCAGATGCGGGAAGCATGGCTCAAGGTCTTGTTCAATCAGTTCCACGATATCCTGCCCGGCTCGGGAATACGACAAACCCGCGAGCATGCCACGGCAGCGTTCCAGGAGGTCGGCGCGATCACCGGAGCCATCAAGCGCAACGCGCTGACCGCGATCACAGCGCGGATTGACACCGCAGCGCTACTGCCTCCGACATGGGCAGGCGAGCTCGAACTGGACGCCAAACCCGGCGGCGTTTTCGAAGCAGGCGCCGGACTCGGGGCGACAACAACAGGTATTTCCGTCGCGGGCTCGACTGGCAACAGGTTCCGCCCTGTGGTCGTGCTTAACACGTGCGCCTGGCAGCGTTCCGAGAGTGTTCGCGTCTCCCTCTATGACACCGGCTTCAACCCGGACGCAATCGTCGTTGTTTCCGACGACGATACGATTAGCCCGGCAATGGCGATCGGCAAGAACCCTAACGACTGGGGGCACAGTCGTATCGATGTGGTCTTCGACGCCGTGGATATCCCGCCTCTCGGATACCGCACATTTGTGCTCGCGGAGCGCAGCAGCTTGCCTGCGGCGGTGACGGAATCAGCACGGCCGGTTTCGATCAGCCCCAAGCTCGAGGTCACGACACCGTTCCTGAGCTACAAAATCGACGCAGACCGTGGAGGCATCCGCAACCTCGTTGATTTGCGCACCGGTGCCATCTTATCTACACCGGAATCGTCGCCCATGGGCGCGATTGAATATGTCACCGAGCGGCCAATCGACATGTCGGCATGGGTTCTCGGCAGCGAGGTCGATCCGGGTGTCGCACTCAAGGCAACGTCTAGCAAGCTCCACGGCGCTCCGCGCAGCGAAGCTACTGGCAAAACGCGGACCGAGGCGCCGGTCGGAATTGAGCATGACCTATCGCTCGCTGTCCCCGGTACCACAAGCACGGTTAAACTACGGCAGCGTATTCACTCCCTGGAGCCACGCATCGATTTTGAAGCCGTGATCGACTGGCGCGAAATTGGAAGCAATGAGCGCGGCATCCCCGGTCTCGTGGTTTCGGTGCCGATTCCGCTGACATCGATAACAGCACGTTACGAGATACCATTTGGCAGCGTCACGCGCGACCTCTACAACGGTGAAGAGCTTCCGTCGCTCCGGTACGCTCACATAGGCGGCACAGCGAAAGTCGCGGTAGGAAAGCCCGTGCACGCCGGTGTCACGCTCATCCAGGACTGCAAGCACGGCTACTCAGTAGTCGGCAACGACAAAGATGGCTACGAACTTCGCCTTCGCTTGGTGCGATCATCCTACAATCCTGATCCCCTCCCCGAAGTCGCTGTCACGACGGTCCGCTTCTCTCTCTACTTCCACGACAAGCCAGCCGATCCGGCCAGCCTCGCTCGTCTCGGCGCGCTATGGAACTGCCCCCCCATAGTCCTTCCTGCCGCCGTGCAGCGGGGCGATGCTCCCCTCAGCCGCTCGTATGCGCGCGTCATCTCGCCCAACCACGAACTGACTGCGCTCAAGCTCTCCGAAGACAAGAGCGACCTCGTTTTGCGTGTGGTCGAGCTCAATGGCGAAGACTCCGACGCCGTGATCGAGCTCGGCCCCGAACTACTGCACCGGGCGACCAAGGTGTCCTGCGTCGACCTCTTCGAGCGACCAGTGGACGGGATCGCGGATCTGACCGGCGGGTTTATCAATGTTCGTGTGCCAGCCAACGGCTTCGTGTCGCTCCTGGTACGATAGCGCTGGGCCGGATTACCCCGGTGCGTGCCGCCCCACCCCACACGGTGGGGATATGATGACTGCGCTCAGAAGCGAGGTCATCGCCTGCCTCTTGGCGGTTTGACTGGGTGGGCGGGGCGGAAAATACCTCATCCCCCAGCCCCTTCTCCTAGGATAAGGAGAAGGGGAGTCCAGGATGATGGAGTGCGACCAGTCTTCGGGCTGCGTTTTGCGCGTTTTGCGTTGCGCAATGCGATTCTTTTTTTTGCGCAAAACTGTGGGCCGGATTACCCCTGCTCGTTCGGCTCGCTGTCCCCAAGTGATTGGGGACTATGATGCCCGACCACGTTGGCGATCCAGATTCCCCCCGACTCGTGCCGCGCCACGAGTGGGGTTTATGACGTCCGACCACTTCTTGGCTAAACGGGTTCGTGGCAGTTTTGCGCGTTTTGCATTGCGCAACGCGATTCTATTTTTTGCGCAAAATCCCCCCGGCTCGCTTTGAGCTCGCCTATCGAAGCCGCGAGCACAGGCTCGCCGCCCCCGCAAGCAGGGGCTATGTTGTTGCGCTCAGTAGCGAGGTGGCAGACCAGGTCTTGGCAAGCTGAGAGTGGCGGCTGACAATACCTCACCCCCGCCCCCTCTCCTACGATAAGGACGAGGGGAGTAAGAGGCGTGCGGGAGCGGCGGCGGCCTGGATTGGCGTCGCTGGGCTATGAAGCGCGGGTGCGCGTTGTCAAGGTGCAAAAAGTGTTTACAGTTATATTATATCAAAAATATAACTTCTTAGCAATATTTAACGAACATAATATCTATTTTGTTCGCGTGCATCCGCTAAAGCGATGCCTGAGAAGAGAAGATCGCCCTGCGGGCTAAGAGTGATGGCGACCGTGCCGCCCACCCAGCCCGTCAACGACAGCGTACTCAGAGTGTTGCCGTTTTGGCTGTCGTGGACGGTCGCGGGTCACGTGACCTTGAGGAGGTAGTAGACCGGGTCGAAGTAGACGGCGTGGAACTGGTCTTCCTTGCCGTGGCCGAGGTAGCCGTTGGAGTAGTTGCCACCGTACGTCCTAAACGATCCCGCGTCGCCGGTTTCGGAGCGGTACACGCTAGCGGTGGCCCACTCGTACGTCACATACGCCTGTCCGGAGCCGTCGGAGTCGAGCGTACCGGGGACACTGGTCGCCTTCACGGTGCAGGTGATGGTGTCGCCGACATTCGCCGGGTTCGGCTGCCAGCCGCCGGTAACGTCTTCGACGGTCAGCGCTGGGATCGCGGAGCCGCCGTAGTCGACCACAGGCGGCGAGGAGTAGGTGCCGCAGGAGGCTCCGCCCGCATTGGCTACGCGGGCATCATCAGCTGGTCGATGTAGTTGTCTTCGAACATGGGCTCAAGGTTGAGTTCGATGATCTCTACGTCATTCGGGATTGACAGCATATCCTCGATTGCTGTGACATCCATCAGCGCGAGATACGCGCCCGCCAGCGATGTGTTTCCGACCACCTGGATTTGCGACGCGGTGAAACCGGGGAGCAGACCGCAGCCGATAGCGCTGCTGATGTTGATGTGCATTCCGAAACCACCGGCGAGATAGACCATTTCTATGTCGGACGGCTTGATTCCGACACGGTTCATGAGGGTGATAATCCCCGCAGCGATAGCGCCCTTCGCCTGCATCAGCGTTGCGATGTCCGTCTCCGAGATGCCTATCGGGCGGTTCCCCTGCCCGGTTGCGATGCGGAATGATTTCGAGTACTCGTCATCGAAAAGCTTGCCGTAATCGTTCGCAACCGCCGTAAAGCGTCCTCGCTCCGAGATCAGGCCCGCCATGTAGCCCGTGGACAGGAAGTCAAGGTAGGCTGTCCCGCAGAGACCGGTGGGCTTTCCTTCGCCGATCTGCTCGTACTCAATGACGCCGCGAATCGCATCAACGCTGATATGGCTGATTGCTCCGTCGGCGGCGCGGACTCCCGACGACAAACCAGACCCTTCGAACGCTGGCCCGGCGGCAGTGGCGCAGGCGTACATTTTGCCGTTGTATTTCAGAACGATTTCACCGTTGGTACCGATGTCCACCAGCATTCGGGGGCGCTCATCAAACACCAATCCGCTGGCTAGGATGCCGCAGGTGATGTCGGCTCCCACGTAGGCAGCAAGCCCCGGCAAGAGATGCACTGGCGCATATCCCCCCGGTAGCCCGATATCGGCGGCGCTGAACGATCGGTAGTCGAGGAATTTGGGAGTAAACGGCGCCATCCCCATGGAGCCGGGATTCGTGCCGGTCAACAGGTGCAGCATCGTCGTGTTACCAGCAATCATATAAGTGCGCAGATCGTGCACGGATGCGTGGATAGAGTCGAGCGCATCGATGAGCAACGGCGTAATGGTTTCGGCTACGACGGCTTCCTGCAGTTGCGAAACGCCGTTGGGATCCACCAGGCACATATTGATACGGGTGAGAACGTCCTCGCCGAGGCGGATCTGCTGGTTAAAGGCGCCCGCCTGCGTGAGCACTTCCCCGCTGGCAAGGTCAACGAGTTGCACAACCACTGTGGTAGTGCCGATATCGATGGCCGCTCCAAGCTGCCATGAACCGGGATTTGGATCAACTCCCATGACGCGCCATCCGTCGCGTGAATAGGCGACGGCGATAGGATCGCCAGGCTGGGCACGTGGGCCGATAGGTCGGTCGGGAGCCATCGGTCGGCCATCGCCGAGACCGACTCCGCCTTGGGCGAACATCTTCGGCTCCATGGGAAGCCGCCGCCAGACGGGATCGTCCGCGTGATTGATGTTAATGCGGTAGGTCGAAACGACTTGTGGGGCGTGCGAGACGAGCGAACGCGCAGGGATAATAATCGAGAATGGCTCGTCGTCAACCGGCGCATGCTGGCAAGCCCGAAGCGAGATAGGTGTGGATGTCGCAGCGATATCGAGCCCGGTTTCGATATTGCGAACTCGCCCGCCGACCAACTCCACCATGCAGGCGTTACATTGACCCCGCTGGCCGCAGCGAGTGTTCAGGGCCATTTCGTGGCCCCGGAGCATATCGCTAATGGGTCTTCCTGGCCCGCCATCGTCTTGAACGACTGTCGTGCGCCCGTCCGCCAACTCGATTTCCATCTTCATTGTATGTAAATCCTGTCCCTACTAGAATGATATGTTCCGCTGATTAGTGCGATGTTTCGTGCCGTCCCGATGCCAACAAATGGCCTAGAGACACGCAACTGTTGTCAAAGTACTAAAGGGGAATCAAATTCACTGCTGCTCTAAACCGTGGAGTGGTTCGAGACGTCCTTTGGCACGTGAATTTGGATAATATTGTCGTCGCCGCTCATCGCAAGCGACTCGCCTGGCCCCAGGACAAGGAACCTATCGTCGTCCCACGGCCCGGTCAGTAAATCCTTCAAAAGTGTGGGGTCGCCAACTTCGCGGTCACACTTCCACTTAAGCCAGTCAGCGCATTTCTGCGTGTAAGCAAGATCTTCGTCCGTCACGCCGATACCAAGGTCCACATACGTGGCGCGATCATACGCCTGGAACCAGTGCTGCTCCGATTCCATCAAGAACTGCGCATTGTCGTCCCCATACTTCTCGGCGTACTCCGCGTAAAGCTTCTCGTAGCGCTCCTGGCCGGGAGGAAGGTGGTGCTTGTTCCATCCGGGACTGTACCAGTACGTGCCGGGGTTGTTCTTAACGTAGTCCGCGTACCGCCTGCGATCACCCAGCAGCAGCGTTATGCAGTCATGGGCGCGGGCAATCACAAGCGTTGCGTTCACAGCGGATACGCCAACAGTTCCACGGCTGCAGAGGCCGTAACCGAGAACTATCGCGGTGGGGTTATGCTCACGCTCTACACGGATGATCGCGTTTTGAAGTTCGGTCCGAAGGTTGCCAGGTTCGTTGTGGAGGCCCTGTTCGAGGAGTTCGATATGTACAACATTCGGACAGCTTTTGGCGAATTCCGCAATCTCCATTTCGAGGACGGCGCAGGTGATTACAGCAACACGAGATTGGACATCTTGAGGCATAAGGTCATCCTTGACCGTTGCGATCAGCAAGGCCGTACCGATTTAAGCTCTCAGGCAGTACGGAATTGATTAGCGCATTGAGTCTTAATGGTTGTATCCCAAACTTTACCACGGAATTCCCCCTATCCTCAAGTGCTAACGATCACAATCGGCTATAGCGGGGATGAACCAGTATTGCCCGCACCGTAGAATGATCAGTAGGCCACATCACAAGCCAAGACGGCATAGAAAGTTTTGGAATTTGCGAGCACGTGCGAATCGCCCAACAGAGCTATTGGGGCGACTCGGCCAACGAGTTCATCGACGGCGACTGGAGAAGTATATGACCGATTTCAAGAAGCTGACCGATGCCATCAAAGCCGGAAGTCGCGTTGAGGCCGTAAGGCTAACGTCCAAGGCTATCGCGGACGGCGAGGACCTTAATTCAATTCTCTCGGCCCTGATCGCTGGCATGGATGATGTGGGTCGCAAGTTCAAAGCCAACGAGATATTTGTGCCCGAAGTTCTCATCGCCGCGCGAGCCATGAAAGAGGGCCTGGCGGTCCTAGAGCCCATGCTCCTCGCTGCGGGCATAGCGCCTGAGTTTACTGCCGTGATAGGGACTGTTCAGGGCGACTTGCACGACATCGGCAAGAACCTCGTTGCGATGATGCTGCGTGGGGCAAACTTCAACGTCATCGACCTCGGCACCAATGTCCCCGTGGATCGCTTTGTATCCGCCGCAAAGCAACACAACGCCAATGTCGTAGGGCTTTCCGCGCTCCTTACGACCACCATGCCAGCAATGAAAACAGCGGTGGACGCTATTCGCGGTGCTGGAATCACCGCGAAGATCCTGATTGGCGGCGCGCCGATCACCAGTGAGTTTGCCGCGCAAATAGGCGCGGACGGCTTCGCGCCAGATGCTGCAAGCGCGGTCGATGTCGCCCGAAGACTCGTCGCAGCCTAGATCGATTACAAGATAGACCGCCGCGACAAGCGTCTGCAGCAGTGTAGATTTTGGTCTCGAACGGTCGTGAGGATACAGTAATGAGCCATGCTTCGCTAACAGGACAAGAGCGCGTCGCCCGAATGTTCACGCGCCAGGATCAAGACCGTGTGCCGCGCCACGATACGTTTTGGAGCGCCACGATTGCGCGTTGGCAGGCCGAAGGACTGGACGGCGGCGTTGACGCCGCATTGGACACGCTAGAAAGCGACTTTCGTCCCGTCTGCTGGAGCATGCCGGTCCCGTTCCCGGGGCTCGACGAGGTTGTCTCCGAAGACGCAGAGAGCGAGACGATTCGCGACATGTTCGGCAACATCATTCGCCGCTCCAAGGACGGCCAATCCGAAAATGAGTACCTTCGCTTTGGTTGCGTTGACCGGGATGACTGGGATCAAACCTACAAGCCGCTGATGGTGACCGCCGGGCTGCACGTGGACGTTGACAGCGCCAGAGTCGCGCTCGCCGAAGGCAAACGGCGTGGCCAGTGGACCTTCTTCTCCGCGTGTGAGACGTTACAAATGGCCCGCCAGATGCTTGGCGAAGAGACGACCCTTATTGCAATGGGCGAAGAGCCTGATTTCATCCGCGACGTGTCCAGCATCTACACCGACCTCGTGCTTCGGGACCTGCAGGCGCTTTACGACAACGGGGTTCAGCCCGATGGTCTCTGGGTGTTCGGCGACATGGCGTACAACTACGGCCCGATCTGCTCACCGCGCATGTACCGCGAGCTAATCTGGCCCGATCACGTCCGCCTCGTCGAATGGGCTCACTCCCACAAAATGCCCGTCATCTACCATAGCGACGGCAACGTGATGCCAGTGATGGACATGTACGTCCTCGCAGGCTTCGATTGCATTCACCCGCTTGAGAGCCGGTCGTCAATGAGCTTGCGCGACGTGACAACGAAGTATGGCGCGAAGCTGGCAACATTCGGAAATATCGACGTGGACATACTCGCCACAAACGACGCGTCCCAAATAGAGCAAGAGATCGCATCAAAGCTAGAGATCGGAAAATCGACCCGGAGCTACGCATACCATTCCGATCACTCCGTGCCGCCTACAGTCACCTGGGAGACCTATAAGCTGGTTATCGGTCTGCTCAATCATCACGGATATTACGAATAACTCAGCGCCTATGGGCGATACGATCTTCGCCCCACGCGGGGGGCGAACGCAACACTACCAGTATTTTTTGACACAAATCGTGCCGAAAACGACTGATCGATGTTTGGTTCAGGGCTCATTTTGAGCCATACGCTCGCGATTGTTTTGCACTGATTGCAAGGCAATTTGCAATCGGTATGGTTCGCCTCGCAGCCTGGTAGGAGTATGACAATGTTGCAAGGATTTGACTATCTCGCGCATAACCAGGAGGTCATGGCCGTCTGGGACAGCTACAACAAACGAAACCCCATCCGTGTCCCCATCATCTGGGGAATGAACACGCGATACACAATGCTCAACGAGATTGCGAACCCCCGCAAGATCACCTACGAGCAGTATTTCGATGATCCCGCGATCATGCTCGAACGGCTACTGGAGCATCAAGAGTTTATCCGGATGAACGTGCGGCAGGATGCGGAAATGGGCCTACCGAGCGACGGATGGCATGTGTGGGTCGACTTCCAGAACACAGCCGAGGCAGCGTGGTTCGGCTGCAAAGTCAAATACTGCGCCGATCAAGTTCCCGATACCGAGCCATTGCTAACGGACAGCAATAAGTACATGCTCCTAGATGCCGGGATCCCCGACCCGTTCGCTGGCGGCATCATGGCGAAGAACTGGGAGTTCTATAACTACATGCTGCGGGCCAAGCACAATGGATTCACGTGGCGTGGTCGCCCATTGATCTCGGTGACGCCCGAAGGTCTCACTACCGACGGTCCGCTCACCATTGCCTGCAACCTGCGGGGCACGACATCGTTCTTCATGGACCTGCTGGATGATACCGACTACGCTATGGCGCTTCTTGGTTATGTCACCGAAGCCACTATTGCGCGCATAAAAGCGTTCCGAGCGCAACTTGGTATGCCCGCAAAAGCCGAGAATTTCTTCTTCGCCGATGACAGCATACAGCTGATCTCAAACGAAACGTACCGCAAAGTGGTCTACCCGTTCCACAAGCGCCTCGTCGACGAGTTCGCAAGCGGCGGGGATAACCGTGTGCATTTGTGCGGCGACGCCAGTAGGCACTTCGTCTACATGCGCGATACCCTCGGCATTAAGTCTTTCGACACCGGTTTTCCAATCAACCTCGGCATTGTTCGCCAGCAACTTGGACCCGATGTCGAAATTCTCGGCGGACCATCCGTCCCGTTTCTCAAATGGGCAACGCCAACCGAAGTTCGAGCCGAGGTTCGCCGCATCCTGACATCCGGAGTCATGGACGGCAAGCGGTTCATTCTTCGCGAAGCCAACAACCTCGCGCCAGATATCCCTCTCGCAAACCTCGCCGCAATGTACGACGCAGGCCGCGAGTTTGGGCGATACTAGAGCGAGCGATTATAAGGCGCGTCATGCCGCCGGGGCATTTTTAGGGATGGGTGGCCGGGGAGTTTGTAGTGCGCGCCGTAGCGTTGCGTGTTTATTGCACGCGTGGATTGCTGCTGTAGTATTCAGTGTCATCGTAGAAGGCGCGCACCGGACCGACAAGAACGGCAAGGTATAACGTTAGCGTGCAGAAACACCAACACGCGCCCCACCCCAAACACACTGGTGAGAGCCTCATCACGCCGCTGCCACTGCGGCGTCCCGTGGCATTACGGTCCATCTGCCTGGGGCTGATGCCGTGGGCGGCGGCTGGGATCGGGTCATATGCCCTCCACAGCGCGGTGGCGTCGTTTGTGCTGTACCACCTGCTGTGCGCTTCGGTCGCCCTTGTGTACCACCGCAGATTCGGGCCGCGCGAACACCGCCCGCTGCCTATCCACCGCTGGGCAGCGATTGCCGGGGTATGCCTGTTGGTCTGCCTTGGCGCCTATGTTGCCGTCGGGTACCTGGGCTGGCTGATAAACCCGGCGCATGTGCGCGCTGGCCTGCATGAGCAGCATTTGGGGACGAGTATTGGCGCGTTCGCGGCGCTTTATGCCTACTTCGCAATCGTTAACCCCATCGCCGAAGAGTTCTTCTGGCGCGGCAGTATCTACCTCGGTCTGCGCGCTGGCGGCTGGCGCGTCGCGAAGGCGTCGTTTGTGACGGCCATCCTGTTCGGATCCTGGCACTGGTTGATAGTGCGCCTGTTCTTTTCGCCAGAGGCAGCGGCGTTCATTACGGTTGGGATCATCG
Organism: Capsulimonadaceae bacterium; assembly: GCA_036504535.1. Lineage (GTDB taxonomy): Bacteria > Armatimonadota > Armatimonadia > Armatimonadales > Capsulimonadaceae > JARLGU01. Next base: position 44,997 of record DASXUY010000049.1, read on the forward strand.
CGGTCGGCTGGGCATTCGCTCACCTTTACGAGCGATCCCACTCGATACCCCTCGTGATCCTCGTCCACGCCCTTGGTGCCGACGTCCCTATCCTCGTCGCGCTGTGGGCGGCGGTGATGCGGTAACGGTAACGCGCCACGAAACGACGCTACGCTCTGGTGGTTTCAGGATTTCTGGTAAGCGGAACCTCGCGATGTGGCGATATGCGGTGGTACTCACCGGCAATCGCGCTAAACCAGCCGTTGGGGATTGGGTTGAATGTCGGGATAGGCAGTGTCAGCGCGCAGTAGTGGATCAATACCTGATACGCATGATCGAGGCAATTGTTGCCGGTTGCTGAATAGCCAATAACCTCGTTGTTGGCGACCACTCTGAGTGCGGCGTCCGGGTCCGGCGTGAGGACCTTGAGCGATTTGTAATCCTCGTAATTCCCTTCCCGCATCACCTCTTCCATCTCGGCTATCGACTTCACTTCGCGATGCCAGCTGCCATTATCCACTCCCACGGGAATCCACTCGTGCATGCCGGTATTCTCGGTGCCGCCGCAAACGATCACGTCGCCGACGGTGAACCCCCACGCTACATGCCCCGCCGAACCGCCGTTACCGAGGGGGACGCTGACTTTTCTGCGAAAGACAAATGCTGTGCCAGCCATGATTGTGCCTCCAAGCTACTGCGGCACATTTACCCAAAAATATCTTATGCTACACGGGAAGCCAACCGGCAACGGGCTGGCTTCATTTCTCCGTCATGGCGCATGAGGTAAAATGCATGCGTTGCCTATTGTGCGCCGTGTCGATGCGGAACGACATACTCGCGACATGCTGGTTGAAAGGCTGTGCCGCCCGTGACGGATATCAAGCGAATTCTCGTGGTGACGAAATACAGGTTTATCGGCGACACGCTTCTCTCTATACCAGCCCTGCGGGCAGCGTCGGAGACATGGCCCGACGCAAAGATCACCCTGCTTACCGGCGCAAACGCGCTGCAGATGCTGCAAAACTGCCCGTTTGTGCATGACCCGATTGAGTTCGATCCTTACCGCAAAGCCGATAAAGGGATACCCAAGTTTCTGAGCATCGTTGGCGCGGTTCGAAGCCGCAAGTTCGACCTGGCGCTCATATTGAACCGCTCGTTTCACAGTTCGCTGATCGCGACTATGGGCGGCGCAAGGCAACGAGTAGGATGGGCCGGATTTGCCGGGCGCGACTTCATGCTGACCGACACATGCGCCTACCGTACCGATGACAGCGAAGTGGACTGCTATGTCGATATCGTGAAGCGCGCCGCCGAGGTAACTGGAGCTCGATGGCCGGCTAACGAAGCGGTCGAAACCCGGCTCTGGCTGTCCGACGACGAGGTCGCTAGCGCCAGGGAGTATCTAGCGGGGGGGACAACATTCATCGCCATGCAACCAGGCGCCAGCCACGAGTACAAGCGGTGGCCCGTGGAGCGGTTCGCGGCGGTCGCCGACTCTGTCGCATCGCCAAATACGAAGCTTGTGCTCATCGGCGGACCGGGTGAAGCCGATGATGCCGCGCGAATGCTGGCGCTGTGTTCACCGGATACGCGCGATAGAACCATCAACCTTACTGGATCGCTCAAACTCCGCGAAACTGCAGCGGTATTGGCGCAGGTGGATGCATTCTTGGCCAACGACACCGGGATTCGTCACGTCGCGATGGCGGTGGACACGCCCACCGTCGGGATGTTCGGCCCCACATCGGCCGCAAAATGGGGTAATGCTCACCCGCCGCGGCATTCGGTGCTAGTTGCTCCGGGCGGCAGCATGGACGAGATTTCGGTAAGCGACGTTCGCGACGCCGTTAACACAGCGGTATCGCAAAGATCAAAAGCAACCTCCTAGGTATTTTATCGGACCATTCTCCGATATTGAATTGAGTTACCTCCGAATGCCCGAAGCACAACAAGGCACGTCGCTCCAATCCATACCCGCGAGGACGAGTGGGGCATACCGTAAGGCGCTGATTGTCCGGTTCGGGGGATTGGGTGATATTCTCCTGTCGACGCCGACAGTACGCGCCATTGCCCAAGAGTTTCCAGGGATCGAGATCGATTATATTGTCGGAAAAGGTTTAACACCCGTGCTAAGCGGGATACCTTATATCCGACGAATCATCGAGTTCGACAAAAATGGCGCGGATTCGAGCCCTCATGCAATCGCTTCGTTTCTTTCGCGACTTGCATCGGAAGGCTATGATCTTTTTGTCAACCTGCATCCAAGCGTCAAAACAGCCTTGTTTGGTCTTGCGAGCGGTGCCCGAAAACACGTTTGGTTCGTTAAAGATCGTCGGCGGAATGCGTTGACCGGCAAGGTTCCACACGCGATCGATGACTTTGCAAAAGAACTCAGCCATTTAGGAATCGACGATATCGATAGCCACGCAATGGATTTTGTCGTTCCTGCGGCTGATGTCGCGCAGGCACGCGAAATCCTCGCATCCACTGGCGTCGCAGAAACCGACAAGCTGCTCGTGATGAACCCTGCGGCGACACGCTATGTCAACCGATGGGCACCGGAGCGGTTTGCCGACTTGTGTGACCGATACGTTGGCATCGATGGTGTCAAGGTGGTTGTGACAGGCGGTAGCGGCGACAGGAAACTGATTGATGAGATGCTGGGGAACTCCCAGCGCGCACGCGACGTAATCGACCTTGGTGGCAAGCTGTCAATCAAGCAGCTAGGTGCCGTATTAGCGCGGGCAGACGCGTTCGTCACTGCGGACACCGGGCCGATGCATATCGCGGCCGCCCTTGATGCGCCGCTTATCTGCCTGTCGGGCGCTGCGGATCCGGATCGCACGGGCCCGCTCTCGCCGAAGAGCACTGTACTGATCGACAGATCGCTGCCGTGCGTTTCGTGCCAGAACAAAACATGCCAATTCGGCATGGACATCAAATGCATGACGGGTATATCGGTTGACGCGGTCGCATCGGCAATCGACGATAAATTTAGGGTATCGCTGCGAATGAACCAGTCCATGTGACAATGTCGAGAGTAGAACTATTAGCGTGAGTATGAAAGATATCAGAACGATCCTTGTAACCACCAAGTACCGTTACATTGGTGACACACTCCTCGCAGTGCCCACGTTGCGGGCAATTCGAAGCACTTGGCCCAACGCTCGTGTCATCCTTCTGACCGGCAACTCCGCAGCGGAACTGATGCGCAACTGTCCCTACGTTAACGAGATCATCGCGTTCAACCCCGAGTGTCCCGATAACCGCGGGCTGAACCTCTACCGCAACCTCGTCCCACGCCTACGGCGGGAAAAAATCGACCTTTCGTTCGTCTACCACTCCTCGTTCCACGCGGCGCTCACTCCCTGGCTCGCCGGAGCAAAACGGCGCATCGGCTGGGCCGGTTTCGAAGGGCGGGATTTCCTCTTCTCGCAAAGCTACCCATACACCGAAGACTGCAGCGAGTTGGAATGCGACTTGCAGCTTGTACGCAATGTCGCGCCCAACGCAGTCACTGATTCTCTTCTGGAACTCTGGCTGACGCCCGATGAGTTGAACGATGTCCCTGCCAACCTGGTCGGTGGTGACAGAATTGTCGGGATTCAGCCAGGAGCGACGAATGACGGCAAACGGTGGCCCGCAGAGCACTTCGCTGCGCTGGCGGAGATGCTCATCGGGAAAGGGCTTGCTGACCGAATAGCGATCATCGGCGGCCAAGATGAGATAGACGCTCGCCGCGAGTTTGTTTCCGCGACATCATCACGGATCGCTGGGACCCTTATCGACCTAACGGGGCGTCTCACCTTGCGCCAATCCCTCGCCTCGCTAAAGAGACTAACCTTCTTCGTCGGCAACGATACTGCTATCCGCCACTGCACAGTTGCGCTCGATGTGCCAAGCATTGGACTATTTGGCCCCACAAACTCGGTAAAATGGGGTAACTGCAATCCGCCACGACAGCAAATCATTGTCTCGCCGACACGCATCATGGCAGATATTTCGCCCGAGGATGTATTCGACAAGGTGAGCGCAATCTTTGAAACTCACTCGGAGCAAGCTCCGACTTGCTTTGCTGCAACTGGGTCTCAAGATTCGGAAGACCGGAAGCGGAGCAAGGTTCGGGGTCTGGACCGAGCTCAAACGGAGCCGTCTTCGGCGACACAAGGGTCCAGCGAAACGCTGGTTCAGACCAGTGACGCCACCGTTGATGCGGTCTCGCTAAAGAGCTTTGCAGCTTAACCGAACCGGGATAATCCGTGGATGCCTGGTTCGAAAGGATGATCGTTGAAAACCATTAACATCGCGGGCGCCACGCTTGGCGGCCCTGCCTCTCCCCTCGGTATCTTTTCCGGACCATGCGTGATCGAAAGCCTTGATCTGTGCCTCGAAGTCGCTGAAACGATGAAGCGTCATTGCGATGACCTTGGCCTGCCGTATGTGTTCAAAGCGTCGTTCGATAAGGCTAACCGCACATCGGGCAGCAGCTTTCGCGGCCAGGGCCTCACCCAGGGTCTCGCAATCCTGGCTGAAGTGAAGCAGCGCGTGGGCGTCCCGGTGATGACCGATGTCCATGAGAGCGCGCAATGCGCCGAAGCGGGCGAGGTATGCGACATCCTCCAGATCCCCGCGTTCCTGAGCCGCCAAACCGACCTCCTTCTCGCCGCCGCCGCCACAGGCAAAATCGTCAACATCAAGAAGGGACAGTTCCTCGCTCCGTGGGACATGAAGAACATCGTCGACAAGATGAGCGCGACGGGCAACGATAACATCATGCTGTGCGAACGCGGCGCGAGCTTTGGCTACAACACGCTAGTCGTGGACATGCGCGGCCTGCCGATCATGCGCGACTACGGCTTCCCCATCGTGTTCGATGGCACCCATTCGGTGCAGCAGCCCGGCGGCCAGGGCACAAGTTCCGGCGGGCAACGCCAGTTTATCCCGCACCTTGTCCGCGCAGCAGTCGCGACCGGCGCGGTTGACGCGCTTTTCCTCGAAACCCACCCCAACCCGGACAAAGCGCTCTCCGACGCCGCAACCATGCATCCGCTAAGCCAGATGCCGCTGCTGCTGAGCCAGGCAGCAGCGCTGTTCGCGCTTGTACGCTCTGCGCAGTTCAATGAAAGCGCACAGTGATGCTCGACAACGTCAACCTTATCGCTCGCCAGGACACATCCGGCGCGATGCCGCTTCTGATGGCATACGCCGAGCAGGCATTGGTCGCGCTCAATGCGGACCTGCCGGAGTTCGTGAAACCTGAGCCGCTGGCCAATGTGGTTGTCGTCGGCTTCGGTACATCTGGCGCTGCCGCAGACGCCATAGTCGCGTACCTGCGCGATAAGGCGACGGTGCCTGTTGCCGTTGTCAAAGATCGCCGGGTCCCATCGTATGTCGGCCCGCAATCACTCGTGATTGTCGCCAGCTACTCCGGCGACACCGGCGACTGCGCGGACGCGTACACCGACGCTATCGAGCGGGGCGCAACGGTTGTGGCGGTAACCCGAGGCGGGGCGGTCGAAGAGTTGGCAAGCGAACGCGCCGTCGTTCGCCTCCCGGCGGGCTACGGTGCGCAGTTCAGCCTCCCGGCGACATTCTTCACACTCTATCGCGTGCTCGCCGAACATGGCGTGTTCGAACGACAACCAGAGGACGAAGCGGAGGCGCTCCAGTTGCTTGCACGGCAGTGCCGCGCCCTCGCGCCGGACGTCCCCGAGGTCAGTAACCCCGCAAAGCAAATGGCATCAGCGCTGCTCGGAAAGCTGCCCGTGATCTACGCTGGCTCCGATTGGCTTCACTGTGTCGCACAACGCTGGTGCAGCCAGATCAACGCGTCCGGCAAGCTCCTCGCGCACCCGAACACGTACCCGGAACTGACCCACAACGAGCTTCTCGCTTGGCAGAACGCCACGAAACAGTGCCAGCAGCTGGCCGTCGTCCTCCTGCGCGATCGCGGCGACGACTCCGTCGGCGCTGCCCGTGTCGGGGCGGCGGCAGACCTCATCCCCACTGAGGTAGACGTCCACGAAGTCTACGCCGAAGGCATCACGCGCCTCGCCCGCCTCTGGACCGCCCTCACCTTCGCCGACATCAGTTCGGCATACCTCGCCCTCGCTTGGGGCGGAGACCCTTCGGCGGTGTGATGCGGGGCGATAGGTGAGCTTTGTGATTCTAGGATTTAGGATCGCTCGTGCCGCGTGGCATTTTTTATAAAGGGATCACCTTTCGCTTCGCACGCTTATCGTGACCCAATCGATTCTCACGCACGGTCCGCTAAGCAAAAGCCACGAATTGCAAGAGAGGGAGCGGAGCGAGAAAAAAAGCCCGAGCGGCTTGAGCGGTCCTAAATTCTTCCAACCTATTTGCCCCACCCCAACCGCGCGAATCAACCCTAAATCGGTTATACTGTAGTTAGCCTAAATAAACGAACATCCATTCGGTAACAATGTACGTTGAACTCCATTGCCATACTGCCTACAGCTTTCTCGACGGAGCGTCGGATATCGACGAGCTTGTGCGTCGTGCGGCGGAGCTTGGCATGCCTGCGCTGGCGATGACTGACCACAACTCGCTGACAGCGGCGGTGAAGTTTAACACGGCGTGCCGCGAGTACGGTGTCCGGCCTATCTTCGGCTCGGAACTGACACTCGACGACGGTAGCCATATCACGTTGCTCGCCCGGACGCGGCGGGGATACGCCAATATCTGCCGCCTTGTGTCGCTGGCGTACGCTCACGGTGGCCGTCTCTCGCCCGCGCTGCCGTGGAGCGAAATCGCGGCGCACACCGACGGGGTCGTGTGCCTGTCGGGATGCCGCAAGAGCAAGATCGCACGGCTGGTGCTGGGGCATCGGTTCGACGAGGCACTTCTGTTTGCGCGTCAGCTTAAAGAGTGGTTCGGCGACAACCTGTATATCGAGCTGCAGGACGACCTTACCCCGCACGCACGCGTGCTGACCCGGCAGCTCACATTCCTTGCCGCGCGTATCGGAGCGCGTTATGTGGCGACGAACAACGTCCACCATGCTGCCCGGCAGGGCATGATCGCCTACGATATCAAGCGCTGTATCGCCAGCGGGATCACTGTCGCCGATATCCACCCGGACCGCCCCCTCAACTCCGAGCGCTGCCTCAAGTCGGCGTCGGAGATGGCGTTGCTGTTTGACCGGTTCCCTGATGCGGTCTCGAACACCATGGTGATCGCAGAGCAGTGCGCGCGGGATGGCATCATGCCGCTGGACGAGGAAGTGACCCCGCGCTACCCTCTGCCCGATGGCATGTCGGCGGACCGGCACCTGCGCGAGCGGACTTACGCGGGGGCGCGCCGCCGGCATGGACGGATTTCGCCCGACCTGCGCCAGCGGATCGAGGAAGAGCTGCACATGCTGGGCGCGCTGGGGTACAGCGACTTCGTGCTCCACGCCGCCCGGATTGTGGAGTGGGCGCGCAGCGACGGCATCATGGTCACCGGTCGCGGATCCGGCGCCGACTCCGAGATCTGCTACTGCCTGGGGCTGACCGATATCGATGTGCTCGCGCGCAACCTTCCCCTCGCCCGCTGGGTCGCGCCGGGGAAGAAACCCGACATCGATATCGATTTCGATGCCCGCAGGCGCGACGATGTGTTTCGGTGGACCGCCAAGACGTACGGCGAGGACAAAGTCGCGCTTTGCTGCACATACGCCACCTACTGGGCTAAAGGCGCGATCCGCGACATCGGCAAAGCGCTGGCGTTGCCTGCCGATGCGCTGACCTGGTTCTCGAAACATGTCTCCGGCTTCACCAACGCCGCCGGGCTCGTGGAAGCGTTCGAGAAGTACTCGGAGCTCAAGGAGCACGCAGCGTACGCCAGCCAGTTCGGCCTCCTCTTCGACCTCTGCGGCCGCATCGCCGGTCATCCCCGCCACCTGGGATCGCACTCATCGGGCCTGGTAATCAGCGGGACGCCGCTCTCGGAGCTGAACGTGCTCACGCCATCCGCGCGCGGAGTAGTGCCTATCGTCATGCTCGACAAGGACGATGTCGAGGAGGCGGGCGCGGTGAAGCTCGATATCCTCTCGCTGCCCATCCTGTCGGCGGTGGGCGATGCCACCCGCACCATCCAGCAACGCGACCCTTCGTTCGAGTACGAGGCCATCCCACGCGAGGACCAGGGTGTCTACGATATGCTCAAGACGGGCCGCAACATGGGCCTGTTCCAGCTCGGCTCACCGGCGCAGGCGGCGCTGGCGACGCAGCTTCACCCGCGCGACTTCGAGGACCTTGTCGCCGCTATCGGCCTCATCCGCCCCGGCCCCATCAAGGCCAAATCGGTACGCAAATACGTCGTCTCCCGCAACGGCTGGGCGCCAATCGAGTACCTCCACCCAGCGCTGATCCCGATTCTGGACCGCACGTACGGCGTCGTCTGCTTCCAGGAGCAGGTTTCGCACATTATCGCCGCCATGATGGGGCTCAGCGACGCCGACGCCGATGTGTGGCGCAAGCGGCTCACCAAGCACGCCCGCTTTGGCACCATGGACAAGGCGCGGGCGGAGTTCGTCGAGCGCGCCCGGCAGCGGCACCGCAACCTGCCGCTCAGCAACGCACACCGGATCATGGACGAGCTGCAAGGCTGGTCTGGGCTCGGCTTTGTCGAAGGCCATAGCGCGAGCTTCGCCCTCACCGGGCAGAAGACGGCGTACCTGGCCCGCTACCATCCCGCCGCGTACTATGCCGCCCTCATGAGCAATCAGCCCTGCGGCTTCTATCCGCCGCAGAGCCTCGCAGCCGAAGCGCGTCGCCAGGGTATCCCCATTCGCCCCGTCGATGTCAACGAGAGCGCGGAGAGCTGCACGGTCGGGGACGAGGAAGGATCCGACTCCATCCGGGTGGGCTACTGCCTCGTGAACGGGATGCGCGACGAGGAGATCGAAAGCGTCCTCGCAGCACGCCGCGACGCTCCGTTCCGCTCGTTGCTCGACTTCTGCCGCCGTGTGACGCTCACCCGCAGCAGCCTCGAGTCGCTGATCCTGATCGGCGCATTCGACAACCTCCACGAACACCGGCGCGGCCTCATGTGGCGCCTCGACGAGACCCTCGCGAAGGCGGCAGCTCAGCGGCGGGAGGGGGGAGGAGCGCTCGCCGCTAGGGCGTCCTACGCGGACGGCGCCACCCTGAACGGTGGATCGATTGGCGGCTTCGCCGCAGGTGGGGGGCAAGCGGGTGTGTTGGTGAGGCAGGGGCGGTTGGATGTAAGGTTTAGGGGGGAAGAAGAGACGCCAGTCGCTTGGGAGATAGAGGATATGAGCGATTGGCAGAAGCTGATGTGGGAGTGGCGCATCACCAGTGTCACATCAAGCTGCCACCCGTTCGCCCATGTCCGCGAGTGGCTCACCATGGAGGGTGTGGTGTCGGCTCACGACGCCATGCAGCTCCCGCACGGCACCCGAGTCGCTGTCGCTGGGCTCAATATCCGCCCGCACCGGCCCCCGGCGAAGGAGGGCGGTCGGCACCTCTTTACGACGCTGGAGGACGAAACCGATTACCTGCAAGTCTCGTTCGGCAACTCGGTCGAGGACTGTATCGCCACAGTCCTCCTCTCGCCGGTGGTCCTGCTGCGCGGCACAATCCGCCGCCGCCGCGAGATCGCGTCGTACCTGCTCGCCGACGACGCCGAACCGCTCACGCTGCCGCCGCAAGCGCTGACATCGGCCCGCGAACTGCTCACCGCCCCACCCCGCCGCAACTCAAGCGCTCGGTGACGCCGAGGCGCGGGGTGAATATTCACCCGTCCGAAAAAATAGAAATATTCATTCACCTCTACCGGAGCGCGCCAGACACATAGAACACTACGAGTGCAGTACAGTTATATAATACCACAAATGAATCACAAATAGTTAATTTAAAGAAACACACATTCGTTATTTTTGGGGACAAATACCACTTTCCTACACCGTCATTCCTCAAAACGTAGAACGAACGAAAATATCAGCCAAATAACTCAAAAGGCACAAGTAAATTGAAAAATAACTAAATCGTTTTACTTATTTATTGTTTATTAATTGATTCTTTTCACATATAATTAAGATAAAACTATTGACTATAATTAAATAAATCGCTACAATCATCTCATCCACGACAGGCGCACGGATGTGTCTTGAATCGCCATGGACGGCAACGTCGATAAGCTATTCGCCCGCACAAACCATATCAATGCGCACACTTTCTTTCCTCGCAATTTGTCTCTGCTGCATGTCCGCGCCTGCGGCCAGGGCAGACGCTCCTCTGCCCGCTCCAGCCCCGATCACCGTAGCTACGGCAGCTCCGCCGACGTGGGATCAAAAACTCGCTGGTCAGTTTGTCATACGGCTCGCTCAGGATAAGCGAGGCTGCATTTGGGCTGGGACCGAGGAACGCGGTGTTTGGCGGTATGATCCGCGCGCCGCTGATCCAGCGCAGGCGTGGACCCAGTTCACCACAAAGGACGGGCTTGGCGACGATAACGGATACGCGTTGGCGTGCGATCAGCAAGGCCGTGTTTGGGTCGGCACGCTCAATCACGGCGTCTCTGTGTACAACGGCAAGACGTGGAAAACCTACGATCAGGTGACCGGTCCCCTTGGCGGGCACGTGGTCGCGATTGCGGTGAGCCCAAAGAACGGCGACGTTTGGATGGCGACCGAAGTCGGGCTGGCTCGGTACCGGGTGAAAGCAGACGACTGGAAGTACTACGTATCACCTCCAGGAGTTAGACTTTCGAATGCGACAGGACTTGCCTTCGACCGAGCGGGGAATCTCATTGTCGCATTGCAAACCGATGGCATCGCAATTGGCGACGCATCCGCAGATTTCGAACGGTGGACACACCTGCTAGGTCCAGAAGGATTTGCGCCGACCCCCACCGGCAACGGCCTCCCGAGCAAACAGGTCAACTGCCTGTTTGCCACATCTGACGGGCGCATCTGGGCCGGGACCCACGACGGGCTCGCGGTTAGCGCAAACAGTGGCCAGGACTGGCAGTATGTGCGTGGGGCCGATTATACTGCGAAATGGTCAGGGTTGTACGCCAACAAGAAGTTTCAGCCATCGCTTTGCGGCTTTCAACTGATGGTGGCCGATTCGGATGGGAGCGCAATCGACAACGGACACTATATCGCCGTGGTGGCGTCTCAGTCGCCGCAGGACCAGTTGGGGGCGCATATTACGTGTAGCGGCGGCAGCACGCGGGCGACGCAAAGCGTGATCGATGTCTCGCACGTCGTCTATCCGGCTCCGATATATCTATACCAATCCGAGCGTCAGGGTGAGTTCACATACACGGTCTCGAAGCTCGTCCCCGGCCGCGCTTATGTGCTGCGCCTTCACTTCGCAGAGTTGGACTACAACGGCCCTGGGCAGCGCAAATTCAGCGTGATTGTTAACGATGCCGTCGCATTTAAGGATTTAGACGTGTTTCAGGAGGCTGGCGGGGCGAACATCGCGTTGATCAAGCCTGTTCCCGCAGTCGCGGATGCGACAGGTAAGGTAACGATTAGGCTGACCGGACGCCCAGATGCACCAGCTGCAGTTCCCGCGAACTCAGGCGGGGAAGGGGCATTTTTGTCCGACAGGCTGATGGCTGAGGATTATGTGACGACGCTGGCGGAAGGTGCCAGCGGGAATGTAATAGTGGGCCATTCGACTAGGGGCGCGGAGCAGTATGACCGCTTTACGCGGTCGTTTGCCCCGCTTGCCGACGAAAGCGATTCGATGGCACTTGACGCGAAGGGCAAGCCAAAGGGACGTGCCGACTTCATAGCGAGCTTGCTGTCCCTGGCGAACGGGAACGTCTTGCTTGGCACTTATGGTCTGGGCCTTCGGATCGCCGGGAGCGCAGTAAACGCGCCTTTCGCGCCGTCACTTTCGCCTTCTGGCGTCGCGTTTCCCGTTGCGGAGTCGCCGTTTCCATCTCCCGCGAAGCCGCCGACCGCCGATGAGATCGCCGCTATCGATGCGATTGCAGCCGATGACAAGCTGGCCGACCTCAAACCGGGCGAAGGGGCGTATCTCGGCGCGGATTGGGCAACGCGTGGGGACTGGGTGGGGCGGTACGGGAGCCGGCTAGCAATTCTATGCGCGGCTGGCGCTCCATTCAATCACGAGATCATCAACGACTGGACGTACAAATACGACTACGATTTGGGACCGAACAGGCAGCCTGGCGACAGTGTTCGCCATTGGATACATTGGCTAAGAACCGAGGACCCGCGGGTCTTGTGGGACCCCGTGATAGGAGCCCGGCGCGAATCCGAGTGGGACGACCACGGGGAAGCTTACTCGTGGAGCCAGGAAGGTCCGGATCTCTGGGTGGGTGTAAGTGTGCCCGCTGGAGCTCATCGGATCTCTGCCTACTTCGTCAACAAAGACGGGCATGACGGTGCGAACCGAACTCGTGATTACCTGATGGAACTGCTGCCGTGGCGATCAGACGTGCGCGATGCGGCGATCCTAAAGCCATTCGCATCAGTGCGGATTCGCGAGTTCTGGGGCGGCGAGTATCACTCATTCGTAGTGGCAGGACCGGCCAAGTTCTATTTACACGTCTCTCGCAACAACAGCTTTAACACGATCTTGCCCGCAATTATGATCGATAAGCTTACAGGGCCGCCGACGCCCCTTGAAGGTGTTCAATGCACATACTGTAAAACAGCGCAGTATGCGTCCTATATGGCTTCACCTATTGTTACAGGGAATGTCGATCCGAGAGCGACCGCTATTGATCCATTACGCAAACTTTGGTTGGACATAGACCTTGCCGCATGCAAGCGGAAGTTGACCTCCCAGCTAGTCGCCAATCGCGTCTATTGCTATCGATCATTATCGGCGACGGCCAACCGATCAGCCGACAAGACGCCATATACGCAAATGATGGCCTGGTGGAGACGCAAATTGCCTCTCGTAACGGACGAAGACAGAAAGACGTTCTTGCCCGCGATGCGATCAATCTACGCCGCCGAAACAGTAGCGTACCCGCAGATTAAGAACATTCACTGAATATAAAAAGGAGACGATGGTGAAACCACACAACTCGAAGACCGGATTGAACAACTGGATCGGAAGAATATCCTCAATCTTGGCTCTTCTTATGCTGGCAGTCCTTGTGCCGTCGGCATCAGTCCGCGCGGACGACTACACCGTGACGGTCAATGCGAGCATTAGCCCTGCGCAGATAGCAAGCGGTCAAAGTGCGAGTGGCGGAGCAAGCGCAAGCCTTGTCGCGAACAATCCGGCTGCGACAGCAGAATTGCCTAGTAGTGTTCCGCCAGTGAAGTTCAGTATTACTTCGGTAACTGGAGCGTCGCCTAGTGATACAGCGCCATCCGCCACGATTAACGCTGACGGGAGCGGACTATCGGTTTCAGCGAACAACTCAACGACGCCAGGTGCCTACACGGTTACCGTGCAGGCTGAGTATGATTGGACGGACGGCGCTGGAACTTCGCATTCTCCACAAGGGACGACGACCGTCTCGGTGTCAGTGGTCTTGCCAGCCGTAAGTATATTAGCGACGCCATATCTTCGCGTTGGTAAGTCAATGGAGGGGTCTGTGAAATTGACAAGTCCATCACAGCTTAGCAGCGGCTTCCCTGTAACTCTCACAGTTGCAACGTCTGGTGATGGCCGTATTAGTCTCTCCGCTTACACAGTTACGGTTCCTGGAGACGGGAGCAGCGCAAAGTTTACCATCTCGGGTGGGATGACAAGTTCCCGCGTAAATGACATATCGATTTCTGCGTCCGCAGGTGCAACATCAAATGCGTACTGCGTAACAGTATTTGACTTGAATGCCATTTGCACGGCTATTCCAGCGGTGAACCAAAGTTATACATGGATCCCAAATGGTGCAGGTGGCGTTGCATCACTAATGGCTTCTGGAAATCAAGTAACGATGACCGCAAAGGTAAATGCCCTACCCGATGGCGCGAATCCTATTGGTATTCAGTGTGGCCTCGTCCAGAACGAGACATCGAGTTCACGGGGAATGATGTACGGTAATCCAGAACTCATTAGGGAGCAAGGGGACACAACAGTTGTTAGTGCGCCTCTCACTCTATTGAAGCAATGGTCTATACCGGCGGCTCTAGACTCAGGGGACATAAATAGCTCTTATTATGCTGGGCCTGTCGATGTTAATGTGCCAGCAATTGGACATGATGCTCCTGGGATCAGGCTATCAAACACAGTAACGATAAACGCTCACGATAGTAACGGTAAATTTGTTGGCACAATTATATACACTGCGGTGTGGGCACATGTTGATGACACCTTTGCCGACTGGTGCGCCGTTATTGATCCCGACAACGGAGCGCCTACATATCCAGCATCTGATGGATGGCGCTTGAACATTACGTCTGATAATCCTTCAGGAATAACAAAGGGAAGTGGTGCTGGGAGCCCAATTCTCGCTGATGGTCATACTCCGACCGCAACTATGCTAGGTGACGCCTTGCGAGATAATGCGACGTACATCCCGGGCGGGCTAACGACCTTTTCGCCATAATGTTATAGGTCGTTGGATGAGCATACCGCATACCGCTTTCATGGAATTGGGTCTATGTTCTTGTCGAGGATCAAACATTGAAAATACTGTTCCGAATGATTGCTTTACTCATAGTTAGTGTTCCATTACCAGGACGGACCGCTTCACTCGTCACCGTGAAGTATGGATCGATATATGGTCACGTAGCGTCAGTCACCTTAACCGATGTCCAGAATATTGCTCGCTCTACGAACGCCCCGTGGGTGCTAATAAGTGTTCACCCGGACAGATTTAGTGGCATGACACACATATCTGATTCTCTACAGAGCGATTCCATCCCGATCACCGGTCGGTTCAACCTTATTGAGTCATTCAAGCCCGGTGTCCGTGCGTCTCAGACCACCTATAGCTGGGCTGGATGTAGAGAATACGGGAGCAAGATAGGGATGCTGAAAATATTCCGCGAATGGCCATTCAAAACCTTCGATCATCCCACGGGTTGCTTTGCTGTTTGCAGATATTCTGATGATAAACGCGGCATTGAACAGTTCGAGGAGCCGTCAATTGTCCCTGACGACTGGCGGGTATTCATCAGCGTGGCTGTCAATTTTCTACGTACCAATCCCAGACTATTAACCACTGGAAATATAGCTACTTTGCGTTCAGACTGGGAACCATTGCTCAATAGTGCCAACCCGTACCTAGCTATAACAGCCGCCAGAGTACTCTCGGCATCTGGTCTACTTCGACCAACTGATATCGAGGTGCTTATGAGTTCTTCAGATCCTAGAGTAGCGGCCTCGGCCATTTGCGCTGCGGAATTGAACGGTTGGTGTGAGGTTGACAGCAACAAGGATTGGCTTCTAGAGAGGGTTGCTTCAGCAAAAGGGGTTAATGAATTGGAAGCAATTGCTGTTGCACAGCACGAGGTCTTTGATTTTTTGACATTGTATCAGTCAGCCGAGAAAATGTACAGCCGACAGGGCATTAATATCACTGAAGAACAAGTGACCTTTAATCGAAAGCTACTCGGCGCGGTCCGTATGCGTTTGACACATCTAGTGCCAAAAGGCAACCCAAGCGATGACGCGTGGTCAGCGACTTACTCAGCCTATAAACCATTTTTCCCTGACGACTCTGAACCGTAATATGCAATAGATACAGGGCTTCCCTGTGTGTCAATATAAGGTGAGACAACTCACTACACTAAATTCATGACTGATCTGAGGGCGAAGAATGGTATTCTCCGATGTTACCGACTTTGCTCAATGGCCATGATCGCGCTGTCGTTCTTTCTCCTTCGGTTTCGATGGTTGGGGGGCTGGTTCAGTTCAACGGCGAACCCGGATGGGAGCGTCGTCCCAGTCACCACCTCTACGGCAACTTCGCCAAGCTTCACAGCATAGCCAAATGCGGGAGGCGGTAGCGTATCGTGCAAGATCCACGATACGCCGCCAGTGATGGGCCCATACGACGGCGGCAGTCGCGGCCCTACATATCTTACTGCGGGTGCCGATGTTGTAAGCGATCTTTGGTGGGATATATGATATTAAGAACAGTTCATAGAGGATGCACTATGAGTAATCAATCAGTGTGCGAAGTCTTCAGAATGAATTGTGCCCAAACATTAAAATTGACGCTTATTTGCTCGATTGCGTTGCTGCAAATTGCTGTATCGCAGTGCAATGCTGATGAGACCACGAAACCGTCTTCGGCGAATTCTGCGCCTGGTGTAGGCCAAGTTGCGTCGCCTCCACCTATCCAGCGCCTGCAGGACACCAGGCTACTTTTAACAATAACTTCAAGTAAATTACAGTTTGATTGGAGAGAACCTGTCGTTCTTACCATTAGTCTGGAAAATTAATCAGAGGAAACCGTTGATTTAGGGCAAACTACAGGATACGCCGATTCCGAATTTGCTGTGAGCTTATTACGCGAATCTGTTTCTACTGTTAAGCGGACCGAATGGGGGGCCTGTGTTCCGCGTCCCTCGGCAACCAACGTTTATATGAGGTTATACAAATTTAGCAACCTTGTCCTAAAGCCCAAAGATAAGGTCGTTGCAAAAATCGATATTGGGCGAATGTACGACATCTCTTATCCTGGAACATACAGCATTACGGCACAAAAGACTTTCCTTGATAAGCGAGGAAGCTCACTCTTCGAAGTTCACTTGGAAACAGCATCGCCTTTGCAAATCAAGATCAACGCTCCCGACCCTTTGATCGGGAATGGATTGACAATCGTTCACGCCGACGGTAGCTCCGATACCCCAGTACCTATCATGGGAAAGCCATCTGCGCACCAATAGATCCGACCTTTGGCGTTTAGCGGATCACTCTAGCATAACGACACTCGGCAGGCTGCGTCAAAATCGCAGCCTGCGGCTTTTTGTTCCGCCATTTCCTGTCGCAGCCTGGAACTTCAACTCGTACGCCAGAATTGTCCACCCTCACCGTCCGCCCCGGCCACGCGTCCACGAACGATTCGGCCATCCATCGCCCCACAACTGCCCGCCGCCGCTCCAACGTCTGCGGAGATCGCAGCAATCGATACATCGGTGACTGATAGCTCGCTAGCCGACCTGAAGGCTGGCGACGGTGCCTACGTGGGGGCCGACTGGGCGACGCGCGGCGACTGGATCGGACGATATGGCAGCAAGCTGGCCATCCTCTGCGCGGCCGATTCGCCGCTGAACCATGAAATCTACAACGATTCCACCTATCGCGTCGACGGCGATCTGGGTCCAAATCGATCTGCGGGGGATGGGCTGCGACGGTGGATACAGTGGCTTCGAACGAGCGATCCTCGCGTGCTGTACGATCCGGTCATCGGCGCACGTCGAGAGGCTGAGTGGGACGATCACGGCGAAACGTACCCGATGAGCAAGGAAGGGCCGGACATCTGGACGACTGTATCGGTGCCTGCTGGCATTCACCGCTTAACCGCCTACTTCGTGAACAAGGACGGTCACGGTGGCCTCAATGAGCAACGGGATTACTTCCTGGAACTGCTGCCGTGGCGCGAAGACGTCCGCGACGCCGCCGAGCTAAAGGCATTCGGAACGGTACGAATCCGCGAATTCTGGGGCGGGGTGCATGAGGTGTTCGTGGTCGCTGGGCCAGCCAAGTTCTATCTTCACGTGGCGCGCAACAACAGCTTCAACACGATCCTCTGCTCGGTGATGCTGGACAAGCTCGCGGGGCCTCCGACCGCGTACGAGGTAAAGCATCCTGGGCTACACAGCGTCTACCTGTTCGCGAAGGAGTACGACGCCTACATGAAGCCGCCAAAGGCCGCGACTGAGAAGAAGCTGGTTCTCGAAGCCGAAAACGCCCGGAAGCTGTGGGCAAACCTCGACGCAGCTGCTTCCAAGCGGCGGCTCGCCTCGTCAATGATCGCCAACCGCGTCCTATGCTACCGAGCGCTCCGCGCATCAGCAAACGGCACCGACAACACGGACCTGCTCGCGTGGTGGCGGCGCAGCCTGCCGATGGCGACCGCCGAAGATCGAACAGCATTCACGAGGGCCACGGCGGCAATTTACGCCGAAGTGCTCAAGCTTTGTCCTATGTTAAGCAACAACCGTCTGTGATCGAGAGGGATCATCATGCATCAGAATAACTTGAATTGTCACCGCGATATCGCACGAAGCCTGGCAACACGATTGCTTTCCGCACTGCTTTTCGCAGCGATCCTTGTCGCCCCGCTGGCCGCCCACGCCCAAACAGCGGTAGTCGTCGCGCCATCGGAGGTTACCGCAGAGTCTGGCTCGGGATCGGGAGGCTATAGCGCTTCGGTTTCAGTAACCGATCCGAAGGTCAATAGCGAAGAAGAGATCACAGATGTTGTCTACAATTGGTCGTCGGCAGACCCATGCGACCCCGCCGGTAACTCGCACAGTTCATCAGCCACGGTAACCGTTACAAAGACATCCCCCGGCGACTACTCGTCAAGCGTCGGTTGTACCGTCACGTGGACAGTGCACGACAAGAGCGCCAACACGGATCGCTCTGTATCGGCTGGCGGCTCCGCTTCGTGCACCGTCCACATGGGCGTCAAGTGGGCGAAGGGCGGGTGGGACGGCGGGGTGATGACGGCGCCGCAGGATAAGACGAAAACTGTTCCAGTTCCGAAGCATCTATACGCTATGATCGGTACTACTGTGACGTGCGCAGTTAGTGAAGCCCGGCCTTACGACGTGTGGACATTTGGCCCGCTGACTGGAAAGGACTACGCTGGAACTGTCTCATACAACTGGACGTTTGATAGGGGACTGCCTGCGACGGCCACTGGACAATCGATCACGTGGACGATGCCAGCTGATGCAGGTAGCGTCGGCGCATCGTGCAAGATAACTTGTGTTCCACCTGCTATTGCTCCGTATGACGGTGGCGAGCGAGGACCCGACTCCCTAACAGCAACAGCGAGCGAAACTGTCATCAACCCTAGCTTTACTGTCAATAAAGAAAAGCCTGGCATAGGATTTGTAAATGTTCCGGATACCGCATTGGAATCAGTATCAATGACAGGAACGGCAGACCTAAAGCCTCGATGCTCGTGGGCTACCGAACAAGTGTACTCCTCTGGTACGGGAATGCCTGGTTCCTTCGGTTCAGCGAGTGGTTATACGATAAATTGGCTCAATGCCAGCACAGACCAAACTGACACGACCCTTACTTCTGTAAGGTTCGCGGGTACGTTTAGCTCGGGTGGATACTACATTGTAAAAGGCACAGTATCCGTAACACTCCACAACTACGATGACGACGCCACCTTCGGCCCATATCCCGCAGTATCTTTCTGGTTGGGAGGGTCACAAGCAGTAGTGACCAGCCCCACGGTTAGTCCCAGCGTCGCGTTGAGGGCGGCAAGCGCCGACAGCTTGCACACCGAACAACAGCCTAACGCGACATCCAAGTATGGGATAAAGATATCTAATTTAAAGGAAATTCAATATCTAGGGACTGATTCAAAATACCACACAATAGCGCAAGCTCTATATGTTCCAATCCATCACTCTGTGCATTTGAGAGCGGTGTTCCTCCCCGGCACCCCCAAAAATATCAACCTGCAGTGGGCATATCCGGGCTCGATGAGCGGATCATCTGGCATGGCCGCTGAATTCACGTTTGATAATCTGTCTACTACAAGCAATCCGGTACAAACTGTTGAATGTCGGTACACGTATACAGATCCAATAACTGGCGAGATTAAGTCAGGATTAGCCGCCAATCTGCCGTTTGTAGTCTACTCCCTGACGGCGAAAGCTGTCCCACAAATAGACTTTCCAGGAAGATCAAAGTCGCGTGTTGGAGTAAAAGAGGTGGTATCAATCGTCCCGCAGTTCCAACCTGGTTTTGATGGAATCGGCAAGATTACATTTACGGCCTCCGGTGCGAACGGGCAAATTAAATCCAAAACCGGTGTTTACGTCGCATCATTACGCGCTGAGGCCCCTACTTTTACCGTACATGTGACACCCCTTTGCACAAGTCCGGTTACTGCAACATGCGATATTTCCGTTGTGGAACCTGTGGGTTCGCTAGTCGAAAACGCAGAACTCAAAGACCCAAGTGGGAACCACGTCAGTCCAGACAAGTATAAACGCCCCGGGTACAGCGAAATATTTGCGCGATGTGCTGTTTATATGACTCCTAAGGACGTTTCATTTGACAACGTTACCTTTCTCGAAAAGGACACTACTCCGGTATCAAACAGCGCTACGGGTGTGTTCACAATATTCGCCAATTCAGGGCATCATCCAAATGCACGAGCTAGCAGCGGAACGCTCGATCCCTCACACGGATGGCTATACGGCATCGACACGCAAGGCTTTTCTGTAGGACAAAGAGACTCCGCTACACCACCAGTTGGCGACAACAGTTGCGAGTACGACATTCCTTGGATATATAAACCGGTCGGCAATGACACGATTCAAGGTATTAAGTTCGCAACTGGCAAGATGTTCCTTAAGGTAAACGCTGTATGGAAAGCGACTACCCATAAAATGACTGCCCCACTCTACTCAGGCAGTTTGGGAGAAACCTTCGCTGGCACGCCGCCTCCGAATGCGGGGAATTGATGCAATATGAGAACGTTATTCAAGCTACATATCGTCAAGATACTGGTCTCGGTGATTATCCTAGCGCCCGGACTCGGCCCAGGATTCTGTTCGACAAATGGAATACCGAAACCATCGGGTTCAGGGGTGACGATCCAGCGGGAACAAGTGGCGTTATCACTGCGGCATGATGCTCAAGTGCTGCCTGAGGAGCAGCTAAACAAGCGCTTTGCAAATGCGACTGCTGCGTGGGAAAAAAGCCCATCTGATTATGCCTATTTAGTCCTGCAGGCATGCGACGCTGTTAGCGGAAACAAAGCATTGGTGCCAAGTGAATTCCAGGAAAAGTGGGCGATTAGTACTTTGACAAAATTTCCTGGCCTACCAGCTCTTGATCAAGTCGACCTCGTCGAATATGTCGGCATTGTCCCACCAGACAATTTATCAATCGCAGAAGCGGAGAAATATCGTAAAGAACGAGTAGCACTTTGGTTACGGGCGTGGGATTCTTCGCTTGCTCACATCGGCGAAAGTTTCGATCCGTACCATGCACCTGACGGCATATTGCCCGCACTATCGCCGAATAATCATATTGACAAGGTAATCATGCCAAATATGGACCCGTCATTACTCAAGTACCCTTCCGACCGCGCGGCTTACACTATCAAGTTTAATGATTGGCAGAAAGCCTGCGCCGATTATTCTCTCCATGGCCGGTACTTGCATGCAGCAGAGGATTGTCGGGCTCAACTCCTGACCCTATTGCCGCTAGGCTTTATTCGAAGTGGGCACTGGCTTGAGGAATTCAGCAGCGCCTGCCGATTAGCCGGTATCACAGGAGCAAAAAAAGACAAACTCATTGCGGACGCCACCAAAGCTATGCAATCATGTCCCACCCTCGTAAACGCCTCAGGCGCTGATGGCCCAAAAGTGACAATATATGGCGCAGCTACATTATTGCCAAAAGCCGATTCATCTGAATCGCAAGAACCATAGTTTGTATTTATAAGGTTCACTAGCGTGGACTAGTCAGGAATGCTGGCCCCACCGGATCCGCGCAAAGGGCACCCAACGTAGCGGGTTAATTAAGGATTCAACTGTTAGGAAGAATCTCTCCTATAATCCCTGCTAGTGTCGCCACGCGACGGACTTTTGCTCACTTGAGCACGACGCGAATTATCCGAGTCAAGGAGAGTCGGGGCGCGACATACCTTAATGCCTCACGCCCTACTGGCCGCCCACGCTCAAACTGCGGTAGTCGTCGCCCCATCGGCGGTTACCGCCGAGCCTGGCTCGGGATCGGGAGGCTATAGCGCTTCGGTGTCCGTCACTGACCCCAAGGTCAATAGCGAAGAAGAGATCACAGATGTTGTCTACAATTGGTCGTCGGCAGACCCATGCGACCCCGCCGGTAACTCGCACAGTTCATCAGCCACGGTAACCGTCACAAAGACATCCCCCGGCGACTACTCGTCAAGCGTCAGTTGTACTGTCACCTGGACCGTGCACGACAAGAGCGCCAACACGGATCGCTCTGTATCGGCTGGCGGCTCGGCTTCGTGCACGATCCACATGGGCGTCAAGTGGGCGAAGGGCGGGTGGGACGGCGGGGTGATGACGGCGCCGCAGGATAAGACAGGCTCATCCCCAAAGCCCAAGCATGTTTATGCTTTAGCGAGCGGCGCAGCTGCCTGCTCAGTAAGTGATCCGAAGCCTTACGACACCTGGTCGTTCGCTGGAAAGTCGGGAAACGACCAATCAGGTACCGTGACCTATGAATGGTCATGCGGCGGGGGCTGGTTCAGTTCAACGACGAACCCGGATGGGAGCGTCGTCGCAGTCACCACCTCTACGGCAGCTTCGCCAAGCTTCACAGCACAGCCAAATGCGGGCGGCGGCAGCGTATCATGCAAGATCCACGATACGCCGCCGGTGATGGGCCCGTACGACGGCGGCAGTCGCGGCCCTACGGACCTTACTGCAGGTGCCGATATCGCGATCATAAAGCCGGTTGTTACGGTAGATGCATCTGGCCCTAAAGGAGGCTACGTCTTCAACAAATATGTATCTAAAAACTCGGCAAGCATTTCTGGGGCAGCCGATTTGCGGCAAGTGTTTACGTGGAAACTTGTACAATCCTGGTGGTCAGCCAAAGGAATCGTAGGAACCTTCGGCGGGGGTTCCGCAGATATTACATTCTCGAATACAAGCCCAAATGGCTCAACGGTAGACCAATCTACGAAATGTATGGTGCCGGGACACTACATTGCAGCGGTCGAGGCAGCGGCAACTCTTTACGATGACGATGACAACATTTCGTTTGGACCATATTCTGGGATAGACTACGAAGGTGGCACCCAAGAGGACATTTCCGGACCGCCAGCTGTAACTCCTAATAGTTCACGCGCTTCGTCCCCTGCCGTCGATTCTCTCGTCGCCAGCGCTGACCAAGCTGAACCAGTTCAAAAAGCAGGATGGGTCATTAAGCCTGATCGTATCGACTTAACAGCGTCGCCAGCGGTGGTTGCAGTAGGAGGAACGATTTCCGGAACTGCGCTCGCAATGGGCTTCGACAGCGACGGCAACTCTATTCCGATGAACGGGACAAGTGTTCCCGTTTCCTTTAACGGTCGCACAACAACAGCTGATTCGGCGACGGGCAGGTATTCATTCAATGCGCTTGCGTCCGACATCGGTGACAATAGGAAGGTTTCTGCGAGCGCGGGAGATGCATTCAAGAATCCAAAGCCTATACCGATCGAAGTTGTTGGTCTATCCAAACTAACAGTCGCTGGGGCTACTGTGACAATTCCGGATAAGGCCAGTTTTGTCACGGTCAGTGCGACGGGAAAGTTCGTAACAGTATCAGCGGTACTAAAGCCGTCGGTATCGGCAGCCAGTTTGCCAGATGGAAGTGTTACTTGGACAGGAGGACAAGCGGGATCGGACCAACTAACAAGACTTGTTCCATGCCAGGCCGGTATGACCAGGGTCACCGCTTCGTGTGGAACGCAATCTGTTTCTATAAAGGTCTATGTCGTAGACAGCATCGCTAAGCCTGGCGAATACTCTTTTAAATTGACCAAGGCTAGCGCAGTAGATCCCGGATCGGGTTTCGGTTTGACTGTGTTTCAAGGGCTAAGATGTAACTATGTGGCCTATCTCCAAGGCGCGTCATGGCACATTCACGTTAATGAAATTGACGAATCGTATTTACAGGGTGTTCACGCTCCGAACGGCCAAAAGAACATAACTGGCCCAACCGACGCAAAAATAACCCCAGTAACGAGAACAGCTGTGATAGCGGACCTGACTCCGCCGCCGGCCGGTTCAAAGTTTGGTCCTCCCCGACAACATTATTGGGTTAAGTCCATTACCCAAAGCCATGAGGATTGGCATGTCAAAGATTGGAAAAACAATTATATGGCTCCGCAGGCGAAGAAATTCGCGAGCAGCTTTGAGAAGAATAAGAACAATGTCGTTAATTTTGACCCTGACGATCCAACAACTCAAACTGCGAACGCAGTAGCCGCTCGGATGCAAACGTCACTGGGATCTGGTTTGGGCGATGTATTCAAGACGGTCGATCACGACTGCACTCCTGAAGCCGAGAAGCGGTGCTATGACGCCACAAATCCGGAGTACACTACGCTAATTAACGGAATTAAGTAGGAGGGTTATTATGGTAACTTGTTCTCATACAAGCGTCTATTTTTCTTTGGCTTACAAGTCGCATTGTGTGTTTATGCGTCTTCTCTTGATCGTCTTTGGCATGACAATGAATCTAATTGGTGCTGCGCATGCGACAGATAGGTCGCCGAGCACCGACCCAGTTGCTTCGGAGATCTATGTAGCTACTCTCCAACTCAAAGGTCTTGGCATCGACGCTACGTCCGAAACACAAGCTCTTGCCGCGCTGGACTCGACAGACTCTCTTGTGCAATATTTCGCCATGAACCTTGCAAAATTAAAAAAGGACAAGGCAGCAATTCCCGCATTGCGCCGCGTGTTGGCGTCGCACTCGGCCATAGACCGAATTACTAGCTGCGAAGCTCTAGAAGCAATCGGCGACGATCCCGGCATTTGGATGCCTGTTTGCGTGCAGATTCTTTCAGAAAATGATCCAATTCCGCAACTGGCTGCTGCCAGACTTCTCGCGAAGAACGGCGATGGTCGGGGCTGGGCTGTCACTTACGCCGCCTTACAGGGCGATGATTCCGTGCTCACCAATATGGCGTGTGATATTATTCCGACCTTCAGAGGCGTGAAATACCTAAGCGCCAAGGGACTCCTTACGCTGGATCCGCTTGCAACGTGTTTAGGATTGTTCTCGCGCTCGACAGAACGAACACAGATTTCGCTGCTCGCGCCGATTTCTGAACTCGCACAGCCTGCTGATATTGGCAAGCTCCGTCAATTGCAGAAAGCTGCTAAATCGGCTGCCGTGAGAAGCCGCATATCTGATGTCGTTGGGCGCTTGAAGACATCACCAAAACTGAAATAGCAACCTTCGCAGAGTGCCACACTGCCGCATGACGCCCGCCAGCAACCCTGCTGGCGGGCGTACGCTCGGTGTTTGGGATCACCTGTAGCTATGCGGATGTCGACGATGTCGATACGCGAGGCATGGACCCGATAACACACCAGGTACTGTGCAACGTTACTGTGACCGTCACAAAGACAGCCCCCGGCGACTACACGTCAAGCGTCGGTTGTACCGTTACATGGACCGTGCACGACAAGAGCAGCAAACCTCGCGCCGCTACCCGCCGCGAAGCGGCACAAGGATGCAACGGCACGTTGCCGCCGTCCGCGCAGGACGCCCCTGCGGCGAGCAGTCCCACCTCACCCCACATCCCCCACGCAGGAGTTCCACCCCCACTCGCCGAACATCACACCACATACGTATGACACAAACTTACCGTGCACGTTGGATATTGCCTGTTGACGCGCCGCCTATCGAAAACGGCGAGATAGTCGTCGACGGCGGTGTGATAGCCGCTGTCCGCGCGGCGTCCCCCGGGGCCTGCGACCGGGACTTTGGCGAGGCGATCATTATGCCGGGGTTTGTCAATGCGCACACGCATGTCGAGTATACGGCCTTACGCGGGTTCCTTGAGGACGTGCCGTTCTTCCCGTGGGTGCGCGCGCTGAACGCGTCCAAGGCGGCGTTCGACATCGACGATTGGACCGTTTCCGCGCAACTCGGCGTGATGGAGTGTGTGGCGGGTGGTATCACGACCATCGGCGACAACACCGATGCCGGAGTAACGACTGCGGTGGCGTCGAATGCGGGTCTTCGTGCGACGGTGTTTCAGGAAGTATTCGGCATCGACCACCGCGAGCCTGTTGACGCGGCCATGGCCGCGCTCAAGGCGAAGATCGACACGCACCGCCGGGCCGCGTCGCCACAGGTGCGCGTCGGCGTCTCGCCGCACGCGCCATACACGGTTCGCCCTGCCCTTTTCGCGGCGCTGATGCCGTACGCGCACGCTGAACATCTCCCGATCAGCATTCACGTCGCAGAATCGCCTGCCGAAAGCGAGTTAACCGAACGAGGCACGGGGCTGTTTGCGCAGATGTATTCGGCGCGTGGTATCGAGTGGACCTCACCGGGCGCGACCCCCACAGCCTACGTCGCATCGCAACGTGCGCTCACACCGTCCACTCTCGCCGTGCACTGCGTGCACCAAAGCGCCGCAGATATCGCCATCACGGTCGCGTCGGGAGCGTCGATTGTGCACTGCCCCAAGAGTAACGCCAAGTTGGGCGCGGGAATCGCACCGCTGGCAAACTGGCTGGCCGTGCCTGGGCTGAATGTAGCGCTCGGTACCGACAGCGCCGTATCGAACAACACCCTCGACATGTTCGAAGAGATGCGCTTTGCTCTGCTCTTGCAGCGTGCCGCTAGCGAAAACGCGGTCGCGGTCACCGCTCAGCAGGTGGTTGAAGCCGCCACAATGGGCGGAGCGGTAGCGATGGGGATAGATAAACTCGTCGGAAGCCTGGCCGCTGGCAAGCGTGCCGATTTCATTTGCGTATCGCTCAATGCAGCGCACTCGTGGCCAGCGACGAACCCCTACTCGGCGCTCGTGCACTCCTGCCGCGCCGACGATGTCGTGCTCACCGTTGTCGACGGTCAGCCGCTCTACCGCGACGGCGAATGGCTCACCATCGACAGCGACCGCGTGCTCGCAAGTGCTGCAAGAATGCGTCGAAAGGCACCGGCAGTACAGCCATGAGCACCGAAACACCATCGCACGACCAGATTACGATTAGGCAGCGCCTTGCAGCGCTTTTCCCGCAGCCCGCGCCCGACGGCCCGACGGATAACCGCACAGCCGCGATCACATTCGTTGTCGGCGGTATCGTTTCGGCGTTCCTGTTTTACGCCAACGGGCGCATGTATCCGTTCGAGGAGTACCAGATCGTCAACGTCGCCGCGCTCTTCTGGCTGCCGATTGTTGCGGTGATGTTGTTCTGCAAACAGACGCCGTCGGAGTTCGGCTTGCGCGCCGGCGACCGAAAACTGGGGTGGATGTGGGTCGCGATTGGCTATCTCGCCATGCTTCCAGCGGTTCTTGTCGTTGCCCACAACCCGGAGTTCACACAATACTATGTCCGCCGCATGACACAGCCTCTGGCGGTCACGAATTGGGCACCGTTCCCGTACACGGGGCATCCAACCGTTGTTAGCGTAGCGTACTACGAGATCGTCATGGGCGTCTATTTCTTCTGCTGGGAGTTCTTCTTCCGCGGCTTCATGCTGTTCGGCCTCGCCAGGGGAAGCAAAATCGGCGTCTGGGGTGCAATCATCCTGCAAACCATCCCGTTCACGCTCCTCCACTGGTCGCTGGCTCCGGGGGCAGCGAAACCAGGACTGGAGACCTTTGGCGCGGCGCTTGGGGGGCCAGCACTCGGCTACCTGGCGTTCCGAACACGCACCTTCTTCTACGGATTCCTCATCCACTGGCTCATGGCTAGCACCCTCGACCTCCTCGTCGTGTGGCCGCACCTGGCGGCGATTCGTTAGCATACGCGCCCAAAAACCCGACAACCCCACGCCGTTACAAATAAGCCTCAAATGAGAGCGATTCCGTGATTAAGATCGCCTGATTGTGGGCAATATACAGCAGTCAACCTTGGTCGCGTAACAACTGCGCGCCAGAATGCTGAAATTTGAAAGGCACTCCAATGGACAAAACACCCTATACAAGCTCCTCCGACATTGTGGGCGGAGTTCCGATTCTTCGCGTTAGTGGCGAGATCGACATCTACACAGCCCCGCTCTTTAAAGAGTCGATCATCGGTCTGGTCGACGAAGGGCACGCCAACATCCTGATCGACATGACCAACGTGGCGTTCATGGACAGCAGCGGATTTGGGACGCTCCTTTCGGCGTCGAAGCCTCTGCGACCGATGGGCGGTTCCCTATCGCTGACGGGCTGCAACGAAGCCATTTCGCGGATGCTTGAGATTACCCGATTGAACACGCTGGTACCGGTCTACAAGACCCTCGACGAAGCCCTTGCGAAGGTCAAACCTCTGCGCGTCGAACCTGCGTTAGTATAGCCAGCGGCCGGTAAGCCTGTCCTACCCGCGGACGCGTCGCCACGCCACGAGCCAGCACGTCGCCAAGGCCGTCAAGCTGGCGAGCGCCGCCAGTGCAAGGTACAGTCCGCTACGGAATGATGCGGGGTCGTATCGCATGTCGATAGGGTCGGGAGACGTTGACGTCACCGTGCTGAACACGGCAGGGCCTTGCGTGATTGCGAGCGGCTTGCCCGCTTGTGTTGCCGTCCAGCCTGGATACCACTGGTCGGAGATAATAACGGGGCCAGAACCTTTGATAAGCACACGTGTCGGCGATATGTGTTCTATTCGCGGCTGAACGGTGTCGTCTGCGGTAAGCAGCGTCGCCCCGGTGTCAGTGTAGATGACCGCGTCCGGACCAACGTAAGTTGCGCCTGCAGGATTCGCGCCGGGCGGGGCAATGATATATTCCGCCCCGGCAAGTTGCGACCACTTAGTCACGTTGCCGTTCGTAAAGATCATGTTGCCGTTTTCGCGGGGGCTCGGGTCCGCGCCGCCATTGAGCTGCGCGGCAAAGCTCTTGTACTGCGCCGTTTGCAGCGAGTCGTATCCCTGCACTTCACGAAGACCGTAAACCGTTGCGGCGTTCGGCGGGAGGATGGCGTTCGGCGCTTTGTACAGGCTCCATTCCCGGTTCGCTGGCATTATGCGCGCCGATCCTGCGTGTTCCTTCAGCCATGTGATGGCTGGCGTGTCTGGGAAGACCTGCGCCATGGTCGCCATCCGGTTGTAGCCGTAGTTCACGGCAAGCAGGTCCACTGCCACAAGCGCCACGAGCAGCGATTGCACCGCCGCCGGTCGCAAGCTGCCTCTCACGTGCAGCCAGAGCACTGCGCCGGTAGCGATCGCCATGGCTATCCCGATCCGCAACGAAGCGCCTAGCGCGCCAAGGATCGCCGTAATTGGTTGCCCGCCAGCGTTCGCCAGCGACATCGCTGTCACAGCCGCCAACACAGCCGCCACAGCAGCAAACCCGCCAGCCGCTACCCCATACCGCGCTCGCTTTTCGAACACTTCCTGAGCACCGTATGCCGCAAGTACCGCCGCCGCCAACGTCCAGACGCAGAAGATACGCGCGGGCGAACCGGTGTGGCTGAAGCCCGGGATGCCGAAGTAGAGCAACCGATCAAGCGGCGTTCCTAGCCCTACGGCGAGCGCAACAAGCCCCGTCACGAGGAAAAACCGTACTTCGGTCGATGAGCGGAGCCGTCCTGCGACACCGATCAGCCATAATAGAAGTGCCGCGATGCCGACATAGCACGCGTTCTCAGCATAATTGGTCGCGCCCCAATACGCCGTCTCGCCGTGATACGCCGCCGCTCCCGCCGGATCATTCTGCGTTGCGGACACGGCACCGCGGTCACCGGGACGGCCGAAGAAGTCCGGTGCGATGAGCGTGATCAGCTGATACGCGGGGGTCGCCAGCCGGACATAGCCCTGGTACCCGCCCTCCGATGGCTTCTCCGCAGCGCGATGCGAGACGCGCGACAGTTCCAGCGACGGCAGCAGTTGCGGCGCGTCGATCGCAAACGCCGTCGTCAGCGTCAGCAGCCCAAGTCCAACGACAGCAAAAAGCCTCATCCGCTCAGCGAACGCGCGGTAGACAGCGTATGCACCGACCAGCAGCATCCCGTACACCGCAATCTGGAGATGCCCCGCGAGCATCATCACGCCTAGACAAAGCCCCAGCGCAGCGGCGCGTGCCACCGACGGACGCGACGCCAGCCGGTGCGCCAGCAGCAGCGCCAGCGGTATCCACGCCGATGTGTCGAGGAACGACGGCAGCGCTAGCCAACTCACCTGCCACGTCGACAACTGCCAAACCGCACCGCCAAGCAGCGCCGCCCCTGCGCCGAGGCCGGACACGCGCCGGAGGAAGGCGTACAGGAACAACCCCGTCATCGACAGGTGGAGAATAGCGCTGACGCCGAACGCGTACGCTGGCTGGAAGATCAGAAACAAGACATTGAGAGGGTAGAGCACAGCCGATTGGCTATTCGCCAGAAACGGTGTTCCGCAGAACTCGTACGGGTTCCACAGTGGGATGTAACCCGATTTCAGCATTTCGGCGGCAAACAAGCGCCACGGGTAGAACTGGATGATGCCATCGAACTGCAGCGGGTTCCACGGCACCAGATCCGCCGGGTTGCCGGTGCGCCAGGGGTACACATCGGCCAGCAGGTGCGCTGGCAGCAGAATTCCGCCCGTAAAAACGGGCCAGAGAAGCAGGCACGGGAAGAGGACAAGCAGCAGCGCATGGTAGTATCGCTTCACAGGAGCATTTTACCGGAAAAAGGGCACTGGCGGGCCACAAACCTCACCAAGCCAGAGGACTGGCCCACGGCCGATCCTCGGACGACGATAAGGCGAGGCGAGATTGAGCAAGGCCAACGCCTGTAAGCACTTTTGTTCCCTTCTCCTAATCGTAAGAGTCGTCAAGAAAGTGATCCACCCATATGGATGAAAAGTTGCGCCGACCAACCTCTTTGTCTTCCCTTTAGGGGAGAAGGGGACCCAAGAAGTGGGGAAGAGAGGTTCTGTGCTTTCTAAGCAGGAGGGTAGCCATTCCTATGGCCGGGATGAGGTATCTTTGCTAATCCACGGTCTCAATGGCCGCGTTTTCGCCCCCATCCACTACCCCGCCCCATAAAGGAATTCAACATCCACCGACGTCTCCATAACCGCGCCCGACTTCGCGGTCAGCTTAATGCCCGTCGCGGTACGCTCGATCGTAGCGACGCGGTCAAAATCCGTCCCGATCGCAACGCAGCCCATGATATAGTTCACGACGCACGGCTTATCGGCGGAAAGCTCCACCGCTGTTGGATAGCCCTTCTCGGTGAGCGCGTTCGGCGCAGATGAATCGGCCTGCCCGAGGTGGAAGTTCGATGTCGTCTCCTCCAGCCCCAGCACACCTGTATGCCGGCCGCTCCACGGCGAGTAGTGTCGGCCCCCGTTCGACATCCAGAACACCGTGTTCCTCAGCACGTTCGGGTCCTTGAGACCAAACCAGCAATAACCTTCGCTGGGAACGGCCGCCGCTGTCCACGCGAAATCACCCGGGGCCGCGACAATCATCACGAGGTCCTCGAAGCCCAGGCGCGACGGGTAAACGCTGATATCGGTGACCTCACCCGAAATCAGCGGCACTTGATCGAGCGCATAAAACTCTCCGCTCTGCTTCATCGTCTGGTAGCCTTTTTTCGCGGCGACCTCGAACGGTTTTGAGCACACTTGGCCATACACGAATGGGCTTGTCGAGATCGCTGCACATTCGGGCACGTCGGGGAACTTGAGCGTCGCATGGTGCCCAATCGCCATCGGACCTGACCCGCCCGAAATTGTGTGGCGCGAGTAAACCACAGTCTGGCCGCTACGCACTGAGAGCCGTTTCTCGTAATGCGCCTTTCGCACCTTGCCTTCCAGGCTCATCCTGATTGTAGACCCGCATTCGTCAATATCCATCGCCTCTAGCGTCCAGTCAGCATTAGCTGGCTCACCGTGAGGGGGGTACATAACGCCATCCGCTGGCTCGTCGTTGCCGCCAAAAGGGGCGCAGAAGAAGTCGCCCCGGAGAACCTGTAGCAGCGCTGGCAGAGTCTCGTCGACCGGCTCCTCCGCCCACGGAGCCACTGAGAACGGCTGAACATGCCTATCGCCAAGCGTAAAATACACCGGCGCAAGCATGCCCGCCTTACGCGTCACATACGCTTCAACGGTATCGCTAGTAAACTTCCAGGAAGGTTGTCCGGCAACTGTTACGGTGGGATAAGCATCGGGAGCATTAGACGGCATATACGATCTCCTTGGTCAACATCGACAGTGCACTCATGGTTCGGCGGAACCACGAAATATCCTGCACACACGGATACTGGGGGTTTGAATGACTATTGCGGTATTCGATCACATTGGCCCCAACTCCGAACGAACCAAGCGTGGGGCTTGCGTAATTTGGCTGGCGACCGGTAGTCGGACATCATAACCCCCATTTCCTCATGGGGGTAAGCGAGCCGTGCGAGCTTGGGGTAACTCCAGCAATCCGCCCCTCTCCCAACCCACCTTTACAGCACAGCCAGCCCCGCCCTCGCCCTCACTCGGTGCGCTCGCGGCGAAACACCATAGTGGCTCTTGAATGTGCGGCTGAAATGGAACGGGTCGCCCCAACCTACTGATTCGCCTACTTCAGCGATCCCGAGTTCCGTCGTGACCAGCAGGTGAGACGCGCGCTCCAGGCGGTGGCGTGTCAGCGCATCGTACGGCGTTCCCCCCGTGGCCTGTCGAAATACCGTGTGGAATCGCGACGGCGACAGGCAGCACAACGATGCGAGCGCGGCAATGTCCGGTGGTTCTGCAAAATGGGCTGCGAGGTATTCAAGCGCGGGCGACACGCGTGCAATTCCCTGGACCCGCTGACCGGCGTCGGGCTTTATCGTCGATTGCCTTAGCAGGATGCGACCAAGATTGTGCGCAACGGACCTCCGACAAACCCCGCGAGTAATCGCGTCACTGACACTATCGAGGAGCAGTGACGCCTCGATCTCACTTGACGCTTCAGCGGCATCGGCCCCGACCAAGACATCCGGCAAATTGTATAGCGAGAACGCGTCGACACCTCCGAAGGCGGTTGCCGTGATCGCCGAGTATGAATACGCAACATCCCCGCCGGAGATAATTGTGTGCAGTCTGGGCGTCGCTGGCCGCAAACAGATGACACCCCCTTCGCTCCACTTAACTTCGCGCACAACGCCATCTTTGCGTAGCTGGGTGAGGATACAGCCGCGACGCATCCGTGCAAGGACGGTGCCTGGCGCTGGCGGGGACCACCAGGCACCGAAGTGCGAAGCGCCCACTTCAAGTTCGCCCACACCTACTAGCTCGCAAACAACGTCTTCGGCTGGCTGCGGGACAATTGCCTTGTTGAATCTCATGACAGTATTTTACAACATGTTTATAGGAATATATCCTATTTATCCGGTCACTTGATGTTGTTATAATTGACATGTGCTGTCAAAAAACAAAGGAGTTATGACTATGAACGAACTTGCACGGCGGCTATCGCGCCATTTTACATCCATCGACCCCGAGGTCGATTTCCGGATCAGGCAGGGCATCGACAGTAATCGAAAGAGCTTTGCGACGCTCAATATCGTGGATGGCGAAGGCGTGCCGGTCCAGGCAGCACGCGTAAAGGTCACCCTGAAGCGCCACGCGTACCAGTTTGGCTGCAACCTTTTCATGCTCAAGCAGTTTCCACACGAGGAACAGAACGCGGCATACGAAGAGACATTCCGAGACGTATTCAACCTCGCCGTCGTGCCGTTCTACTGGTCAGACCTCGAGCCTGTTGACGGTTCACCCCGCTTCGCTGCCGACAGTCCCAACATCTACCGCCGCCCCGCGCCAGATCTCTGCGTTGAGTACTGCGAGCGAAATGGCATCACCCCCAAGGGGCACCCGCTTCTCTGGCACCAATTCTGGCCCGCATGGCTGACCGGCAGCAAGCGGGAGATTGAAATGCGAATCGTACAGCGGTTCGAGGAGATTGCCGCCCGCTACGGAGATCGAATCCGCATTTGGGATGTCGCCAATGAAGCGCAATCACCTGGTGTCAACCCGCGACTGCCTGATTCCCACGTCGATTTCGCGTTCGAGCACGCTGCCCGATTGTTTCCGACCAGCACACTCACGTACAACGACGATTGCCATTGGTACGATCTCCACGGCGACTATTCGCCAGTTTATCTGCTTGTTCAGCACCTTATGGACCGCGGTCGAAAAGTGAATGCGCTCGGATGCCAGTATCACATGTTCGATGGGCAAATTGAAAAAGTCGACACTATGCTCAACCCACGTCACCTTTTCGCCTGCCTCGATCAATACGGCAAACTCGGGCTTCCGATCAATATGTCCGAGATCAGTTTGGTTTCGCGCCACGATCTGGGGGATGGCGACGAGTTTCAGTCCCTCTTCCTCGAACGTCTCTACAGCGTCTGGTTCAGCCACGCCGCGACGAACGGGCTCATTTGGTGGAACCTGGTCGATGGCACAGCAGCGTACGCGCCCCTCGGATCCGACGAAGGTGAGAACAAACTGCGCGCGGGACTTGTAAACTTCGACTTTACGCCAAAGAAAGCGTTCAAAACCCTCAAGCGCCTGATCCAGCACGAATGGACCACCAACGAGACAGTCGAGTATTCAGCCCAAGCGCCGAACATATTCCACGGCTTCCACGGTGAATACGACGCAGAAGTCACGACGGCCGCTGGCACGTTCAAGACCAGCTTTTCTCTGCGCGAAAAGCAATCCAACACGATCCGGATCGTCCTGCCGTAAAGGAATCGCATCCGGCGCTCGCCGGATACTCCCAGGCTGCACTCACATCATGCGGCACTCAAAAAGCCCGCATTGAGTGCAGCTTCGCCAAAGGAAATGACATGAAGATCATCGATCTACGCGTCCGGACGGTCGCTATACCGCTCACGTGCCAACTCCGCCACAACACCGGTGTGCACCCTGGCTATTTCGTCCGCACCATATTGGAGCTGATCACCGACGAAGGGATTGTCGGGCTTGGAGAGGTTGGCGGCGGCGATCAATGCGCTGCGGTGTTGAAGCTAAAGCCGCGTATTGTAGGCCTTGATCCGTTCCACCTCGAAGTGCTTAAACTCAAAGTCCTGCGCAGCATCTACTATATGAGCAATGCTCGTCTCTATGCGGCCATCGAAATGGCCTGCCTCGATATCCAAGGGAAGGTGCTCAATCGACCGCTCAGCGACTTGATCGGCGGCCGCGTGCGCGATTCCATTCCCTTCATCGCCTACCTGTTCTGGCGCTATGATCGCCCACGCGGCGGCCACGACGAGACAGCCGAGGACATGGCCGACTGGTGCGAAGAGCTGCACGAAACGCTCGGCGTGAATGCGATGAAGCTCAAGGCTGGCGTCATGGACCCCGACGAAGAGGCCCGTGTGCTCGAACTCTGCCGCGAGCGTCTCGGCCCCAAGTTCGGCTTGCGTATCGACCCAAATGGAGTCTGGTCGGTGCCGACTGCCGTACGTATCGGACGGCGCCTGGAACCGCTTGGCATCGAGTATTTCGAAGATCCAAGCTGGGGGCTCAACGGCAACGCAGCGGTCCGCTCACAGATTCGCATCCCCATAGCGACTAACATGTACCCTGCGCGTTTCGACGATCTCGCACCGGCCATCAAGATGGGCAGCGTGGATATCGTGCTGACCGATATTCACTACTGGGAGGGCCCACGAGGAGTGAAGGACCTCGTAGCCGTCTGCCGAACGTTCAACTTGGGTGTCGCCATGCACAGCGGTGCCGAGTTCGGCATCGAACTCGCTGCTATGTTGCATACCGCCAGCACAATCCCAGAAATGACGTTCGCAGGCGACGCGCACTACCACTATCTCACTGATGACATCATCGAAGGCGGCAAGTTCCAGTACGTGAACGGTTCCATTCAGGTACCGACTGGGCCAGGACTGGGAGTCACCCTCGACGAGGAGAAGATGGCCCGATACGGTAAGCTCTACGAAGAAAAAGGCGACTACTACGCTCGCTTCCACGCCGACCCGTACCGCCCGGAGTGGTTCCCGATTGTTGGAGGCGTATAGTAAGGCGCTTCCCAAATATCGCGTAACCACTCGGGCGGATCCACCAAATCTGAGAAAATCCGGCAGTAGCTGGCATCGATACAATTCTGGACCTGCTAGACCCCAGTACGCCGGTATCGATGGAGATTTGCGTCCGGTCAGGGCCGCTGCGCGAGTGGCGATCTTGAGGCTATAATAGCTCAATACCGCCACAGACATCGACCGCCTGAAACAAAAACGCTTGATGAAATCATCCACCCCAATCCTTCTGCTCCTGGTAACCCTCATGACTATGACCACCACTGCTAACAGCGATAACCTGCCGCGCGGTCCCATCACCGGTGGCGCGACCGCCACATACGATCCCACCCTGTGCGAAGAGTTACGGGTGCGCGAGGGTCTGCCCAACTTTTTCGCGAAGCTGAACGCAGGTAAACCAGTCAGCATCGCGTATCTTGGCGGCAGCATTACAGCAGCCAACGGATGGCGACCCAAAACCCTGGCGTGGTTCCGCACGCAGTATCCGAAGGCATCGATCTCCGAGATCAACGCGGCGATTTCGGGCACAGGTTCCGACTACGGAGCGGTTCGCCTCGCTGGCGATGTGCTCGATAAGCACCCCGATTTGGTGTTCATGGAGCACCGTGTTAACGGTGGCGGCGGATACGAGGCGAAATCGGTGGAAGGTATCGTGCGGCAGATCTGGAACCACAACCCAAAGACAGACATCTGTCTCGTCTACACTATCTCCGAGGGAATGTTGAGCGCGATTGAATCTGGCAAGGAGCCCGCATTCGGCGTCATCATGGAGTCCGTCGCGAACGCGTACGGGGTTCCGTCCATCGACTTCGGCCCCGACATTGCCGCTCGCGTGCAGTCTGGCTCGTTGGTATTCAAGTCCAAAGAACCGGTAGAAGGCAAGGTGGTATTCACGCGCGACGGTGTCCACCCCGGCGACACTGGCCACGAGCTTTACGCAGCAACCATCGGGCGTTCGATGCTCACCATGGCCTCAATCGGGACAGCAGGCGACCACGTCCTGCGCCCGCCTCTCTCCCCGACGTGCTGGGAGGCGGCTGACCTGGTCCCGGTGAGCCACGCCACGCTTAGCGCTGGCTGGACGCCCATCGACCTCGATACTGATACCGTCTACCGCGACGATTTTGGGCGAACCAACGCGATGCTTCGCGGCGGCGTGAAGTGCGCTGCCGTCGGCGAAACGATTACCGTGCGCTGGACCGGCACAACCCTCGGATTCAGCGACATCCCGCAGGGCCAAGGGACACAGGTGGAGATCACCATCGACGGCGGAGCGCCCATCGTCATCGACCGCCCGCAATACGAAGCCATCCACACGTATGCGCGATTCTTCTACCTGCCGGAGAGTGCGCCGGGCGAGCACACCGCTGTCCTACGCGTTAAGACACTCCTCCCCGGTGTCAGCTACTACGCAGGCCAGATCCTCGTGATCGGTAAGGCGCACTAACGCAACTGCCCCGCACCAAGCGAAGGCACAGCGGCCTTAGGTCGCCTGTAATGCCCCCAAAAACCTGTGACATTTCTCACATTGGATACTTGGTCCTAAAGAAGAATACCAATCGACCGTATAATGATTCCGTGGCACCGTCGCACGCTCCTAAGTTGTCGGAGCAATTCTGATCGAAATCGCCCCTGGAATCAATCCATGAACAAAGCCTTCCTATCGTCAATCGCAGGTCTCGCAATCCTCCTCGCCATGTTCGGCTCCGCTTGCGCCGCCGAGGAGTACGCGGCGGTCAAGCATGGCCAAACGTTTGGCATGGGCAGCCCGGCGACCACCCCGAACCCCAGCCGCGTCACGCTCAAAGGAAGCGCAAAGACTGCTGGCGACATGACGACAACTATCATCATCCACGTTCCGCGTGGTGTCCAGTCATTAAAGGTGAATATTCCCCTGCCCGCCAACATAAACCTCGTCGGGTGGCGCCAGTCCGCTGGCACCTACAAAGTGACATCGGTGCCGGTGGCGGCGTCGTCGGAGTTGCGCAAAGATGCGTACGGCAACGCGTTCCAGGTGCTCTCGTTCACCGACCCAGCCTACGGAGACATCGTCGTCACCGCAGACATGAAAACCATCGGCGCATCCGTTGACCTGAACCTACCGCTGCCCGCCGCGCCGTTCCCGCTTAGAAGCGTCCCAGACGATATCGCCCTCTACACGAAGCCGACCTCAATGGCACAGTCCGACAACGCCGCCATCATCGATCTCAGCAAACAGCTGACAACAGGCGCAAAGGACGAAGCCGCCGCCGTCCGCCAAATCGCGTCCTGGGTGTTCGCGAATATCGCGTATTCGAACGACGCCCCCGTTGTCGCCAACGCCGCCCAGACCCTCGAAACCAAATCAGGTCAGTGCCGCGGCTACGCTTATCTGTTCGCCGCGCTTGCCCGCGCTGCAGGCATTCCGGTGCGCGGCGTGTGCGGCTACACCGTCGAAGGCTCCACCGTCGTACCGCTCAGCGACGACGGTGGCAGCACCATCAAAGTGAGGCTCCACGATGTCCCGCACGCCTGGGTGGAGGTTTGGTACCCTGAAGGTGGATGGGTGCCCTACGACCCCCAACTAACGGCCGGTTTCCTCGATATCCACCATGTCCGCTCCGCCGTCGCCGAGCCCACCGACTACGAGACGCCCATCGTCGAATGGACAGGAAGCGGCGAAAAGTGGCGCAATCTGTCGTACGACGAGGACGATGTCTCCGCTAACTTCGTCGACACCACCGCCCTCGCATTCGACTCTGGCAACGTGACCACATCCCGCGTCCTGCTGGAACGACGCATTGCATCACTACCCACTAAAGTCTCCAGCAGCAATACAGTGAACCGCTAATCTAACACCCCCGCGTTGACGGCTCGCTCACAACGGGCCGTCCCGCACACCTGCGGCGGCGCCTTCAACGGAATCGGTATATACAGCCTTTTTACAGCAAGGCCCAATTCCGATTGACAGATACCGCGCACCGTCCTATACTTTGACTCAACACACGACACCGTTTACCCCAACCCGCGAACACTAACGCCACGCTCGCTCTTTTCCGCTCCATGCATAGCTGGTATTGCCAAGCTACTTTCATTGCGGTGGCGTCGCATGGGTATCGATGGTAAGTAAGTCGCCCATGAGGTTTCACTGATGACCCGCCAATTGCCCCGCCGAATCGCCCTATTGTCCGCCCTAGTCGCCACCTGCGTTACGACAGCGACGAGTATGCTGGCAGCCGCCCCTGCCCCACAACCGCTTCCCGGCCTGACGGTCGCGCGCACCGAATCTGTTGCTCCGAAAGCCCTTCGCGGTTACGGGACGCTGTCGGGAGAGTTCGCCGCATACTCCGCCCCGTCCGGCGCGATCTGCTCGCTGCTCGCGATCAAATGCGACAGCGAAGCGAAGGCGAAGCTTGTCCACGCCAAATATGTCAGCGATCTGCGCCTCATTCTGCCTGTCACTGAAACAGCCGCAACCATCAAAGGCATGTCCGTGCCGATAGCAATCGTTCCCGACCAGGGCGCCATCGCCGCGTTCCGAGTCGGCACAGTGGTGAACATCGCCGCCGCGACCGACCGCCCGACGCTCGAAAAGGCGCTCAACGGCCTCGCCACCTCTCTCGCAAGAGCCGAACTCAAGCCCACCGCCACCATCCCACCGTTCCTCGACTCGTGGGACAAGCACGGCTTTAGCTTCTACTACCGCGCCGGGACAACACCGCCAACCAAACCCGGCGAAAAGCGCATCCAGTTTGCCGACTACCATGTCCTCGGCGAGTTCGACTTCGCCAAGAAGAATAGCGACTCTGGCATGGTGTTCTGGGCTACCGAGAACATGTGCGACTTCGCTGATGGGCTCACCAACGAGAACATGTGGCAGTTCGGCGCGAAAGCAGCCCAGAATCGCGGCGTCCCGTTCACCGTGAACACGTCAAGCTCCGACCCAACGTGGCTCAGCGTGCGCTATCCCGACGACATCCAGTGGAAGATGCCCGGCTACTCGGGCGGCTACTACTCGGGCACGAGTGCCAACGATTCCGCCAAGGGCCATATCGCCTGGAGCGCTGGCGCAGCCAATACCGCCGACCTCGCGGTCATGCAGAAGTATTGGCGCAAGTACGCCGCCATCCCCGAAGCTATCGAGTACCTCGAACCCCATGCCGAACTGCGCCACGGCGCCCACGACCTGCTGAATGAGTACGGTCCCGCCGCCGACCGCACATTCCGCGCCTACCTGAAGGGCCGCTACACCGATACCGCCACCCTCAGCCGCCGCTGGTACGGCAAACCGGACTCGATTACCAACTGGGACAGCGTCCACGTCCCCGAACTCACCCACTTCTTCGGCGGCGACAAGCCCGCGTTCGACCTCACCGGCGATTGGCGAACGCAGGTCGAGCCCTACAAGACCGGCGAATCGGGTCCGACGAATCCTGCGCCCGACGAGTGGTACAAGCCAGCGCTCGACGACTCAGCGTGGCCCACCGTCCTCGCCCCCGGCAACGACGCCCAATCCCTGCTCCAGCACCGCCCCGCCGTCTGGC
Source organism: Capsulimonadaceae bacterium (assembly GCA_036504535.1). Lineage (GTDB taxonomy): Bacteria > Armatimonadota > Armatimonadia > Armatimonadales > Capsulimonadaceae > JARLGU01. Next base: position 85,295 of record DASXUY010000049.1, read on the forward strand.
GACGACACTTCGACCTGCCCGCCGAGTGGCTGGCGGGCAAGCAGCGCGTCTGGCTGTATGTCTTTTCCCTCAACCGAGCGGCGCGCGAAAAGAACGCGGTCTACCTCAACGGCAAAAAGATCGCCGAGCCGGTGCTCACCAACGCCCCCAGTATCGTCACCGCAGAAGTGACAGGGACGCTCGTCGCAGGTCAGAACTTGCTCGCACTGCGCCTCCCCGATAATATGCTCAGCTATCGCGCGTATCTTACCGACAAGGAACCGGCCACCTATCCCTACCTCGGTGAGCAAATGAACGCCCAATGGGTCGACTTCATTCGCTGGGAAGCATTCATTCGCGGCGATGCGATCCGGCGCAGCTTTGAAGCGATACGCCAGGTTGAACCCGACAAGAGTGTCATCTGCATGTCCCCCGACTCCTACATCACCCAGGTGGAGCGTGTCTGCCAGGAGTACGGCGGCCACTTCCACAATACAGGCTACATGGGCGGATGGTGGCACGAATCGCTGCCGATGATGATGCGCGCCGCCGACATGCCGTTCTCAGTCGAGCCCGGCAACCCCGCAGCAAACCTCACCGACTTCAAGAACGGCCTCGGAATGTGGCTCACCGAAGGCGTCAATGCGGTCCACTACTTCATACACGTCGGCGACGTTTACTGGAACGATGAGATCTGCAAGTGGTTCGAAGACAACCAATCCACGATAGGCATCTTCGGGAAAGCGCATGTGCCAAAGGCGCAGGTTGCTATGCTCTATGGCGACGATATCAACAACCTTACTGACTGGCCCTGGAACGCCAACATCTCCGGCGCGATCTCTTGCCAGTTCAACGTCGCCCTGCATAAGGACTACCATATGGACGGCGTCTCTGTTGGCGATATCGAGCGTGGAATCGCCGACCCATACCGGGTCATCATCGACACGAACAGCCGGATTATGGACGACAGCACAGTCGCCGCTATCGAAAAGTGGGTATCACGCGGCGGCGTCTTCGTTGCGCTGCAAGAGTCAGGCCGAAACACGCCAGAGAAGGCAGACTCGTGGCCGATCAGCCGTCTCACCGGGTACCGCGTTGCTTCTGCCTTCGGACACCCTGTCTCCAAGGCCATGCAATTCGCGCCCGGTCAGCAAATGTTCGTCCCGGCGCATTGGGACGAAACGTCGCTGCGCAACAACGGCAATGAGCTAGATGCCACCGCCACCGACTGCATCCCGCTCATGCTTTGGCCCGACGGCAAAACCGCTGTCGGCATGCGCAAGGTCGGTCAGGGCACTATCATCACCGTCGGCTGCGCCTACACCAGGCCGTCCCTGCTTCCGGACATCCTTGCTTCGATGAAAATCGCAAAAATCCCCGGATACGCCGACCTGCCCGCAGTCAACTCTACCCACGAGGTCAGTAACAACGGTCTCTACGATATCTGGATCACCGCAAACTTCTCGAACACCGACTCAACCACCGCGCTGAAGTTCAATGATGGCGTGTCACCCCTCTATGCCGTCGACCTGCACACAAACGAGAAGCTCACCCCGGTCGTAGACGGCGGCCAGGCAAAGCTCGCGGGCCTCACCTACGCCCCCCGCGATATCCGCATCTTCGCCGCTCCCCGCCGTCAGATCGCAACCGCCCCGCTTGACTGGTTCAACCTGCAGCGCGGATGGTGGAGCGGCGCCACAACACCGCCGCAAGCAAAGCCGCTCGAATACAAACCCGACAACATCGTCGACCTCGACACCGATTGGCGCATGAAACCGCTCGACGATACCGACACAGCCGACCACACAGCCCTCGCCGCGCCAGCGCTCGACGATACCACCTGGAAGGCTGCCGTCCTGAACAACTGGATCGTTCCCGAAGACCTGCCCACGCATAAGGTGATGCTGCGACGGAAGTTCACTGTGCCAGCAACCTGGACCAACGGGCACAACTACCTGTGGCTCAAAGCATGGCAGGATGGCGGCGCACGCGGAAAGTGCGACGTGTGGCTGGACGGTGCGCGGATACTGCAAGGCGGCCGTGAATTCTCTGGGCAGGACATGACCACTCAGCTCAAGCCCGGGTCGCATCACACGCTCGCGATTGAAACATCCGGCGCGGGCGAAATCGCTGGCTTCGGCGGCGACTTCTGGCTCAACTACATACCGAACCCGACCGCCACAATCAACCTCGCGGGTACATGGGACACATCGCGCGACGGTCTCACGTGGGGCAAGCAGATCCCGCTCCCGGGCCCCTGGCAGGATGTGGCGATGGCGCGCCGAACGGTCAACATCAACCAGCCTGCGGGCCAAACCGTCATGTTCTGGGCCGACGACCCCGCCCTCACCGGCATCATCGTCAACGGCCACTGGGTCCGCCGCCACCACCACCGCATCGGCCAGTACACGTACGTCAACGTCACCCCCTGGGTCAAGTTCGGGCAGGACAACCGCCTGGAAATCCCCTACGCCGCCGGATCCAAAGGCGCTACTGCCGCTCTTGAACTCCGCTTCTTGCCAACAGCCGCAAAATGATCGCGGCCGCGCTTCGCCCCCCTCCGCGAAGGCACCCAAGCAGGTGCCTTCACGAGGGCCAGCGCCTTTGCACATTGCGGTGCATCCGCGAAGCGGTGCCTGGGAAGAGAAGACCGCCCTCCAGGCTAAGATCCCACGCGGTGGGCAATTGTCGCGTGTCGACGAAGCTTAAGCCCGTTCACGCCCACAACTCTTAGCCCAACGGGCGATCCCATTTTCCCAGGCACCGCTTCAGCGGATGCAAACTACGGGACGCAAATATCGCACACGCACGTCGAATACAGACCGCTCGACTCCAATGCGATCTACGCATCCGCATCTGCCCTCGTCAACGTCTGCCGCACCTCTTCGCCCCGCCCCGCCCCCAACGCAACTTCCACCTCCCAATTGTTTAGCAACCCCGCCAACCGGGAACAGATTTATGAGTAATTTTGTTCAATGTATTGACACAACCACACTCAATTAATATAATAGATAATGTAATAGCAATCTTACGATTGAGACAAGTTTACGAGAAGCGCAGGTCTCGGCGATGGTGATCTGCTGAAGAGGAGCACGAAGATATGGGACGAACAGTAGGTATTGACCTTGGGACCACCAACTCGGTTGTCGCGTTTGTAGAAGGCGGCGAGCCCCGAGTTATCCCGAACTCTGAAGGGGCCAACACGACCCCAAGTATTGTCGGCTTTACGAAGACTGGCGAGCGACTCGTTGGCCAGCCCGCGAAGCGCCAGGCCGTTGTGAACCCGGATCGCACCGTCATCTCGATCAAGCGCGAAATCGGCACCACCCACCGCACCACCGTTGACGGCAAGGATTATTCGCCGGAAGAGATCTCCGCGATGGTCCTCCAGAAGCTGAAGGCCGACGCTGAAGCGTTCCTTGGCGAGACCGTCGACAAGGCCGTTATCACAGTACCGGCCTACTTCAATGACGCTCAGCGAACCGCGACCAAGAACGCGGGCCAGATCGCTGGTCTCGAAGTGCTCCGTATTATCAACGAGCCCACTGCGGCATCCTTGGCCTATGGCCTCGACAAGAAGGGCAATGAAACCATTCTCGTCTACGACCTCGGCGGCGGTACATTTGACGTCAGCGTCCTCGAAGTCGGCGACGGCCTCGTGGAAGTTCACTCCACCGCAGGCGACACCCACCTCGGCGGCGACGACTGGGATCAGCGGATCGTCAACTATGTGGCTGACGAGTTCAAGAAGATCGAAGGCATCGACCTTCGCGCCGACCGACAGGCAATGCAGCGACTACGCGAAGGATCCGAAAAGGCCAAGATCGAGCTTTCCGCTCGCCTTGAAACCGATGTCAACCTGCCGTTTATCACGGCGGACCAGAACGGACCAAAGCACCTCGACGTCAAATTGACCCGCGCGAAGTTCGAAGAGCTGACCCGCGACCTGCTGGAGCGCACCCGAGAGCCGTTCAACCGCGCTCTCAAGGATGCCAGCATCAGCGCATCGCAGATCGATGAGATCGTCCTCGTCGGCGGTTCGACCCGTATGCCACAGGTTCAGGCGCTCGTCAAAGAGCTTGGCAACGGCAAGGAACCCAACAAGTCGGTGAACCCGGATGAAGTAGTCGCCCTTGGCGCTGCGATCCAGGCTGGCGTGCTCGGCGGCGAAGTGAAGGATGTTGTCCTTCTCGACGTCACCCCGCTATCGCTCGGCATCCAGACTCTTGGCGACGTGCTCACCGTGCTTATTCCGCGCAATACGACCATCCCGAAGCGCGCCAGCGAGGTCTTCTCGACGGCGGCTGACGGTCAGACGGCCGTTGACATCCTGGTTTACCAGGGTGAGCGAGCAATCGCATCGCAGAACAAGCTCCTGGGCCGCTTCCAGCTTACCGAACTGCCGCCAGCGCCTCGTGGCGTGCCGCAGGTCGAGGTCGCATTCGACATCGACGCTAACGGTATCGTCAACGTGACCGCGACCGACAAGGCAACCAACCGCGAACAGCGCATCACAATCAGTGGCACCGGCGCCCTCTCCAAAGAGGAAGTCGAGAAGATGGTTCACGACGCTGAGATACACGCCGCCGAAGACCAGAAGGTCAAGGATAAGGCCGAAGCTCGCAACCAGGCCGACGCGCTGATCTACTCGACAAAGCGAACGCTGGAGCAGCTTGGCGCCGCCGTCAGCTCCGAGGACCGTGCGGCAGTCGAAGCCGCTCAGACCGACCTTAAGAGCGCTCTCGATGCTGACGATCTCGACCGCATCAAGAAGGCGACCGAAGCGCTGCAGCAGGCAACGTACAAGCTCAGCGAAGCGGCCTACAAGCAGAGCGCAGCCGCAGGCGAGCCTGGTGCCGACGGCGAACAGCCGCAGGGCGCTCCGCACGACGACGGCCCGAAAGCGTCCGCCCCGCACGGCGCCGACGACGTCATCGACGCCGAGTTCAAGAGCGAATAGGCAGGCAGGCTGAGCCTGCACCCTTATCGCGCAGCGGGTCCGGCGGTGGTTAGCATAACACCGTCGACCCGCGGCGATGGGATTAGGTTCTTAAAGTACCTGAACGACAATATGATGTCGCACGGCAAGCCCGGATGAGCCGGTATAGCCACTCCGGCGTCCCGGAGGGACAATCATAAACGCATTAGCCACTGAATTCATTCAGTGGTGAGCATTGCTGATGGGTCGTATACTAGCCCAGTCGTTCACGACGTGGTCCGGATCTTATGGGTCGGAGACCCTATCTTCAATAACTAACCATGTCGTTCACGGCGTGGTCCCGAGTTGGCCGTTTTCGGCCTAAATCCGGGATTTTGCAGCTTTCCGCCATTGGCGGAAAATTAACAACACAATCAACAACGGAGGAGAATCTACCATGGCAAACGGTATTGTCCGATTCGATCCCTTTGAGGATTTCACTCGCCTACAAAGGGACATGAATCGCCTTTTCGATGACTCGTTCGGCACCCCCACCCGACGCAACCGGGAGAACGTCGCCACAGCGGCGTGGGCGCCAGCGGTTGACGTGAGCGAGGACACGAACGAAATCGTGCTCCGCGCGGAAGTGCCCGGTGTGAAACAGGACGATCTCGATATCGAACTGACCGGCGACACGCTTACCATCAAGGGCGAAAAGAAGTTTGAGGACGAGGAGCGCAAAGGCAACTATGTGCGCGTCGAACGAAGCTACGGCTCATTCCAGCGCTCATTCAACCTCGCCGTGCCCGTCCAGGCAGACAAGATCAACGCCACGTTCAAAGACGGCGTGCTAACGGTCCACCTGCCCAAATCCGAAGCAACAAAGCCCCGCAAAGTGCTGGTCCAAACCAGCTAGGCTGAGATAACTGAGCCCGCCGCGACCAAGTCGCGGCGGGCTTTTTTGCCTGTTATTCCCATGTCTGAAGTCCGCACGCCCGCCCAGTCCAGTATCACCCGCCTGCGGAACCGTGAAATGAAATTCCGGCTGACCATCAACACGTCCGCATGAATTGACATTTCGTCATAACAATGATACAATAAAAGTAATGGAGAATAACCCAAAGAGGTCTCCGGCAAACCTTGACAACTAAGACGCGTCGTCGCATTCTTATCACTGTTGACCGACGTTTATATTGCACGTTCATTGCGTATATTGGCTTACAAAAATATCCACAATATCCGTGGATACTGCGCATCGAAATTGCCCAAATATTCACCCACCCAATGTACGCGTAGGGGCAGAGCTCGTCTCTGCCCTCTTCTGCGCCCCACCACCGCCCCTACCCCACCGCGATAGACAGCTCCGCGAGCAGGCGGTTGGCAGCGGCTTTGACGTGGTCGCCGCCGAGGTCTGCGGCGATTTGCCATTCGGCGCAGGCGGCGACGATCATGCCCTTGTCGCGGAGCGCGAGGCCCAGGTTGAGGTGGGCACCAGCGTCGCTTGAGTCTAGGTGCAGGGCCTGAAGTAGCTCGCTGAACGCATAGTCCAGCTTCCCCTCCTGCCGAAGCAGCTCGCCGTAGTTGCGGTGCGCTGATCCGAGTTTCGGGTTGGCTTCGATGGCCCTGCGGAAATGGACCTTGCTCTCATCGATGTTGCCTGCTTCAAGCATCAGGACGGCTAGATTATTGTACGCGTCCGCGTAGTCAGGCGCGAGACGTATAGCTTCGCGGTACGCCGCCTCTGCTTCGCCGCTTCGTCCAAGATCGGCGAGCACACCGCCGACATGGTTGTGCACTTCGGCATCGGCGGGCCGGATCTTCACTGCGGCACGTAGCTCGTGTTGCGCTGCCTTGAGGTCGCGGGCCGACCAGTAGCACAGGCCGAGCATATGACGAGCACTGCCGTTTTCAGGATCGAAGTGGACAGCCTTCTCGAGATCGACTATGGCTTTGTCAATCTCTTTCCGCTTCTGGTGTTCAATGGACAAGGCCGCATAGCAGTTGCTGAGGCTGCAACGGGTCACCATGTCGTGAGGCTTGAGGTGTAGGGTTTGATTGAAGCTCTCGATAGCGCCTTCGAGGTCGCCAGACTGTTCGAGAGCGATGGCGAGCTTTTCGTTGGCAACCGCGTCAGCCGGCGCGAGCCGAACAGCGAGCTTGAGTTCCGCAATCGCCTCTTCTAGCCGCGAATCGTCGAGGTAGAGTTGGCCCAGGTTGAGGCAGCTCACCACGTTCGACGGGTCGAGACGAAGCGCCGATTTGTAAACGTCAATCGCCTCTGCCGATTTGCCCTGCTTGGCGAGGACACACCCCAGGTTGTTCATGGTGCGCGCATTCAACGGGTCAACTTCGAGTGCCTGCCGGTAATGGCTCACCGCCTCGTCGAGCTCACCGATGCCATCATACGCCACCCCAAGGTTGTAGAGCAGTTGCGCGTTGCCTGGCTCTTTTTCAAGTGCCGCGCGCCAGACCCCGATGGCCGCAGTGCCGTCGCCTTGGCGAGCTAGAACTTCACCGAGAAGCCGCTCAGACTGCGTATCGCCCGGCTTCAGGTCTGCGGCGCGCTTGAGTTCCGTGGCCGATTCGTCGAGGTCGCCGTGCTTGAGAAGCGCCAGACCGAGGTGATAGCGGCACTGCACATCGTCGGGGTCCATTTGAAGAACAGCACGGAACTCGGCGATAGCGCCCGGGAGGTTGCCGACTCGAACAAAAGAGTGCGCCAGGTTGTAACGCATGCGGACATCGAGCGGGTCAAGGTTGATCGCCTGATGATACGCCGCTATAGCTTCGGCATCACGCTTCTTGCCAGCGAGCGCGAGCCCGTGAACATAGTGCATTTGCGGGTTCTTGGGGTCAAACTCGACCGCCTTGCGGTAGCTGGCGATTGCCTTGCCTGCCTGCCCCTTGCGGGTGTATGCCAGTCCGAGGAGGTAGTAGCCGCGAGCAGATTCCTTATCGCGCTTGACCGACTCAGCGAATGATGCGATGGCATCGTCGATCTTGCCCTCGCGCATCAGTTCCTGGCCGCGTTCGAGATGGGCGACCGAAAGACACTGGTGGGCATAGACGATATTGGGGTCTATCTTGAGCGCTTCGGAGAGGTGATCAATGGCGGCGGCGATCTGACCAAAATCGAGGCACAGCGCGCCAGCATTCGTATGGGCGCGAGCATCGTGCGGGTCAAGCTTCAGCGCTTCCTGGTAAGCTTTCAGCGCTTCAGGGCGGTGGTCTGTGTGCTGCAACGCCAGCCCCATCTGGTAGTACGCCCCCGCATCGCCTTCGGACGTTGCAAAGTAGTGGGTCCACGCAGTTAGAGCATCGTTCCAACGCCCGTCGCCCGCCAGCGATGTGGCCAGCGCGTGAAGCTCTTCAGAGTTGAACACGCGAAGATCATACGCTGGCCCACTATCCTCAGGCTGCGTGTGACCATTCCCATTCGCCGAAATTGTGCCGTTCGCGTTCAGTGATCTAACTCCTCATCGCCTCATCGTGCGCGAATTTCTATCTATTACACCGCGTTAGGGCCGATTTCCTCTTATGGCGCGAAAAAAGGGGATGGCGGTTAGTCAATTCCGGATACCATGCAAACGAGTCTCTTTGCAAACTTCCTTGACAAAGCGGAATCGCTGCTTGTATACTTTGATTGCCACTTTGAAGGCGACGGCGCCTGACAGCGGCCCCGAGGCGGCACTTTCCTTTTCATCCGAAGCTGCCCGGTAGAATCGTTACTCTTGGAGGTCGCCGTTCATGGGCATTCCGCCCCAGCCACCCGTCACGCCTCGCTATGCGCCCGACCGATTCGGCGAACCTATCGCAGACATCCAGCGTCCCGCGCGAAAGCCGCGCAAGCCGCTTCGCCGCAGGAAGCCGTCGCAGTGGGGTCCAAGGCTGCTCGTCGGTTTCGTAGGCGTCGTTCTCTTGGCTCTCGGCTATGGTGCGTACCTGGCGATCAACTCACCGATCGTCGCGCACATGATGCAAAACCCGACAGTCGCCAACCAGTTTCCCGGTGTGAAGAGCATGAACATGCTCGTCATCGGTCGAGACTACGACTACAGCAACTCGGACCAGGTGATTCGCACCAAAGCGCGGTCCGACATGTTGATGGTGGCGCACCTCGATTTTGAGAACAACTCGGTGCACATGCTGTCCATCCCGCGTGACACACGTGCGCGCATCCCCGGGCACGGAACGCATAAGATCAATGCAGCGCACGCGTACGGCGGGCCAACACTCTCGGCGGCGACCGTCACTCGAAACTACGGGATCCCAGTCGACCACTACATGTCGCTCGACTTCCAAGGCTTCGAAAAGGCCATCGACTTGATGAACGGCGTCAATGTGACCGTCGACAAGAAGATGGACTACGACGATAACTGGGGCCACCTGCACATCCACCTGCTTCCCGGCGAGCAGCACCTCAACGGCAACCAGACCATGGGCTTCGTGCGCTTCCGACACGCCGACAACGACATGGTTCGAACGGCCCGTCAGCAGCGTGTGATCGCAGCGCTTAAGATGAAGATGCTGGAGCCGGCCACCCTTCTGGCTGTGCCCAATATCCTCAACACGATCGACAAGCACACCGAAAGCGACTTCACAACCGACCAGAAGATCGCCATCGCGCGGTTTATCAAAGGCGCTCCAAAGGACAAGGTCGAGATGCAGACCCTCCCCAGCACCGAGGGCAACTACTACGTCTACACCGACTGGCAGCAGGCGACGCCGCTTATCACTCAGTGGTTCGGTGTGACCCCGCCGAAGCCGACACGGGACCGGCACCGTAGCGAACGGTTCGCAGCAGCGCGTCGCTCGAAGGCAGCGGCGTCCGAGATTTGAACCAAGTCCTCCTGATAGGCAGGCCAGCCACTGGCGGCCTGCGGGCGCACATAGCCGAGTTGGTGCGGCGGCTTGACCGCACCAACTACGCCCCTTGGGTCTGCGGTCCAACCGCGTTCATCGATGACCTCCCTGCCGACCTGCCGACGTTCGTCAAAGCCGCCTGCCCCATCGCCGCCAAACTCGGCCCCGGTGACTTCGCAGCAGCAAACCGCCTTCGTCGTATCGTGTCCCAAGCCCGCACCAGCGGCCCAGTCCTCGTCCACGCTCACGGCATCCGCGCCGCCTGGATCGCCGCCATCGCCCACGTGGCCCGCCCGTTCCCGTTCGTCGTGACGCTGCACAACATCCCGCCCGCTGGGCCGCTTGGGGCAATTGCCCTCCGCTTCCTCACGGCCCGTGCGGACCAGGTCGTCTGCGTCTCACAGGCCATCGCCGACCGCGTCCAACCCGAAGCAATGGTCATCCCAAACGGTGTCGAAGTGAGCCGATACGCCAGCCTCGACCGGGTCGCCGCTCGGAAAGAGATAGGCATTGATGCGGAGGCATTCGTTGTCGGATGTATAGCGCGCCTGTCGCCCGAGAAAGGGGTAGACGTTCTCATCGAAGCGGCAGCAGCTCTGCCCAACACGCTCGTGTTGATCGCTGGCGACGGTCCTGAACGCGATGTGCTCTCCGCAAACCTGCCGCCCAATGTCCGCCTGCTCGGTCAGGTGGCGAGCGTGTTGCCCGTCCTCGCAGCCTCGGATGTGATCGCCGTCCCATCTCGCAGCGAGGGACAGGGGATCGTGGCCCTGGAAGCGCTTGCAGCCGGACGCGCCGTAGTAGCGTCCAATGTCGGCGGCTTACCTGAGATGATTGAGCAGAATGTGACAGGACTACTCGTGGACGTCGGAGACCCTACGAAGCTGGCCGACGCCATCCGCCAACTTGTCACAAATGACGAGTTACGGCGTCGTCTGGGGGATGCGGGGCAACGGTACGCTCAGGGTACAGGCGACATTGAGGCGCGAACCAGGCAGCTGGAGACGGTGTATGCGGCCGTGTTGGGCTAACGCTAAGCGGTGGCGGCTTCGATAGCGTCCAGCAAGCTAAGGCTGCGGGCGCGTTGGGCCTGGGCAGCATAGCGTTTGGCGTCAAGCTTTTGCCTGATCTCCGCTTTGAGATCGCGCGGGTCAATCAGGATCCACGCGCCCACGCCGTGAGTTTGGCGCAGAAGTGACGCCGCCTCGATAATAAGTGCGGCTTTGTCTAGCTTGCCCATCGCAACGCTCACCTTCGCCATCCCCTCAAAAGCTGCTATGGCGACCGGTACAGCCGACCATTCGTCGGCAATCGCCAGTGCAGCGGTGAAGGTTCTCTCGGCAATCATCAAGTCCGCCCCCGCGAACGCTGCAATCCTGCCGTAGGCAGCAAGAGTGGTCGCCGTTTCAAGCTCATCCGTCCCACCCATGACTGTGCCGGTAAGGCCTGCAATACGAGCGAGCGCTTCGGCGGTCCTGCCGTCAGCAGCGTCAGCGTAGGCGACAATCCGCTCGCGGCTCGCACATACCCAATCGGGGGCTTCGGCGGTAATCTGCGCGGCCAGATCGCGGGCAAGTTGTACGCTCCCTTGAACGAGCGCCAACTGCGCCGCTACGACCGTAACCAAATCTGCGTCTACACTCTCATGCCCTAACAATTCGAGGTGCGCTGCGGCTTGCGAATTGTTACCCGCCATGATTTCGAGACGCGCCAGCAGTAATAGCGACTGGGCCACGAGATCGTCGCCGACAGCTTCGGCGTTCGCAGCTTCAACAACGCCAGTCATCAATGCCACTGCCGCATTCACCTTGCCGCGCACATGCCAAAATGGCGCTGTGGCGACAGCTGCGCGAATGGCGGTAAGCGAGCTCTGCTCGGATTCGATGCGCTGAGTGATTGCGGCAACGATGTTACCCAGATCGGCTTCGATATGATCGATTTGGGGAAGAGTGGTCGCTGGAGCGTTATCGATGGCCAACTGCAGGTAGAACCGCACAAACTCGGCCCGGAGCTTCTCAATATCATCGTCATGCTCGATCAGCGTATCGAGCGCATACTGCTTGATGATCCGCAAGAGCCGATAGCGCGCCCGGTCGCCTGCGTTCCATGTAACGGTCACGAGAGACGCGTCGACCAGTCTGCCAAGGATATCGAGCATATCGCCTGGCTTCACCCCCGCAATGCCACAGATGGCTTCAGCAGCATCCAGCGTCCAGCCGTCCTCAAACAGTCCAAGCCTCGCAAGCACAATCCGCTCGGTGTCCGTAAGCAACGCGTAGCTCCACTCGATGGCTGCACGAATGCTCTTGTGCCTTGCGGGCATGCCCTGCCGGCCCGTCCCGAGGTGAGAGTAGCTTGTGCGTGCTCGCTTGGCGATCTCCTGTACCGACATCATATTCGTTCGCGATGCGGCTAGCTCTATCGCAAGAGGCAGGCCCTCCAGTTCTCGGCAAATGGTGGCGACTGACGCTGCGTTATCGCTAGTTAGGGAAAAGCCGGGCGAGACTTCGGCGGCGCGTGCGAGAAACAGCCTTACCGAATCGGAAGCAATCAATGCGGGAGCGAGGTCCGGCGCAATGGGTCTATCCGGGCTGCCCGACCATGCCAGGCTTGGCACGCTCAGCGGAGCGACCTTGTAGACCACTTCGCCCGCGAGTCCCAATGCCTGCCGGCTGGTCGCGAGAACACGTGCACTTGGATAGGCGCGTAATAGGCGTGCTGTGACATTAGCTGCATCGCTCAGCACTTGCTCACAGTTATCGAGTACTACCAAGAACTGCCCGCGCTTCACCTGATGAAAGCCGCTCCCAGATCCTAGCAGAGCCGGATCATCTTCGAAGCCCACAGAAGCGGCAACTGCTGCCGCGAGCGTCTGGTTATCGGTAACACCTGACAAATCGACGAAACGAACTCCGTCGCGATACCGTTCAACCAACTCGCGCGCCGTCTGTATTGCCAGGTGTGTCTTCCCTGCGCCACCGAATCCGATAAGCGTCACTACCCGCGCGGCTTCAAGACGCACCTTAATCGCGGTGATATCGCGCTCACGCCCGATCAGCGATGATAGCGTTGACGGTAGATCCACAATCCGTTCGACGGTGTGATTTGAGCGGTCGACGGACGCATCCTCAATCGGCGCGCCCGGATCAAGTCGCTTCTTCGCTGCACGGCGAACTTCGTCGTAAATAGCGACTGTCGCGGGCGATGGTTGGGCACGGAGGTCTTCGGAAAGGCGGGTACGGAGGTCGCGATAGAGCACATACGCCTCAGGGTAGTCGCCTTTCAGGGCGAGAAGTTTCATCAGCGCCTGGTATGCGCTTTCCCGGTAGGGGTCGGCTACGGTTAAGCGACGATAGAGGTCGATCGCTGCAGCAACGTCCCGCTCCTCAGCACGCGCCGCAGCAGCAAGCTCAAGCGCGTTCAAGTACGACGCTTCGCGAACTTGCCGGTCGGGCCATATTGCTTCATCAGAAGAGCCGTCCAGCAGGGGACCACGATAAAGGCGGACGGCCTCCGCTGCGGAATCGGCATCACCGCGCGCTATCGCGGCATCAAACCGGATAACGTCTACGGCTACGTCGCTAGCTCTGAATTGAAGCGTGCGGGTTGATGGGGATTCGATCAGCGATGCGCATTCGCCGAGAGCATGACGAAGATCGCTAAGAGTTTGGCGGACACTGGCGAGTGCCTGGGCCTCGTCACTATCGGGCCATAAGCTACCAGCAAGCCAGGAACGGTCAACAGGCTTGCCTGCCCGCGCGATGAGGAGCGCAAGAAGGACTTGCCCTTTGCGCGACCGCAAGCGGCCCATCGGCTTCCCTGCAATCTGAACGTCGAACCCGCCAAGCAGGTTGAAGTAAGATTCTGGTGTTGTGGCGTCTGGCTCTTGGATTGTCATTCGCTAGCCGTTTAGGCCAATGGTGATACTGCAGCGTTGCAGGCTATCACAGTGTTTGCTGGACAACATTTCGCTACCGATGAATCGAATGAAGGTCTCTGCTTACCCGGGGCGAGCGCATTCGCTCCTGATATCAGGACGATACCAGCGGGCATTTTGTTCCACTGGCACCTTGTATCCCCACGAGGATCGCGTCAACCATTACAGCTGCGGTTCGGTCGGGAGTATTTCTAAATGATACCCGTTGCACCCACGTAACTGTGCCGGGTGCCGATATGGCTTCCCAGTTTAGCATTCGGCACTATTTAATGATCAAGTAGTAACTCAGCATACCGCGCCAATATGCTCTAGTAAGTTTCGGAATTCGCGCTGGACGGTATTAACAGGGATTAGGAGGCGGAACACTATGACTGATATGCGCACTAGCCGAGAACTTCCCGTCGAAGGCGTGGTCGAGCACTCTGCTGGCCAGGAAAATGATGGCACAACCAACGTTAGCGGGACCGGGCAACGGTACGGTGAGCCGGACGTAGCTCGAACGGCCTCATTCGACCAGGACAACCCGCACATTATCCTTGCCAAGCTTACCCCTCACCGCGATGATACGGTCGTTGACCCCGCATCAACTGGGCACGCGCCGGGACAAAAGTCCGGCGAAGTCTACGGAGGTCAGCGCCCATAGGCTGATCGTCACTAAGCAGCTCGCCGCTGTGCCAGGACGACGTGCCCCTCGGCCTCTTGCGACGCCCTAATCTCGTCGTCGTGAACCTGGAAGATATGCGTCACCTTGTTACGGCCGTTCTCCTTTGAGGCATACAGCCCTCTATCTGATTCTGAGATGAGATCAGCGGGCGACTGAACGCCCGGAAGTAGAGTGGAAACTCCAAAACTTGCCGTGATTATCTGATCTTTCCATGATGCGGATTCGATGGCTGATCGGAAGCGTTCTCCTACGACCATGGCACCGGGATAGTCCGTGTTGGTGAGGATGATCGCGAACTCTTCGCCACCGTATCGCGCAACGAAGTCGGTGACGCGCGCTTCCTGCTGCAGCACTCGGGCTACAGTCTTGAGAACCTCGTCGCCAGCGGGATGGCCGTAAGTGTCGTTAAAGACCTTAAACTTGTCAACGTCGAGCAAAATGAGCGACAGCGGGACGCCGTACCGTACCGACCGCTGCTGTTCAGCTTCGAGTCGCTCCTGGAATGCGCGGTGATTCTTGAGGCCCGTGAGGCCGTCGAGGGTCGCTAGGGCCCTGAGCTTGGCGTTTGCCTCAAGAAGCTCTGCCTGCTGGATCTCAAGCTTGGCGTGCGCATCATTGAGCATGACCATCTGTTCACGCACTTTCTGCTCATAGTGCTTGCGCTGCGTGATGTCCGTAACGGTCACCACTGCGGCATAGGGCTTGTTGCTGTCCGCACGGAACAGAGGCGCGCAGTTGAGAGATAGCCATGCAAGCCGTCCGCCCGGCTTTTGCAAACCGAGAACTACCTCATGAAGCGTGACACCAGAGTCGAGTGTCATTTGCGCAGGCCACGTTTCCAGGCTAGCTTCGCCACCGTTCTCGTAAATGAACCGCCACCCCAAGTCGGTTACTGAGCGCCCGACCAAGGTCTTGTCTTCGACCCCAAGAAGCAGTTCGGCGGTGCGGTTGCTGAGCGTGACCATCTGGTCAGCGTCGATGAGTAGCAAGCCTTCCTGCATCGAATGTAACGCAGACCGGAAGCGCTCTTCGGAATCACGCAGATTTTCCTGGGTGAGCTTGAGATCGGTAATGTCGACGTTCGCGCAAATGGCGCCAACGATTTCGCCGTCGCTGCCCCGAAGTGGGAATGTGCTGGTCAAAACGCGGCAATGAGTGCCATCGGCGCGCACGTGCTTCCACTCATATCCTTCAATGACCTCGCCGTTGAAGACGCGGTGCGTTACTTCCTTGATGCGATCCGTGTCCTCAGGGAGCCACACTGTATCCCACAGTGTCTGCTGAAAGACTCGCTCAGTTGAAAGGCCATACTGAGCTTCCGACGCGCGATTCCATTCGAATATTCGCCCGTCTGAATCGAAGCAGAAGCACGCAACCGGCAGGCTTTGGAACAGCTCTTCGAACCGCTTCGACGCCTGCTGGAGAAGCTGGTTGACATCGCTCAACGCGTCGGCTGTCATTGTCAGCTGATCTTCGCGGCCAATGATCTCAGCCTGCTGAGTTTCAAGGCGACCGTTGCGATCCTCGAGTTCCTTGTTCTGCCACTCGATTCTCTGTTCGACATCCCTCAAATGATGGACTATCTTCAGGCACTTGACGAGAAACAATGCGAGAGCGAGCAACGAAAGCGAAAAGATGACATAAGCGCGTGATTCACGCTGACGAACGCCGTCGCTGAGGCGATTTGCTGTTTTTTCTGCGGCGGAGTTCAGTTGTGATGTCGTTAACCAATCCACCTTGCCGTTGGATTCGATCTGACCTTTGAACTTCGTCCACGGCGAGTTCACCCCGGCAGCGCCCTCAGGGTAGCTACTGGCGAGGCGTCGAAACGTAGTGTCCATCTTGCCGTAGTGGGAGCGCCAATCGCCGGATGCTAGACCGTTACTGCTCGTATAGACCGCGACGCTATCGCTTCGAAGGGTCGCGGTCATTTCCAGATAGTTCATTGCGGATGCCGTCATTCGCGCTTCGCTACATGCGTACGCGAGCAGGGCGATTGGAACGGCGGCGATGATGGCGATGAAAAACGGCAACTGCCGGGATCGCGAGTTAAGGGTGGGATCTGGATCTGCTGCGGCGAACAAATATCCAATTGCGGCGAGAACTGGCGTGAGATCGGCAGCCCATAGCGCAGCGTAGTGCTCCTGCGCGGAAACGAACGCACTGAGACTGAAAGCGCCCTGCAAGCACATGGCAAGAGTTGCCACAACTGGCACGATAAGGCCTATGAGTGCTCCGGTCAGTAGTCGCTTAATCAAAGGGGCGATGATCCTCGTTTGCTCGTATTGAATGGGTCGCGGGCCGGCGCGGCCCATTCCTTGTATCGATTATCGGGCAAATTTAACAGGTTCCTCAGTGGCAGCGGCTTTTGCACACCTCGCAATGATTGTAGTTTTGTGCGAACTAACGCGTGTATAGGTACAAAATATGCCTGAAGTTTAGCCTCGAACCACCTGGGGTAGCACTGTGACAACCGTTATCGTGTGAGGTTAACTCCCGGCGACGGGATCACTACTGACGCGAGGAAACGAGGTTCAAATATGGCCGAGCATAAGGCAACAACTCTAGTGAATGCTCCTGTGGGGCAAGTCTATCAACTCTTCAGTCACTTCAACGACTATCCAAAATTCATGTCGCACATAAAAGAAGTGACTTACACCGATTCAAACACCAGTCATTGGGTGGCCGACGTCGTGGGCCATCACGAATGGAATGCAGTCAACGACGGCTGGAAGGAAAACGAAACCATAGGATGGCGCTCGACGGATGGCCTGCAAAACTCTGGCACCGTCCGCTTCAACGCGTCGGGTCCGACGACAACGACGGTGGAAGTATCAATTTCGTATGATCCACCCGCGGGCGTTCTCGGTGACCTTGGCGAGGCGCTCGGCGCAGGAGCCGCATTCGAACACGCACTCCAAAGCGACCTTGATCGGTTTGCCGAAATGGTCCGCCAATCGCCGCCGGGAGCCCTGGACCCGACTTCGTCGACGTACTTGTTCAACCCGGATAGCGCGGCCAGCAAAGGCACCACCACGCCAGCTCAGGATGCCACGATGACAGGCGACAACACGGCACGCGAGGAAGCGGTCACTGCTGCGGAGCGAGGATATTACGAGGACGAAATCAATAACTCCGATCGGACATCGGCCTCCGGGGCATCGGCGGAGAACTCAGCGGATACAACCGAACGAAACGCATGGTAAACCGATAGGGTGTGTTTCACGAGGGTTGCAAGCGGCAGGTAAACTTGGGCAACCGGGTGCCCAAGTTCGCCGGGACTGAAGATCCCGGCCTGACGCAGAACACCCCCTTGTTCGCAGGCGAACTCAAGTGCGGGGCTAAGTGTGCGCCGGAGCCGCACCAATCGAGGCTGTGGCCTGTCAAACTGCCGACCCTTGGCCGCTTGCCACTTTCGTGAAGCACACCCAAACCTTTAATATACGCAGGAAAAACAGAACACTATCTCGAAGAGCCCACAGTTATGTGGGCTCTCATTCTTTTGCGTGCAGTGATCTTGCTTATTGGTTTGGGGGCGGCCCAAGTATCAGCTGACTCGAACGCGCAATCATACACGCCGCCCGACCATGAAGTGGTCTGCAAAATCGTACCAGGTCGGTTCGCGGCAGGTTCAACGCCCCAGTTTGCTGTGTGGTCGAGGCGCCCGAGCGATAGTATTAATGTGATTCGAGTCGTCGCTCGCAGCGGATCACAGTGGCAAACCCTCGCCAAGGGGTATCATTCACGCGTTTACGACTTGCAGGCAGGTGACATTGAGGGACGCGGTCTGGACGACATCGTGGTCGGCCTTATCCAGCGCACCAAACTCAGTACGGCCATCGACCGCCGGATTCACGTCTACGCCGTAGATAAGGGGCGAGGATTTCGCCCCCGATGGCGAGGCAGCAGCCTGAGCTACCCGTTTGACAGTTTCATAGTAGCAACACCGCTACCCGGGCGAGGCAATCGAGCGGTGCTGATCGCCGCCGAACGCAATCCATTACCCGAGTACTCAGGATTCGCCGTGGTGACGGTGTACCGGTGGAGCGGTTTTGGCTTTACGGTTGACTGGCAAACGCCAGTTCGGGGCCAGGTCCGCGACATTCGGCCCAGCAAAACCGGGCCGCAGTTGTTCGATTTCACGCAAATTAACGGCGATGTCAGCCGAAAACTGTACGTCTATTCAGACCCGTGGCACGTCGAGACGCAGGCTGCTCTGCCGCCTCGCCCCATCGCTAGAGAGGCCCTATGACACGACCTTTGCTTCTTCTCCTTTTCGTTTTGGCTACGGCAATGCCCGCCGCAAATGCCGCTCCAATCACTGGCGCATCGCCTACCGTTTCGCCCGACGGCAAGCGTGTGGCTTATACGGTAAGCGGTCACCTGGTGGTCAGCGCACTTGACGGCGCTGGCGCGAAGACTATTGTCGACACGATGACGGTGAAGCGGCCGAACTGGCGCGGCGACGGAGCGCTCATCGCATTCGACGGCACCCTCGGCGCTAAGTCGTGCATCTACGTGGTGCGTCCCGATGGCACGGGGCTGAAGGCGATAACAAAGGGCCCGAGCGACTCAACCCCGATCTGGTCCCCTCGCCCGTTCGGACTGCTGCGCCCATCGGACATTTCTCAGCGAACAATATTGGGACGCTCAAAGGCCAATCTCTCCACGGACGATTTGAGCGTCCTTTCTGAGATCGCCAAAAACGGAGACGCCTATCCTGACCAGTTCAACATTAAGCCAATCGCCAAATACTACAAGCTGCTCTTTCTCACCCAAGTTGGCGGGCGACGTATCCTGGCAACAATCCGCGAAGACGGCGAACGACGGCAGCTTCTCGATACTGCCATCCCCGGCAGCGTCACAACCATGGGCTGGCAACGATCAGCACTCAGCGTCGTGTTCGGTGTATCGAACGGCCCTAAGAGCGCAATCTACATGGCCGACTACCCGATGATCGTCGACCAGAACGAAGATGAACAGCATCCGAAGTTCGGTGTCGACCTCAAGCAGTTCCAAAAGTCTGTCGTGCGAATGGCAAAAACTCAAGCGGTTGAGTTTGTCGGATTCACCCCCAACGGCGAGTACGCGTACACCGTGAACGACAAGTCGATTAGCCTCATACCCGTGAGCATGGATGTGAAGGGTGAAGCGCTCAAGGTAAGCATCCCAACTCGCGCCGTCAGCACGCTCTCGTGGATGCCCGACTACCGCCATGCAGTGGCAGGGCTCAAGACTGGCGCCGCATTTTCGATTGACACCGTAGACGTGAGCGGCGCTGGCCCAATCGCCGATATCGAGAACGTAACCGACTTCGATGAGTTGACCAAACCGCTTCGGCCGCTGCTTGCCAAGAACGGCTTCGTGGCAGGCGGATCTCCGCAGAAGCAGATGTATCAGGTGTATGAGACCACCGACTACAGCAATCTGCCGGTTATGATCACCACCGATTCCCTGCTCCACACGCATCACATGTTGTTCGATTACCTGCTCCGCACCACCGAGAGCGAAAAGCTGATGCCGGCGACAATCGGCCTGATCCACCGGTACCTGGTAGCGTCACTCGAACAGGCAAAATCAACCAACCCCGATGTCGCCAGCGCAGCCAAAGCCAACGCCACGTTCTTCGCTGTCGCAGCGCGCCTCGCGCTCGGCGAGGTGCGCACCGGCGCAATCGTCCCACCTAAAGCCGACCCTAGCGACCCGCTCGCCGAAGACAGAGCAGCGTGGCAAGCCAAGCAGAATGCGACCCAAACCGGCCTTCTACGCCAGTGGAACGCGCAGCTTGTCGCCGACATGATGTCGGTGCCGCCGGATGTGAACGCGCTCGCATCCAGCGAGATCGCGCTCATCAAGGCGCACGATGCGCCGTCAGCCAGTCCGCTGTTCGGCGGCGGGCTCAAAATTGTCCTAGGCGGCGATATGTCGTCGGATACGCGCATCGACTACACCGACTTCATCCCACGCGGGCACTACACACGCGGGGAAATCCTTCGCCGCTATTTCCTCGTTTCACGCTGGATGCAGAACGGACCATTCCGACGCAACCCGGAGCTGACGCGGCGAGCACTGCTAATCGTTGCCGCCACCGATATCCCCACCCTTGCGGCGTGGAATCGGATCCACAATGTCGTCGATCAGTTCGTAGGCCGGCCCGATGACGACGACTTGGTCACCTATACCAATCTTGCCGGACAGGTGTACGATATCCCGCTTACGACCGAAGCCGTCGGCGACAACGATAAGCTCACTGCGTTTCTGGCCAAGGTGAATGCCCTTCCGCCTCCACGAATAGCGCCGGTCCGCGGCCCAAGCTTCCGCTTCTTCCCGCCGCCGTACACGGCTGACTCCGAGGTGACGCAGAAGATGGCATACAACGGCGCCGACAGAGGCGTCGGCACCGACAACCAGCCGCGATACTTCTCGCTCGGCTTGGATGTGATGGGCGCGTTCGGCTCACTCCGCGCGCTAGACATCTTGAGCGAAACAAGCTTCCAGGGCGAGTTCTTCGACTTCAAGCTCAAGGAAACCGAATACGCCAAGTACGGCGACCGTATGGGTGAAGCACGCAAGTGGCTGTCGTCGTGGACCGAAGCAGATTGGAACCGCAACCTCTACACGCGAACGCTGGCATGCTTCGTGCCGCTTCTGTCGCCAAATCCTGCGGACGGGTTCAAGTTCACACAAACAGCCGCCTGGACCGATAAGCAACTGAACACCGCGCTCGCAACATGGGCTGAGCTCAAGCACGACACCATGCCCAAGCAGCCCATGGTGGTCGAAGCGGGCGGTGAGGGTGGTATCAGCGAGACGCCGCTTTACGACCAGCCCGTCGGCTTTGTAGAGCCAACGCCTGCCGTATACGCACGGCTGCTTTCGCTTGCTGACGCCGAAGCCAAGGTACTGGCCGACCCGGCCGTTGGCACACCGGCGCTGCTCAAGCGAGTCAAAGCGTTCCGCGACCTCGTAGCCATGGTGCAGTCTCTCGAAGCCAAGCAGCGCACCGGCACACCGTTCAATGCGCGCGAAACCGAGCAGATGCGGCTCTACGGGGCGTATCTCGAACACCTGACGCTGATCACAGCCGACGGGCAGCAGGGCTCGATGGACAACAACGATATGGCGGTGATCGCCGATGTCGCCACTGCATACGCTAGCGCGCTCAATACGACACTGGCGCTGGAGGAAGGTGTCGGACGCGCGGTTCCGATCTACGCCGCCATTGAGCGTAACGGTCACCGCATCCTGACGCGAGGCGCAGGCTTCACGTACTACGAGTTCACCCACCCCGCCGACGACCGCCTCACCGACGAGAAGTGGCGCGAGATGCTCGACGACGACAAGCGGGCACCGAAGCCGCCCAAGTGGACGAGTTCGTTCATGGGACCGCTTGAACCGTAGGCGGGTAGTTGGCGAGTATGACGAAGTTAGGAACGCTCGCCGCTGGGGCCGCCTGCTCGGCGAGAGCCAGCGTCCCGCTGGACCGTCGACGGCTTCGCCGGGTGGCCCAGAGTTTGCATGGTATGGCGGTACCGGAGGAACTTAATGAAGTCAGTTAAGAAGGATTACGAGTCGGACGAGCTAATTGTCCACTGGGACAGCGCGAAGTGTACGCATAGCGGACGATGTGTTCGCGGGTTGCCTGAAGTGTTCAACCTGCAGCAGCATCCATGGATCAAGTTGGATGCCGCCACGGCTGACGAAATAGCGGCGCAGGTCGAGCGGTGCCCATCTGGAGCCCTCTCGGTAACGCGCAAACAGTAGCGTGCCCCGTAACAACGCCCGTCGCCATCATCTTGGCGACGGGCGTTGCCATTTTATGTGAGCCGGTTCACATTCCAAGCGTGCGCACCGCTACAGATGACTTACACGATTAAATTTGACTATAGTTCCATAAAAAGCAGGTCTGTATAAACTCATCACAACTCTAAAAGAGACATATATCAGCGTAAAGTAAATTGACGGAATGAAAAACTACAATATTATCGTATCATTCTGAATACTTGCGGAACAATAGGCTCACCTGTGGCAGAACGAGAAAGCTGTAAGCGCTAGTCCGCGTCCAAGTTTAGCCCCTTGGAGACCGGCCCCTGGCGTGCCAGCACATAAAGGCACATCATAATGTCGTACCATGAGTGCATAAAGAACCAGCAGCCGGGAACACTGCATTTAGCGTCAGATTGGCCCCCCGCCGCCAGCAGCAGCCAGCTGTTGGCAAAGCTGATGGAGTCGGAACATAACGTCATCTTCGAGTTCGACCTACAGAGCGGTGAGTTTATTCACCTAGCTCCCCCTTCGGCAGCGCTGCTTGGACAGCAACTCACCCGTTGGACCACCGATCCCGCTGTATTGATAGATCTCGTGTTTGCAGGCAAGCCCCCACTGGTAGACACCGTCAGGCGAGTCAGACGACTGACCGAAAAGGGTGGCGTCGTCTGGAGCGAGCACACATCGTCGCCGATATTCGAAGACGGTGCCGTCGTGAGGCTTTTTGGCGCTATTCGCAATGTAACGCAACAGGTATACGCGGAAGAGACTCAGGCAACCACCAGCACGCTTTTTTCGGCGATTTTTACTGGAGCGCCTGACGCTATCTTCGTGAAGGACGCGTCTGGTCGGTACGTGATGATGAACACGGCAGCTGAGAAGCTCCTCGGACTGAAATCTGCCGAGGTGATAGGCAAGACCGTCAACGATCTCTATATCCCTAACCAAGCACAACCGACCAATGATTCCGATCACCAAGTCCTTACGAAAGGAATAAACACCGCCGTCGAACTCAACCTAACGACGCACAAAGGTGATGAGCAGATTACGTGGGTGACCAAAAGCCCCATCGTTGCCAACGACGGTCGTATCACGGGACTGGTGAGCATCGCTCGTGACATAACGGAGCAAAAACGCGCTGAACGTGCGTTGCACCAATCCGAGGAGTTTGTTCGGGCCATCCTCGATAGCATTCCTGCCGAGATCGCCCTCATAAAATCGGACGGAACGATAGAAGACACCAACAAGGCGTGGAAGATTGCGATGGATGCGATCTATGACATGCGATGTGGCCCTGGCGACGCGTATTTCGATTTTCTACTGAATATCTGCGACACAAATCTAACGCCCATTAGCAAACTGCATGATCTGGCAGCCGCAGTAAAGTCGGGAGACACGCCCGTTGGCAATATTGAGATACGAGCTCACTGCGGCGAACTAGAGCGCTGGCTGTCCCTCAGCCTGATACGCCTCTCTGGCGATAGCAACGGCCGCATCGTCGCAGTCCACGAAGACGTCACCAACAGGATGACGGCCGATGCTGCGCTTCGAACTGCAAACGAGATGGCTCAGACAGCTAATCGAGCAAAGAGCGAATTCCTGTCGCGAATGAGCCACGAACTCCGCACCCCGCTCAATGCTATTCTTGGGTTCGCCCAGCTGCTCGAGCAAGCCGAGATCGCCGAGTCAGACAAGGAAGATGCATCACAAATCGTCAAAGCTGGGCGCCATCTCCTCAACCTGATTAACGAAATCCTCGATATTTCGCGTATCGAAGCCGGTCGCCTTGCTCTCTCCCTTGAGCCCGTCCTCGTTCGTGAGACGATCCACGAGACCGTCTCTCTCATGAGATCCCTTGCATCCGACCGCAGTGTCGCAATCGAACTCAAAGAAACGCCGGATTGGGACTCCCACGTCTTTGCCGACAAACAGCGCTTGAAACAGGTTCTGCTAAACCTTCTGGCGAACGCGGTCAAGTTTAACCGTCTCGGTGGATCAATCGCCATCGACGTTGTCGCATCGTCGAAGCTTATATCGATTAGCGTCACCGATACCGGATACGGCATCGAGGAGGACAAGCTATCGAGCGTTTTTGATCCGTTTGATCGACTAGGTGCGGATGAGTTCGGCACCGAGGGAACCGGGCTTGGGCTAACGGTAACAAAGAGGCTGGTGGAAGCAATGCACGGCGAGATCGACGTGAGGAGCAAGGTTGGCGTCGGCACAACGTTCACGGTGCGCCTCCCGCCGAAGGAGCCGAACTCGGCTCCTTATGAGTACGACGACCCCCTCGATCCCGATGGGGCCAAAAGAGACTACTTGGAAGGAACTGTCCTCTATATCGAAGACAACCCCGGCAACACTGAGCTCATAAAGCGAATCCTTGAGCCGAATACAAAGTGTCAATTAGTGGCAACAAGCATGGGGCGCGACGGTGTGGACCTTGCCGTGCGGCTATTGCCTGATGTAATTCTTCTCGATATCAATTTGCCCGATATGAACGGGCGCGATGTGCTTGTGGAGATAAGGACTAATCCCACAACTCGCCAAACTCCGGTTCTCGTCGTCACCGCAAACGTTGTCGCATCGGTGAAACGTGAACTGCTTAGCCTCGGAGCCACTGTTGTATTGGGCAAGCCAATCGACATAACCGAGCTGACCACCCTGGTCAGCGACTTACTAACAAAGAGAAAGGTAGGTCTCGACTTTGAAGAATAATACTTATAGCCGTTCAAACATCCTAATTGTCGACGACGAGCCGCAGAATATCAGGCTATTGGAAAAGGTCCTGGCTAATGCTGGCTATACCAATGTTCAAGCCTGTTCCGATTCGCGGTCGGCATTGTCGCTGATTGAGCAAATCAATCCTGACTTGCTCTTGCTAGACCTCAGCATGCCTCACGTTGACGGGCTCAAGATACTTGAAGCTTTAGCAATGAGAGAGCCACCCACATTCCTTCCTGTGCTCGTTCTAACGGCGGACGCGGGGCGTCCGGCGCGCGAAAAGTCGCTAGAGCTCGGCGCAAAGGACTTCCTAACAAAGCCATTTGATATCACCGAAGTGCAGCTCCGAGTGCGAAATCTTCTTGAGACGAAAAGCTTCTATGAGCGCCTTCGGAACCAGAACGAGGAGCTTGATCGTCGCGTCCGCGAAAGAACCCGTGAACTCGAGAATGCACAGTTCGAAATTCTCGACCGCCTCACCGTCACAGCCGAGTACCGTGACGACATCACTGGCCAACACACGAAGCGCGTTGCGGAAATGGCGGCTCTCGTGGCGCAGCAACTTGGGTTGCCTGATGAAGAGATTGCACTCATCAAGGCGGCGGCGCCACTACATGACGTTGGCAAAGTTGCAATTCCTGACGCCATTCTGCTTAAGCCCGGACCGCTGTCCGCAGACGAAATGGACCAAATGAAACAGCACACCGAAATCGGCGCCAAGATACTTGGCGGCAGCGACTCAGTGTTGCTTCAGACGGCAGAAGTGATCGCATCGTCGCATCATGAGCGATGGGATGGCGCTGGCTACGGCCGGTCACTCAAAGGCAATGATATTCCTATCCAGGGCAGGATTGTCGCAGTCGCCGATGTGTTCGACGCGCTCACGCATGAACGCCCGTACAAATCCGCCTGGAGCATTGACGCGGCAAGACTACTGATTAAGAACGGCGCAGGTACCCAATTTGATGAGGATGTCGTTAGCGCGTTCATCGAAGTAACACAGACTGACGAGGACGATGATGACGGCGATACGTTCTCGGCATTTCGATCCATTAATGCTCCTATTCCCGAGGAACAACTGCAAGCAGAGTCATACGTTTAGCGAAGGCTCTCACCGGTAAGAGAGTAGCCTGGTGACGCCCCCCGGCATCCCAGGCTAACACCTCCTCAGGCTGCCATTTCGGCACGAGCCTCCATTTGCCCCAAGTGAAATGACCTGACACACATTGTACGCCTTAGTGCCGCCAGACAGACTTTCGCCGCCGCGACCTTCTCGTGAAAGCGACGCTCGTGGTATTTTGCGGCTTCGGCGAATATCGTTTCGGCGCGCCGGTCTTCCACAACCAGCTCCCTCGGATCGGGCACTGCGTGACCAACACGGCGCAATGTGTCGAGCATTTGCTTGCGCTGCATTCTTGCCCGAATCGCCCATTTTTGGGCCTCGCGCCGGTCTCGCTCGGCTTCAATGTCCAGCCGCATAACCTCCGCCTGCAAGTGGTCAACCCACTCCTTGACACCCGGCCCGCTGATCGATTCCCCGTGCCCAGCTTCATCGAAGCAGCGCGCGTCAAACCGACGCGAGCTTCCGCACATCGAGAAATGCGAAACCGACTGCCAAACGTCGGGCGCGCTGGATGACGTTGGTCCGAGCCCAACCCTTCGATAAGCCGACCCCTCGTCTGCCTCGGCCGGTGAGTAACCGGTTGGCGGTTCATCGAGTAAATCAATATGCTCGAACGGCGGCTGCATGAGCTGCAATACCGCGCCAACATTGCTATGTACGGCTTCGAGCAGATCGTAGTCAGTCATTATCCCCTCTCCTTTCGGCGGAATCCTGTTAGTTCGCCTCGCCCATAAACATCTGCGTCACCCAATAGCGCCCGTTGGACCGGTAAAAGCCAATTCCGACTTTCGTGAACTTCGGCTGCATGAGGTTCTCTCGATGCTCGTCGGAATTGAGAAATGCGTTTTCCGCCTGCTGTGGAGCAAGCTTCGGGTTGTCTGTCGCTGATCGATAGTAAACGTTTTCCCCGATCATCGTGTAGACTGGGCGCGACCCGATTTCAGCGGTATAGCGTTCTGTCGGTGACGATGCCCCCAAGGTAGGAGCAAAATGCCCAAAGTAGCCGCGCTCGCACATATCCCGGCTGTGAGATCGAGCGACCTTGCTAAGTGCCAAATCAAGCCCCAATGGAGCGATTCCCTGCTGCGCTCGGTCAGCGTTCACCAGTTCCAGCAGTCTCAGCTCTTCCCAGGACGGTGCCACCATGCTGTCAAATTGGCCTTCGATCGGACGAAGGTTGATTGCCGAAGCTTGAGGCAATTCGACCATCTCCTCGATAGTGCCTGGCGTGAAGGTTGGAGCATTCGCAACCTGAACATGCTCAATCGGAGTAGAAATCGACCTTTTCGCTAAAGCATGATCAGCCTTTTGGGCATTTGATGCAGCCTGTGCCCCGACGGGCTGCACACTCGAAAGCAAGCATCCTACGACGATGGCTAGTAGCGTTGAATTAGCAGGGTTGACACTCTTCACTTGGTTACTCCTATGTAAGCATGTGAACGTTCCGAAGGATGATTCCGCGGCTTACTGCCTGTCCGGGATTTTGTTTAGCATCCGGCTTTTGAACGGCTTCCTCGGTCCTCTATCGCTTACAAAAAGGTTGTTCCATAATATTCATACGATTTACTAAACTTTTCATTTAAATGTTCATTCTTTTTTTAATAGGAAGGCATTAAGATAGTATTTCATGGTGCGTCGAAGATACTCGCTGGATTTCTCATGCGTCGATTGAGAGGACAGCTACCTTCCCTGAGGCACAAAAAGAGCCCCTTATCAGACGTATTGTCTGACAAAGGGCTCAGCGACGCACCGGTTGTGGTTCTAGAACTCTTCCATCGTGTGATCTTCGCCGCTGTGGGCGAGCAGCTTAAGAGCCGGAACCTTGCGGCCGCCTCCGACACCGCCTACAACCCGGTTATGGCCGTTGCCGTTGGACGTCGCGGCACGGACGCTCACCGGCTTAATGTGAGCGATAGAAGCGTGCGAGGTCTGTGTCACCAGCGACTCGTCGATCTTGAACCGCCGCACCAATTGCTGCAGTTCCTGAGCCTGACCCGCCATCGACTGGCTCGCTGCTGTCGCCTCTTCGACGAGGGCGGCGTTCTGCTGCGTGATTTCGTCCATCTGGATAACAGCCTTGTTCACCTGCTCGATACCCGCCGACTGCTCCTGCGCTGCCGCCGAGATATTGGCGACGATGTCGGCGACACTGTTGACGGCTCCGACAATCTGCTTGAGTTGCTCACCGCTGCGGTTAACCAGAACCGTCCCATCCTCTACCTTACGAACAGTATCCTGAACCAGCGACTTGATCTCTTTCGCTGCTGTCGAGCTACGGCCAGCGAGGTTGCGCACTTCGGATGCCACCACCGCGAAGCCGCGCCCCTGTTCGCCAACACGAGCGGCTTCCACTGCCGCGTTGAGAGCCAGCAAGTTGGTCTGGAAGGCTATCTCGTCGATCACCGAGATAATATCGCTGATTTGGCGGCTTGCTGCATTGATTCCAGCCATCGATTCCACAGCCTGAGCGACGATTGCGCCGCCATCGTTTGCGACGTCGCGGGCCTGCACAGCCTGCTTGCTGGCGTCACGGGCGCTTTCGGCGCTCTGCTTGACGATGCTCGTCATCTCTTCCATGCTCGCCGCAGTTTCTTCAAGGCTCGATGCCTGTTCGGATGTGCGATGCGACAGATCTTCGTTGCCGGTCGCGATCTCATCCGATGTGGCGGTGATCGACTCAGCGGAGGTGCGGGTCTGTCCGATAAGCGTCGAAAGCGATGCCTGCGCCTTCTGATATGCTTGAACCGTTCCCTGTGTCTTCCCGATGATGCCATTTACGCTGCGGGCAAGCATTCCAAACTCGTCAGAGGTGTCGGCTTTCAGCATCGTCGTCGCTGTCGGGACCGCGACGGTCAGGTCGCCAGCAGCCATGGCCTGGACGGATGTCTGCAGGTTGTTGATACAGATCTCATCGAGCGACTTGAGGCGGCTCATTACTTCGGTGATCGAGAACGTGATGCCGCGAGTTACGAAACCGGCAAACAGCACCGCGATCACGATGGCAATAATCAGTAGCCCAACGACGAGAGCTCGTGCGGACTCGTACGACGCAGCAGCGTTTGCAGCAAACGTGTGGCCTCGGTCTTCATTCCACTTCATCATCCCCTTGGCAACGTCGTCAGCAGCCGAAAATGCGTTATAGGACTCGCCATTAACAAAGGCCTCGATTGTCTTCAAGTTATGGGTAGCTACTACCGCATCAGTCTTGCCATCAAGTGAGCGGTACGCAGCCCAAGCAACAGTCAGCTTCTCAAAATTGGCCTTGTCCTCATCGACCTTGATGGCCTTCTTGTAGCCGTCCATATCGGACTGCATTAGGTTAGAACGTTCCGTCATCTGCTGCTCGTTTTTGGTCAGCTCTTCCTTCGATTGAGTGAGAACCTGCTTGAGCTGGTAGATGCGGTACTGCTTCATGTCCGAAACAATTTTGCCTAAATCTGTTGCCCTAGAAAGGGGCCCGGCCACCAACTCGTTTGTATTTCCATTCAACTGTGCCATGCGGGACACAGCGACGACCCCAGCGACTATGGCGAGGAAGAGGCATACCCCAAATGCGATCGCGAGCTTTGACGCAATCTTTACGTTTGAAAACCAGGTCAACATGTCGTTTTATCCTTAGAGCGCATCACCATTGATAGCGCTTGGGCTGCAGAAAGTTGTGAAAGCACTTCGTCAGTAAATCAAAAAGGGAGGAGCATCCTGTGTTCACCCGGGTTCTTAGTAGTCAATGGAGGGACCCTGGACGGCAGGACGCAAATTCACGTAACGAGAGCGCCCCTACGCAGCTAAGGAAAAGGTAGCCGCATCGTCAGCGAACACGGTTTCCATGTTGAGCAGGATAATTAGTTTATCGGCGACTTGAGCGACGCCAGTAACTACGCTGGCGTTCGCGCCACGAGCAAAATCTGGCGCTTCTTGTATCTCCGAGGAGTTAATTGTCGCTACCTCGGACACGCTGTCCACAATCACACCGACCACCTTTTCGCCAACAACCATCACGATAATGGCGTTGAACTTATCATGGTCCAGAGGTTCGAGGTTGAATTTACTGCGCAGGTCAACTAGCGGGACAATTGTGCCTCGCAAATTGAGAACCCCGGCGACGTGTGCTGGAGAGTTTGGGAGGCGAGTAGTGGGAACATACCCCTTGATCTCTTGAACCTTGAGAATGTCGACGCCATACTCTTCACCGGCGAGGGAAAACGTCAAATACTGGTTAATACCGTGCTCCAGGGAAACAGCAATGTTTTCGATGGTGGCTGCCATGGTCTGCTCCTTACGCTATCTCGGAGATGTAACGCCCGCAGCACGTCGAATTTGCTGGCGTCACGTAGTTCGACACATATTATCAATCTGAATCGGGACGATCAATGGTTTGAATGCGGTGTACAGCGATATCCCCGCAATCTCAGAATGTCAAGTGACAATCACGACCCTACGCTGTGTCCCACCGTAGTTATCGGGCAAAGCTTGCTTGCTTATTAGGGTATTTTTTATTATAACCATTCATAATTTTATCTCGTGTTATCAATGATTATCGTTACTATTAAGCATTCACAGTTATCTAAGTTGTGATTTAGCTTCTTAACCATTGCACACCGCCTTAAAACGCAACAACATCGGATAAATGGAGGGAGGTCGTTCTCGATAGAGCGTCGTGTCGGACGTGCTTGAGGCGTCTGTCCTCCGCTTCTTAGGTAGGGTATCATCAGGCATAGCAAGCAGACGGAGGAACGGGCACTCAGTCGCGGCGGTTATTAATTTATCGCTGAGGGTAACCTTGAGTTCAGCCCGGCGTCGATGCGGCTAAACGTTTCATGGAAGAAAATCAACTTTCGCAACGCTCGAACAATCCGTTCCGTGCGTTGCGTCATATCAACTTCAGACTGTTTTGGTTTGGTCAGCTTATTTCACTGATCGGTGCTTGGATGCAGGGATTGGCGCAGGGGTGGCTTATCCTGGTGCTGTCTGACGACGCTACCCGGCAAGCGGTGTTCAGCCATGGCGGGGATGCGGCGGCCGCAGTGCAGGGACATGCGTCCCCCGCCGCAGAGCACGCTGCCAACTTCTACTCCGGCCTCATCAACTTCGCGGGTGGCGCGCCCATACTTCTGCTTGTGCTCTTCGCGGGTGTGCTTGCGGATCGCGTCAACAAGCGCAAACTGCTGATCGTCACACAGATGATCGCGATGCTCATCGCGTTGACAACGGGCTTTCTTATCCACCTCCAGGTCATCACTATCGCCCAGCTGCTGGTGATTTCACTCGTACTCGGTATCGCGATGGCTGTCGACATGCCAGCGCGCCAGAGTTTCATCCCCGAGCTGGTGCCGCGAGAGGATGTGCCCTCCGCCGTTGCGCTCAATTCGTCAATGTTCAATTCCGCGCGCGCCATAGGGCCAGCGCTTGCTGGCTACCTGCTGGTTCAGCATGTCAGCCTTGCGGACTGCTTCTTCCTGAACGCTGCATCGTACGTCGCCACTCTCCTCGGCTTGCTGCTGATGCGATCACCCAAAGGCGGTCCCGTACTTGGCGCCCCACGCGTCCGAGGCGAATCCGAGGAAAAGATCATCGCGAACCTGCGCGATGGCTTCTCGTACGTGCGTCACGATCACACCGCGCTCAACCTGATCCTGCTCGTGGGCGGCTTTGGGCTGTTTGGGTTTTCATTCAACGTGCTCATCCCGACATTCGTGAAATACACCCTCCTGCCGCACGCATCGGAAGCGGTGCAGATTCACGCGTTCGGCATGTTGGAGACAATAAGAGGTGTGGGGGCGCTCATTGGAGCGATCAGTGTTGCCGTGTTTGCATCAGGCAACAAGCAGAAGATACAGCTAATTATCGGCAGCGTCCTTGCGACCGTGGTGCTCGTCATGTTCGCATTTGCGCGTGACATGAGAGTCGCTTATGTCACCATGGCCATCGTGTCATACGGCTTCGTGCTCTGCTTTGCCACCTGCAACACGCTGATGCAGATGAGCGTGCCCGATGCGCTTCGTGGCCGCGTGATGGCTATCTACATGCTGATGTTTATCGGCACCGGCCCTATCGGCAGCCTGATGGCAGGCGCTCTCGCCGCGAAATTCGGCGCACCGGACACCATCCTGTTCTTCGCAATCGTCAGCCTGATCGTCGCTGGCATCGCCTGCTTCCGCCCCGGCGGAATTCGCGACCTGAAGCCGTACGACAAGCCCGCCACGCCCACCGAAGCCGACCTCCCCATGCTTGAAGGCGAAAACAAGCCAGAGCTGGTCGGCGGGGAGTAGAAGACATCACCCCCTGGCCATAGGAATGGCCACCCCCTCTCATTGGAAAGGCGAGGGGTGAAATGAAGGAAGACTTCGTGAGGCGATCTATCTGGCTCCCCTCGCCTTTCCAAGGAGAGGGGCTGTGGGTGAGGTTGTTCCTCACACCGGCCACGCCCGCTCCACGCCGTGCGCGTCCAGCAGGCTGGCATACTCCGCGTACAGCCCCGCCATCTCGCGCACTTGATGCGGCGTCACACCACGCTTCACGCAAAACGCGGCAAGAAGCCCCGCCGATTCCCCGATATTCCACTCCACCGGATGCAAACGGTAGCAGCCGTTCGTAATATGCGTCACGCCGAGGTTCTTACAGGCTGGCAGCAGATTCTCGACACGCTGCGGAAGGAGCGCTCCAAGCGGGATCTGGAACGGGCGAGAATCTACATCGATATAGTTGTCGCCGCTCGTGCTAGGGTGCAGATCGATACGGTAGTAGCCGACACCGACACTATCATCGAACAGCACTGCTTTGTCCCGTCCCGCAGCGGCCAGCATTTCGGCGCCGACATGCTCCTCGGTTACGGTAGTCACGGCTCGGATGCGGCGGCTTTCGCGAATATACGCTGCCATCGCGAGCCCGGTATCGGTCCCGGTAATATCGCCGCGCAGGTACAGCCCCGGCCAGCCAGCGCCGCCGTCCGGACGAGGCGCTTCCGTCTGCATCCAATAGAACAGCGCCAGCGAGAGCTGCCGCGACTCGTAAAGCGCCTTTTCCACCACGTCATCGGGTTTGTCGATGATATTCGTCAACAGGTAATCGTTCTGCGGCCAGTTGACCAGGGTGACGTCGTGCGGCTTGGGTTCGCCAGCCATCAGATTCCCGTCCACTATTTGGCGATACCGGAAGAGGCTAAGGGCGCCAGGCGTTTGGAAAAGTCCTCGACGCACAGGTGTCATCTTGAACGGGTCCGTGCTCACCCAATCGATCAGAGGCGCTCCCCACGGTATTGGGTGAAGATCGGGCACATACGCGCGCCAAAAGTCGTACATCGCAGGCTTATCGATCACATGCTCGGCGTTCGGATCAAAGCCCATCGCGAAGCACCACGTCAGCGCTTGCACATTGTCCGGCTGGCTGGCCTCGCCCGCGTGCAACTCGCCGGTCTCGGCGCGCGACTCGGCCCCCGAAACATATTCCACTCCCGCGAGAGGCAGAAGCTCCCCAAGTTCGGTGGCGTCGAGGATGTACGGCGCCGTAACCGACTCGATCTCGCCGCTCTCAAGGTTTCGCAAATGGACAGCGGTGACGCGGTCGCCAGCTACGTCCGCAGCTACTGGCTTGCACCGCAAGCGGACGGTCAAGTTGCCTGACGATCTCGCGGCCATGGTCATCTCGTCGATGACCGCAAGCGCCACACGCGGCTCGTGGCAGAGCCTTGAAACAATACCGCCGCCCGGGTTCAATGTCGGGTTGTCGCGCGCCTCCTGCGTGAGCGGGAAGTTTCGACGGTAGTAGTCTCGAACACGATCACGGAATGCCCGATAGCGGCGAGTGCGGCCATATGCCTCCACCCACCGGTGCTCGTCTGGCGGAACTGCCTGCGACGTCAACTGGCCGCCCAGCCACGGCGTCTCCTCGGTCAGTAGCACGCGCAAGCCGAGGCTCGAAGCTGCAATCGCCGCAGCGCAGCCCCCGACCCCGCCGCCGATAATCGCTATGTCGTAGGTGTGAGATGAAATGGGATTCAAGATGCCTCCGGCGGGCAGGCTGAGCCTGCACCCTTTCACCGCTTCGCGGCGGTGTGACGTTTGCCTATGTTGGTTTTACCTTATTTGAGTTTGGGGTGTACTCACGACAAGACGCTGCGTGAAACAGCATGTTATTTTTTGGTGCATTTGTAACATTCCGTCGGAGCAGCTTGTTTAACTACCAAACGCCAAGACGAATGGGACAGAATGCCGCACAATTCACCAAACAGCTTTGATAACACGCGACCGGACAACGTCTCATCCATGCGGCGGGCTTACGCCGCCATTGTCGACGAAACGCAATCGGCTCTTATCCGAACTGCCCGCCGATTATGTGGCGTTGATGAAGACTGGGCGCAGGATCTGGTGCAGGAGGCGTACGTTCGCGGATACACAGCGTACCTAGACGGGCGCTTCGCCATCGGCTCAAACTCCCGGCAATGGCTGATTCGCATCCTAACGAACGGTTTCATCAACGATTACAACAAACGAAAACACGGGGGAGTTGGGTCCGAAGACGATACCGTCATTGTCGCGGCGGAAAAGGAAGGCGCTAAGAATGCTCCGCGGGAGCGTCCAGAGATAGTCGTGATGGACTCTATCCTAGACGAAACCGTCGAAGCTGCGCTAGCCCAGCTCACTCCCGACATTCGCGCCGCGATCCTCATGGTCGATGTCGAAGGCATCGACTATTCCGAGGCCGCAGGGAGTCTTGGAATCACAACCGGCACGCTTCGCACACGACTCTCACGCGGACGAGTTCGCCTGCACGACCTGCTCCAGGACTATGTCCGCGAGCGTGGTCTTCCATAAGGATTTAGTCAGTTATATCTTAGTGAACACTACAGGATCCAGGTGAACCTCAGTCGGAGATAGATCTGGGCACAGGACACATGTCATGCCGAGCCGTCCGCGGCGAGACAAGGGTCCAGGCTCAGCCTGGTAAAGGGAGGCAACCATGCACTTAACACACGATTCACGGGTTCGCCCGTGCCGCCATATGGAAGCGTCATTGGCCGCGCTCGCCGACGACACCCTCAAGGGACCAGCGCGCTGGTACGCTCAATTTCACGTCGCTGGATGCGCCCACTGCTCGCAGGCGTTGTCGATGTTTCGGCTGCTGAAGTTTCGGCTCAGCGAGTTCGCGGGTAGAACTTCCACTAACTGTGAACGCCTGCCCGATGAACGCCGCAACAGCCTCGACGCTGCTCTGGACGCGCTTGACCACGACACACACCGCACCGAATAGCGGGCCGTCTACCACCTTTCTATTCTAGCAAGACCTCACGATGACCGAATGATCGCCACACACAGGAGAACGAATCGATGACCAAAACAACTTTGGCCGCCGCCCTCGCGGTAAGCGCCCTGCTTTGCTCCAATATCAGCTTCGCAGACACCATGTCTGACAAGATGATGACGCCTCCAGGCAACCACGACCGGATGATGAACCATACCGCGCCGATGGAGCACGGCATGATGGCGAAGCACAAGATGCACCCGAAACGTCACAAGATGCATGGCAAAATGCACCACAAGATGATGAAGGGGAAGATGGACGGCAAGATGATGCACGGCAAGATGGATAATGCCAAAATGCACGGCAAAATGGACGGTCACATGGGCGATTCCAAAATGCATGGCAAAATGGACGACGCCAAGATGCACGGCAAGATGTAGTCAAATCTGAAGCGGCTGCTATCCATGTAGGATAGCAGCCGCTTTATTTTGCGAAGTTGTGCTCAATGAGACGTTAGCTGTGCCTGCCGTTGTCCTTAACCAGGGCCATAAACTCCGAGCGGGTACGGCGGTCATCCCGGAATTCCCCCATCACGTGACTGGTAATCATCGACGCGTTCTGCTTCTGCACGCCACGCATCATCATGCACATATGCATCCCCTCGACCACGACCGCGACCCCTTTCGGGTGTAGCGCATTCTCCAAAGCTTCGGCGATCTCCTTAGTGAGCCGCTCCTGAACCTGCAATCGACGGGCGTACATGTCAACCAGCCGCGGTATCTTCGAGAGGCCCACTATCTTACCGTTAGGGACATAGCCAACGTGCACCTTGCCAAAAAACGGCAACAGGTGATGTTCGCAAAGGCTGTAGAATTCGATATCACGCACCACAACCATGTCGTCGTACGTCTCCTCGAACACCGCATTGTTGAGGAGCTCGGTGACGTTCATGTTGTAGCCCTGCGTCAAAAACTTCATCGCCTCCGACGCACGATGAGGCGTCCGAAGCAGTCCTTCGCGAGTCGGGTCTTCGCCAACCGCAGCAAGGATGTCCCGATACTGCTCTTCGGTATTCCGGGTGCCAAGGTCAAAATGTGTCGCTTCGAGAAGCGATGATGAGAGGCCGGCATCGGCGACTCCGTTTGTCTTTTGTGACAACTGTTTCCTGCCTTCCGAGGGGAGGCGCAATGCCCGCTAAGATCCCTCGCCGTAATATTCGAATGAGTTCCGCGCCGTTTCCCGAACCAGCACCTTAGACATCCGCGGACTGCCAGTTGTCGGCAGTTTTTCCGCAAGCTTGTTCCAAACCACCAGGGTCAACATCTCACTAGTTGGGTTTTCGGAAGCAAACTCGGGAACGTCCAGGTTCAAGTGCTTGTGATCGAACGGCTTAAGAATCGTCTCGTCGACGATCGCGTCCAGCTTTTCCAACGGATACAACATCCCCGTGCGCGCATCGGGTTCCCCGCTGATCGTCACTTCTACCTCGTAATTGTGGCCGTGTCCGTTGGGGTTATTGCACTTACCGAAAACCTCGCGGTTCTCATCGTCCGTAAGGTGCCTGCTATGGAGGCGGTGCGACGCCGAGAAGTCGTAGGCGCGTGTGATACTGACCTGCATCGTATTGCCTCGCTTGGATTGATCCGCCCAAAGTGTTGGCATCTCCCACACGCGAACCCCGGTGAGGGTGGCGATTTTGGGAAGGTGCGGCTCGACACGCTGCCAGATGAAC
This sequence comes from Capsulimonadaceae bacterium, assembly GCA_036504535.1. Classification (GTDB taxonomy): domain Bacteria; phylum Armatimonadota; class Armatimonadia; order Armatimonadales; family Capsulimonadaceae; genus JARLGU01. The sequence goes on from DASXUY010000049.1 coordinate 122,239, forward strand.
GCAGCTAGGTTTTCGAGCGTGGGCGACGTAGTGGTAAAAAACGACACATCCTTGTTGAGAAACTTGCCGTCCAGCGGCTCAAGCACTTCGGCCTTCAGGACGCGATCGATATCGACGATATTGACGACCATCCCCGTCCGGCGGTCGATACCGCCAGCGACCGTCAACTCCACCGTGTAGTTGTGCCCATGCCCCTCTTGAGCGGCCCATTTGCCGAACAATGCCGCATTTTCGTCCGGTGTAAGCCCGGCTAACCAGTAGTTGTGAGCGGCCGAGAAGGCTCCGCGCCGCTTAAGCAGGAGGGTCATCGTGGATTCCAACAGAACGGAACGGTTGATCGTTCCCTACAATCGTCGCTGGTTAAATCCAGCGCGCGTTGGGCCCAAACGCCGCCGTGTAATAGTTGCTTAAGTAGTCCCCGGGCGGGAAGATGGCATCAATCGCCTTGCGGTCGTCGTCAGTCACAGTGATCGAAAGCGCGGCGACGTAATCCTCCAGTTGATCCATCGATTTCGGCCCGATGATGGGGCTCGTGACGCCTGGTTGCGCCATCACCCACGCCAGCGCGAACTGAGCGGGCGCAACGCCGCGACCGTCGCAAAACGGGATGTACTTCTCAATCGCCTCCAGCGCACGATCATTGTCCCGGTTCTGCAGCGCACCTTTCTCGTACCGCGACCCCGCTGGCCGCTCGAGACCGAGGCGATACTTACCGGAAAGCAACCCGCCCCCGATTGGCGCCCACGGGATCACCCCAAGTTCGTACGTCCGGCAAGCGGGCAAGAGCTCGCGCTCAATGCGGCGGTCGAGGAGGTTGTACGGCGGCTGCTCGCACACGAAGCGGTTGAGGTGCAGTTCCTTAGACGCCCACAGCGACTCGACAATCTGCCAGGCAGCGAATGTGCTCGCGCCAATGTATCGAATCTTCCCAGCGTGGATCAAGTCGTCAAGCGCACGCAGCGTTTCGTCGATAGGAATATCCGGCTTCGGGCGGTGCATCTGGTAGAGATCGATGTGATCGGTCTGCAGTCGGCGCAAACTGTCTTCGCAAGCCTTCACCAGATGGTACCGGTGCGACCCCATAGAGTTGGGATCGCTATCGTCCATCTTGTTAAAGCCCTTGGTCGCCAAAAACACGCGGTCGCGTTTGCCGTCGCGAGCAAGGGCCTTACCGACAATGGTCTCGCTCCCACCCCGACTGTAGATGTCTGCCGTGTCGAAGAAGTTAATCCCGCTGTCGATCGCGCGGTCCATAATCGAAATGGATAGATCGCTGTCGGCATCATCGCCAAAGTTCATACAGCCAAGGCACAGCGAGCTAACCTGCACACCAGTGCGGCCTAGGGAACGGTAATCCATAACGGTCTCCTCAACCAAGGGCAACGCCCTCGTCAAACATCGTTCCCGTATGTTACCAGATGCTGCACGCCCGATCTGCACCGTTTGTTGCATCAATTGCTATTGCGCAGTATAGACAGGAAAAGGGCCGACGCGACTGCGTCGGCCCCAATATATTGCATCAATTCCGCTCAATCCCCGCCTACACCGTGACAGGCTTGCGGTTCAGCGCTTCGTCGAGGTCAATCAGTTGCTGCAGGTGAGTGCGACGCTCATCCGTAGCGGTCTCTAGCATAAGGTCGCTATACAGCGCACGCAACGGCCGGTCTCGCAGCGAATTCACCTTAAGGTAATCGCGCAGTGTCATCAAGTCGACCTGATTGTGACAGTGCTTCGTGAGGTTGAGCGTAAATTCGCGGCGACTGGTCTCGCCACCGTAAAGCGCATGGTAGAGGTCGTGGTTGAAGATGATGCCGTCGCCCGGCTCAACTTCCAGCGGCACGTTACCCGGGAAGTCGCGCGGGTCGATACCGAACATCTCCTTTGATCGATTCGGGTCGATGCGGTACGCACGAATGTGATGGTTCGGTCGCTGGCTGCCCGGAACAATCCGCAAGCATCCCGTATCACGCCGAACAGGGTCAAGGAAGAAGATCATCTTCGCCGCAAAATGCTCGCCCCAGTTGCCATCGATATGCCAGCCGGTATCGCCAGCGTCAAGAGTGCCGTCGCCGCCGACATAGTTGAAGTCCGGCCCGAGAAGCGAAGAGGCGATTCGTGTAATCCTCGCGTCATCGAGAAGCGTGCACAGCTTCGCGCTATGTTCGATAGGCGCAGACAGATGGCGGCGAAGCTGACCTGACTCGGCGGAGTCAGTGCCAAACTTGGCCATGGCGGTGTCAAACTCTTTCGTAATGACCGCCATTTCGTCTGCCGTGAACATCTTCTTGAAGACGAGGTAGCCAAAAGTATTGTAAAAGCGAATTTGCTGGTCTGTGAGTACCACTCTGTAATCCTCCAGGCTAGGCGATGCCTAGCGAAAACTGTCCAGGTGCATGTGGCCCGTTCGACCTTTGCTAATGCTCCTTGTGTATCATGATAGCGATTCCGCAAGATGCGAACACCGTCGAAATGGCGGATTGTGGGCTAATAAAGCAGGATTTGCTACAACCGACGCCACCATAGGCTCCCTAGGCGGTGTTTTGGTCGCAATAAAGCCATTAGCGCTGGCAAATTTACCCGATACCTCCCTATCTTCGCCCAGCACAACTGATGCGGTTTGCCATATAGTTGACGAGAGAGCCGAGTTGTCGTATACTTGTCCAAACATCTTGAGCGATCTGCGCTGACGACCCTCAAGAGTGTCGCACCACCAATCAAATTTCCCAACATTGCACCGTTCCCGGCGATCAAAACGATACCGAACGCTCGGCGATAACTCATCCACCAAATCTCAGTTCGAAAGGTCTGTACATGTGCACATCCCTCCGTACGCTTCGTAACATCTTGCCAGCCCTGTGCCTATTATTGACGATGCTTACCAACGCCGTCTCGGCACCCGAAACGCTCACGGCATCCGCGCGAGGTTTCGGTAACGTCACCGTTACCTTGAGGTCAGTCGGCGCGGCATCCGAAACTGTCTTCGCCGCCGAAGACTCCGCGCACGCCGCCATAGTCGGCTCCAAACGCCTCGCGGACCTCCTCGGCTTCGGCGACCTTGCCGTCGCGCCAGCATCCGGCCTCCCCGGCACCGTCCTCGAGCTCAAGGGCGCTGGCGTGTGGCTCCTCGGCCTCGACGGCGTGACCTTTCATGAACTATACGCCCCCACCCGCACCGCCATGGCCAAGCTCGCGACCGACTGCGGCGCGGCGAAGTGGAAACAGGTGCCAGCCAACGCTTACCCGCGATGGCTCGACTGCTTCGACAACGCTGGTCCGGCGATCTGGTTCGGCGGCGGCGGGGCCCCAGTGGACATCGACACCGACTTCCCATGGATGCAGAAGCGCCGCATCGCGTTCAACATGCAGCCGCCCGACGAAGGCCGATACGTTGCGCCTGGCTTGCTAGACACAACCACCACCGACTGGTTCGGCGCCATGGCTAAGAAATACGACCTGCCGTACCGCACCATGCTCTGGGAGCAGAAGCCATCGTGGCTGTGGAACCGCCAATCTCTCCCCTACGTACAGCGTGCCGCTGGCACCCTCCCGCCGAATTTCGACGGTGCCCGCATGAGCCTGTACGGCTCCTGGTACGGCTCCGAACCCGTCTCCGCCAGCGATCCCTACTCCTTCGATTTCCGCCGCAGATTCTCCGCGGGCCTCGACAAAGACCCCAACTTCGTCGGCTCAATGGTCATCGGCGAAGTCCCGGAGGCTGGCATCAATGTGCTCTCAGCCGTTGCTGGCATGCCCGAAACCAAAGCCTACTGGCATAGCTACCTCGTGAACGCCCTCGGCCTGGATCTCCCCAAGGTCGGCAGCATCCACCACGGTCGCTCCGACTATTACAAGTCGTGGGATCAAGTGGAAGTCCCCACGCAGCGCGACTTCCTGGGCCTCGACGCTGGCGGCCTTATCCTTAACGGCACGTGGGACGGTCTCGCCGACCGCGCCAAAGCAGGTGTCGCCGCCAAGTGGTACGCTCCCGACACCATGCCCAAAGACGGGTGGGTCTCGGTCGATTGCAATGACCCAATGCTGATGATGTACAACGGCGGGCAGGGCAACGGGACCAAGCACGCCGACTACTGGCTCAAGCGCACGGTCACAGTAAGCGCATCGCAGCTCGCAACGCTCAAGTATCTGCAAGTCACCCGCCAGTCCCAATACAACCGAAACTTCTGCGACGCGTACCTCAACGCCCAGCCGCTCAAGAAGCTCACCGCCGACGATCACGACGACCTCGCTGTCTGCTTCGACGCGACGACCGTACTCCACGAAGGCCAGAATCAGCTCGTACTGCGCATGGACGGCCTCCCACCCGCAGGGATCGTCGCGCTGACCCCATTGCCGCTGCGCCACTACCCCAACATGACCGAGCCTGAAAATCGGCTATGGTTCGACGGCGTCAATTTCTCCGCGTGGCTACGAATGCGCGGTATCGAGCAGCGCCTCCAGGCGATGCGCGCAGGCGACCCCAACCGCCCCCTCAAGATCATGGCCACGATCAACATGCTGGACATGTCCACCGACCTCTGTGAGCGTTACGGCGCCTATCAGCACGACACAGGCGGCGCGGGCGGCTATTGGTGCCCGATGACCGGCGCGCGTCTCGCCCGAAGCCACGGGATGCCGTGGAGCTGCGAACAGGGCGGACCGCCAAACAATGCCATGGACATGCAGTCCGCCATCTCGTTCTATGTCATGTACGGCAATGATGCGGTCGACCTCGTTTTTGCAACCACACACTACAAGGACAAGCCCGATGTAGCCGCATGGTTCGACAAAAACCTAGAACTGATCCGATGCGTCGGTAAAATGCACCTGCCCACACCCAAGATCGGCATCCTGCGTTCCACCCGCGTAACCCGCCTCGGTTTTGCCGAGCCATGGAACTGGGATATGGCACGAGGTGCCCTGCAGGGAGTCGGACGCAACTTCAACTACATCGAAGTGCCCGACCTTTACAATGGCGTCATCGACCAGTTCCCTGTGGTCATGGACTGCGGCACCGTTGTGATGACCCCGGACGATGTCCAGGCCATCCTCCGCTATGTCCGCCGCGGTGGCACGTTCATCGCCCAGCACCACACCGCCCGAAACCTGCCCGAGCGGGCCGATGCCTGGCCGCTCGCCCATGCGCTGGGACTGACAGTGACGCCAAAATGGATGACAGAAGCGAACTTCAACCAATGGAAGCTCGCGAAGATGAAGGTCAGCGAAGATCAAGACATCCTGCCCAAACTTCGCGGACAGACTATTGAAGGCAGCGGTGTCGCCATCGACTACCTGGGTAAAGAACACTCTGCCGCCGTCTCGTTCGCTGCAGCAGGTGGGAGCATTAAGCCCGTCGCCACATGGACCGAAGACAAGTCGATGGCCGTCGCAGAGGCGAAATTGGGCCGCGGACGAGTCATCATGCTCGGCACACCATTTTACACCCGCATGCGCGATCAGAAAGGCATGTGGGTTAACGACGCCGACCGCAGCGCGCTGTTCGACGAATTCCTCACCGCCGTCGGTGTCCCCCGCGACAGCTGGTCACCAGTGTGGGCGGAGCGATGGCAGAGCAAGAACGGCCTCTACGACCTCTACCCGGTCGCCAGGATGAACCGCACCGGCGCGCCGACCATCGCCACCAACACGACCATCCGCCGCGAAGCGCCGATCACCGAAGTCGAAGAGATCAGCGCCCTCGGCCATCCCAAGGTGAAGGTTGCATGGGCGGACGGCAAGTTCACGCTGCCCACCACCGACTTCGAGCAGATGCAAACACGCATCTACGTCGCCCCACGCGCCGATATTGGTCGTTCAGCTCTGGATTGGTTCCATTCCCAGTCCGACATATGGCGCACGTTGCCCATCCAGCCCGCTCTCGCCACACCGGCCGAAATTCCGGTGCCGTCGGACATCCTGCCCGCCGCCGAGGAGTGGCGCATGACAACAGACACACCCGACGCCAGCTGGACACAGCCAGGATTTAACGACGCCGCATGGAAGACCGTGAAGCTCGGGACGTTCCCCGTGATCGGCATTCCCGACGACGCTGTAGGTACGTTCCGCAAGACCCTCACCATACCGAAAGAATGGTCTGGGCGGCGCGTCACCCTCAACTTTGACTGCAACTGGTCCTACGGTGTCGTCCCCCAAGGACGACTGTGGATCGACGGTCAGCTAGCTCCCGTTCGCCAGCCACTGATGGCATGGGGCGCGTCCGACTTCACGGTCGACGTCACCAAGCAAGCCGAAGATGGCACTATCACCCTCGCTCTACAGATTGACGGGAGCAAAACCGACAAGACCAAGCCACGCGGCCGCCCCACCGGCGTCACTGGCATGTTCTTCCTCGATGCCACCTCCCCAGGTATCCAATCCACGCCTCTCGCTGGACCCTGGTTCGCAGCGCGCGACGTCAACGTCCTAACCCCCGCCACCGTCGGGCAAAAGGCGACATTCGTCTACCTCGAAACCAAGTTCACGCTTCCCGCAAGCTGGCCCAGCAAAAAGGTGTATTTGGAATCCCCCGACAAACTCGGCTGGATCATCCTCAATAACCAGATCATCAACGCCGACCAAAAGACGCTCGATGTGACCGGTCTAGTAACTCGAACCGGCGAAAACCGCCTTCGCCGCGTCCCCAACCTCAACGGCGGAACGCTAGAAATGACCCGTGAACAAACCAACGTAGTCCCAGAGCTAAGTCTCGTCTGGAAGAACTAACTGGCTCGGTGATTTCAAGCAATCCAATCTCCTCCCTACTCCCCCTCTCCTTATCTTAGGAGAGGGGGCCGGGGGGTGAGGTCTCGCCTCCCGACTCGCCTAATCCTCTTCCTACTCCCCCTCTCCTTATCGTAGGAGAGGGGGCGGGGGGTGAGGTCTTGCCTCTACTCGCCCCTCAAATGTCATACACGTCTTAACTTGATCCCCACCCGTTTTCCCCGGAACGACGCGTTCTACGCGGACCGTATGGGATAATAATATCGTCTACTCGAGAATCAAGCTATGGACGATACCAACTCCACGTTACGCTCAATGCCATCACTCGAACTCGCCGCCACCTCACAGGTGCTCGGAACCGTCGTTCGCGGGTCGCTGCAATCCGGGCTGCACGCCAAGCTCAATGAGCGCGTCACCGTCGAAGAGATTCGCGCTGGCAAGTTCGTGGTCATCGAAGGTGACCGGCATGAATTCTTCTGCATGATCACCGACGTCACACTTGATGCGTCCTCCCCGACCGCCCTCGCCCACCCGCCCGTTGGCGATGCGCGTTCAGCGGAAACGATGCGCAAAATTCTTAGCGGCTCGTCCGTGTTTGGCACGCTGGCTCTGCGCCCGCTCCTGATGCGCGCCAAGAACGCCGAGCAATTTGAGCCTGTCAAAACGGTTCCTGTTCACTTTTCACCCGCGCGTGAAGCTGACGCTGAAGACGTGTCCAATATCTTCGGCAGCGAAGAAGGCGCCAACGGCTTTTACAATATCGGTTCGCCGCTGGATATGGACAATATTGAGGTATGCCTCGACCTCAAGAAGCTCGCTGAACGATCCAGCGGCATCTTTGGCAAATCGGGCACAGGTAAAACCTTCCTAACCCGCCTCTGCCTTTGCGGCCTCATCAAGCACTCGGCCGCCGTAAACCTCGTATTCGACATGCATAACGAGTACGGCTGGCAGGGCAGCACGGAAGACCCAACGCGGCAGGGCGTGCGTGGGCTCAAGCAGTATTTCCATAACGATGTCAGCGTATTCTCGCTCGACCGAGAATCCGCGCGTAGGCGAGGATTGACTGTCGAAAACGAAGTCAAGATCCCCTATGAACGAGTTACCGTCGAAGATATACTCCTTCTCGCCGATGAACTAAACCTCAACGCTACCGCCGCCGAAAGCATGCACATTTTGGGCAATCGGTTCGGCGATAAATGGCTCGCGACTCTCATCAAAATGGACGGCGACGAAGTCAACGAGTTCTGCAAGGACAATAACGCCAACCAGGCATCAATTAGCGCGCTCTCGCGAAAGCTGTCGCGCATGGTGTCGTCATGCAAAGGATTTCTTCGCGAAGAGCTTGCTGGATCCGATGATGCTCTCGATCAGATAATCAACCTGCTCAAGCGCGGTAAGCATGTCGTGCTTGAGTTCGGTCAGTACCGCGATCCTCTGCAGTACATGCTCGTCGCCAACGTCCTCACGCGTCGCATCCACGGCGTATGGACCAAGCAGATGGAAGAAGCGGGCTACGATAAGGGCAAGCAGCCGCCGCCCCTCGTGATCACCATCGAAGAAGCGCACAAGTTCCTGAGCCCGGCTCTTGCGCACCAGACAATTTTCGGCATCATCGCCCGCGAAATGCGAAAATATAACGTCACCCTGCTCATAGTCGATCAGCGACCATCGGGCATCGACGACGAGGTGCTTTCTCAACTCGGAACACGCATCACATGTCTGCTCAACGACGACAAGGACATCGATGCCGTTCTAACAGGAATTAGCGGAGCGCACGACCTCAAGGGCGTGCTCGCGTCGCTCGACAGCAAGCAGCAAGCCCTGCTGCTTGGGCACGCCGTTCCAATGCCTGTCGTGATCAAGACGCGCGAATATGATAGCGAAGAGTTTCGCAAAAGCATGGGCAGCTTCTCGAAGGCGTTGTCCGACTCGACCAAGACGCCTGAGGATTTTGATGACTGGGGATAGACAACAAATTAAACTTACGCGGAGCGTCCTCGGTGCCATCAAGATGCGAATTCTGGGTGACGACACAACGTCCGGGGACAGGCCCCATCTTAAACCGAGCCGTCTTCGGCGAGACAAGGGTCCAGCGACGCGCTGGTTGATGACTGGGGATAGACAACAAATTAAACTGACGCGGAACGTCCTCGGTGCCATCAAGATGCGAATTCTGGGTCACGACACAGCGTCCGGTGACTGGCCCCATCTTAAACCGAGCCGTCTTCGGCGAGACGAGGGGCTAGCGACGCGCTGGTTGATGACTGGGGATAGACTACCAATTAACGTCGCCTGGAGCCACTTCCGGTGCCACAAGGTTGCCGCATCGACCCTTATCGCTTTTGCGGCAGTACTTCCTTGTGCCGCGCAAAGCACACCGCAGCTTGTAGGTCACAGCGGGGCTCCGTTTAGCGATGCCCCGCCCGCGCAATCAATCCCATTGGATACCCCTGTCCCGCCGATCACCATCAAAGCCGATAAGCAGGTGCTCAACCCCGGTTCAAAAGCATTCACACTCGACGGCAACGCGTCCCTTAAAGCTGGCGATGAATTCTCGCTTGAAGCAGATCATATTGCGGGCAGCCTCTCATTGAGCGATTTGGACGCGTCCGGTAACCTCCTTATGCGGGAGATGTCTACCTATCTCACTGCTTCCACCTTGAAGCTCAATGCGCTCAACCAATCTGGATCTGTCAGCAATGCCCTAATTCGGCGCTACCCGCTGACTGCCACCGCGACGCTAATCGACATCAAGCCCAACAAGATGATCATGCGCCATGCGCTTCTAACCACATCGCCCCCAGGCGACAAGCCTTTCTTGGCCATAACCGCAGACAAAATCGAGATGGACCAGGAAAAGAATCGAATGAACATGCGCAACGCATCGTTCTTCATTGGCGGTCATCGCTTGATCACCATCCCAACTCTGACACGCCGCCTACACACTCAGTCGTCCGGTGGTCTTGGCGGCAGTAACCTGAAGCAGTCATTCGGCTACAATGGCTACGACAAAGTCTACGTTGACCTCTCGAAGCGATACGATGTGCTGGGGCTGCCAGTGAATGTCGGTGGCATCGTCTCCACCAAAGGCATACGATCCGTGCGAGCCTTCGCCACCTATACCTTGTGCGAACCGGCCCCCATCGTGCCTCCGCCCGCAACCAGCGCAGCTGCCAATGTCCTGCGAATGGTGCGACTGATCGCACAGGTAGATCAGATTCCCGTTCCTGAGGGAGACCGTCTCCGGTTTCACGACTTCACAACCACTTCTCCTATTGAGCAGATATTCGCCGCCCCGCTCCGGGGCCTCACCAGCACGGTTACGGCCGGTAGCAGCTACAACGAACCGTTCTACGCCAGGCGCGTCTCCGACCTACGTGTCAGCCGCGTCGGTGAGGCAGTATTGAAGGCATCGGTACCCGTCGGGGCCGTTCGCCCCGAATTTCCAATTGGCGTTAACCCCGAAGCTGCCCGCCACATCCTGCGCCGCCCAGAGTACATTTTCAGCGTGGAAGCGTCCGATGGCTACTACCGCGAAACACCTACCAAGGCTAATGGCAATCGGCAGGCACTTCAGGCACGCATTGAAAGCCGCCCCTTCCTGGTCGCGCCAGATGTCCTTGTAAGGCCCGCGCTCACAATCAACAGCAACCGCTACGGCCACGAGCATAACGAGTACAAATACACCCGCGCCAGTATCGCCGTTCAGAAAGTCTACACCGACCTCACAGGGATCGGTTTCGAATACAGCGCCGCCGACACATCCGGCTCCAGCCCCTTCGTATTCGATACACTTGACACATCACAGGAGCTCGACCTGAGAGCCCAATACGGCGACAAGAAAGTCATTCTCGGCGCAGTGCTTCAATACGACCTCGCCCGCCACAACGTTTACACCGCCATCGTGTCCGTAGGTGCCAACATGCACTTCCTGGTCCCCCGAGTCACCTACGACACCCGCTCCCGCAACATAGGCATCGGGCTCGATGTCGCCGGTCTCAGCTACTAACGATAAAGATGCTTATTTCGTGCGGTGGCCGCGATTTTACGTCTCCATCAGCCGTTCAGCTTGCGCGAGGGGATCCGCGCTGTTACATTTAAGTATCACGATCCCGACACCACATTCTTTCAGACTCCCCTCTCCTTATCCTAGGAGAGGGGCCCGGGGGTGAGGTAGTGCCGCCACAGGGTATAGTACACATATGAACAAATCTTCAGATACAGTAATCATCGCTCACGACTTCCTGTGCCCGTGGTGCTGGATCGGCTTATTTCAAGCCAAACGCCTACAAGGTGAGTTCCCGACCCTCAAGCAAGACTGGCGCGGCTACGAGTTGCTTCCCGAATCCCTCGGCCCGCTCCCGGTGTTCACGCCACGACCGCCACAGCCCCCCGACCCTTCGCGACCGCCATCGAGGCTCGACCAGCTCGCCGCACTTGACGGTATCCCGTACCGCAAAAACCGCGCAATCGGCGCTGTACGTACCCACGATGCGCTTCAGGGCTGCGAATATGCCAAAGAGCTCGCTCCGGACAAGTTTGACGCGTACAACGAAGGCGTCTACCGCGCCTACTGGGAGCGCGACGAAGACATCTCCGACCACAACGTCCTCGGCAAAATTGCCTCCGACTCGGGCCTCGATGGCGCCGATTTCCTTCGCCAGATCGCTGACAAGCGCTACTCCCACCTGATTGTCCCGTACGACGATCCCGCCTACGCCGACGACATCACCCACGTCCCGACATTCATGTTTCGAGGCGAACGCTGCGCGGAAGCCCCCTACGAAACAATCCGCCTAATGGCCGCCCGATTCCTGGCATGGTATGGGCCGAAATAACGGTGCTGGAAATAGACCATGTAAAATATCTGTTCTATTTTAATAGACTATTAGATATATTAGTGGTACAATAGTACTAAGAGCACAAAACGCCAAAGCGCAGCTCCCAGCACCTTGAAAACGTAGCGCTAACCGTAAGCGTCCCAACAATTTTGCGCATTTTGCGCGCAAAACATAAATTAGCCGCGACAATAAATCGCAACATTGCTCCTAATTGGAGATATATTTAGCGGTCTACGACCGTTGCGCAAAAAAGAGAATCGCGTTGCGCAATTTTGCACGCAAAGCTTCGCATTCCGGTCAATGTGCCATGGAGAGTGGATCGCACCCGAAGTATCTCATTCTAACCCAGATGTCAACTCTAGCTTGCTGAGGAGGTGGCCACTCGCGTGGTGAGCCTTCTGGTTATTGATGTAGGAAACGACTCGGGGCAAGTCTCGTTTGGAAAAGGTTAAGGCACCATAACCCGGTTGCCACGCTATGGAGTTACCGCCACCCGGCAAATGATTAATGTAGTGCGAAGACTTGCCTTTCATCGAGGACATTAAAGTTCCAATTGAAAGGCTAGTGGGAATCGTGCACGCTAAGTGCACATGGTCGGGCATCCCATTGAGGGCGAGCACGCGCACTCTCAAGTCGTTGCACACCGAGCTAAGGTATCCGAACAGTATCCGTTCGACATCGCCGACCAAATAATGCTCTCGCCCCTTCGTTGCCCAGACAAGATGGTAGTACAATTCAGTATAATTGTCCGCCATGTCCTATGCCTCGGAGAGGCTATCCTCAATAACTAACCACGTCATTCATGGCGTGGTCTGTCTCGTCAAACGCGCCGCACTCTTCATGGGTTGCGACTACTACGGCGCCATACGGCCTATGCCTCGGAGAGGCTATCGCCAATAACTAACCACGTCATTCATGGCGTGGTGTGTCTCGTCAAACGCGCCGCGCACTTCATGGGTAGCGACTACTACGGCGGCACATGTCCTATGCCTCGGAGAGGCTATCCCCAATAACTAACCACGTCATTCATGGCGTGGTCCGTATTCGGGGGCCTCGTTCACGGCGTGGCCCGTATCGTCAAGCGCACAGCACAATTCACGGATAGCAACTACTACGCCATAAGTCCTATGCCTCGGAGAGGCTATCCCCAATAACTAACCACGTCATTTATGGCGTGGTCCGTATACTGAGGCCTCATTCGTGGCGTGGTCCGTATTCGGACGCGGGGTATGCTCATCGCAACCCCGCCCACCCGCCATCCGCTAGTACCCGAGGTACTTCACCACCGCGTCAATCTCAGCAGCGATCTTGACAGGAGGCTCAACGGTCTTGATCACACGGTCGGGATCTTTGAGGCCGTGACCGGTCAGCGTCGCAACTATAGTGGCTGGCTCATTGAAGTAACCCTGCGCGGCGAGTTTGCGGACACCGGCGATTGATGCGGCGCTAGCGGGTTCGCAGAACACACCTTCCAGGGCGGCCATCATGCGGTACGCTTCCAGGATCTCGTCGTCGGTAACCTTGTCGATCACACCCCCACTTTCGTCACGTGCGGCTTCTGCCGACGCCCACGATGCAGGGTTGCCTATACGAATCGCGGTAGCAATCGTATGGGGTTCAGTGATCGGGTGACCGTCGACAATTGGCGCAGAGCCTGCAGCCTGAAAGCCGATCATCTTCGGCAGGCTTTTCGCTTTGCCAACAGCCTGATACTCTTTGTAGCCCTTCCAATAGGCGGTAATATTGCCCGCGTTACCGACGGGGATAGCATGGAATGTAGGCGCATCGCCTAGCTCGTCGACGATCTCAAATGCTGCCGTTTTTTGCCCTTCGATCCTGTACGGGTTGACTGAGTTCACGAGGGTAATCGGGTATCGGTCGCAGATTGCGCGCACCATATTGAGCGCATCGTCGAAATTCCCGTCGATTGCGACTACCTTGGCACCGTGAACCAACGCCTGCGATAGCTTGCCCAGTGCCACTTCGCCAGCAGGAAGAAGCACGATGCAATCGAGACCACACCGGGCGGCGTACGCGGCGGCGGCGGCGGATGTGTTGCCAGTGGACGCGCACATGACGGCCTTCGCGCCCTCCTCGACCGCCTTCGTGATCGCCATAGTCATGCCGCGATCTTTGAAGGAGCCTGTAGGGTTCATGCCTTCGTACTTCAGGAAGATGCGGAGCTTGGGATCGATACTCGCCGCAAGCCGCGGTGCCTCGATCAACGGCGTGTTGCCCTCGCAAAGCGACACGATTGGCGTCGCATCCGTCACCGGCAAGTACTGCCGATAGGTCTCAATGATCCCTCTTCTCATAACTAACAATCAACTCCGATTCAGAATGTGGCTCAGGCTCAGCCCGGTTAGGGAACACCGCGCCCGATTATAGAAGTTTCCTTCCCGCTGCGGGAAGGTGCCGAGTCTGCGAGGCGGATGGGTCCTTCTGGCGGTCCCACCAAAGCGCCCTAATCCCAGGTTCGCGCCAAATGGAACGCTTCCCCTTGAAGCGTAATATAGTCCTCGACTCCGGTACTGGCAATGATATTGGCCTGATACGATGCAAAGGATCCGTTGCGCACAAACGAGTCGTCGATGGCGACTTCGACGACGCGAGCGATCACAAATGTGACATCGGCTGGCGATAGATCAACAGTCTTGAGCAGTTTGCACGCCACCGTAGCCGGGCTCTGCACAATCCGCGAGCAGCTGACCGTCTCCATCGGCTCCGCGCGCAGTCCCAGGCGAAGGAAGTCGTCACCTGCTGGCGACGTTTTCGCCGCCTCCATCATGGCCGGGCGTAACCCTGTCGTGACCAAGTTCGCGCAAAACTCGCCCGTTTCAAGGATGTTGGTCAGCGTCCGCTTCGCATCTACACGGCCCGCGCCGAATGACAGTCCAATAAGCGGCGGGTCGTTGGAGATACAAGCAAGCGAGCTAAACGGAGCAATGTTAGGTACCCCATCCGCGCTCAACGTGGACACCAGCGCGATAGGACGAGGGACAATCAACGAAGCCCAGGTCCAGTAGTTCACTCCCGACGGCGGTGCTTCTATGCGATACTTCAAATTAACTCAAATCTTGGCGAGTAGTCCCTCACCATCCGCATCGGCCTGTTCGTTAGTACCCAAAGGGTACTTTCAAGCTCTTGAGAGCCGTAGGTTTCAACCTACGGAACCTCTGGACAGTCTGCAGGCTTGGTCAGCCTGCCAGCACCCGGATGCAGTTGTCGACGCTTGCGACGGTTGGCAGGCGGTTGAGCAGCTCGAGAGCGGACATCATGTTCTGCTCGATCGTGTGGTGCGTAAGCAGGACGATCTCTGCGTTGCCGTCCGCTTGCGGACGCTGGTCGACGCTCTCGATGCTCACATCGAAATCGCCAAAGACGTTGGCGACACTGGCCAGGACCTTCGGGCGGTCGTGCGTGGTCAGGCGAACATAGTACTTAGTGCGCAGTGTCGCAAGTGGCAGCAGCGGCTGGGTGTTAAAGCACGTGCAGCCGAGTCGCCCAGTAGCACCGCTCACCATGTTGCGGCCAATCTCGATGATGTCGCCGACCACTGCGGAGCCGGTGGGCCCACTGCCCGCGCCGCGCCCGTAGAACATGACGTCGCCTACCGGGACGCCTCGAACAAAGATAGCATTGTAGACATCGTTCACGCTCGCTAGTGGATGAGTCTTCGGAAGAAGCGTCGGGTGGACACGAACCCGCAGGCCTTCGTCGTCGAGCTGGCCAATACCGAGAAGCTTGATGACATAGCCGAGCAAATCGGCCATCTCCATGTCTTTGCGGGTGACCTTGGTGATACCTTCGACGGGGATCTGCGTGACATCAATGCGCGAGTTGAACGCGATACTGGCGAGGATGGCTGTCTTGTACTGGGCGTCGAACCCGCCAACATCGCTCGTGGGGTCCGCCTCAGCGTAACCGTGAGCCTGCGCCTCTTTGAGCACATCGTCAAAGTCAGCGCCTTCGCGAGCCATCTTGGTGAGGATGTAGTTGGTAGTGCCGTTGACGATGCCCATGATCTCGCGGATACGGTTGCCAGCGAGCGCCTGCTTGAGAGGCTGGATGATGGGGATACCGCCAGCGACGCTTCCTTCGAACAGGAAGTCGATTTTGCGTTCCTCGGCCGCTTTGAGGAGATCATGGCCAGCTTTGGCCATCATTTCCTTGTTAGCCGTAACAACGGATTTGCCGTTTTCGAGGGCGCGCAGCACGTAGGAGTGAGCAGGCTCAACTCCGCCAGCGAGCTCGCAGACGATGTCGATCTCGGGATCGTCGATGACGTCCGATACGTTGGACGTGAGGACACCGGCAGGAAGCTCGACATCGCGGGGCTTGGTGATGTCGCGAACCGCGACGCGAGCGACGATTATCGGAGCGCCCACTTTCTGGGCGATGCTCTCAGCGTTGTCGAGGAGCGCTTTGACAGTGCCGCTGCCGACGATGCCAAGGCCGATAACGCCGACTTTGATGGGTTTACTCATATCGGTTCCACATACATTAGCGGCTGACCGAGTTGAACAAGCTGGCCGTTAACGGCGGCGAATTCGATCACGCGCCCCGCATGTTCGGCGGGGATTTCGCTATAAACTTTCATGGCCTCGATCAGGCCGATCGACTGGCCGATCGTGATGATGTCGCCTTCCTTCACGAAGGGCGGGTCGGCAGGAGATTGGGAACGGTAAAACGAGCCAACCATGGGCGACTCAAGCGCAACAGCCTTCGGGTTGCGGCCCGTGGCGGGCGGTGCTTTCGGCGCTTCAGCTGGTGCGGCGTCCTGCAGGGTCGGTTGAGGGACCACAGCAGCGTAGCTAACCGGCACAGCAGTTGGCGTGTCCGCAACTGTGCGAACGGTGACCGACACGCCGTTCGGCTGCTTCACATTGAGCTCTGTGAGGCCGTTATCGACATGGATCTTGAGTAGCTGGCGGATTTCGTCGAGTTCGTTCGATGATAAGGAATCTGGCAAAATGGCTGCTCCCGTGGTGCTGAGACCGCTTCGATATTGTACCCAGCGCCCCTCCCGGTGTCAAGGAGCGTCGCGCCATAGCGGTCAGGCGCTGGGCGACAGAAAGGCAGGGCGGGACATTTTGACATGGGATGAAACAACCGCACGGCGAATCTTCGGTCAAATCGATCATGGTTTTGTGCTCAAGATAAAAAATTCCATATTTACGATTTTTAACTGTATTGGGATGAATTCGGATATATTCGAGATACTATGGAGACACCAAAACATATTTTCCCCAAAATGACATATCTATGGTACAATGGCTTCGATGCCGGTATGGACCGGCTGCATGCTCTCTTTGCACCGGTTACAGCCCGATCCTGTGATGCCTTCGTTCTCACGGCTTGCTCCGTAATGATCCGAGACTTCCGAAAAGGCCTTCCTACCCTGCTGGAGTATGGCAACGCGCGCGATTTTGAACTCACTTGCAGTGCTATCTGGTCGCGCTTGATCGAGAGCCATGGCAGACGAGGCCTGGTTATTTAGCAAGCTGAAAGGAGCCATCCTAAATGGCAACCAAACTTTACGTAGGCAACCTGAGCTATCAGGCAACCGATCAGGAACTGCATGAGCTCTTCTCGGAAGTCGGACAGGTCTCCAGCGCACAGGTCGTAACCGATCGCTACAGCGGTCAGTCCCGCGGCTTCGGATTCGTCGAAATGGCAAGCGAAGACGATGCGCAGAAGGCAATCGCCGCGATCCACGGCCGCAATGTCGGTGGACGCAGCCTCGTCGTTAACGAGTCCCGCCCGCGAGAAGGCGGAGGCGGCGGCGGAAGCTACGGCGGCGGCGGCGGTGGTGGTCGCTCCGGTGGCGGCGGTGGCTACGGCGGCGGCGGCGGTGGTCGCTCCGGTGGCGGCGGTGGTTACGGCGGCGGCGGCGGTGGCCGAAGCAGCGGTGGTGGCGGCGGTCGCTCTGGCGGCGGCGGTGGCTACGGCGGCGGTGGTGGCGGAAGCCGCTGGTAATCGCAGCTAAGATTGAAACGGCCTCGGTAACCTTCAAGGATACCGAGGCCGTTTTACGTGTGAGATATCCGCACTACGTGCGGTTGGAACGCTTCCGCGGCGACGTCTTCGCGTATACCCGATCATGACCAGCAGGCTGACTAAGGTCAGGATCGGCCAGTACCATGATCCTGTTCTGGACGATAGCGATCAGGTCGGCTTCGCGCGCCGACAGCGACTTAACCGTCATCCGCTCGCCAGCGCCGACTAGCGACACGGCTTCGGTGAACTTGGCAAGTAGCCCCTCACGCTTGGGCCCTATCTCGAACCCGCGCTGTATGCATCGATCAGTGATCGCGGTGCGCCCCGCTTCCGAACGGAAGATGTCACCGTATGCACCCTCAAGCGGCGCCAGTTGTTCGAACAGATAACGTGGTCCATGGTAAGGCGGCGGTGTCACAGTTTGAGACGAAGCCATTGTCAGCGGCGGCAACTTCTCAGAGCGGCGCACCTGACGCGCTGTTGGGGCACCACCGACGAACGGCAGTGACGGCAGCGGCTTCGTAGCTCCAACTAGGGGCGCAGGCGGCCCGACTGGCTGCTGCGATGGCGAGGCGGCTGTTACGACGGATGGCGCGTTCGACATGGCCCCACCTGTCCCAAGATCTTGCCCCTCGCCCTGGTCAGTCTCGCGATCGTGCTTGTGACCACTTAACGCAGTGGTGCTCCCTAGAGGAAGTGCTACGTGGTCGAGTGGGCCAACATTGCGGCTACCACGGGCAGGTGCCGCTGCCATGGGGCGACCGATCGCAGGATGCGCCACGCTCAACGGCGTAACAGGCAAGCTCGGTGCTAGCGGGATCGGCTGCGGTTCGGGTGCGGTCCAAGGCTTGCGGTTCTCTTCCTCGACAGTCAGCTTTGCTTTAGCTATCGCCTCGTCGCCATACACGTACGATGGTACTGGGTTCCAAGGGTCGGAGTAGTCCACAACCTTCGCCATGGGAACGCTGAATCGATGCTCAGGCGCATAGTACCGTTCCCGTGCCGCCCCGATCTGGGCGGCGGCGAAATCACGTGAGCCCTGTCCGGCATGATAGAACACAGCGATCAGCCGGTTGTCGTGCTGGACCGCGTTGACCGCGTCAGCGCCATGAAGAACCGCGCCGCTGCCCGGCTCAACCACCGTGAGCGTATGGTTTGCGTCGACATCGATGCCGAACGACTGGAAGTAATGGGCGTATTGCTTGGGAGACTGCTCGCGCATCCGCTCAAGAACGCTAATGAGGCTTCCCGTGCCCGCCTCCATCGTCGTGAACTGGATAAAGCCAACGGAAACGTAACCGGTGTCGTATGTGTTGACGGCCTCGAACCCGCCTTCACGCTCCGAGACTTTGAGGAAGACTTTACGGGCCTCTGGGCCAAGCTTTGCCGCGCGGAAAATGGCCGCCGCATCCGGTCGCTCCGATACGACAGTCCCCTCGTCGGCTACACCGGTCGGATTGATAAGGTAAGGGTAGTCGGGATCAACAGGATGATCACGCAAAATGACCCGTTGCGCAACACCAGGAAGCGCGATGGCAAACTGCGACTGCAGGCCACGAAAAGCTGTTGGCGCAGGTCCGCCGGCGACAATCGCAAGTGTAGCGGGTGTGGAACGAGGCTCGACGGGTTCTGCTCCGCCCGCAATCTTCCACCGCTCGTGTGCCTCGTACGCCGCAATCCATGACGCCGCATTTCGCGCAGCCGAAAACTTGCCCTGATCCTCGAACGCAGCGATCTGGGCGACCGCTCGCTGTTTCCAGATGCTGTACTTGGAAGTGTATACTGGCCCCGCTGTAGCGCTTCCGACAGGGCCCGCTTTCCGCCAGCGCTTCACAATCTCAATAACTTGCCCACGAGTGAACGGCGTAACATCGCCAGGCGCTATCGCTGTCTCGGTTGACGCATGCCACCGTTGCCACCAAGGGACTGCTGAGACATGCGAATGAGAAGCGATGCGTGATGCCGGCTGGTAAGGATGTACCCTGCTTGAGCCAGGATCCCCCATGTGCACCACGCTGGCGGCAATCCCGCATAGCGCCACAAAGGCGACACCAGCTGCGTGCCTAATTCGAAAAGATGTCTTGAACGATATCGGCGGAAGCGGTACATTGCTTCCCAGGTCTTGCTGCATTACTTCTAACCTAACCAAGCTCAGGTCGGACGGTCCAGACGAGACCAATGCGCCGTCTATCGACGCGGGCTCGTCCCGACGCATAATATCCGACACAGAACCTGTGCTGACGCGTGCCTTGTCAGTTTCTATACTTAACGTACAGAAATCAACATTCGAGAATTTCGATACGTTATCAACGTGCTCCAGGAGCGTCGGTTCAAAATCCCGCCGACGCGATAACCTGCCTGCATAAAGCACGCCGTCTGACGACCTGCGTTCGCGGCGGTCCCGTCTTCCACGCATGCCATCGTTGCGATTTACGGCCTTTTGGATATAGTGTTTACGCATGGTGTAACCAGCGTTTCATAGGGACCTTTGATCGCATAGTTGTCTCTACGACTCAAGTCGCATAAAATGCTCCCGAATCCTTTAGCCTTTCATTATTATACTCTGGCTCGTCTGTAAGAATAAGATCGGTCAGTGGTTCCATGAACGCGAGGGGCGATATGACGCAAGGAACGGCGTATAATTTGCTGATGCGTCGTCAGAGATCAAGTAGCATCTGGCAAACCTAAATTTCCTGGCTCGTCACCACGCGCGACAATCGGCGAAGGATCAGTGGCATCAATGGGACAGTATCAGTCCAGCCGCTACAATAATATGCTATACGAAGACTTCCGCCTATTAATAGCTGACCATGCAAAGCGTCGTGATGTGCCGCAGGGCGACTGTAGCGGCAATGCCGACTCGCCCTGGGATATAAATCTGCGCTTCGTGCTTTCTGAGGAAACTTATACCGTCCGAAGTGTTGCCGCAGGCGATGAGACAGCCTTACAGAAGTTCGGGGCGTCAATGGGCGATAACGCGCGAGACATGTTCTGCCCGTACCCGTGGAACGATAGCAATGCCTGCATGAGCGCGTTCTCCCGAGCGGTCACGAACTCGGTTAACAAAGTTGATGCGTCGTATTTGCTTTTTTGCGGTGCAGCACCAATCGGTCACTTCTTCCTCTGGAAAGCTAATAACAACTCAGTCTCGACGTCAGCCGGGCTCAGTATCCCTGAGCTTGGCATCGCAATCGTGGATTCATTCGCTGGCCACGGGCTAGGCGCATTGGCTGTGCGAATGCTGCTCGCTGTAGCCACACAACTCGGCGCTGATGCGGTAGAACTCACGACTGCAACCACCAATGAAGCCGGTCGGCGTGCTTATTCGCGAGCTGGTTTTACGGATACAGGCCTCATTCAGATTCCATTGGATGTCGACGTTACGGCTGTGGAAAGCGGCGAAGTCGTCGGTTCGCGCTTTCGGTCGGAGCGCCAAATGGTCTACATCATAAATAAGGCAAAGCGGCCTGCGGTGCTGTCTTTTCTATCCTCAAAACGTGCCCAAACCACCGCAGGTGCTTGACTGGCCGAGCGACACGAGATTGGCAACCGTACGACAAAACCAGAAAGGGCCGCCGATCAGAGGATCGGCGGCCCTGACTGCGTCAAGCCTACTCGAATACGACCATCTGGTGACACTGAACAACTGGAACGGTCAGTTTCGTGACGCCCGCGTCCGTTGTGAATGGCAGGTCCGTGTTCTGCGGCGCCAAATAAACGCGCTTCGGGGTCTTTGGAGCTTTGAACGCTACAGCGACGTCGTGGATCGGGATCAGGTCCTCGATCACCTCGATCTTGGGTGAGCGCTTAACTGGTGCTCCGTAAAGCAAGTGGACCACGATGCGGTCGTGCTCGTTTTGCACCATCGCAGTCGTGACGCCCTGTGCCGGGAGCGATGTGACGAGAGTTGGAGACTCCAACAGCTCGCGTAGAGTGTGGACGATAATCTCACGAAGCACGTTTTGCCCCATTTCAACATACTGGCTAAACGCCGAGAACGCTATATACGCCGTGTTCGACGTCCGGACAATGGCCGGGCCGGCATTCACCTGCGTACTCGGCGCATGCTGATGCGAGCAGAAGTGCAGGTAGTCGCGGTTAAAGAACGGGTCCTGCCGATCCGCGAGGACGGTCGCGTCCTTCAACGCAGTGATGTTCTGCATGTTCGAGTAGATGACAAATGCCGCAGTCGCCCAGTCCTTGAGTTCGAAACGCGGCACGATATACTCTGGCGAGAACTCAGTGAGCCCTGCACTGGTGACGCCAAGTGGCAGTGCAAACTCGCCTGTAGCTTCGTCGAGCCCGCTTGTGCCCGTGGCGAGGATCTTGCCACCTGCTGCGAGATAAGCGTTAAGCTTCACCTTAAGGTCACCGGCGACAGGGATAGCATCAGGAAGCACGAGGACCTTGAACTTGCTGAAATCGCAATCGGCGTCGATCACGTCGTACAAGATGTGCGCCTGCTGAAGAACGCGGACGGCGCCTTCATCGGCGTGGTTGTCTTTGCTGCCTGCAACCTCGCCGCGGACCGCTTGAAGCGCCAGAACGCCAACGTCAGCGATGCTTGTCGTGTCTGAGCACCACGCTTCCTTCTGCGCCACCTCATCGTACGCAGCCCCGATCAAGCGATATGTCGCCTCGTCGAGTTTGCCGTACGGATGCATCTGGTCGCCGACGCAGAACTTGCCGCCGTTTGCAATGCAAAGCGCCGCTTCATAGCGAAGAGCGTTCGGATGCTTGTAGCCACCGAACTCGCCCCACGTCGTGTGGAACTTGCCGCTCATGCCGATGTACTCTTTTTCGTCGAGGTTCTGTACATAGCGCGCAGAGATCGGGAAGTGGTCGTATCCCCAGCCGCCAGTCGGCAGGGATTCGAGTTCGTAGTGCGTTACGATCTCAAGAAGCTCGCGGTCGCCTCGCGTTACGTGGCCGTTATTGTGGAAGATGGGCGTTCCGGGCTTGATATCGTGAACGGCTTTGTTGATGCTGCGGGCGTAGTTGAGGAACGTGTCCCGGCCAAGCGCTTTGCGGGCAACGTCGTCGCGCGGGTCGATACCGCGCTCGAGCAGCGTGTTGACGCAGGTTTGGCACGCGCAATCGCGCACTCCGACGATGTCGAGCCAGATGCCATCGACATCGTAATTCGTTGTCACTTCCTGAGCCTGCGCGATGAGGTAGTCAAGATAACCGGTGCGCATGCAGAACTCCTGGTAGCCTGCATTCATCCACGTTACCCAACTCGTATCCCCACCCTTGGTTCGGCGAAGCCATTCGCCCTTATACATCGCTAGCTGCTGGTCGAGACCTGCGGAGATGTAGACAGGGCACTTAACGTCGATTTCGTGGCACGCATCGATCATCTCGCCAAGCAGGTCGAACTTGAGGCTGGGATGCATCAGCGACAACGGCGCCTTGGTCGGGTAGTAGCACCAACCGTGGTGGCACTTGGCGAAAATGTTGATGGAGTTCACATTTCCGAGCTTGAGCATCTCCTGAAAGTGCTTCTTATTCCACTCTTTGCCAACGCCTGGAATAGCCTCAGAAGTGTGAAAGTCGAGGTGTACTTGACGAAATCGAATCTTGTCCAATGGTAAATCCTTCCCGCGCACAGCGGATTACGGCAGCTAGCTTATCGAAAACGCGATCACCCCTGTGATCCGCATTGCGCCACACTCCAACAGCTTAGATATTGGGCGGAAGCGCACCGCATTGCGATGCTTTCAGGGGGTAAAAATGGTGTTCGGCGATATGCGATATCGGTTGATAAGACAGGGCTGTCTGGCGTGCTATCGTATGCGGCGCGTCGGTAGTATATGGTTTTTACGCGCGTACGACGAGTCAATACTGCGAAACTAAGTATACCTGCGAACCGCTAAAGAACGGCTGAATCTCCACGATCTCCAGTGCGAATGCGTATAACATCCCCCATGGGAATAACGAAAATCTTGCCATCGCCTTCTTCGCCTGTTCTAGCATACGTTACGATGGTGTCGACGACGAGATCGGCCTGCTCGTTAGTAACAATCATTTCGAGCTTCACCTTTGGCGGCAGTGTGACCAGATACTCGTGACCGCGATAGATTCCGCCAAACTTGCTGTCGTTGCGACCGCAGCCGCGAACATCGGTGACGGTAATTCCCGTGAGGTCAGCTTCTTCTGCTAACGCTGCTTTGACGGCCTCAAGCCTCATAGGCCGGATGATTGCGATTACTTTCTTCATTAAGTCCATTGTATCTCGTCGGGGTATACTATTGCGACGTTCCACGATGCCTGACGAAAAATTCAAGTACGCTGGACCGATTTTGAATCGCTTAGCAGTTAAGTTGCGTTATAAGTGGACGCAGCACCCTGGTAAGTTCAGACTAGAAGCTGGCCACGGCCGCACTTAACAAGGCGCGCATAGGGGCCAGAATCAGCCTGGTTTCGGACACTGTCCGATCAATATTGCGCGCCTTCTGTGCGCGAAAAAGGAGCCAGGCGACGCCTGGTTGGGTTTTACTACGTTGAATATCAGTCCGTACCGAGCAACAATTGCCGTAATTGCTGTTACAGCTTTGATCGCCACTGCCACCATAGCCGCACGCGTAGCCGACGCCGCCGATCCAGCGCCAGCACCGCCTCCGGCTCCAGCACCTGCCGCGCCGCCTCAAACGGCGCCTGTTCCGCCAACACTCCCTGTCGAAGCGCCGAGCCCGGCGCCGGCGCCGACGCCAGTGGACGCTGATGCACCTAAGGCGGCCAAAGTAACCGAGACCGCGAAGCACGGTCTCAACTCGCGCCTCCAGCTTGGAGATGGTCGTCAGGTCTGGCACCCCACCCGCGCCCAGCTTGGCTTCACTCTCGCACCCGGTGTTGATCCGCTAGGGCCATCGTCCGCAGCCAGGTACGTCGGAGATCGCTCCAAAGCGCTGGCCTACTTCACAAGCATAGCCCCCTATGTCCAGCGTTCGCCCCGTGACGCCCGCCCGACTATTGTCGGCAAGTATGTGCACAGCCCGACAGCGACAAAGAGCAGCAGCGAGCCTATTCCCGCGAAGGTACTTCCTGCTCGCGACGGTGCTGGCCTTGAAATCGAGAAGGCGGCGGACCTCGTGGTCGCGACGATCACGCGTGACCCACGCGCCTATCATATTGTGCTTCCCGTGCGAACGTGGCCAGCGAAGGTGACCGATGCGACGCTATCCGGTATCGATTCGCGGATCGGCCACTTCGTCACCCACTTCAATCCGGGTGAAGTGGGCCGCACGAAAACCGTTAAGCGGGCAATCGGCCTTATCGACGGATCCATAGTCGCCCCCGGCACCGTTTTCAGCGTCAATCAGACGGTGGGCGAGCGGACCGAAGCCCGTGGCTTCGGCATTGGCCACGTATTCGTCAATGGGCAGATGAAGAAGGACGTCGGCGGCGGCATGTGCCAGGTAGCGACGACGCTCTTCAACTCCTCGCTTTTGGCGAATATGAAGATCGTCGAGCGCTTCCAGCACGTTCGCACAGTGCCTTACGTCAAGGCCGGTAGCGATGCCACAGTTTGGTGGGGGCAAAAGGACTTCAAGTTCCAAAACGATACCGACACTCCGCTCTACATCTCGTATACTACGGTCGGATCGTACGCGGTTTGCGACCTATACGGTAAGGGCGATTCCAGCCGTACCGTGGAAGTAGATGCATACCAGCGACGTAACGGAGCCCGCGATTACTTCGGCTCGATAACACGCTACACGACCGTCGGCGGCCAAAAGTCGAAAACGTACGAAGCGTTCAGCCGATACAAGTGGACGGCAGCTCTCGACTATTCGCGATAGGCAGACTTGCAATCGACCAGTCCCCCGCCACCAAACCGGTCGCGGGGGATTCTTATATAAGGCTATTCTGAAATGCCAGTCATCGAGTGCCGCAACCTGGTCAAGGAGTTTTCCGCTGGCTCGGGAAGCCGGCTTGGAGGCGGGACACGACGATTGCGAGCCGTCGACTCCGTGTCCATTGCTATAGCTGAAGGCGAAACCCTCGGCCTCGTGGGTGAATCTGGCTGCGGCAAGACCACACTCGGTCGCTGTCTGGTAGGCCTCACCCAGCCATCATCCGGCGAAGTGCTGTTCGAAGGTATCCGAGTCGACGAGTTAACCGGCAACGCCCTGCGCTCCCTCTGCCGAAAGCGCCAGATCGTGTTTCAGGACCCCTTCGCGTCACTCGATCCCCGCTGGCGGATTGGCGCGATGCTGGAAGAGCCTCTTCGCGTGCACAACATCGTCCCCGCAACCGAACGGTCCGCCGAACTCGCCAAACTCCTCACTGATGTTGGCCTCTCACCTGAAATCGTCAATCACTTCCCGCACGAGTTTTCCGGCGGTCAACGGCAGCGCATCGGCATCGCTCGCGCACTATCGGTCCGCCCACGCTTCTTGATCGCGGACGAGCCCGTATCCGCGCTGGACGTTTCCGTCCGCGCGCAGATCCTCAACCTGCTGGTCCGCCTCCAGAGCGAACGTAACCTCGCGCAGTTGTTCATCACACACGACCTCGGCGCAGTCAAACATGTCAGCCGTCGCGTCGCCGTCATGTACCTGGGTTCAATCGTCGAAGAAGCGCCAACAGACGAGCTGTTCGACAACCCGAGGCACCCTTACACGCGAACCCTGCTCGATGCGGTTCCGCGCGCTGGAGGCGCTCGCACTCACGCCGCGATTGGGAGCGCCGACGAGCCCGCGACGTCCGTTGCGGCTGAGCCCCACGGTTGCAAGTTCCGCAACAGGTGCGCTTACGCGCAACCTCTTTGCAGCGACGAGGTGCCGCCACTGGCAAGCATCGGTGTAGAGGGCCATCGAGCCGCATGCCATTTTGCGCGGGAACTTCCCGCTTACACGGCTGGTAGATAAGAAAGCTACCCGACTTTCTCACCTTCGGCCCCATTGTGGCCAACCAGAGTGGGGGTCAATATTAATCACTGAACGCCACAGTCTTGTGGGTCGGAGACCCTATCTTCAATAACTGGCCGCGTCGTTTACGGCGTGGTGGCCCACCAGCAGCGCTCATCCACGAGTGTTGCTCTAGGATTCCTTTCGAAAGGCTCGCTAAGTGGAAATTAACCCGATGGAATATGTTGAAGAGGCACATGCTGCCCGCGAGCTTCTGGCAGAAGAGAAGCGCGACTCGCGATTGAATACGTGGGTAGCGCTCGCGGTGGCGTTCCTGGCTACATTCGTTGCAATCTGCACCGTAGCCGAACGCGGCATCGTGAAGCAGATGCAGTACCAGCAAATCCAATCGCTCGATAACTGGAACTACTACCAGGCGCGAACCATACGCAGCATGGTCGCCAAATCGACGGCCGATGCGTTCACCATCGATAGTATCGCCGCAACAGGCCCCAGCAAAGCCGCATTCTTGGCCAAAGCTGAAGAATATAAGAAGGAAGCCGATAGCCAGGACGCGAAGAAGAAGGAGCAGATGGAAGCCGCCAAGAAGGCCGACGAGACTTACGAGAAGCTCAAGGAACGCGACGAACAGTTTGAGGTTTCGGAAGCCATCCTTGCAATTGCCGTTTCGATGCTGGCGCTAACATCACTCACGCACAAGAAGTGGCTGTTCTACGCATCTATGGTGCCAACTGCATTCGGCATCATCCTTGGCGGGGCAGCAATTACA
Organism: Capsulimonadaceae bacterium; assembly: GCA_036504535.1. Lineage (GTDB taxonomy): Bacteria > Armatimonadota > Armatimonadia > Armatimonadales > Capsulimonadaceae > JARLGU01. The sequence goes on from DASXUY010000049.1 coordinate 149,442, forward strand.
CATCATCACGTGCCGATTGAGTTTATTTCCAAATTCCTGACCTGATTCGAAAGCAAACACAAATGGGTCCCCTAATAGTAAGCGCTGATGCTCGACACCTCGTCTATGAAAGCGGCAAGCCGTTTTTCTACCTTGCGGATACCGCTTGGGAATTGCTTCACCGCCTTGACCGCGACGCGACAAGCATCTACTTGCACGATCGCGCAACCAAAGGCTTCACTGTCATCCAAACGGTGATCCTTGCTGAACACGAATACAGCCGTCCCAATGCTGACGGCTTTCTGCCTCTGGTTGATAACGACCCCGCACATCCGACCGACGGATACTTCGCTCACGTCGACTGGGCCGTGCACGAAATGAACAGCCTTGGTCTGTATGCTGGCCTCCTCCCGACTTGGGGCGACAAGTGGAATACTCTCTGGGGCGCGGGACCAGAAATCTTCACGCCAGAGAACGCGTTCACGTACGGTCACTTCCTTGGCGAACGATATCACCATGCCGACGTCATCTGGATACTCGGCGGGGACCGGCCAATCGAAAGCGACCTTCATCGAGCAATCACTAACGCCATGGCGGCGGGAATACGCCATGGCGACGGCGGTCGCGGTCTGATCACTTTTCACCCGCCAGGCCAGCGATGCTCATCGGAATGGTTTCATGACGCACCCTGGCTCAACTTTAACATGGCCCAGACAGGGCACAAGCGCGACCGAGACAACTACACCACGATCGCCGCCGACTACGCCCGCATTCCCGTCAAGCCGTGCATCGATGCGGAGCCTGGCTACGAAGACCATCCGAATGACTTCGATGCATCAAAGGGTTACCTTAACGATTACGATGTACGCAAAGCTGCCTACTGGTCCGTGTTCTCCGGCGCTTGTGGTCACACGTACGGCTGCCACCCGATCTGGCAGTTCGCCCAGCGTGGTTGGTCGCCGGTAACGCATCCTCAACACGAATGGCTTGAAGCGAAAGACTTACCGGGCGCCAGCCAAGTGCAGCATTTACGCCACCTCGTTGAATCCCGTTCGCCGCTCAAGGGCATACCGGACCAATCGCTAATCGTTGGCAATTCAGGCAATAGCGGGGAGCACATCGCTGCAATGCGGGCAGATGACGGCAGCTATGCGTTCGCGTATTCTCCCATCGGAGCAACAGTGACTGTCAATATGAACCTCCTCCCCTGCGGCCGCTATGACGTTTCGTGGATGGACCCACGCACAGGCGGTTTCTGCATCGCGGGGCACGTTGACGCCACCGCTACCGTGAACTTTACGCCGCCAACTACGGGCGACGGCCAGGATTGGGTGCTCGTTCTAGACAGGGCGACTACCTAAGCCGATGATGCGGGTAATTCCGATATCGGATGCCCCCGCGTGTATCATAATGCTAACTTGCTTTCGCTACTAAATAGCAAAGCAACCAATCACACACACAGCATTAACCCTTCTCTCTTTACAATCAGGCTCACGGAGCGGTATAATCGGCCTAATCCACCCGCACACATTGAACGCACCTTGCCACGTCGGCAGTTGCCCCAATTTGGCGAGGTTGAACTCAGATTTCATCGCAATGCCCGCATCGTGCGCGGGGCAATTACGGTACAGGCTATGCCTGGTAGGTGCGGGTTCGCACAATGGGGGTTATAGAGTGCTTCGTTTCTTGACTGCGGGAGAATCGCATGGTCCGGCGCTGACGACCATTATTGAGGGGTTTCCGGCCGGCGTCCCCGTCAACACTGCCTTCATCAATGAGCAGCTTAAGCGCCGCCAGGGCGGGTATGGACGAGGGGCTCGCCAGAAGATCGAAACCGATACCGTCGAGTACCTCTCGGGCGTTCGCTTCGGCAAGACGATGGGCAATCCCATCACGATGGTCGTTCGCAACCGTGACTGGGCGAACTGGACCACCAACATGTCCCTCGAAGCGCTTCCCGAAGGTGCCACACTCACCCGTGAGAGCAAGGTCCCCCGCCCCGGGCACGCTGACTTCTCGGGCATGGTCAAATATTCACACGATTCGCTTCGCCCGGTGCTAGAGCGTGCGTCGGCTCGCAACACAGCGACGCTCGTGGCCGCCGGTTCGCTCGCACGGGTCCTGCTCGCGGAGTTCGGCATCACGGTCGCCTCCCACGTCGTCAACATCGGGGGCATCAAGGTGGATGCGTCCAATATCGACCTGCGCAAAGTTGCGGAACTCAGCGAAGATTCCCCGGTGCGAGTCGTCGACAAGGACGCTGAAGCCAAGATCATCGAAGCCATCGACGATGCGAAACACCGAGGCGATACGCTGGGTGGTGTATTCGAAGTCGTTGCGCTTGGTCTTCCCGTTGGCCTCGGTTCGTACTCCAGTTGGAACACGCGGCTGGACGGTAAGCTGGCCCAAGCGCTGATGGGCATTCAGGCCATCAAAGGCGTCGAAATCGGCATGGGCTTTGCCTGCGCCGATGTGCCCGGATCGCAGGTTCACGACCCGCTGTTCTACGACGACGATGAACAGCGCTTCTTGCGCAGTTCTAACAATGCGGGTGGGACCGAAGGCGGCATTTCAAACGGCGAGCCGCTGGTAGTGCGAGCTGCGATGAAGCCCATCGCCACGCTCATGAAGCAACTGCCGTCCGTCAACCTCGAAACAAAGGAAGGCGTGCCCGCGTTTGCCGAGCGTTCCGACGTTTGCGCAGTGCCAGCAGCAGCGGTCGTCGGCGAAGCCATGGTGGGGTTCGTCCTCGCGGAAGCGTTCCTCGACAAGTTCGGCGGTGACAGCCTCGACGAAATTCGAGACAACTTCAACGCGTATACAAACCGGGTTAAGCAGCGAACAGCGTCCGCAAAACACACAGAAACAGCGTAAGGGAGAACCGTCCTCTTCGAATGTGTCGCGAGATGCGGCAACGAGGACGAATTACCGTGTCCAACATCATACTGATTGGCATTATGGGCGCTGGCAAAAGCGCCGTGGGACGCCGACTCGCGGAGCGCGCTGGCGCCAGGTTTGTCGATACCGATAGAGAGATCGAGCGCGAGCACAATAAGGCGATAGCGCAAATATTCGAAACCCAGGGCGAGGCCGCCTTTCGCGAAATCGAGACGCAACTGTTGCGGAACATGCTAGAGCGCAGTATTGCTGACCACACGCCGCGTCGCACCATGAGCGCCGTGTTCTCCACTGGAGGTGGCGTTCCGCTGCGCCCTGAGAACGCGGAGCTACTCAAGCAACTGGGACACGTCGTCTGGCTGCGTGCGCGAGCCGACACTATCGCCAACCGCGTGGGCCACAAGCTTTCGCAACGGCCGCTTATCGCTGATTATGGCCACGATCTTGTCGGCCGGATCCGAGATCTACAAAGCGAGCGATATCCGCGGTATGAAATGATCGCCGACTACATCATAGACACCGATGAGTGCGCCAATCCCGACCAGGCCGCCAATCTTGTATTCGATCACTGGAAACGTCACGTCGCAACCCCAAAGAGGCACCATGACAGCAGCTACAAACACAACCCCTGAAATTGACTCCAACGAATTGACGCTCACCTCACCCGATTCTGTAGTTAAATCGAATGGTAAGGCTCCAAAGCCACGAGCAAAGCAGCCGAAACGTACAAAGGGCACCGTACATGTAGCCCTTGGCGAACGATCATACAACATCGTCGTTAAGCGGGGACTGTTGAACGACCTTGGCGCCGAGATTGTTGCGCAGCTTGGTATTCCAGACGGCCAGGGTCGCACGGCAGCTGTCGTTATCAACCCCAAGGTTGAGCACTACTACGGCAAAGGCATCTACGATAGCTTGCGACGAGCAGGTTTCGAACCGCTCCCAATTGTTCTCGTCGCTGGCGAGTGCTACAAGACGCTACAAACCACGCGGCGAGTGTATCGCACGCTCTACGAAAAGGGCGTCGATCGCCGTACCCTCGTTATTGCAGTCGGAGGCGGCGTCATCGGAGACCTCGCCGGCTACGTCGCTGCGACTTATCAGCGCGGCCTTGACTTCATCCAAGTTCCTACGACGCTGCTCGCGCAAGTGGACAGCAGCGTGGGTGGCAAAGTCGGCGTAAACTTTGAGGACGGCAAGAACCTGATCGGCGCGTTCTACCAGCCTAAGCTCGTGCTCATCGACCCGAACACGCTCAACTCGCTTCCCTTCCGCGAGCGACGCTCCGGTCTCGCCGAGATCATCAAGTACGGTGCCATCTGGGATAACGACTTCTACACGGCTGTCGATAACGATGTCATCGGCCTGCTTCGCCTAACCTCGGACTATCTTGAAACGGCCATCGCGCACTCGTGCGAGATCAAGGCGAATGTCGTCGAGCAGGACGAGCGTGACGAAGGCGTCCGCGCCATCCTCAACTTCGGTCACAGTGTCGGCCACGCTCTCGAATCGCTCACAGGCTACCATGTGTACCGCCACGGCGAAGCCATCGCTATCGGCATGGTGAGCGCGTCGCTGATCGGAGAAGAGCTGGGCTACACGCCGCCCTCGGTCACCGAGGCGCTGTGCAATACGCTCAACAAGGCCAAGTTCCCGATCGCCCTCGATGAGCGCCTGTTCACCAACGATATCATCTCGCTTCTATCGCTCGACAAAAAAGCTGTAGCCGGAACAGTACGGTTTGTTCTCGTTGACCGTTTGGGACACGCGACAAGTGGGCACGTGGTACCTGAGGATGTGATCAAGGCGGCGCTCACTCGCCAACGGAGTCTGTAACGTGACCCTGTTTGCCGACATTTTGGCGACCTGTTGGGTTGTGTTCGTCGGAGTCGTCTACTACGGCGGTACCTTTGTTCCCGAAATTGGAACAAGGACAGCACAATTTGTCGTCATTTATATATTGATGTTGGTATTCAGCCTCGTATACGCTTATCTCAACCGCTCGGCTCGCACTGAAGGGGAGCCTGTCAACCCACCGGTAAACTGACCATGGCTAACGTTCTCAATGATCGATACGAGCTTATCGAAGTCCTGAATTCGTCACTGGGCGACTTCGATGGGGAATCGTACAAAGCGCGGGAGCGGCTCCCGGAGACCCCGGATGTGCAACCTGGGCGAGTGGTACTCTTGCGCCGTCTCCCCGCCGAATCCAACGTCCAAAACGTTCACGATGCGGCCAAACGATCGCGCCAACTGCCGCGCCATCCGAACGTGCTAGAACTGTACGGCCTGGGCGAGCTCGCCACTGGCGGCGGAATCACCGAAGGATTCTACGCTATCACCGAATACGTTCGCGGCATCTCGTTGCGCGAACGTATCAGGCGCGTCGCTCCGTTCAGCATTGTGGTCACCGTAGACATCGCGACATCCATCGCGCAGGCGCTCGCTTTCGCCTCTCAACATGGCGTCACGCACGGCCACCTAACTCCCGCCGAAGTGCTGCTTACTCCCGAGGGCCAGGTGCGCGTTGCAGACTTCGTATTCAGCCAGGCTGTCCATGACGCGGTTCACAGCGACATCGCAGTCACGGGAGACGATATCCGCGCGCTGGGCAATATCCTTTTCGAGATGCTCACGGGAACGCTCCCAGCCGTTGGAAGCGGAGCCCCTTCCTATTCACCACGCTCACTGAACGCGAACGTGCCGCCAACTCTCGACGGCATCACAATGAAGGCGCTTAGCACCGACCCGCGAACTAAGTATTCGAGCATTGATGAGCTGCTCGGCGACCTCTCTGCAGCCCGCGAGGATCTTCGCGCTGGCAAGCCGCTCAATTGGACCCCACTCACTGCCGCCAGCCCCAAGCAGTCGGCCAAAGCTCCAGCACAGTCGTTGACTGCTGCGGCTGCCGAGATGGAGCAGGAAAGCAAGAAAAAAGCTGATCGCAAGCAGGAAGTGTACGCGCCAGAACCACGGAGCACGAGTTGGCTGAGCAAGCTCGTGATGGCACTCTTCGTCGTCGCGATCCTCGGCGTTATCGGCTTTGTAATCGTATTTGCGACCATGCTCACGGTGCCATCCGACACCGAAGTGCCAAACCTGGTCGGCAAGACGTATCCCGAAGCCCAGGCGCTTGCGAAGGCAAACCACTTCCACCTTGTTATCGAGAGCCATGACTACAATGACGTCTGGCCAGCCAACACCGTTTACGCTCAATCTGTGCCAGCAAAGCGCCAGATCAAGTCCGGCAAGGACGTGGGCGTGAGCATCAGCGACGGCCCGCCGCTCTCCGCTGTCCCCGACCTCAGCCAGGTGACATTGACCCGAGCAAAGCAGATGATCTCCAGCGCTGGTCTTCCTGTAGGCAAGGTGACCGACGAGTTTAACGACGTTGTCCCCAAGGGAATCGTCACGTCTCAAGATCCGCCAGCGGCAGCGATGGTCGGTCACAAGACGCCTATCAACTTCACGGTCAGCAAAGGCCCCAGCCCGCCCCCGACTCCTAGCGGTCTCTCCGCCAGCGCAACCATTCAGCTTGAGATCGACCTGTCGTGGAACGAGGTTGCCAACGCCAGTTCGTACAACATCTACCGCGACGGCAAAAAGGTCGTTTCCGGCCTAACACAGGCGAGCTACTCAGACGTTCACCTCGGCGCGAACGAAACGCATACATACACCGTGACCGCCGTGAACATCAACGGCGAATCAGTGCAGTGCGGGCCCGTCTCGGCGACAACCCTCAACGAAGACGGTACCCTGCCCGACCAATCGGCGCCAGCGGTTGCGCCGCCTTCCGTGGCTACGCCCGCACCGGGTGCAGCGCCGGGAAGCTCTCCCAGCGCACCACGCCAGCGCCAGTTCCATATCCGCTTCCGGGTCCCTCGCGGCGGCGACAAACATAACGTTCAGCTGGAAGTGCAAGACGCCACAGGCACAAACGTCGTATACGACGAGTACCGCGATGGGGGCCAGGTGGTTGACGAGAATATCTCAGCGTTTGGCAACAAAGTGATCCTGCGCATTTACTTGGATGGCAAGCTTGTTCGCCAGGATACTAAATAACGAAAGAACGCACCCGGAGGCTGTTTTTGGTCGGGTGAGGTCAGCAAAGCTCTGGCCAAGATAGGCAATTTATGATCAAGATCAGTCCTTCGATGCTGGCATCCGACTTCGGTGCCTTCCGTCAAGCCGCCGAGGCCCTCGTTGCTGGCGGTGCTGACTACATTCACTTCGATGTCATGGACGGTCGCTACGTCCCCAATATCTCCTTTGGCCCGGACGTGGTCAAAGCTCTCCGTGGCTGCACAACCGTATCATTCGACACGCACCTCATGATCCTCGAGCCCGAGAAATATGTCGAAGCGTTCGTCAAAGCTGGCTCCGACATGGTCACCGTACACCCGGAAGCCACCTACCACATCCACCGTGTCGTTCATCAGATCAAGGACTTGGGGGCAAAAGTTGGCGTCTCGCTGAACCCGGGCACGCCCATCGAAGCCATAGAATGCGTGCTGCCCGATATCGACCGCGTGCTCGTGATGACAGTAAACCCCGGATTCGGTGGCCAGAAGTTCATCCCCGGCACACTCCCCAAAATCAAAGCTCTCCGTGACCGCGCCACCCGCGATGGCCTCACCTTTGAGATTGCCGTCGATGGCGGTATCACGGCCGAAACCGCAAAGTTCGTGGTTGACGCAGGCTCCAACGTCCTCATCGCAGGCTCATCGGTGTTCGCGCACCCCGGCGGAATTGCAGCCGGCATTCGGGCCATTCGCGACGCCGTGGAATAAGAGCGACGCGGCACTGTGCGGCCTGCGGGCACAATAGCATGAAAGATGTAGTCAAGCCTTTTCCGTCTAGGAGGACAAGCAGGACATGGAAATGAAAGTGGACCAACCGTCCATTCAAACATCGCGATTGCTTCTGAGACCGTTTACCTTGGACGACGCAAACAATATCAGCCAGATCGCCCGCTCGCCCCAGGTCTTGGATACCAGTATGTGGCTCCCTGAACATACAGAGGCAGAGTGGATAGGATCTCACGCCGAGAATTATAACGCAGGAGCTACCGTCCACTTCGCGATCCAGCATCGCGGCGAGCTTTGCGGCTATGTCGGCGCGAGCCTCTCCCTCGCAGACCGATATGCTGACATGGGTTTTTTTATTGACTCGCAGTTCTGGAACCGTGGATTTGCAACTGAGTCGTGCACCGCGTTTATCGAGTTTTCAATCCACAAATTAGAGCTGCATCGGATAGCATCAGCCCATTTCAGTCGGAACCTTGCATCTGGACGAGTCATGCAAAAACTTGGCATGACTTACGAAGGCACGCTTCGCCAGCGTGTGTATAAAGATGGAGTTTACGAAGACCTGGAATTGTATGGTCTCCTCGACTCGGAATGGCCCGCCACCACGTAGCCTTGCAAAACGGTCACTCTACATGATCGTCCTCAACGAACTCCACTTATGACGCCACCAAACGATATCTCAATCCGCGAATACATTTTGTCTTTCGCCGATTGGTCGAGCGCCTCATCCGTCCTCGATCTCGGATGCGGCGACGGCTACGATCTCAGACAGATTGCGTGGCTGGCCGGTTCAAGCGCGATGCTAGTGGGACTTGACTCGTCACATTCGGCTATTGACTCAGCTCGGGCATTGACAAGCGGAGACAATCGTTTCTCATTCAGCGCCGCAGATATAGCGAACGGACTTCCATCTGACGACAACACCTTCGACTTCGTAATCTCAAAAAATCTGCTTGAATGCATTATCGACAAGACCAGCTTACTGAAAGAAATACATCGAGTTTTGAAGCCAGGTGGACAAGTGATCTGCGCCCACTACGATTGGGACTCTCAGCTGTTCGATGGCGATGACAAGCCGTTGGTGAGGAATATTGTTCACGCGTTCAGCGATTGGCAGCAAGCGTGGATGACGAGCAGTGATGCCTGGATGGGGCGGCGCCTCTGGCGGACCTTCCAGGAAAGTGGGCTTTTCCATGGCACCATTCACACAAAGGCGTTGACAGAAACCGATTTTGCGCCTGGCACCTACGGTTGGCATATGGTGAACGATTTCCGGGGCCTCGTTCGGCGCGGCCTCGTGGCTGAAGAAGACTTTGCTCGCTTCTACACAGCCATCGAATCATTAGCGACGCGAGGCGAATACCTCTATGGTATTACAATGTTCGTCTATTCAGGCGCGGCGATTGCCCCATCCGCACCACCAACCCCGGCGGAGTAGCGACTGGCATCCAAGGGATTCGCGACGCCGTCGCCTAGCATAGCGTTTGACGGCGACAAGCAGAGGGGAAATATTGAGCGTGAGCCAGATTGGCTCACGCTCAATTATTTGGAAAACCTATGCCGCATAGTTCGCCCACCCAACCCGAACCCGCAGTTCACCCTGTCAGCGCATCGCTCGAAGCGATATTGACGATGCACAACCTGAGCGAGAAATCGGTCAGCAAAGCGCAGCGCAGGGTTGAGCGCTTGACCGAAATAATCGCTCGCCCAGTCTCGCTTCTCGTCGTGGCCGGATTCGTCCTTGTTTGGCTTATCGGCAACTATACGATAGAGACGATGCATGGCGGCGAGTACGATGCGCCACCATTCTTCTGGCTGCAGGGCTGCATCGGCCTCCTGGCGCTACTCATGGACGCGATCATCCTGATCACCCAGCACAGGCAAGGTCAGCGCGCGGAACACCGGGCGCAACTTGATTTGCAGTTGAGCATCGCCGCCGAACAGCGCCTCGCGAAAATGATAAGTTTGATGGAAGAGTTGCGACGCGACTTGCCCAATGTCCAAAACCGCTACGACCCTATCGCCGAAGCCATGACCAACCCCGTAGACACCGCCAAAGCGTCATCCGACCTCGACCAGGCGCTTCGTGAGACTGACGGTCGCGAGTTTGAGACTTAACTCAGGCAGACACGCGCGATAACCAACATTTAAATGGTCCTTAATATTTCCTTAACACGGGCTATCCATACTATGAACGTGGACTACATTATGTAACCTCCACATTGCTCATCCCTCGTCTTTTACGCCGGTCGCAAGACCGGCGATTTTTTTGTTCCACTTAACGAAAAAACGGAGCACTGCGGTCAGCGCGCCATGCTCCGTTCGACTTGATTTCGCCGACCTAGTACCGAAACTGGAGTTCCGCCGTATAGAAACCGATGTGATCGGGGGCGGTCGAGCCAGCCGCATGTGCGACGTTTAGCGGGCTCGTATACCACACGCGAACGCGAGTCAACTTGTCAAGGAAGTAGAGGCTGCCAAAGCTAACATTTTCATCGACAAATGACGATCCGCTCGCACCACCAGCCAGCGCTGTCGCTGCATCAACACCGCTTGCCGATCGGTTCAGCCAATCGTACTGCGCCGCGAGAGTGAACGGATGCGATCCCGTCCCGCTCCATGTGTAGCCACTGAGGACGTAGTATGTGGCGATCTTGTTACCAGGCACGAACCCCTCTGTTTGAAGTGCCGTGAGCGAAGTCGACTCCTTAAAATACTGTCTCTGCTCGTATGTGCCAGCCATGTATTCCGCAATCCCAAAGGCGCCAGTCGGCTGCTGATACTGTAGATCCACACCATGGAGCTTGCGTTTCGGGTTGGTGTAGGACGTTCCTGTACCCGTGCCGGTGAGCGCTCCGTCATAGTACGAGACGCCGCCAGACCATTTGGTGCCAGCGGCATAAGCAACTCGATAGGCATTGTCAAATCGCCGATTGGAGTTTTCGCAAACGCGGCCGTTTCCATTGATGACCGCCACCGAGGCCCTGAGCTTTCCGGGCCCATACGATACCATGGCACCGCGATCCCAGTCTTGCGATGGAAATAGCCCGCCCACAGTGGTATCGGGCGAAAAGCCGCTGGGGCGCTCAGGGGCGATCTGGACAGACGATGCCATCGGCACCAAATAGCCAAACGGAGTCGGAAACTGCCCCGCCGTCAATGTCAGGTTCTTTTTGCTTCCATCGCCAAAAGTGTATGCGCCGTACGCGTCGAGAGTAGATGCCTGCGCTCCCGAACCGTTAACGTTGCCGACGAAGTTGAACGAGACCGCGTACTTGAGGTTGGGTGTCTCTTGGCCGCCCAACCGGAGATACATCCGGCGGAGCGCAAATCCTTCAGAGTTGCCACCCTGCCCATAGTTGCCGTTCAACGTGCTTTGCTTGTGGGATGTACCCTCAGGAAACCGCGCTCTGTCCGATGATGCAGCGCCTTCTGCGCGTATTTGGACATAGCCCGAGATCGTGCACTTGGCCGTTGAATAGATGCCTACTCCGTACGCACCAGCGGCTGTCGCCAGAGCCCTATCCGCCGTCTTCTTGACGGTGTCCAGTTGACTCCGCAGAAGCGCGACGTCGGCAGTCGCTTTACGGGTGTCTGCGCCCATTGCGATAAGCTCGCCCCTGAATGCATCAACCAGCACCTGGATGCTGTTAAGGTCCGCCACGCTAAGCTGTCCTCGCTGAACAAGGGCCTGCGCTTTCGACGGCTCCTGAACTGTTGCGACGAGGCGACTTACGGCGCTGGCAAACTCGAACCTGTTCATCGACTCCCGCCCAAAACGATTCGCATCGACAGACGCCCCCATAATTCCCTTTTGGGCGAGGTCTGCCAGCGTTTGATACGCCCAATGGTTGGCCGAATCGTTCGGGAACGAAGGTATGTCAGCGGCCACAGGCTGTAGCGCTGCAAAAACCAGGGTCATCCCAACAAGGAGGATGCCGGACTGCGCTGTTAGTTTCTGATGCGCGCACGATAAGATACTGCCGATTCGATTCATAGGTTGAAATGCTCCACTCAGCAGAGCTAATACGGCATATCCGATTCCACCAAACTCCGTGCCTTTTGATTTGCTCTGCGCATCAGGACGTGCGAAAGCAAGATTATCCAATACAGGAAAGTAGCAAATCGGTGGGGTGGGTGCCTCAATCGGCATCGGAGTTACTTATCGCTTGCTCGCTTGATGGTATTAATTATACTCGGGTTGCAAGAGAGTTAGTCGCGTATCTAATAAAACAACGGATCAGAAAATGTACAAATAGCGTTAATCAAAGCTAATTATATACAATTATCAACTAAGACTAACTCTGTATTAATAGGCATCGAGCAACTGTCCATGTGACCCCACTACGTCAACCAGATCGCCCCGTGCTCGACATGGTGTATCATTCATATCATGAGAATTACCGTCCCTACCCCACCCGATTTCTCGTTCAAGGAGGCCGTCTCGGCTCATGGCTGGCGGCGGCTCAAACCGTATGACTGGAACGACGATACGAGTACGCTCTCGCGAGTAGAGCGCCTGCCAGACGGCCAAATCGCGACGCTCGAGGTAAGCGCGTTGGGCACCTCTCTTCAAGTGGATGTGAGCGACGACGCGCCGGCAGCGGAGATTGAATCCATCGTACGGAGAATGCTCCAGCTTGATATCCCCATGACGGAGTTCCACGCATTCTGCGCCGCACATCCGAAGCTCGCCGACGTTCCCGCCAAGCGCCAGGGCCGTATGCTCGTGTCGCCCACGATGTGGGAAGATGTCGTGAAGGTGATCTGCACCACGAACACAACATGGTCGCAAACGAAGGGCATGGTGTCGCGGATCGTGGATGGCCCCTACCCCGGCGAGCCTGGCTCTCCCCGCCCCTTCCCTACTCCCGCTCAGATCGCAGCGCTGCCGCTGGACGATTTCGCTGCCTTCGCACGGCTTGGCTACCGCAGCCCTGCAGTCCACTCGCTCGCGGTCGATATCGTCAAGGGGCGCATCGACCTCGAAGCGCTCCGGTCGCTTCCGTCGGTGGATTTGCGAAAGGCGTTGCTCGCCCTGCGAGGGGTCGGGCCGTATGCGGCATCGTGCCTCATGATCTACCTCGGCCACTTTGGCACCGTGAACGTCGACTCATGGGCGCGCATGATGGTAAGCAAGGAACTCGGCCGCCCGGTCACCGACAAAGACGTCCACGCCTTCTTCGAGCCATTCGGCGACTGGCAAGCGCTGGCGTACCACTACTACCCGTGGGCGGGTGAAGAGCCAGCGTATTGATCAAGGATGAGGTGGACGATCTTATCAGACGCAGGAGCCATGCGTTCACGGGGCGAACGGCAGCTTGCACCATCAAGCTTCACCAAAGCCGCTAGAGCTTTGGCAGATCGTTAATATTAACTCGCTGATCCTTCGGGAGATCTTCGCGGTCGGGACTGCTGCGGTACGTCGACATTCTCAAATGCGATTTGCGCTTACGCGGACCTCGCGGAAAGCTTGATGGGGCGTTCAGCCGCCACAACTGATATCCGTCAGACAAGAACCAGTTTCGGCGAAATGGGATCAAGTTCAGAAGCCCGGCCGCCATTGACGCCATGCTTAGTAGCGATAGCCACGCTGGCGTCGTGGTCGTGTGCATCACATACTTGGGAATGTCGGCGGCGCAAAGGGCGAAAACGATACTCGCCGCTGGACCCGCAAGAAGCGTCAAATTCAATTGACGCTTTGTCGCTCCGCTGTCATCGAAAGCGACGTATCCGAACTGCCACCCAGTTCCATACTCAGCCTCGCCTTGTCTTGCACGCTGATAGATGAGCGGCCCGATTTTGACCGTCACCCATTGCAACCCAAGACGCGTCCCGGCCCAAAGGTGCCCCAGTTCGTGGACCGCGATGATGACTAGCGCTCCAACGCATGCGCCGACACCCATCGCGAGGAAGGCAAAAAGGAACGTGCCGAATTCGACTATCTGCTGCATGGAGTATTAGTACCCCAACGAATATGGGATTCCTCCAAATCGCAGATCAAGGCTACGAATGCTGCTCGCCAAATAGACAACAACGGCAGGTGCACGACGATCGAAGGGTGTCTTCGAGCCATTCGGCAACCGGCAAGCGCTCGCCTCACGAATACCCTTGGGCAGGCGAGGAATTGGCGAGCTGGGCCTATAGCCAAGAACGATCCAGTCGTCCCCTTCAATGCAATGCCGGGACCTGACTGTACCGCTCGGTCTTCGTGGCCGCACGCCACGGTAGCGTGCGGCCAAAGCCGCTCAATATGGCCCCGGAATCCCGCAGTTACGGTGCTTTCGCATATCTACCCGCCGCCTTGTCAAGGGCGCTCAGATAATTGTTGTAGTCGTATAGCGCGTTCACATAGTCCTTCTGAGCCGTGCTTAACGCCTTCTGGGCATCGCTTAGTTCGAGCAGAGGCGACGTGTATGAAGACGATGTGACCCCGGTCGTATACCGAAGCTGCGCCAGACGGTACCCTTCGTCGGCCTTTGCGAGCCCCGTGCGAGCCGAAGCTAACTGCACCAGACTCTGCCTTACGTTAACATAGGCTTTACGAAGATCCAGAACTACGCTGTCTACAGTTTGCCTGCGGGTGGTTTCCGCCCTGGAGACGGTGGCTCTTGCCTGCGTAACTTTGCCTGAGGTGTACCCCGAATCGAAGATCGGTACCGATACAGAGACGTAGGCCTCGCCTGTGCTGGTTGACGAACCGGATGTCGCCGTGGGCGTGTTGCTGCGAGTGTAGGCCAGACTGAGGCTGGGAAGGCCGCTCTTGCGCGCAACCTGAATCCCTTTTCGAGCCGCCGCGATCGAAGCATCGTCACGCAAAATCTCGGGACGGTTCTTTATCGCCTCCGCCATAAGCGATGCGTAGTCAGCGCCCAACACGGTTGGATTCTTTACCTGAAAGCTTTGCGATTGCTTTGCCAGCGCAGTTCCGCTGTCTCCAATATTGTCGCCTGGCTTAATATCCCTCAGGGAATCCTCTGGAAGTGGAGAGGCGTTTACCGCTACGGATGTATTGTTAGAATGAGCCGTATCCGCTATACCGACAGACGGTACGACCACGGCTCCTTCAGTGGTTAACTCCAACTGCGAGTCGACATCGATACCAATCGCATTGTTGAGCGTGGCGAATGCGATGCCGAGTGTCGTCCGCGCGCTGTTGAGCGACTGTTCGCTGCTCGCAACGCTGGCTTGCGCGCTTACCACGTCATAGCGAGTCGTCGTGCCTGCGGCGAAGCGCAACTGCGCGTCCCTGAAGTTTGCCTGCGCGTTGAGCAGGTCAGCTTCAGCCACCGACACCAGGGCTTTGTCTCGAAGCACGCTGTAAAATGCACTCTTGACGGACAGCACGACCGAATTTTGAGTGCTCAACACATCAAGTTTGGCTGCGATCTCTTCGTACTCAGCCTGAGACGTCGCGGCCGCGAGTGCCCCGGTTAAGTCAACGGGCAAACTGATCGTCCCTGAAACCGTTACCGCGTTTTGGTTTTGCGTCACGAGGTTCTGCCCACCGAAATTTGAGGTCTGGGCCTCGTCATATCGCCCCGCAGTTCCCGACCCGCTCACGCTGAGCCCCTGAGAGGAGCGAACCCCCATCTTGTTGCCGCGCGCGCTCAGGACGCTCTCGCTAGCGGCAACCAGGTCCGGATTCACTGCGAGTGCCAGTGCGACGACATCCTGAATACTTAACGTGCGCCCCGTGACGCTTGCCGGTAGATCCGTTGCTGTCGGCGATGCCTTTCGCGGTGTGCCCGCATCTTCTTCCTTAAGTGCGGGCTTAAGCAGGACGGCCTGGCCGGTTGCCCGTTGCGCGGTGGCCCCTGATGCAACTGGCGAAGCATACACCGGCGATCCCAACGCTAGCATCAAGGACATCGCGGCTGCGAACGCAATCGAGATTTTCGCACGCCATTCAGTTCTGGCGGAGATTCGGCTGCGCTTTGCAGGCAAACAATGCTTGGCTGTCGCGGTACCTAACGGGTTCACACAATAGTGTAGAAATTTGGTTTGCATGGCGTTACCCTTTCGCCTCGTGATTGCGCGCAAAGCGGCGCGCGATACGGTCTCGCCAAGCGGCGAGCGCAACGGTGAAGTCATCGGCGATCGTATAGAAGACAGGGATCGCCACAAGGGAAAGTACCAGGGAGAGAGTCTGGCCACCAACGATCAGGTTGCCGATCGACTTGTTGGTTGCGGATCCTTCCCCCGATGAGAAGACCAGCGGAAGCATGCCTGCCACGAATGACGCCGTCGTCATCAAGATCGGCCGCAATCGGTCGCGGCTCGCTTTCAGCACGGCTGCGTTGCGCTCCATACCTTTCTCGCGAAGCTGGTTGCTGTGATCTACCTGAAGGATCGAGTTCTTCTTGACCACGCCGAACAGCACTAGAATACCGAGCATCGAGAAGAGGTTGAGCGAGCCGCCGGTCAAGTAAGTGGATAACAGCGCGAACGGTATCGTCAGCGGCAGCACCATCAAAATCGTTATGGGATGCAGCCACGATTCGAATTGGGCGGCGAGGATCAGGTAGATAAACACGACTGCGAGCAACAACACAACTACGAATCCCGAAAAGATCTCGCCCTGGTTCTTGCTCATCCCAGCAAGGTCGCCTTTGTACTGTGATGGCAGCCCAAGAGCCTTGAACTGCCGCGCAGCTTCGTTCTGCACTCCTTCCTGGGACGCGCCCGGCTGAAGGTTAGCTGAGATAGTTATCGAGTGATTTCGCGCATACCGGCTAATCGTAGTCGATGACGTTTTCTTCGTGTAAGTGGCGACTTGGCTCATCGGAACGGAAACGACGCCCAACTTGCTGCTAGGGACAGAGTAAAGGTCGATGTCGCTTTGGTTCTCGCGATATTGAGGCAATCCGCGAAGGTTGACATCGTAACGGTATCCGCCGTCATTGATAGTGGAGACCTTTTTGCCTGCTACTGCGATCTGGGCGGTCTGGGCGATATCCGCCGCGCTCACTCCCAGATCGCCCGCCGTGCTGCGATTAATGTCGAGTTGGATCTCCGGTCCCGCATCGGCACCCGAGTTATCGGCGTCCGCCACTCCCTTAAACTTGCGTAAAGCGGCGACGACTTTGTTTCCGGCGTCCGTCAGCACATCGTTGTTCGGGCCACTGATCGTGTACTGGACATCCGAACTCGGGCCGCCGCCCCCCATCTTAGCCGCCTTGACGCTCGTAACGACATCCTTCGAATAGTGCGAAAGGATCTTGTCATTTACGAGTTGTATAGCCTCAGTTTCACTCATCTTCGAGTGACGCTTCGAAATCGGCGGCATCCAGACGTCAATCGTTCCCTTGTGAGCTGTCGTCTGGGCGTCGGATCCGACTGTCGCCACGGTGTTCTCGATGTCGGGAAGCTTACGCACTTGGGCCGCAATCGTCTCCAGCGTTGCGCTCGTCTTCTCTATCGACGTGCCCGCTGGCAGCCGCACGTCGATAGCGAACTGCCCTTGGTCGTCGTTTGGCGCGAACTCCTTGTTCATCACGGCAATCAACGGCACGGTACCTAAAAACACGATAACAGACGCCGTTACAATCACCCATCGATGGTCGAGGCTCCACGCCAGCGTATCGTGGTACCATTGCTCCACACGGTGGTAAAGGCCTTTTCGCTCGACGCTCTCCTCGGTAGGCGCTTCGGCGACTTGCCCCGCTTCTCCGGCCTGCGCATCGTCCACATCGCGCCGATTGCCTTTCAGCCAGCGAGAGCCAAGCATAGGCGTCAACGTGAATGCCACTATGAGTGACACCATGATCGCGCAGGCCATTGTAAGGCCGAAGGATTTGAGGATCCGCCCAATCATTCCGCTCATGAAGCCAACTGGAAGGAAGATCGCGACCAGCGACAGCGTGGTTGCCAGAACCGCAAAGCCGATCTCACGTGTCGCTTCGACTGCGGCTTTTTTGGGTGAATATCCCTTCTCTTTGATAAAGCGGAAGATGTTTTCGAGAACCAGAATGGCATCGTCGATTACGATGCCGACGCAGAGCGTAACCGCGAGCAGCGTGATCATGTTTAGCGTAAAGCCCTGCGACCACATTAACGTGAACGTTGAAACAATCGACGCCGGGATCGCCAGTGACGAGATGAATGTCGAGCGCCAGTCTTTAAGGAACAACAACACGATAACCGCCGCGAAAATCGCGCCCAGGATTAGGTGCTCTTCCGCCGTTTTTACCGATGCCCGTATGTAGGTCGAGCCGTCGTATGTAGTATCGAGATGGTAGCTCGGCGGCAAGCTGGTCCTTATATCTGCCACGCGGCTTTTGATCGAATCCACAAGCTTGACCGTATTCGATCCGCTCTGCTTGACGACCTTTACCAGCACGGCTGGCTGACCGTTGTACCGCGCAAGCGATGTCGCCTCCTCGCTCCCGTCCTCAACCGTCGCGACATCGCCAAGCTGCACCAGGTGCCCACTGCTTTGCGATACGACAAGAGTGCTCAAGGAGGCTGCGCTTGCATACTGGCCCTGCGTTCTCACCGTAGTCCGCTTGCCGTGGCTGTCGAGCGCGCCGCCAGGCATCTCGACATTTTGCTTCGACAGCGCATTACTGACATCGATCGCAGTGAGTCCATTTGCGCGCAACTTGTAAGGATCAATCAGAATGTTTATCTGACGGAGCGTTCCGCCAACGATTGATGCCTGTCCCACGCCTTGCAGGGACTCCAGTTGCGGTCGAAGTGTCTTGTCCGCGTACTCCGAAAGATCACGCATCGACGACGATGTCGACGAAAGTGCGAGAGTATAGACCGACGATGCCCCTGTGTCGATCTTCTGGACGGTCGGAGTGTCCGCGTCAGTCGGAAGACCAGGTACAGCTGCATTCACCTTGGACTGAACATCAGAGAATGCAGCGTCGATGTTCTTATCAAGAACGAAGCTGATCGTAACCGTCGAAACGCCCGTCGACGACGAAGAGGACAGCGTGTCGATGCCAGACACCGTGTTAACGGCCTTCTCGATCTGATCGGTTACGGCAGTGTCCATCTCCTGCGGCGACGCACCAGTCATATTCGTTGTAATCGTAATGACCGGGACGTCGATGTTCGGAAACTGGTCAACACCTAACTGGAAGTAGGAGTATCCTCCCGCTACGCACAAGAGGAGAATCACGACTGCCGCGAAGATGTTACGCTTAACAGATAACTCAGCTAACCACTGCATTTTCTTTTCCTTCGCTTACTATCGGACCGTATCCAGCGATACCGGCGACGCTGTGACCTTCTGCCCATCAGCAATGCCCGTCAGCCCGTCGACAACCGTTTGAGTGCCAGATGGGACTCCAGTGATCTCGACGAGCGTCCCGTCGGCGGACGCAATCCCTCGCTTAACCATTCGTTTGCGAGCAACGCCGTTATCGACGACATAGACGGATGAGCTTCCCGTACCCGGGTCGTCTACGACGGCTGCGGACGGGGCGAGGATAACTCCTTTGTGAGCGGTCGTTGCGATTAATCCCTTGGCGTACATGGCCGGCCTCAGCGATCCGTTCGCGTTCGGCAGCGTAACCCGAATCGACACCGACCGGGTGGTCGAAGAGCTTTCAGGATAGACGCGACTTACAGTTCCCTTAAAAGTCTTTCCAGGCAGAGCGTCGACAGTGACCTCAACTGGCTGGCCCGGGCGTATCGCCGCAATCTGGCTATTCGGAACCGACGGCTCGTAATAGACGTTGTCGAGGGAGACTATATGAAGCAATGTCGAGCCCGAAGAAACAACTTGCCCGGGCTCTGCCGCGCGGCCGGACACGAACCCCGAAATTGGACTGACGATTACTGCGTCCCGAACAGCTTGTCTGGCGACTGCCAGCGTTGCGATCGATTGCTCTAGAAGAGCCTGCGCCGACTTGATATTCGCGCGCTTAACATCGTTATCGGCAACAGCCGCCTTTGCTGCTTCCAGATCCGCCTTCCTAACTGCGTCAGTAGCCCGAGCCGCCTCAGCCTTCCGAAGTGTCTCTTCAGCCTGAAGCACCTTCTGCTGTGCTTGAGCGATGTCCTGGCGGCGGTTGCCGTTTAGCTGGAGTGTCAGCGACGCCTGCGCTGAATTCATATCTGCCTCAGCGGTATCCAGAGCGTTGCGGTACTTATCCATGTCGGCGTCAGATATAGCACCGGCGTTGTGTAGTTTGTCGTACCGCTTATAGTCTGCTTGAGCTTTCTTGTAGTTCGCTTGGGCCGACGAAAGCGATGCTTGTGTTTTCAAACGCTCTTCGGGCCGATCGCCTTCTTGCACTTCGGATAGATTGGCTCGGGCACTCTCAAGCGCAGCGCGAGCGGAGCGAACTTCCGCACTCGACTGAGCAACCTGCTGCTGGTAAGCCGCTGATGCCGACACTATGCCTGTACGAGTGCTCGCAAGCTGCTTTTCGTACGCGGCTCTGGCGTTTTCAAGATTCGCTCGGTTTGATGCGACTGCGGCTTCATCTTCGCGAACGGCCGAAAGCAGATCGGTTGGATCGATCCGTGCTACAACTTGGCCAGCGGTGACGTGGTCGCCATCATGAAACGAAACATCGGTGAGGCGACCGCCTTGTTTAGCCGACAGAGGCACATCGCCGAGAGCCACCAGCGCTCCGGTGACGGCCACAGTTTGCGAAATATCCCCCAGCCGCGTAAGCTGGGTGCCCACATTAGGAGGATCTACAGACTTCGCCGTCTCGCGATGCGGACTGCAGCCTGCCATCGCAAGTGCGGCTGCCACCAAGAACATGGACAGAGTTGAGGATCGCCGAAACGCGGTCCCAAAAGTTGATTTCATGGCTGCTTGCTCCCGTCTCAATTTTTCCATAACGTTTCCATAACCGTCCCTTACGCTGTGAGTTTATTTAATAAGTGTGCAGTCACTTATTAAACCGAACACAATGACTCGGGCCACATCGACCCCTACACGTCAGTAGGCTGAATACCACCCCACAACATATCAATCGTTTTGCGGGCAAACTCTCTTAGGTCATCGTCGCCTTGCAGATCCTTCGCAAGTGTCACCCTGATCATTGGTCCCGCAAAACACCCAAACAGCATACTTGCGAGCACACTGGTGTCAATCTGGCGCAGGCGGCAAAGCTGCACTTCGTTGTCAAGAAATTCTTTGATAACTTGTAGGTCGCGCGCAAGAAGCGAGTGCTGATGATCCTCCGGCGGGGGCATGCCCAGTGGCGGGGGTATTTTGTGACCGGCAGCTGCCAGAATTCGCGGCAATGTCTGTTGGAAGTAGGTCAACTGGCCCACGCCAATCGTTACAAGATTCTCTTTCAGGTCCCCGATACCGCCAAGGCGTTCGATATCCTTGTACCACGGTGGCGGGTGCGGGATCTGGAGCGCCGCCGCTATTAGGTGTTCCTTCGTTTCAAACCTTTTGAATATCGTCCCTTCAGAGACCCCGGCCAGGCGTGCGATCTTGGCGGTCTGCGCACGAAACCCCTCTTCCAGAAACACGCTACGCGCTGCGTTCAATATCTGATCATCTGTGATTGTTGTCTGTCTCGCCATTAGCTCTCACCGCATTTAATTACTGAGTACTCACTCATTATATCACGACTCGCAGCTTTGTCACGGTCACGTGCGCATTTCGCACGAAGAATTTTTTAGTGACAATATAGCGCTCCCCCGCACGGGGGACTATTTGATTTGCAGCTTTATGATGTTGTTCTTCGTGTTGACTTCAGGCGTTCTACGGTCGGCGTTAACTTCGGCCACCGCCATCTGGCCAATATAGCTGTCTCCGATGTCCATGGGAGCCTTCAATAATGCCGTGTACTTACCACCCGGCTCAAGTGGTGGTATGAGAACTTCCTGAAGCAAAATAATCCCTGTTTCGTGATAGACGACCGTGTCCGATTCGTACAAGTCGTCCACTCGAACAACAGCCTTATCGTCGATTGCTAGGAAATATCTCAGCTTCGACTGTGGAGCGGCTTGTTTACCGCGGTTCTCAACGATGAACTCGCCTACTATCGTAGCTTGCAGGTTCTTGCCAGCGCCAACCGTATCCTGGCTCAACGATAGCCAGGTACCCGTTAAGTCCGGCCCGTTATCTATAATCGCTGG
This sequence comes from Capsulimonadaceae bacterium, assembly GCA_036504535.1. Lineage (GTDB taxonomy): Bacteria > Armatimonadota > Armatimonadia > Armatimonadales > Capsulimonadaceae > JARLGU01. The sequence continues at coordinate 171,194 of DASXUY010000049.1, forward strand.
CCTGCTTGCCGGACTCGGTACGCCCGCTACCTTCGTGACACTCTGCGCGGACGCCGTAGAGCTGGTCATTTTGAATGTGTGGTAGATCTCTTGGCCGGACCCATCCTTTATCGAGAGAACAACTGACTGTTCACGGGAAACGTCATCCGCTGCTGGTTTCCAAGAAAGCAGCCCTGTGTTGGAAATCATCATGCCTGCGGGCGCACTCTCCAAGGCATACGTCACTTTGCCCTGCCGAGAAAACCCGGTAACCTGATACGAGAAAGGTGAGCCTGGAGTGAATTGCGTTGGTGGCAGCGAGGTGACAAAGAGATAGTCTATCCCGGCAGTTGCTAAACCGCCTACGACGTCGAAACGGCGTACGTTAACGTGATCCTTTGTGGCCGGGATAAGAATCATTGAATTATATTGGCCAGCGAAAACCACTCGCTTATCCGCCGAGATCTCGGAACTCAGGTATTTGCTATCGATACCGTCTGGCATGCTGAGCAATAAACGACGATCAGCCGTCGTGTACACAGATACCGTGATGTTTCCTCGGTCGCCATTGAGTTTGCGGAGCCCCACGAAATAACCAGGCGCACCGTAAACCGGAAGAGTAGCACCAGCTTCGACATCCATACGCTTAAGCGTGTTGCTATATACGCCTCCCTCGGAAAAGACATAGCGACCATCTGACGAGGGGATGTAATAACTTCCACCTCGATCTGTGGTCCATTTGGTGCTCACGCTAGAAACGCCCCGACTGTCGAAAACATCACGTCCGTAATTTGCTCCACCAATCCACCCTGCAAATTCGTCGGCGCTCTCCGCAGCCCGTATACCATACGTCGAAAACCCTGTTTGCAGGTACTCGGGATTTTGAAATTTCTCGGGTCGCAGCGCTAGTGTCGTCGGATCCATGAATGCGACATGCTTGTCACTCATCGACGCAGCTAGTGCGCTTGGGGCGCGCTGGCTAATAGCGAGTTGCTTGACCTCGAGACCATCCGGCAGCATCGACGTAAGTTCGCGAGCCCCGGTGGCAATGTCCCAACGCTGGAGGATGGACCTGTCGTTGATCGCAACGAATAGCTTTTGCTCATTGGCGGCGAGGACGACATTTGTCCCGTCAATAGAAATCAGCGTCTTGACCTTCAGCGTTGATACATCAAAGACAGCGACTTTGCCGACATCTTTCAGCCATAGGAGAACATACCTACCGTTCCCCCCGACAGCCACATCCGCAATGATGCCCGGAAGCGGCACGTCGATCCCTAGGCTCGGAACCGAAACCGCAGCACCGGATGGAGGTGCAGTGGCCGCAAACGAAGCAGGAGCGACCAGCAACAGTACAACGCAGTAGATGTAAACAAGAGCGTTAGTCGTAGATGAAGTTCGCATTTGCTTAAAATTGTACCCCGTATCTGCGTACAGAGACATTGACTCTAAGTTGCGCTGTAGTGCCATTGGCTTCGGATCAGTCGCATGCTCGGTGACGCCTACCACATCACCAAACGCCAGATGCTATAATTGCCTTCAACGGAAGCACAACACGACAAGGGTTCACTTATCAAGGAGTATCGATAGATGAACGAAACAAATCCTAAAATCGACGCCTATATTAGTAACTCGAAGCAATGGCAGGTAGTGATGCAACACCTTCGGGTTATTCTTCTGCAATGCCCGCTCACGGAAGAAATGAAATGGGGTCAACCGTGCTATACAGCCCACGGCGCAAATATCGCCATACTCGGCCCCATGAAAAGGCACTGCGCTCTGTCATTCTTCAAGGGCAGCTTGCTCTCAGATCCCCACAAGCTGCTAGTCCAGCCGGGCAAGAACACCCAGGCGGGTCGGTGGATCCAGTTCACAAGTCCGGAGCAAGTTGATGCAATGGCAGCAATCATAAACGCCTACATACTAGAAGCTATCGCACTTGAACAAGCTGGCGCCAAAGTTGAGTATAAATCGACTGCGGAATACGCAGTTCCGGGCGAGTTTCAGGTGGCTTTGGACGGCAACCCAGAGCTCAAAGCTGCGTTCGATATGCTTACACCGGGGAGACAGCGAGCCTACCTCCTTTACTTCGCGGCAGCCAAGCAGGCCAAGACTCGTGAGGCGAGAATTGAGAAGTGCACGCCTCAGATATTGTCCGCGAAGGGCCTAAACGATCAATAACACCATCATCTCTGTACAAAAGAATCTTTCCGGTATGTTTTTACTAGGCCACTCCAGATTGACATTTGTCGAATATGCGGCTATAATAATCCGACATTGGGCAGAAGCTTGGGGCTTCTGTTCATATTTTTTGCCGCTGTGACCTAGGATTTCGACAGCTAAGCCGCACGACGTTGGTGCGAGAACCAAGGAAGCCGATCAATGCCGACTGATAAGAAAGATGACCCGCGACTGGTTGCCGCGCGGCAGCGAGCCGAACGGATCGCAAAGGCCGGACCGGGCGCCAATCCCCAGCAAGCCGGACAGTTCATCAAAGAAACTGTAGCCGAGCTTAAGAAGACCAACTGGCCCAGCCAGCAGGTTCTTACCAAGTCCACCTATGTCGTGCTGGCGTTCATCGTTGCCACTGCAGTTTGGGTAGGCGGTCTCGATACCATCCTCACAGCTGTCGGTCGACACATCTTTGAAGTAGGCGGTCGCTAACAAGCAATGCTAAGACACTGGTATACCATCCACACATATTCGGGCCACGAAAAGAAGGTCTCCACCAATATCGAGCGCCGCGCGCAGTCGCTTGACCTTTGGAACAAGAAGATCTTCGAAGTGCTGCTGCCGACCGAAAAAGAGTCCAAGGTCCGAGCGGGCCGTAAGACCGAAGTTGACCGCAAGGTTTACCCCGGTTACGTCTTCATCGACATGATACTCGATGATACGACGTGGCACCTCGTCCGCAACACTATCGGCGTCATCAAGTTTGTCGGTGACCCGAAGCCGACACCGCTGAAGCTGTCCGAGATTGCAAACATCAAGGATGCCATCCGCGAAGAGCGCCCGATCCACCGCCCAGTGTGGGAAGTGGGCCAGGCCGTTCGAGTTACTGCGGGTCCGTTTGCGGACTTCAACGCGAACATTCAGGAAATCAACGCCGCCAAGGACAAGGTCAAGGTTCTGATCAACATCTTTGGTCGCGAAACACCTGTAGAGCTTGAGTTCAACCAGATCGAGAAGGTTGTCTGAGCCGTTTCGCGTTATCATAGATTTGGCTCCTCTCTTCGCGACCGGAGAGAGGAGCTTTTGAGCGTTTCAAACGATTTTTTGCACCACGTTTTAGGTGCAAAAAGGCACGGTTGATGCTAAGGCAGAAACCGTAGAGGTTAAAAGAGGATATCATGGCGAAGAAAGTTGTTGGGGTAGTAAAGCTCCAGATTAATGCCGGTAAGGCCACCCCAGCCCCGCCCGTCGGCCCTGCGCTCGGCGGTTACGGCATTAACATGATGGAATTCATCAAAGGCTACAATGAAAAAACAGCCTCGATGATCGGTTCCATCGTCCCTGTCGAAATTACGATCTACGACGATCGTTCTTTCACCTTTGTCACCAAGACGCCGCCTGCGGCTGACTTGCTGAAGAAGGCGTTGAACATCCCCAGTGGATCGGGCACTCCGAACAAGATCAAGGTGGCCAAAATCACCCAGGATCAGCTCCGCGCTATCGCTGAGACCAAGATGCCAGACCTGAACGCGAACGACGTGGATGCTGCGATGAAGATCATCGCTGGCACCGCTCGCTCAATGGGCATCGACGTTATCAGCTAGGGATCTCCAAATCCCGGCTATCAATTCCCCGTGCCTTAACCGGTACGACAAGGAGCCAGGTTTGGCCTGGTGCGGGAGGGGCGAACCCCGTTAATACCGCAGGAAACTGTTATGCGAAAACAAGATCGAAAGCACATCGTGTCCAAGCGCTACAAAGCGCTGACACCCCTGACCAGCGAAGAGCTTCTCGCTCCCATCCCGGCCATCGAAAAGGTCAAGACGCTCGCGTCGGCCAAGTTCGACGAGACGGTTGACGTTGCCATTAACCTCGGCGTCGACCCTCGTCACGGTGACCAGATGGTCCGTGGAACAACCACCCTGCCCTACGGCACCGGTAAATCGCGCAAAGTCCTCGTCTTCGCCAAGGGCGACAAAGCGAAAGATGCCGAGGCTGCTGGCGCCGACCTGGTCGGTGCGGAAGACCTCATCCCGCAGGTGCAGAGCGGTTCGCTCGACTGGAAACAGTATGACCTGATCATGGCCACTCCGGACATGATGGCTCAGGTTGGCCGCCTCGGCGCCATCTTCAAGCAGAAGATGCCGAACCCGAAGGCTGGAACGGTTACCCCGAACATCGCACAGGCTGTCACCGATGTCAAGAAGGCTGCTCGCGTCGAATACCGCGTCGACAAGGCCGGTATCGTCCACGCGCCCATCGGCAAAGCGTCCTACCCGGTTGAGCACCTCAGCGACAACTACTTTGCTCTGGTCGACGCCCTGGTGAAAGCCAAGCCGTCCGCCGCGAAGGGCCGCTACATCAAGAAGGTCTCGCTCGCTACCACGATGAGCCCCGCCGTTAAGATCGATCCGATCCAAGCGGTCCGCCCCATCGTCAAGTAGTACGCCGCTCCCGTTCGTTCAACGCCTCCGATCCCTGTGATCGGGGGCGTTGTTGTGTTTGGATGGCTTAGAGGAGACCTCATCCCCCGGCCCCTTCTCCTAAGATAAGGAGAAGGGGAGTCAGAGATGAAGATAGAAGAGAGGTCCGTTTTGCGCGTTTTGCGTTGCGCACTACTCTCCGGTACCGAGGTACCGGCCTGGCGATGAACACCCCTCCGGGGCTACGGAAGGGCCGTTGGCGGCCCATAATACCGAGGCCGTTTTGCGCGTTTTGCGTTGCGCAACGCGAATCTTTTTTTGCGCGCAAAATTGTAAGGTGGGAAACGCAGCGTGAATATATTGGGTTTTCTGAATCGCTATATTCATTCATGAGCTCTTTGCTTGTGTCGGTAACACGCGTTGCTTCGGCTAGAATTTTCAAGGTGCATTGAGGCACCGCTTTGGGTTTGTGTAGCCTCAGTATTATTATATCGCGCACATCCTGATTTGTCAATTACTATTACTCTTAAGTTATTTTTTAAAATACAATTGTTCGTTAATCGTCAAAACGTACAGAGCAGTCGGGATGTCTGAACTGTGATTAGTTTGATTATTTGATTTCCATGATTTTTGGACTGGAGCGTAGTATTAGTGTTCGGATTGCCATGCGGCCAGTCGTGGATGGTACAAGACCTCACCGCCCGGCCCCACTCCTAAGATAAGGATCTAAGCTTGTATCACATTGCCGAAGACTGAAGAATCTTCGTGTCGCTGACGGCTGGCGACTAAAGAGGAGCCTTGGAAATGCGGATCGCACCCCTGCAGGCGCTCCGGAAGCTGCTTTGCGGCTCCTTTTCGAGTCGGCGAAGGCCGCCGCTCCGCTTTTCCCAGCCGCGTCTTCAGTCGCCAGGCACTCGGCGGCCCATGGCGGTGGTGATCCGTTACACAGAACTGCGATCGGAGATCGGCAGGGATCACCGTGGGGGATGTGGATGGCGGTGGGAGCATTTGGGATGTCAGTCGCTGTTATCGTGGGCATGTTGGGGAGACGAGACGTCGAGTTCTCTTAGCGCACCGACCACAGTTCGAAGAGGCTCCTCGGATTGTCCACGAAGTCCCATGCGGTCCGTTTCAATCTTTCGTAAGTGCTCGACAATATCGGGATCGGTCGCCGATCCAACCAATAGCATGTATATTCCCCCCAAATACATGTCGTACTCCCCCTGAGCCAGCGGCTCAGTACGAACTCCTATAGGGTCCCACACGTCAAGCAAGATTTTTCTAATCTTCAGTTTGGCAACACGAATGTCGTGTTTGTTATCCATTGTTTCTTGGCGACTGCGAAACGGAATGATGGCTTGCGACTTTTTGAATTTGGTACGCTGTCCGAGTCATTGTGGGGTCCCTGCTAAACCCTGCGTCAGACCGCCAGACGCATTTGAGATGGCCGTCGTTGTCGATGTACAACATCAGCAATCCGCTCAAACGCCCCACTGCCTCGCTCGGCACAATACATTAATCCGCCTTGAGTTGTAGCGTACGTCGCCTATACGTCGATCGAAGCAGATAAAAGTCTTGCTAGTGGTTGTCGCGGTCGCCATTCTCCTCATTCGCTAATGCGGGTCTTTCAGCGCGCTTACAGTGGCGGACAAACACAATGTCACTGATGCAATAGGCAACAATTGGAATTGACGCGAATAAAACCAGAATCCACCAACTAAAAAAAAGAAATGGCCAAAGCAAAAATGGTGCCGTAAAGTAAATCATAATCCAGGCAACAGCCGTCATTGCCATGATACGGATTGTGCTTGCAACCCGCCATGCACTTCGCTTGCCACGATCTGCGATGCTGATTCCCCCATTTTCTTGCCACACCCGCAAGAAAACCATGCCCTCCATGCACCCAAAGGTGTAACCAAGTAAGAGTCCAAGAACGGTCATGATAAGTGCAACCCACCAAGAATCTATAAACAGGCTCAGGCTTGCATACGCCATAATCGGTAATAAAATAGAGGAGGCAATGGCTAACCCTCCACCTGCAAGCATGCCAAACTTAATAGTGTCGCCCAGCAGTAGCCTGCGCTCATAAGCCTGCATTTTTGCAGCCTCTGCTACTTGCTTGGGTTCGTGCATTACTGTGTTGTCTTGCCCTCATCCGTACGCCTGCAATGGCGTAATAGAACAATATCGCTGAGGTAATAGGAGAGCGTAGGGATCGCAGGGACCAAAATCAATAATCTCCATCCCCATACGAGGAATAATAGCGGCAACACGGGGACAAAACAAATCGCAACTGTGGCGACTATAGTAAGAAGTACACTCAGACCGGCGCCATCCTTCCTCCACTCCATTCGCCGTTTTCGATCAGTGGAGTCTACTTCCCCAACCTCTTTTATGCTGTATACAAAGGCTCGTCCTTCGATAAATCCAAAAACCCCGCCTAGTAATAGGCCCATCCCGACGACGATGGCGATGAAAGCTATGATACTCGCGTATCCTTCAAGAAGTTGGCGGAAGTCATGTGGCGAGTAACTCCATGCTGACGGTGGGAGCAGTGGGAAGATAATTGAACAGCTTAACGCCAGCGCGCCACCACCAATAATCCCAAGAACCGTACTGTCGCGGATTATTCGTTTGTCTTCAGTAGCGTACATACCGCAATGCCTACCCCTTGCATTAACGTATGCGAGCAGTACAACGTTCCAAGGTTGGCGGTCAATGCACTTCATCGAAGGGGTAAATGGCACCGGGGTGCAGGACTGACGATCAGTTCCAAAAACATGTGCTAGCGGCTGGAATCAGCGTCGGTCACCGACGCGTGCCGTCCGCACCGTACCACGGCGCGTCGGTGCTGTCCCGAGGGCAGAGACAAGCTCTGCCCCTACGACGGCGCTCGCGCGGGCCGCCAACAATCATGACATTAAACGATTCAAACACTTCACAGTTCGGACCATCTTGCCGCCTACTTGGCTGCCGTTTCCGCCTTAATCAGCGGTTCTGCGACCCACAGAAGCGCATGATTTAACAGGCTGTACTCTTCGGGAATACCTTCTGCGTGGGGGCTGATGCAGATCACTCGACCCTTTCCGTACGTTGACGTGGCGATCGCCGTGGTTCCTTTCATCACACCTGTGGGTGCGCCGTTCTTGGCGATCTCCGAGCTAAAAGTCGCTAGCTCGGTGTATTCCGGGAGGCTCGGATCATGTTTTGGTGCCATGAGCGGACCTTGCCCGTAGTTGATCGGCACCTGCGAGGCGGATGCTTCGAACAGTTTCTTGCCGTCGTCGTTCAGCGCTATCGTGACCTTACCGCGACCGCGAGCCCAGTGCGCACGATCGACAACCTGTGTGTTGATAATCGCAAGCGACCAATCGTAGTGGGCGGACGCGAGGTACGCTCCAGCGCAGATGCCGATATAGCCGCCGCCCGCCCTTACGAAATCCTTTATTTGCCCCCTGCCCTTCTCACCGAGAGCCTTGGCCTGCGCACTGCCGCTTCCGCCGGGTTGGAGGAGCACATCGAACTCACTCAGCTTACCGTTTTGAATGTCCTCCGGGGTCAGTATCGTCACGTCGACATTGGAATCGCTGCCAAATGCCTTCTTCTCCATTTCGTGATGCGTCTTGCCGCCTGTCGCGCCTGGGCCTTCGTAGATAGCCATTCGCACCTTCTTATGGGGGGCGACGGGCTTGAACGACGGGATCGGAGTCGCCTCCGCCGCCTTTTCGTCGTCGGACTTCACCTCATCCGGCGACGCAGTTGGAGAGGCGGCGACCTCAGTCGGATCAACCTTTGGCGCTGCGTCGGTGACTCGCCCGGTGGTGTTCGGAATTGGCGCAGGCGGCGTTTCAGGTCCAGCCCAGAGCATAACTTGCGCGACCAGCACCAGGCTCGCAGCCATGCTGAGTTTGAATTTCATTACGGTTTCTCCTTCGTGAAGGTTAGTTTGCTGCGGCTTTCTTTGGTGCCAACTTTGCAGCCGCCGCCCAAACCACGGCGTGGTTCAAGAGAGACGCCTCTCCGGTCACCTTTTCTGGATGCGGGCTGAAGCACACGACGCGCCCCTCGCCGAAAGGCGCTGCCGCAATTGCCGTCGTGCCTGTCATCACTCCCTTTGGGGCACCGTTTTCTGCGATTTCGGTGTCGAACTTCGCAAGCTCCGTGTAGGAAGGCAGCGTTGGATCGTTCTTCGGTGCCATGAGCGGCCCTTGCCAATAGAGGATGGGAAGCGTGCCCGAATCGACACCCAGAAGCTTCTTGCCGTCGTCGCTCAGTCCGATCTTTACCTCGCCGTGACCACGCGCCCAGTGTTCGCGGTCGACAACTTTGGTATTGATAATGTTGAGGGACCAGTCGTAATTGGCAGACGCCAGATAGGAGCCGCCACAGATGCCGATGTAGCCGCCGCCGGCTTTGACGAATGCGCGAATAGCGTCCCGACCGGTCGGGCCGAGCGCTTTTCCCTGCGCACCACCGCTGCCGCCAGCCTGGACGAGCACATCGTAGTCGCTTAGCTTCCCGCTCTGAATGTCGGCGGGGCTTAAGACAGCTAAAGTGACGTTCGGATCAGCGACAAATGCCGCATTCACCAGCGCGTGATGGTCCCCGCCAATGGATCCGGGTCCCTCGTAAAGCGCGAGCTTTAACGGCGCATGAGATGCCACGGGAGTGAGCGCCGGAACGCTGAGGTCGACTGTGGCGGGCGGTGAAGCACTATCGGCCGGAGCGGCGATGAGAGAGTGCGACAGCAGAATGGCCACGACCACGGCTAAGGCTGCGAATTTATTAAGGTATTTCATTATCTAGTCTCCGTTACAGCGCGACACGCTGATCACTTTGTCGGTGCGATCGTAAGGTTGAACTTCGCCACGGTCTCACCACGGTTGCGGTCCCAAAGATAAAGCGTCATTGGAACCGATGTGCCCGGGACCGCTTTGGGGTCAACTTGCAGCGTGAAACCCGATTTAATTGGGGCTAACCGGTACTCACTGGGCACCACAATCGAGCGCGAACCGCTCACGAGCACGGCGTAGTCGCAGGGCCCGCTTATTGATTTTGGAGACCAGCTTACAGTGGCACCAGGGATAAGATCGCCGGAAATGAGGGCGTCTTCGACCTTGCAACTGGCGCTCCCGCTGTGGGCAGCAGGGAACGTGCCACCCAGGTCGATGAAATTGAGTAGAGCGCCTTCGATGTTGCTCGTATACTCGCTCTGGATCTCGTCAGGAGGTGCGTATCGGGCCAGGATGCCGGCCTTGTGCTTGGCAGGCGGCGCGAACTCGAGGTTAAGGGCGTAGACGCCTTGCGTGTAGTACGCCCACGTGTACGTGACGCCTGAGTTCCCAGCTCGGGGCGCGTCGGGCGGCTGAGCGTCGCGACGCATATCGCTCGCCGGATACGGCTCGGCCTGCCCTTCACGCATCTTAGCGACGAGCGCCATGTAGCGGTCGTAATCTGGACCGATAGCGTATGCGGGCAAGTTGATGACATGCAATGGACTGTGCAGGTCCATAAACGCGCGAAGGTTGGCCTTGTGGGCCGCGATAAACGCCCCGAGGTGGCGCGTCTCCGGTTCGCTCATCGGGCCATCGCCTTCGTAGATATTGGAACCTGTATCGATGGTGCTCGCCTTCCACTCGGGATCGTAGCCACGAGCGCCGCCCCAGCGGACACCGAAATTGCGGTTGAGGTCGGTGCCGACTGTGCCGTCGGCGTTCGGTTCGCGGTTCTTCCGCCAGTCTGCGCCGCGACTGGTGCCGTTGCCGTTCTTGAGATCGTACACCTTGCCGTCGACGTTAAAGATCGGCACAATGTAGATTGCGCGCTCATCGACCAGTTTGGTTAGCGACGCATCCTTACTGTATCCGGCAAGGAGCTTGTCGACGAGGCGAGTTACGGCGATAACTGGCTGCTGTTCGCGGGGATGGATACCCGACAGGATCATGACCTCGGGTGTTCCTGCTCCATCAGGTTTGGAGCAGATTCGAACTACAGGGATGTCTCGCCCTTCGTATGTTTTTCCGAGAGAGCTAACAGTGACCAGCTTCGGGTAGGCTGCCGTCCAGTCTGCTATCTTGGACTTAACTGCTGGCCACGACATATAGCCTGGATATGGCCCGTTAGGCGTGTCTGAGTCGGCGACGGCTTCTGCCGCCGCTGCCCGTGATATAGAAATCCCCGCGTCGGGATGGCCGTACCAAACGGCCACCCCTAAACTGAGGAGAAACGCAACCGAGAGAGATAGCTTCTTAAGGGTTCGTGTTTGCATTGTTTCGTCTTACTTCATGTAGTCGCAGCCGTATTTTACATCGAGACAAGGCGACCAATACGTGGTAGTGATTTCGGCAGGCTTGTTTGTGACCTCATGGCCGTACAACGAGTAGAACTTTTCGATGGCGAGAGCCTTCACATGCCCATCCACCCAAAGGATGTTGCTTAGCCCCTGGTGGCGGGCAACGGGTCCGCCGTAGTCGGTAGTGTTGGCGAGCGAGCTGCCCGAGCCGACCAAGAGCCACTTAGTGCGAAACTTCGCCGCACTGCCGCAGTAGTTGCAGTAAGTCGACGCTTTCGCGGTCGGCCACTGCTGAGGCGTGTTGATTGCGGCGGCCACAGTAGGATCGGATCCGCCGTCGGTAATAAGGACGACGGTGGCTGGCGCAGCGGCGACGACGATAGACTTGTTGCTAGGGATGCTTCCGCCGTCGGTACCGGTGAAGTTGCCGCCAATGGAATAGTTGTACGAGTAGCCTACGGGAAAGCTATTCGACGTCACGCCACCGGACCAGGTACCCTGGGTGACGCCAAGGTCGGCTGGCTGGTCGGGACACTGGAAGATGTTGGAGCTCTTGATGTATGGCATCAGCATTGCTGGCCACGTGAACTTGCCAGCGCAGTCGGCCGTGCTGCTACAGCTCAGGGTTGAGCCGCCTGCGGTGTATGAGAGGGGGAACTGCTCGTCATAGTCCTGATTGTACTGCAAGACCGCGAGGCCTAACTGCTTCATGTTGGACGTGCATGCGGATGCTCGTGCTTTTTCGCGAGCTTGGGAGAAGACGGGGAAAAGGATCGCTGCTAGAATCGAAATGATAGCGATCACTACGAGTAGTTCGATCAATGTAAAGGCGCGTTTGCGTCCTGCGTTCATGTCTTGATGCTCCTGTTAATAGACTTTTCAACAGTGTCCCGCTAGTTCCGGGACGCCCGAGCATCATTGACGGCGGTCAGCGCTCCGAACAGCGAACGCCAACCGATTGGGAGTGTACACTTAGCAAAGAATGATTGTCAACAATAGTCAAATGACTATATAGCACTTGCCTCGTACGAGAATAAGTAAAAATGGGAGGACAGCCAATTTTAAACGAAAATAGCTTCCGAAAATATTTACTTAAAGGCATCATAAGATCTTCATGTCGTGGACCACATCAGTTTACAAACCAACATTAATTAGTATTATATATATTTTATAATCAACTACTGAATACAGCTGCTAGTTTACCGTTAATTCTCTTTGAAAAGGCGGTCGTGTCATGGGACAGTCACACATCGCATCGACCAGTTCGAAGATGTGCTCCTCGAAATTCCACGGCACCTCGTAGAATGGAAAGTAAGCCTATTTGACAACCTGCCAACTATTGTGGTAAATCAATAGGGTAGCGCCACGGTTGCCCGTCTACACGTCGTTTCGTCGAGAGCCCACCACTGTAGGTCGGGGATCGGCGAGTTGTAGAATTAGGCCGCACGCACAGTTACGAATTGGGCATCACCGTCCTGCATTCGGATATGTGCGGCGCCTCGCACTGAGGAACTTTACGCTCATGTCGCACGAACTGCCTGCCGCTACCGCGCCGCCGTCCACGCCTTCAGGCTTAGCACACCGCCTGTCTCGCCTGCCGCTCTACGTCCAGATTCTCATCGCCATGGCTATCGGTATCGTGACCGGCCAGCTGATGGGAACCCGCGCTGAAATGTTCAAACCGGCAAGCGACCTTGTCCTCCAGCTGCTAAGACTGCTTGCCACGCCACTTATTTTTATTGCTGTTCTGCATGCATTGATGAAGAACTCAATGGGCGGCAAAGCGGGTGCGCGCCTATTCTTCCTGTTGATAACGAATACGCTTGCAGCGATCCTCATCGGCCTCGCGATCTCGGACTTCATCAAGCCGGGCCACTATATTAAGCTTCCACCGCCTGCCGTCGCGCCCGACAACAAGCCGTTCGACATTGTCGCCGACCTCCTTGGCAAGATTCCGACGAATTTCATTGACGGTTTCCAGCATAACGATGTCATCTCGATTATCCTGATTGCCATTGCGGCCGGTGTTGCTCTTCGATCAGTTCTCGCCCGTCAGGAAGCGGCTGGCCACTCGGATGCCAGCCTTATCGAGCGGCTGTTGAGCACAGCCTTTCAGTGCGTGATGACAATGCTGCAGTGGATATTTAATCTGGTCCCGTTGGCTGTATTCGCGGTTGTCGCTCGCACGGTAGGCACGTCGGGTATCAAGCAGCTTCTTGCGATGGGGGTTTTTGTGGGCGCGGTTCTACTCGCGCTGCTACTACAGTCAATCTTCTACATGGTTCGCCTCAGATTGGGGTCTTGGGTGCGGCCCGCGCACTTTCTGAAAGGCGCCAGCGACGCGTTCGCGGTGGCGTTCTCTACGTCAAGCAGCGGAACCGCTCTTCCGGTAACGTTCGCCTGCATTCGTGAAAAGATTGGAATCCGCGAGGAGTCTGCAAGTCTTGGAGTCATGGTTGGAGGAACATTCAATCACGACGGTACCGCGCTCTACGAAGCGATGGCCGCGCTCTTCATCAGCCAGGCGCTGGGCGTCCACCTCGATCTTTCGCAGCAAGTGCTGGTGATCGTCATGGCGATGATAGCATCGATTGGCGCCGCAGGTATTCCGAGCGCGGGGCTTGTGACGATGCTGGCCGTCTTTAACGCGGTCAACTTGCCCGTGGAGTATATTCCGCTCTTGCTGCCGCTAGACTGGCTCCTAGATCGATGTCGAACGACAACCAACGTCATGGGCGACATGACAGTCGCGTGTCTGCTGGACGGGAAGATCAGGCCGGAACCTGAGGCCGAGTTGATCTCGATCCTGCCCGACGACATCGACGAATCGATGGACGACATCGCCCGGGAGAGAGAGCCGATCCCAGCTTAGCTTGGTTGGGCTGTTAGGATGATCGGTGGTTCGTTCGGCACGCTTGGCGTTGCTCGCGCGAGGCAAAGGCTGGGCGAACCGAGGGACGGCGCGAGGCAACGGCAGCAAAATGAGGGCAGAGACAAGCTCTGCCCCTACGAAATTCAGACGCACCTTACCGAGCTTCGAACAGCACTCGTTTGTACTGCGAAGGCTCCTTTCGGACACCAATCCCAGGGGTCCATTCCACCCAGCCTTTGCGCCCCTTGCCGTCGTTGTCGTTGACGAGAAAGCTGATTGAGCAGCCGTCCTTCATCGCCTGGGCGATATCCGCTATCCCAGCAGGTAACAGCATTTCGTAGCTTGTCACGTTTCCGGTGCGCTGGATCTTCACGGACTCGGCAGTCGATGGTTCGAGGGCGGCGGCTGGCCATTGGGTCCGTGCTATCGATGGCCCCGCTGGCGTTAGCCCTGCAACCCACTCATAGTTGCGTCCGCTTGTCGTGGATAAGGCGAGTTGTACCGAATCGGCTTTCCACATATCAACCCCAGAGTTGTCCTGGAACTGAACATCGTCGGTCACATCTAGCCGCACCTGTATACCGGCAGGTGTTGCGCGCAACCAGGCATTTGCAGCGAGGTCGTTGCCGGGCTTGAGCTTGAGTGCGTCCTCATACGTTGCTGCGTAAAGTATCACCGCATTCTGAGGAACCTGGAGCGATACGGTCGGAGTCGCGGACCAGGGATCGGTAAGGCGCGCAACCGAGGGCAGAATGAGCGCCGGCACGCAGGGAACTGAGCGCACAATGGTTGGTAGGTCGGAGCTCGTCAGCGTCAGCGTGAGCGAACGCTTGCCGCCGTTGGCCGCCTGCAACGAGAACGCCACATTCACAACCTGGCTCGCTCCAGGCGCAATCGTGAGCGGCGTCGACAACTGCTGCACATCAACACCGGCCGCTTTGACATCAAGCGTTCCGGTGAGCTTCTTTGAAAGCGGGTTCTTGATTGTGACAGCAAGGCTACCGCTGGACCCCGCATAACCCGCGACCGACGCGCAATCGAGGGGCGAGTCGAGCGTCATCACTGGCCCTGTTTGCCCTATGAGCGTTAGAACGGTAGGATCGTAGCCAACCGATAGCGGCACCACACCGCCGGAGATCGGGACGGTACGTACCCGCCCCATCATGTCGGTGAGGGTCGCACTCTTCGCGTTTGTCCGCAGCAGCCCTGAGGCGCTAGCGGATCTGGCGGAGCTCCACGACGCGACTACAGCGTTGCCACCTGCCGCATAACTGTACGCAGTCGCACCGGGGGCAACATTCAGCGAGCCAGTGAATGCCTTGCCCGAAAGTGCGGCGATAAGCGTGTGCACGGCGACGAATGCTGGGAGCGGGGTAAAGTCGCGCTTGACGATCCCGTAGTTCGCCTCGGGATCGGTGGGGTTGTCGCCGTCGTTGCGCAGGTCATACAGCATGTAGGCTCTGTCCCCGAGTGCCTGCGAGGTGGCCATCTTCTTGACAAGGATCAGCGCTTTGTCGCGCTCGGATACACCCCAGCTCTTCATCGCAGCCATCCCGGCCTCGTTGAGCCAGATAGGCGTCTTCTCCATCCCAGCGGCCTTGAGCATTTCGCGCACCTTGGCGGATGCGACATAGAGGTTGTCGAGCGGGCCGTGGCTGTGATAGGCGAAGATGTCAGGCTTAGGATTTGAGCGGGTCAGGAATTGTGGCGTGAACTCTTTCTTGAATTCGTAGCGTTCGGAGATACCGCCGTTCATCACGAGGGCCTTGGGGTCTGCCTGATGCGCCGACATCACCGCCGCGCCAAGGAGGTCACCGTACTGATCGACGGTGCCACGCCAAAAACCCAGGTCTGGCTCGTTCCATATCTCCCAATGATGCACCTGTCCCTTGTATCTCTCGACGGCAGCTTTGATGAACGCCGCGTATTTGTCCTGCATCGGTGCCGCGAATGCCCATTCCTGGAAGGATTTCGCGGTGGTTGGCGCCGTCGACGCCCAGTGCGCCGAGTAGCCCATATTCGGGCACGGAATGACACCCGCTGCTACTAGCTTGGTCACATAGTCGTCAGGCTTCGACCAGTTGATCTTGTCCTCCGTGGGCTGGATAATCTGCCATACGAAATCGAGGCGACAGGCTCCGAATCCCGCAGCCTTCATCAACGCGATCTCTTTGTCACTTTGGAGAACTGGCGAACTCAAAAGGTGAGCGCAGACGCCAAAATAGTATGGGTCGGCTGCGCTGTGAACTGAGCCCTGTTGCTCCATAATCGCTAGTGCCGACGACGACGGGAGGCCAAGATTGCCACGGTCATCCTTTAGCTGGCACTCGATCCCCACCCATCCCGGCTCAGTCGATGTGAACGCATAGGTTACGTTCGCCCCTGACACGGGCGACGTGGCGTCCTTGAGCACATTGCCGTCAACATCCTTCACGGTCCAAGTTGCCGTTAACGGTCCCTTGGCCGTGTCAACGTCGCGGACTGACGCGGTGAACGCTACCGTTTCGCCGGTCTTTGCCACCAGTAACTCACGATCAGCAGTGAGCTTATCGAGTACCGGACGCGGGATCACCTCGCTGGTGAACGAGATGTCGTCGAAATATAACGTGCCTGCCATCTCTCCGCCTTTGACGTGGTCACTTACGAACGACAGGAACTTCAATGGATACTTGATCTGACCATCTGTGTTTGGTCCCCAAGTCGCCGCGTATTTCATGACGTCTAAGTCGACGTTCACGAGCTGCCAATCGCTGCCGTTGAACGCCTCCGGCAGGCCTTTGATCTGGTACTGAAACAACTCGCCCTTTGAGTCGATCAGACGAAGCCCGCCCGTCTGTAAAAGCGGAGCCCCTGCCCCCTTGACCCAGACGCTCATTTTCAGTGTCCCGTCGCCTGTCGCCACTACGACTGGCTTGGGCAGTCCGATCTCCATTGTGCCAAGGTTGGCAGAAAACGTCAAATCCAAACGCAGAGAAGACGCCCCCCCGTGCGGCGAGTCCGTCGTCACTGAGGACTTGCTTCCCTGTGCCTTGTTTCCGACGACAGGGAAAAACGCGGGTGACGTGTCCGGGCTTTCGAAATCGATTGTCGTGGTCACCGGGGCGGCAATGGCCGCTACGGGAATGGCGACAGCGAAGGAAAGCAGCACGTAAAGTGCAGCAACACCAAGTCTCATTGTATGTCTTTCTGGGAATGTCGCCGCAAAACGGCTACTAATCGGTCGAAACCCCTTACCAAATGTGGGATTTGCTTAATACTGCCTGAAGATTGTAGACACCGGCTGAGCGCCGGTGACGGCTTGCTGGTAGATATAATCGCCCTTCAGCCAGGTCACATGACCGTCACAGAAGCTGACGTTTCCGCCGTAGCTATGCCCTTGCTGCGTTGACGGGTCGTTGTTGCGAGGAAAGCCTTCAATTCTCGTCACCGGGTTTCCTGTGCCGGTATTAAGATTGTCAAGACACCAGGAATTGTAGTCTTCGGCTGCACTACTTGTGCCCCACGAGCCGAAGAACAATCCAAGCCCTGCGGGAGTGGTGATTTGGTTTAGCTGCTTAGGAGTGGTGTTTCCGCCCAAGGCGTACTTGTTGTAACCATAGGAAACGTTACCGTACCCCTTGTAGTTACCCCCTATCGAGGTATCAACTTTCAACTTGTGCGTAATATCGGAAGGACACCGCCAAACAGCAGCGACCGGCATGTAAGCCGTCAGGCACCTGCCTGCTGAGATTGCAGGGCTAATAACCGAAACTGGTGGACAGACCTCGTCGTAGTCCTGGCAATATTGCAGGAAAGCGAGACCTATCTGCTTGAGGTTGCTGGTGCACGTGCTTTGCCGGGCCTTGTCTCGTGCCGAAGCAAACACGGGAAAGAGTATAGCTGCGAGCAATGCGATGATAGCTATAACAACTAATAGCTCGATAAGAGTAAATCCACGGACGGTGTGCGGATCTGGATTATGACGTCTGCTCATTGGTTAATCATCCCTGTGGTCAACAGAACGATCAATTGCCTAACCGTGTAGGCAACTTGATTATATCACTCAAAAAAGTGCGTGTCAATAACAATTGACGGACCTACCGCCTACTCGTGGAAGAGCGTCGACGTGACCCCAAACGCGCGATAGGCGCCGCCCGCAGCGGCAGCTTCGATTTTGTATTGGCCGTATAAGAACATACCAGGCTGCCATTTGGCGTGGCCATCGGCATAGACTATCGTGCCGCCGTTATTGTGGCCACGTATGGCATCTTCTGTCGGCGCGGTCAGGGTCTTCAGTGGAAAGCCTTCCATCGCCTGGAAACTATTCACGCTTGTGATCGCCCAAGCATTATTATCATCCTTCAGATTGCCCCAGTTTCCGACTACAACGGCATCTTGCGCTGGCGTCAACAGCTGACTTATGGAGACTGGAACACCATTAAATATATAGGTGCCCGCAGCGATAACCGTCGGATCGACTATTTTCGATCTCATCATGAGGTAATAGTTGTAGCCATAGCTGGTCCCGGCAAAGCCATAGTAGTTGCTTGTGATTCTTGGATCCACCGGTGTGACATGCAGGGTATCGCTCGGGCATCGCCAAACGGTAGTCGATTTGATGAAGGGATCCAGGAGGTACCCAAGCGTGTGGGCGTTGTTAGTGTTGCCGCTCAACGGGTACATCGCATTTGGCGTTATCTCATCGTAATCCTGAGTGTACTGGATGAACGCGAGGCCTATCTGCTTTCCGTTGGACAAACATGCAGTTTGTCGCGCCTTCTCGCGCGCTGAGGCAAACACAGGAAATAAAATAGCAGCTAGTATAGCTATGATTGCTATAACTACGAGGAGCTCTATCAATGTAAATGCGTGAAATCCGCTCGTGTTACGTTTCGTGGAATATAGCATAGCTATTTCACCTTTTCCAACAGCGGCGCTCAATTGCGTCGTTGCCTAACCGTGTAACCAAATAGATTATATCACCGGTATGCTCACCTGTCAATTGGTTACTCACCCTGTTTCTCGACAAGTTTGACGTTTATCGGCGCGTTGACTCTCTGATGATCAGTTTAGACCTCAGGACTTCGATCTGACGCGGTGCATCCCGATTCTCCATCCTGTTGCGCAGAAACCGCCAAGCGACCGCTACCATATCATCTACCGGTGACTGCACGGTCGTCAGGCGAGGAACAGTGAACTCGGTGTCTTCAATGCCGTCGTGACCGACAATGGCGACATCCTCTGGGATTCGCTTGCCGAGATCGTAGAGCGAGCGCATGGCTCCGATTGCGATGTCGTCGTTTCTACAGAACAGGCCGTCGGGACATCCGTGGTCGGCGACATGGCGAATGATTGCCGCAGCAGCAGCCGGACGAGTTTCTTCAGCGGGGAGAATAAGCTCAGGAGTAATGCCCGCCTCGCGCATCACAGCCTCGTATACCTGGTGGTGAGGCCGCCCAAGGTGTTCCGGATGGACGACATACGCGACACGGCGACAGCCAACGGCCAATAAGTGCTCATTTGCTTGGCGAACTGCGGGCGCGGTTTCCACGGCAACGCCATCCCAATCGACGTCCGGGTCGATATCCAATACCGTCACAGGAGCGCGGTGGGCGGCGGGGATCTCCATGTACCGGTTCAGGCGTATGGATCGAGGCGCGGCAAGAACGCCATCGACGGGCCAGTCGGAAGGCGTAGGATATCCTTCGTCTTGCTCGACATCGCTGATAATCACATCGTAACCGTCGCGCCGCAGTTCCATCCGCACCCGCTCGGCGATTCGAGCGAAGAAGGGGCGGTGTGGGCGAACAATCCACAGGGCGATAATATTGGTCTGGCCGGTGACGAGCGCTCTTGCCAGCCTGTTGGGCTGGTAGCCCATCTCTTCGGCGGTCAGCAGCACTCGCTGCCGGGTAGCGTCGGAAACTCGCGCCCCAGGCTTGCGGTTCAGAATGTGCGAAACCGTAACATGGGACACGTTAGCGTTCTTGGCTATGTCGCGAATTGTAACTGGCATCAGCTATCCTGTCTTCTGTGACGACTACCTTGCCTAACCGTGTAACCATTGTAGCGCAGGCGGCCGTATTTGTCAATACGGCCGCCAAAACTCACCTAGAAGGGATTACTCGGCATGATCTCCCACGCTGTTATGTCGGTCGCGCGAGCCGGTGCGCCTTCGGTGAACAGCGCGACGCCATTGCTGTCTTGACGCGACGGATAGATCCGGCGGACGACGGCCTGGCGGTCATTGGCGTAGGCTTCGACGATCGACTTATCGACGAAAACGCGCAGATCCAGCGCTTCGCCGCTGGCGAGTTCGAAAGGTGCCGATTCCAGAACCTTTTCGCCGTCGCTGAGACTCGATCTGCTCGTATCGATGACAAGTGCGCGGTTGGCGGAATCGTAGTAGACCAGTGTCTGTTCGTCGCCGCCGGGCGAGCATGCTACCCGCACGCCGCACTTCGTACTGTCGCCAATATGGAAGCGCACCGATATCTCAAGCGAGTTGGTCGAAGCTGTTGGCACTGGAACGTCGCAGTTAGGTGTGATCAGCTGGTCGGGCAGTTTGACAGGGTTGATGCGCAATCGCTTAAACTCCTCGGCGGGCTGCATCCGCAGCGTACCGTCGTCTCCCAGCCACACAACACGCGGCAAGCTGAGCTCACCAGAGGAACCTGATCCACGTCGGACCTCGGCGCTGCGCTGGTCAAGCAGCCAGGTCCACAGAATGCGCCGCCCGGCGGGATCCGAGAGGCTCTCTGGCGCGAAATATGCGCGGTCGGCGTGCGTGAAGCGGCCATGATTCTCTGGAGCGAACTGGTTGTTCGCGTAGTCGCCAATGTAATATTGGCAGCCCAACGTGTGGCTTATAAACAGCATCATATGCTTCGCGCTCGCAGGACCTCCCGAGGCTGACGACGGCAGCGGGAAGAAATCGGGACACATGTTATCCTCGAAGTCGCGGGTCCATTCCCGGCGAGACCGGTAGAACGGATGAAGATAGGTCCAGTGAACCAGATCATCGGACCGGAACAGGTACACCGTATCCCCGAGATGCTCATCGACCTTTCTCTTCTCGCCGTACTCCTTGAGCACAAGCAGGTTACCCGTCACCAGGTAGTAGTGCCCATCATGCTCCCAGATCTGAGACGGATCGGCTGTTCCGTAAACCACGGGCTTGCCGTCGACCTCAGCCTCAGCGAGTCCCCACTGGGTTGATGCGATCACTGGATTGGCTGGTTCCTTCGTCCATTTGTCCAGCATCGGATCCGTACTCCGGGCGATGCAGATGCCATCCCCCGTTGGACGCAACCCCCAATACGTTATGGTCGCTACACCATCGC
Source organism: Capsulimonadaceae bacterium (assembly GCA_036504535.1). GTDB lineage: Bacteria > Armatimonadota > Armatimonadia > Armatimonadales > Capsulimonadaceae > JARLGU01. The sequence goes on from DASXUY010000049.1 coordinate 192,254, forward strand.
GGTCAATAAAGGCTCCCCCGCTAAAGATGCCATCGTCACCATCGCCGGGGCCAAGAGCGGCCGGATGGAACCTCCAGTGCAACAGGTCGATGCTCGATATGTGGCCCCAGTAGTGCTTCGTGTCCTGCTGGTAGATGTAAAACAGATGGTAGCGGCCATTCCAGAAAATGGCCCCATTTGGGTCAGCGGGCGCTGCTACTCCCTCCGGCACTACAAAGTGGTAACCTGGCCGATACGGATTGTTAAGATGTACCTCGCGCAGCAGGCGCGATTGGTCGCATAGTTCCTGGATCTTGTCGGAACTTGGTCCATTTGTTGACATACGTTGCCTCCAGCAGGTGGCGACGCATCTGAATGCTCGCCGCGTGTATTGGGAATGCTGCAAGTATAGCTGCGGGCGACAATCCTAGCAATGGAGCTACTGGACAAACATGTATATTCAGGACATAATTCAGTAAATTCCGTGCACTATACTAGATTTAAAGGTCACTCATGTTGCGAAACGACACAATCAGGTTCGACTACTTGGTTCGCCGAGGCGGCGACGAGATAGCTGCTCTTAGCTGCACGATCATCGAAAGCGGCCATTTCGCTTTGACAGATGCCATGCATTACGACCATCCGCGCCCACCATTTACTCGGCTTTTCCTGTTCCGGGCTGCCGGATGCGAGATTGTTATGAATGGCGTCCATCATGCCCTGGCTCCTCATACAGCGTACGTCCTTCCGGCGGGTATTTCGTTTCGCGTTGACTACCCCTCCGGTTGCGAGTTGTTTTTCTTTCATCTGCATCTGCGCGACGGCTCCGGGCTCTCGATTGATCGAGACCTTCGATCTGTGACTCTAGCTCCTGTAATGGACACCGTTGTGTCCACGATCTTTGACAGCTACCTGGTGGGTGGCGACGAATCTGAACTGAGCTGGCAATCGGGAGTCTTCCAGATCGCTGCCAGCCTCGCCCGCGACGTATCGGCTGCTCCCCACCCTCGCCGACGTGGCCGTTATCGACATCTCTTGTCCGATTTGCAGACATCGTGCACGGCCGAACTGACCGTCGCCGCCCTTGCTGAGCGCGAACACGTTACAGCGTCGGCGCTGTCCAAGGGGTTTCAGCGCGAAGTTGGCATTTCGCTCAGCGCCTACATGACGCAATTGCTTGTTGATCGCGCATGTGAGCTTTTGGCATCGACAGACCTCTCCGCCCAGGCGGTTGCCGAGAAGCTGGGATACGTCGATCCCTTTTACTTCCACCGCGTCTTCAAGAAGCACACCGGAGCATCTCCCCTCGCCTATAGGCGCATGGCAGCCGACTCCAAGCGGTTTGGCTGATCCACTCCTCGTTCCCAGTAACGAGCGCGGGAGCCGTAAGAGGCATTCCCGACAGCTTCGTCGAATACAGTCTTATGTTGACTGACAAGCGGTTTGTCATTGCTGGCCTCAGCAGGTTGTCGGTTCGCGTTGCCGGACGACTCGTACGGGCCCATGGCCGCGTGGTTGTAATCCGCTCGACCGGCGAAGGCGAGGGGTTGCTCCGTCTGCTTCCCGACGGCGTCGATGTTGTCACCGCCGAACCCGAGCTTGAGTACGCGTCCCTCGCGGCGTCGGAACTGCCGTCAGCTCATGCGCTGCTCGCGCTGGGCGACGACGATGTCGCAAACCTGCGGGCAGCTGTGGCCGCCAAGGACATTGCGCCTGACACGCCAGTCGCGCTACGCACATTCGACCCAGCCCTCGCCGACCAGCTTGAGGAAGGTCTCAACATTCGCCGCGCATACAGCGTGTCGTCGCTAGCCGCCCCGGCATTTATCGCAGCGGCCTGCGGGGACTCGGTGTTCGAGACGCTGCGGCTTGGGAACGGCGAAGCGCCAATTGCCAGCGTAACCGTCAAGCCCGGATCGCCGCTGGTAGGTCTGACCGCCGCTCGTGTCAAGGAGCTTTTCGGCTGCGCGGTGCTCGGACGCTGCCATGCGGCAGGCTCGTGGACACCGGCGTCCGCCGACGATGCCCCTCTCGCGGGCGGTGACCAGGTTCTGATCGGCGCTCCCCTCTACCACGTGCTACGCCTGGTATGTGTCAACGCGGGATGGTCACGGCTGGACGGTAAGCGGCCCCGCAACAAGGTGCAAGCGCCTCGCCGCCGAAAGCGCGGACGGCGACGGCTTACTCAGCTGCCCTATGTCGCCGCTGGCCTCGGGCTGGTGATGCTTCTCGCGGTCGCGGTGTTCTCGCGCGCAATGCACCTGAGCTTCGTCGATGCGGTCTACTTTGTCGTCACCACCGCAACGACTACCGGATACGGGGATATCAGCCTTAAGGACTCACCCGACTGGCTCAAACTGTTCGGCTGCGGCGTCATGGTCGCTGGCGGCGCGCTTCTGGGTGTCCTGTTCTCCTACTTCGCCAGTGTCGCGACAACGGAGCGGATCGAGGAGTGGATGGGGCGGCGCGCCGAGAAGATGGCCGGGCATGTGGTGGTCGCGGGCCTCGGCAATCTCGGTTACCGCATATCGAGGCTGCTTCTGCAGCAGGGTCTCGATGTGGCCGTGATTGAACTGTCGCCGCGTGATCGGTTCGTCGAAGCGATTCGTCAGCGTGCGCCAGTGCTCACGGGCGACGCCCGCCTGCCAGAGAACCTGGAGCGCGCATCGACACGCACAGCGGCGGCGTTCATTGGCGGCACCACCGACGATATGGTCAACATCCTTGCCTGTCTCCAGGCACGCCGAATGAACCCAAACATCACCACCGTGGCGCGTATATTCGACGACTCCCTCGCCGACCGCCTCGCTGGAGCGTTCGCAATCAGCTCCGTGCTGAGCGCATCGGAGTGCGCTGCGGGAGCGTTTGTCGGAGCCGCAACCGACGAATCAGCCGTGCGTACGATCCACGTAGGCAACCTCGTCGTCGCCGCAGCCCGCTACACCGCGACGCTTTCCATTGGCGCCGATGCGATTGGCGGATGGCGGGAGAGCGGGGTGAGAATTGTCGCATTCAGCACGGACGGCACCGCCCTCGCGCCACCGTCCGAACTACCGCGGACCTGCCCCGCCGGTGCTCAGTTCATCCTCTGCGGCCCGCTAGATGCGGTGCGGGGGATTGTGGACGGTGGGTGAGGCAGTAACTGAAGGAAGTGTTTTTGCAAAATCTGTGAGCATCAGTCTGATGCCTATTTTGGAAAACCGTTGATGATGTCTGCATGCTCTTGTTCTAGCTGCGCCAGCATTTCGTTGCCCCGCTTGCCGCCTATGTACTCTAGGCAATCCACTAGCGTCATCTGGGCATCTTGCGACATCACCGAGAAGTTGGTTACTAGCGGGGCAATTGCATTGATTGCGAGGTCAAGGAGTGCACTCCTCGCGTCCGACACCCATTCCTGGCGATTTAGGCCGAGTGTGCGCGAGAGCACAGCGCAAGCTTCACCCAATTCTGATACGATTAGGGATGGCTCTCCTAAGGGCGAAAACTCTGAAACCAGGGCGCGGATTGTTTCCCCTGGATAAGCATTGGCAATGACGGCCAGCGTTTCACTGGTTGCAAGCCACCACGACCCGATGCCCTGCTCGTTCACAAGGTCTACATACGGCGGCGGGAACTTGATCGCCTTGATCACCCAAGGCAACCAGTTCAGATTGACCCCCTCCATGAAGTTATCCCACGCCGGATTTGACACGTACCGTCCTGCCTCATAAATCATCTGGTCTTCCGCGCTAATATGCCAAATCGCGTTTGCAATGTTGTCGAAGTCTGTTGTCACAACGCTGTTCATGTTATTTAAGTTAGGTGAGGTGACCACCGAGGACGGGCTCGTAGCCGCGCACGAGCGAAGCAAGGTTATTGAATTCCCAGATCACCCAGCAAGCGTCACGCAGCTATTAGGGTACGGTAACTCTTAACCTTGTCCAGTCGGTCGCCTAGCCCGCGAGCCTCTTCGACCATGTTGTAATGGGTCTGCAAATTCATCCAGAAGTCAGGCGTTGTTTCGAAGAACTTGCCGAGAAGGTAAGCAGTTTTCGGCGTGATGTTCCTCTTCCCTTTTAGAAGCTCCGAGACATGGATTTGCGATAGACCAAGGGCCTTCGCAAGCTTGTACGGTGTAATCCCCATATCGTCAAGATATTCCTCTTTCAGCAAGACACCTGGATGTGGGTTTTCAAGCTCGGCAGTAAAATCTTCAATCATAATATTTCCTCGTTAACAGTTGCAGCTTCTATGCATAGTGGTTGTTGATCTCTACGCTATACGAATCACCTGGGGCTTCTTTTCCTTTGGCTTCACTCGGAACCCTTTCTTTCCAGACGAAGCAGATACGCCATTGCCGGTTGATTCGGATGCTCCAATAGTCAGGACGCCCTGCTAGCTTCTCAAGCATGTTACTTGGAGGCAACCGTAAATCGCTTATAAGCACTGCTGCGTGGAGGAGCAAGAGCTTGCGCCGCGCCTTTTCCTGTATTTCCGCCGGTAACTTTCTTGAACGCTGTCCACTAAAAACCTTTTCCGTCTCATGATCGGCAAAAGATAGTATCATAGTCAGATAGTACCATATATCGATATTATGGTCAAGCGGAAAAGTTATGCGTGAAATTAACGACGCGGGCTAAGCGCGCACTGGCAGCACGGACGCCGTCTCACTAGCGCCCACGTCGGACCTGCCGCGCCACTCCCTACCGGTTCGCAGTTCAATCCTGAGCGGCCCGCTGGAGGCGGTGCGGGGGATTGTGGACGGTGGGTGAGGCCATTAGCTCGCATAAGCGACTTTGTCGCGAAGCGGCAAAATTCCGGGACCCAATAATGGCACCTCAGTAGTAGTTGATGATTCCGAACCGCTCAATCAGGTATAGCTCGCACTCATTCGTGGGTAGGGCAGCATACTCGTCGCCGGAATAGATGCAGGCTTCCCGATGAACGGCCAGGCGATCACCACTAACCCGATCAGCGATCGACCTAATCATAGCCCGTCGACTAGCGCACCTTGTAAGGTCGATGCCGGTAATCAAGTACACGAGAAACGTGTCGCATACGGATTCCACGTCTGCGTTACTATAGTCGAGAGCGGCTACCGCTGCTTCCAAACCTACGGTGCCATTTCCAACGTCCCAGTCCTCATGCAAACCTGACGTTTTGTAAGCGGCATCAACTGCCTCGTAAATCATATTAGCCAGCGACGTGTGGCCCGGATACGCCGTCAGGGCATCACATAACCGCAACAGCGTTTCATCAGGATGCTCACTTGCGAGGTGCAAGGCAATATAGGACAGCGCAGTATCCCAATTTGATCGATCCCAGTTGCCGTCGGTATCCCGTGGAAATGTCAACGCTGCTGAGATAAGACCATCGAACCATGTCGTTGCTGAATGGGACATCCATTCCATCCACGTATCAAACTGAAACTGCCCAATCTCAGGAATTGGTCCCCCGAAAAAGAGACTCTTTTCTCGGATGCCGCCGATGAAGTAATCTGGTCCAAATTCCACTGTGGCCTCGAACTTATTATTAACGCACCGCCGATCACCCCTCACGCCCCCTACCGGTTCCGCACTCCGAGCGCGGAGAGCTTGGCGGAGTGGGCGTGGCAGATGGCTATGGCGAGGGCGTCGGCGGCGTCGTCGGGTTTGGGGGTTTCTTTTAGGCCCAGCAGCTTGGTCACCATCCACTGTATCTGCTTCTTGTCGGCGGATCCGACACCGGTGACGGCTTGCTTGACCTGCATCGGGGTATATTCGGTCCACGGCAGTTTGTGCTGCTCGATCGCGAGAAGCACCACACCGATGGCGCGCCCTACTGAGATCGCGGTCTTTTCGTTGTTGCTGAAGAATAGCCGCTCTGTCGCGACGGTGTCGGGTTTGTATTTGTCGATGAGGTGGTTGATACCGTCGTAGATTTGCACAAGACGCTCGGGAGCGGTCTGCTCCGGGAAGGTCAGGATCACACCGTAATCGATGGGGACGATCTTCCCGGGAGCGATCTCGCGGACGACCCCGTAGCCGGTAGTTGCGGTTCCGGGGTCGATCCCGAGGACGATCATAGGGTTACCAGTTTGCCTGATTGAGCCGATTCGTAGACGGCGCGAACCACTTGCACCGCCTGGCGACCAGCGACACCATCGATAGCGGGTGCGCGGCCATCGAGCACGGCGTCAGCGAATTCGCCGATCTGAGATCTGTGAGCGTCACCCCAGATTGTGGTCGGGTCCGATGCGCCGGTGACAGCGACGGTTTCCTCGACCTTATGCTCTTCGGCGGTCTTTGTGCCGCCTCTAGCCACTTGCAAAGCGTGAGTTGCTGCCTTACCCCCACCCTCGTAGCCGGTAGGCTCCTTGGTGGCGACTGTCTGCAGCACATCGCCTGAAATGACAATGCTGCCAAGCGTGCCGTGCAAGCTAAGCGTCGCTGGGAAGCCCGGATAGGCTGCGGTAGACGCGACTAGGTTGCCAATGGCGCCGCTCTCGAATGTGAGCGTCGCGCAGACCACGTCTTCGGTTTCCACGCGCTCATGGGCGGCGGTTCGGGCGACAGCGTAAACGGTGTTCACCGGTCCCGCGAGCCAGCGCATAAGGTCGACGGTGTGGACACCCTGGTTCATCAACGCGCCGCCGCCATCGAGCGCCCACGTGCCGCGCCAATCGCCGCTATCGTAGTACTCTTGGGTTCGGTGCCACTTGATTTGTGCCTCGACCAAAAAGAGCTTACCGATTGCGCCCTCGTCAATCAACTTGCGCGCAACGACGGACGCTTCATCAAAGCGGTGCTGGGAGATGACGCCAAGCTGTAAACCGGTTCGCTTCTGCGCGTCGACAAGCCTGTCGCAAGCCGCGACAGTGACATCCATGGGCTTTTCGATAATGACGGGCTTGCCAGCGTCCAGCGCCGCAATGGCCACGTCGGCGTGCAAGCCGCTGGGCGTGCAGACTGAGACAGCCTGAACGGCCGGGTCATTCAGAAACGCCTCAACTGTCGTGTGAATGTGAGAAGGATCGATGCCGTACTTGGCGCCGAAATCGGTGGCGCGCTCCGGGATGATGTCGCAACAGGCGACAAGGGTAGCATTCTGGAGACCTGCAATCGCGTCCGCATGGGTGACGGAGATTGTCCCGCAGCCGATCAATCCGATCTGCAGGGGGCCTTCAGCGGTTTGGGTCGCTGACATGGACTAGCCTTTCTTTTCGTCCGCGATCGCAGTCTCGAGGTCGAGCATCTGCGTACCGGGGAGATATTCCTTGGATGTTGCTCGCTGCACATGAGCGAGCTTGGCGACCACGGTCTGGATCTGCTTTGCGGCCAGAAGAGTGTGGTCGAGACGGGTGTAAACTTTGCTATCGACACCCGGTAACCCTGCGCGCAGGGTTTCGGTGTTGTTGATGATGACGGAAAGCGGTGTGTTGACTTCTTCGTTGATGGTCACGGCTGTTTCGACGACCGCCGACAGGCGCTCAGAGTCGATCCGGCGACGCTCAAGCTCTTTCATGGGCTGGAGGTTTCGCACCGTGTACTGCAAAAGGTTTGCGGATACTGAGCGGACAACAGAGACCTTGACGAACACTGGAATAGCGGTTTCGCCGCGATCAAATAGAACCGCCTCGGTTGAACCTTGAGTGCCAGTTGGCGCATCGGGGCACAGGTTGGAGAACGAGAGCCCAGGTAAATCGGTGCTGGCGTAGCCAGTCAGCACTGCCGCCGCTTCGTTGCATTCGCGAACCGTGCCGGTCTCGGCGTCGACCACGAAGACGGCATCGAGGGAGTCGTTCACCAGCGAGCGGTAACGCGCTTCGGCGTCGCGTGCCATGTTGAACGCGTCCTGCAGCTCTTCGTTGGTCTCGATCATCGTACGGTGAAGGCGGCGAACACGTAGAAGGGAGCGGACACGAGCAAGCAGTTCAGAGCGGTCGAATGGCTTGCAGATGAAGTCGTCGACACCCGCTTCAAGTGCCTTGACACGCTCATGCGGGTTGCCAGCCCCGCTGATGACCACGATGGGAATATCGGACGTTTCCGCATCATTGGACAGCGCGGCAATCGCCTCGAAGCCATCCATAACGGGCATGCTGAGGTCCAGGAGAATAAGGTCAGGATGCTGGGCAACTGCGACTTCGAGCGCTTCTTGGCCGTTCACTGCGAGGAAGACTTCGTACCCAACCTTGCTGAGGTTGACGCGCAGGAGTTCCCGGATACTCGCCTCGTCGTCGACACAGAGGATCCGCGCGGGTTGTGCTTCTAACTGGAGCTTGGTCTTAGAGAGCATTACCTCGCATTGTACCTCTGGTCGGTCGCTATAATCAACAAAATGTTGACGTTCACGACCAAAAGGCGCAGCCGTTAATGAGCACTACGGTGCCGTCTGCTGCCCCTTAGCTGGAGTGTCGTTGGTGTCGGCTGGCGACGTTTTTCCGGCGGGAAGCGGCGATTTGATTTCGATGCGGGCGTGAGCATCGCTGCGTACAGATCCATCGCCCAGCGACTTCAGCAGGCTGCGTTTTGCGAGCGGGCCGTCGGTCTGAGCAACGCTGTCGCTTTGCAGCAAGCTGCCTGCGGCGTTCGTGAGCGCCCCCGGCGGGCTGGGCGGCGCCTGAGTGCCGTTGGAATCGTATGGAAGCGAGCGCTCCGCTACAGGCGATTGGCGGTCCGTGGTTTCGACGGCAGCGGCAGGCTGGCTGTCAATTGTCGGAGCGTCTGCGGCGGACGACGCGGACGTTGGTGACGTGGCGGGCTTGAACGACGCCGTTGATGCCGAAGTGTGACGAGGCCCTGTGGCGGCGGCAGTCGCGGGCGACGTATCGGCTAGCGACGCGGGCGCAGGGACGGATCCCACCGAGCCCATGAACGGTGACGGAGACAATTGAGGCGACTGGCCAGGAACTTGAGCGGCTGGCGAGGCTAGCCCCTGCTTAACAGTGGGCGCTATGGTCGCCTTGAAAGGATCGTTCGACGCAGGAAATGGCGGGGTTACAGGCGCAGTGACCTGAGCTGGGGCGGCTTGCTGGCCAAGCACGCTTGTCAGGAACCAGGCTCGCGCTCCGGACTGGGGGTTGACGAGAGTGACCACAACGAGGGCAAACGCAGCCACGCTCACGAAGGAGAGCGTTCCCGGTGTCCACATGGGTGTCGAGTACTTCTCATCCGGCCGAATGGCCGCGACGACGCGCTCAGACATGGACGAGGCGCGACGCTTTGGGGCATCAAGCCGGTCGTTAATACGCTGAGTGCGTGCGTGAGTTCGAAGAACGGTATCGACGACTGTGAGGCTGTCGACAGCGGCGCGGCACTGAGCACAACCGGCCACATGGTGCGCTACCTGAGCAGCCAGCTTCGGATTCTGCAAGTCCAGCAGACCGGTGGCGTACGGCGCAATCCATTTCGACCAATAGAGACAGGAAAGCTTCATGGCGTTGACTCGTCCCTCGGATCGATCCAGGTCAACGACTCTCGCAAGCGCTTCACGGCATAGTGGAGCCGCGACCAGACAGTGCCCACGGAGCACCCTAGCAAGGACGCGATGTCTTCGCAGGACTGGTCTTCAAAATAGTGGAGGAGGATAACTGTTCGCTGCTTTTCAGGGAGGGTATCAATCGCCTGACGCATTGCGGCGTCGCGGTATCGCACATCGAGCGCTCGTTGCGGGCAGTCGGCTTGCGGCGCGGTGGCATCGAAACGCACTTGGTCTTCGAGGGTGGTTTCCTGAACGCGGGAGTTGTGCAGCTTGGCGCGTTTCCACTCTTTGAGAGCGCGATTGGTGGCTATGCGGTAGAGCCAGGTTGAGAAGCGGGCATCTCCGCGGAATCGTGGGAGGGCTCGCCACGCCTGGATAAACACGTCCTGGGTGAGATCTTCGATGTCGGGCGTGAGTTCACGTCGCGCTTCGACGCCATTCAGCAGAATACGGGACAAAATGGATTGGACGCGCCGTTCGTGGCGGGATACGAGCAGCCCATACGCGTCTACGTCGCCAGTACGGCATCGACGCAACAGCGCATCGTCCTCGTCCATTGGACGCGACATCGCGGGGATAGGTACAACGCCCCCGAACAGGGCGGTCTGTTTGTCTCGTTGCGGGAAGAAGCCCATTTTCACCAGCGGCAACAAACCTGAACCGGACGGGCGGTTACCCATGTCCGGAAGAGCTAGCGGACCTTCACCGATCTTACGCGAGTTGTTCTGAATTGCGACCACTCTTGAAGCCCTATCCTTCCATGATCTGCGTCCACTGTTTGTGGGTGCATCTCTTATGGGATAAGATCGAAGCGGCTGCAAAATGCTTCAAATGCTCAGCAAAATCAATCTGCGGATTAGGCTAGCATGTTGAGACAGGACAACGATACGTGTTAGGACGATTGCCCGCCTGAGATTGTTCCACGGGCTTTGTGATATTGACAACATTTTTGGCGGGGAGTTGCGGGTATTTCGCACCGAGGGTCCGCCCTTTAGAAAATGGGCGGTAACGGGTACTGCGGGCTTGCAAGAGACACAGGCTGCCTAATCGGCTGACATTTCCAGCCACTCAGCTTCCGTGAGAACAGTCACACCGAGCGCGCGGGCTTTGTCGAGTTTCGAACCTGCGCTGTCGCCAGCAACGACGAAGCTGGTTGCTTTCGACACTGAGCCCGACGCTCGCCCGCCTAGCTCGCGGACACGAGCTTCCGCAGCTTCTCGCGTCCCAGCGTGAAGCGTGCCGGTAAACACGAAGGTCTTCCCGGCGAGCTTGTCGGATTTCGGAGCGAGCGACGCGGTCGATGGCCTCACTCCGGCATCGTCAAGCTTCCGAATTAGCTCCTCGTTCTCTGGCTGACCAAAGTAGGCGACGACGCTCTCTGCCGTCGTGCGTCCTATCTCGTGAACGCTGCTCAGCTCTTCGACGGTAGCGGCGCGCAGTTTGTCGATTGAACCGTAGTGCTGAGCGAGGACGTCAGCGACGTGGTCACCTACGTGGCGAATGCCGAGGGCGTAGATAACCCGCGCGAGTGATCGCGTCTTGCTGCCCTCAATGCCCGTGAGGATGTTGTCGGCGAGCTTGTCCCCCATCCTATCGAGCGGCAGCAGCTGCTCTTTGGTGAGCGAATACAGATCGCCAGCGTCCTTGATAAGGCCGCTGTCTAGAAGCTGCAAGACGCGCTCGTCGCCAAGCCCTTCGATGTCCATTGCGCCGCGCCCCACGAAGTGGATCACGCGGCCAACCTGCTGTGCGGGACAGCCGACGCGGTTCGGGCAGCGGGTAACAGCTTCGCCCTCGGGACGCACGACGGGCGTGCCGCAGACCGGACACTCGGCAGGCATCTTGAAGGCGACGGAATGTGCGGGGCGCTCCGCCAGTACCACTGAGACGATCTCAGGGATCACATCGCCCGCCTTCTGGATCAGGACTGTGTCGCCGACGCGCACATCCTTGCGGTCGACCTCGTCCTGGTTATGGAGCGTGGCGCGCTGAACCGTTGACGCAGGTGGAAGCACGACAGGCTCAACAAACGCCACCGGGGTGAGCGCTCCGGTACGCCCCACCGACACGAAAATATCAAGCACCTTGGTTCGCCCCTGCTCGGCGGGGAACTTGTACGCGATTGCCCAGCGTGGTGTGCGCCCTACGCTGCCGAGATCGCGCTGCAGTGGCACGGAGTTGACCTTGACGACGATACCGTCGATGTCATACGGCAATGTAGCCTTGCGATTGGTCCAGTCTGTGACGAATTCTATCACGGCGTCGATACTGGGGCAAACCTTGTAGTGCGTCGTTACCGGGAACTTCCAGGCGCGAAGCTGCTCTAGTAGATCCGCTTGAGTTGCAGGCTCCGCTCCCGTGCTTGCGCCGAGGCCGTAGAAGAAGCCGGAGAGGCGGCGGGATGCGGTGACGCGCGAGTCAAGCTGGCGCAGCCCACCAGCGGCGGCGTTGCGAGGGTTAGCGAATGTTGGCTCGCCAGATACTTCGCGTTCGGCGTTCACGCGGGCGAACTCCGCGTGCGGCATGTAAATCTCGCCGCGGATCTCGATCATGTCAGGAGCGCCCGCAGGCAGCGTCAGCGGCACGGATTGGACTGTACGAACGTTCTGCGTAATATTCTCACCCACAGCACCGTCGCCGCGAGTTGCGCCGACAATCAGCTTGCCATGGTCGTACGTTAGCGCCATCGCGAGGCCGTCGATTTTCAGCTCGGTGCAGTACTCGACAGGCGCATCGGCGTCGATCCCGACGTAGCGCTTGAGGCGCGCATCGAATGCGCGGAGCTCGTCGTCATTGAACGCATTTCCCAACGACAGCATGGGCATGCGGTGCGTGTGCTGCTCGAACGCCGTTGCAGGCGCTGCGCCCACACGCTGCGTCGGCGAATCGTCGGTGAGGATTTCGGGGAATTGCTGCTCGATATCGCTCAATTCGCGGAACGCTGTGTCGTATTCGCTGTCGGCGATGGTCGGCCGATCAAGCGTGTGGTAATCGTAGTTGGCCTTGTTGATTAACTCGCGAAGCTCGCTCGCGCGCAGTGATGCGTTTTTCACGTCAGACATTGGTATCGCCTTTTGCTGTGTCGTTCGGATATGGGAATCGTACCGCGCTTCGCTACTTGCGGTCAAGGGCGCGAGACAGCTGCATAGTGAAGCTTGCCGCCGTTAATATACGGCGCAGCATTGCGTCGCTACGCAACCAACAAGCTAATCGAGATACTCGTCGTCCATGTCTTCAATACCCATGATCTCATCGAGGCGGTCAAGCATCGGGTGCTCTTCGTCGACAGATTCGATCATTTCGTAGTAGACCTTAAGCGTGTCAAGATCGTTTTCGGCAATGAGCACTTCGCACTGAGCCACGCAAAACGCGAGGTGCTCGGTCACATGCAGGGTCTCGGGACGGTTGGTTTTTGCGATCACATCCTTCGCCTCGGTGACTTTTCCCTCTCGCGCCAAGTGGCCAGCGTACGCGTAACGCGCATAGAGGTAGTCGGGATACGTGTTGTATATCTCCTTGATGATAGCAAGGGCTTCTGGTTCGCGGCCAATGGCGGCAAGATTTGCCGCAATGTTGGATTCGATGGTGGGATGGGTCACGACCGCCTGCAACTGGTAGAGAATTTTGAGCGCCTTTTCGTACTCTTCGTCGTAGTGGAGATCGAATGCGCGCTTGAGCATCGCGTCGACCTCCTTGGGCAAGCCTGACGGTTTCGCCTTTGTTGATACAGCATACGGTCGGAACTCCACCGTCCTGAGAACGCCTTTGCTCCAAAACGGGAGCGGCGACGGCATCGTCACGTTCATGCGCGTGAGGAGGCCGACCGCACGAGTCCTGAGCTCGTCGCTGCCTCTCCGGCCAAGTGCGAGATTACGGATAGCATCGCCAGCGCCGGGGTGCTCGGAATGCTCCAATAATGCCATCACCATACTAATCGTCGTCGAGTTGCAAAACTCAAATATTGCCGATGCAGCTGGCGGAAGCCATGGGTTCCGCTTGAGCAACTGCCTGATCAAGCGATCCTCCGGGTTAGTGCTAGTGGCCGTTATGGTGGATGCGACTGCGGCCATGTCCAAAATGATCTTGGGAGAGCCAATCTGCTGTAGTGCGAATACGGTGGGGCCGTGGCGCTCGCCAAGCGGACGCTTCAGGTCAGCGATGTTCTCGGTTGCGAACGTGAACGCTGGATCGCTCGATATCGCGTCCTTCCAGAGCGCAACGGCACGACTCTCGTCACCAAGGTTAGCCGAGGCACACGCCGCGTAGTGGGTAATGGTAGCAAGCTCGCGTCCCGCTAGGCCGCTAACGGCGTCGAACTCCTCAAGCACTGCTTCATGGTCGCCAGCGAACGTGAGGGCTTCCATCACTTTGAGAGCGCGGTTGGCGGCGGGCGCTTTGCTCGCCTTGAGGCGCGCGGCGTACTCTTCCATGGCCTCACGGTCGCCAGTGACTCTTGAAAGCTTCGTGAGCATCGAAAGTGCGTGTATGTTGTCAGGCTCGAAGTCGATGACGCCGCGAAGGGCCAGGACCGCCTTGGGGAAGTCGCACTCAAGCGCATACGACATACCGATATTGTTGTGAGCGGCTGCAAAATCCGGCTTGATCTTAATGAGGGCTTCGGCAGCTCGACGCGCAGCAGGTAATTCGCCGCGATCAAGTAGGCTTTGACATTCCTCGTGGGTTCTCGTGAACTTGAGCTGAACGTCTGGAGCCAATCCCAGGTCGGGCGCATCTTTGGCGAGGGCGTCGCGCAATTCGACCAGATCGCGCCGTATCTTGTCGGCCTCTTGGTGATTTGGCCAGCGCTTCACGAACTCTTCGAGCTTCTCGATACCAAGCACGGCGCGATTGTTCTTCAGGTACGTGAACGCCAGATTAAGCGTGTTGCGCGGATCTGTGGGCGCAAGGGAGATCATCTTCAGCGAGAGACGCTCTTGCTCGATCGTGTCGCCCATCTCGATGGCGCATTGAAACGCCAATATGGCTACGTTTATGTCGCGCGGAGCACGCTCCTCAAGGGCTCTGACCTCATAGCAAACATCGTAGATGTCACCGGCTTTGAGGCGGCTTTCCAAATCATCTAGCAAATCGAAATCAACAATCGATTTTCGCGGCGTGCCGTACTTTGCCGCAGGGCTTTTCGCTTTTTGCTTTTTCGCCATCTTCGACCACCACCTTCAAAGACAAATGTATCAGTCGCGCGCTCAGTGCGCAAAAATTACCACTCACAACGGCCTGCTCTGGCAAGCGTGGAATGTATTTTCGTGCTTGCGTTATGCTTCGACCGAAGCAGAGCTAAATGTGCTCGCCCCGCCATTCCGTTCAAATGAGATTCGACCCAATTTTACCACGGCGCGGGTGCCAAGAAGGCCGTCGGAGAGACGGCGCCATACGAACCAACCACATATTGCCAACCAGACTAGATATATTTGCCAATTATGTTTGATACATCCCGAGTGTAGGAATATTCTTAGGAGACAATTATTCTACGTTTGCGTTGATTATACGGTTTTGCTCAAGATATGATCTAGACATCGCTACCGCATTGTCAATACCGACGAAACTCGGCTGATAGTGGCTAGCTTCCTCGACTCCTGCCTCTTGGTTGCTACTTCCGAACTCCCTCATTGTGGTGCTCAATGTACCGTGATTTGACGCCTCTTCGCTTTTCGGACCGAATGGTTTCTGAATAAATAACATGACTAATTCCTTTGTTCGCGTGCTTGTGGCGGCGGATAGCGAGCTGGACTATCAGCAGATTGCGTCAACGCTAGCAGAATCACCGGAGCGGTTTGTGATTTCCTGGGCACCGACGTATTCCTCAGCTATCGAGCACGTAAGCGGCACTGCCCACGATGTTGTTCTGCTTAGCAATGGGCTTTCAGCCAAAACCAGCGTAGAGTTCATCGACGATACCAATCGCTTTCTCGAATGTCCGCCGATCATCGTGATTTTTGAGCAACTTGATCGTGCGTCGGAGACCGCTGCAATGCGCGCGGGGGCGAGCGACTGCGTTGCACTTAATGACGTTTCATGCACCTCGCTAGAACGCACGATTCGATTCTCAATAGAGCGGTGCAGAACAGCGAAGTCACTGAGGGTGAGCGAAGACCGGTATCGCACATTTGTAGAAAACAGCACCGAGGGAATATGGCGATTTGAACTTGAGTTGCCAATGCCGATTTCTCTGTCGGAACGGGATCAGCTGATTCACCTGGCGCGTCACGCGTTTCTGGCTGAGTGTAACGAAGCAATGGCTCACATTTACGGGTTCGTTCATCCATCAAGCCTCGTTGGAATGCGGTTTGGCGAGTTCTTCGATGTGGACGATACCGCAGAACATAACTATATGAGATTGTTGGTGCGCAATCAATATCGTCTCGTTAACACAGAGTCATTCGAGGTTGATCGTTTGGGACGACCTAAGTACATTTTGCACAATCTCATTGGCGTCGTTGAGGATGAAATGCTCTCCAGAATCTGGGGATCGCAGAATGATATCACCGCTCGAAAGCAGTTCGAGGACGACCAGGCGCAACTTGCGGCAATCGTACTCTACTCAGACAACTCCATTTTTAGCCTGGACGTCGACGGATTGCTCGTGAGTTGGAACAAAGCAGCAGAACATCTTTACGGATACGGCGCTCTGGAAGTCATTGGACGAACTGTCTTTTTTCTCGGTGACGACGTATGGAAGGCCGAGCTGAACCGAATACAAGAGCGCATATTGATCGGCGAACGGATGCCGCAGTTTCAGACCACACACGTCACAAGCTTCGGTAATTTGGTCGACGTATCCGTTGCCACATCGCCAATTTTCAGCGCAACCAATGTCGTTTCGGGTTACTCTTTCATTGTTCGAGATATCGGCGAGCAGAAAGCCGCAGTTTCGAGGCTGGCGCAAAGCGAAGCAAATATGGCGAGGGCGCAGCATGTCGCTCATATCGGCAGTTGGGAATTGGACCTTGGAAACCGAGAGCAGATCAACGCCAACCCACTTCGCTGGTCGGATGAGACGTTTCGTATCTTTGGGCTCGAGCCTGGGGCAGTGAACGTTAGCAATGACCTTTTTCTAGAGTCGGTACACCCTGACGATCGGGACGCGGTTCAAAGCCAATTAGCCCAATCTGTTGCCACGAATGTCCACTACTCCTTCATACACCGAATCATTCGTCCCAATGGCGACGTGCGCTTAGTCCACGAGATGGCACAATATTTCGAGCGAGAGTCGCCACACAGCCTCCCGAAGTTGATTGGGACAATTCACGATATAACTGAGCGCAGCGCCGCAGATGAGCGTATCCGCTTCAGTTCACTACTCCTGGCCCAGGTACAAAACGCGATTATCGCCACCGACCTGAATGGCTGCGTTACGTATTGGAACAATTTCGCCGAAACGCTTTACCAGTGGTCAGCTGACGAAGCGCTTGGCAAAAACATAATTGAACTCACTGTCGTCCCTCATGAGATGCAAAATGTGATAAATATGGTGGCCAATATGGCGGAGACTGGCTGCCAGAGCGGAGAAGCTCTCGTGCACAGAAAGGACGGCAGCACCTTTCCAGCCCATATTGTTAACACGTATTTTAACGACGCGTCGGGAAAAGTCGCGGGCATTGTCGGAGTTAGCATCGACATCACCGCCACGAAAAACACTGAAAGGCTGCTCACAAACGCCGAGCTTGAGCAGCGACAGTTAGCCGAGCATCTCCAACTCCAGCGCACATCGCTGGCGGAAGCTCAGTCGATTGCCAAAGTTGGTTCATGGCAAATCGAATCCCTCTGGGGCACCTTGACTTGGTCAGACGAAACGCACAATATATACGGAATTTCTCCTTCCGAGTTCGACCACACATACGAAGGAGCTCTGGCTTTCGTTCACCCAGATGATCGTGCCATGGTGCATGCAGCATTCGCATCATCAATTGAAAACCACACGCGCTGCGTTATTGACCACAGAATCCAGCTTGATGACAGCACTATAAAGTACGTTCACCAGCGGTGCGAAACCCACTATGACGACAATGGCGTTCCAATCCAGACGATTGGAACCGTTCAAGACGTCACTTTCACCCGCCTCATGATGTCGTCCCTCGCCGAGAGCGAGCACAAGTTCCGCCGTATCGTCGAGACTACCCACGAAGGCGTCAC
Organism: Capsulimonadaceae bacterium; assembly: GCA_036504535.1. Lineage (GTDB taxonomy): Bacteria > Armatimonadota > Armatimonadia > Armatimonadales > Capsulimonadaceae > JARLGU01. The sequence goes on from DASXUY010000049.1 coordinate 209,825, forward strand.
CCAGGTTGATGAACGGGGAACGATTACTTACGTCAACCAGCGGTTCTGCGATATGCTTGGATACTCGCAGGACGAGTTGATGGGACGATCAGCATTTGATTTTGTCGCGACGGCAAACAGTGTAGCCGCCAGGCAGATGTTTCTTAGACGGGCCATAGCCGGTCCTGAGCAGTTCGATCGGGAGTTCATCCACAAAACGGGGGCGCCGGTCTGGGCTATTGTTTCCGTTTCGCCACTCTACGATGACGATGGGGCTGTAATAGGGTCGTTCAGTATGACGACTGACATTACGGATAGGAAAAAAGCGGATGACGAACTTATCCGAAGCAAGTCCGACCTGCTCGTTGCCCACGCTAATCTTGAAAAGCGCGTGGCGGACAGAACCATCCAACTCCAGCATGCGACGGACGAAGCGGAACGAGCCAATGCCGCAAAGAGCGTTTTCCTTTCTCGCATGAGCCATGAGTTGCGAACTCCAATGAACAGCATACTGGGGTTTGCACAGCTTATGGAAATGGACTCCCCGGACGAGAAGCAGGCGGTGAGGCTGGGACATATAATAAAGTCCGGGCAACATCTGCTTGAGCTTATCAACGAAGTTCTCGATCTAGCGAGGATTGAGTCCGGTCGCCTCAGGGTGTCGTCGGATACGGTGTCGGTCGAACAATGCATCCAAGGCGCCGTTGATATAATACGCCCATTATGCGAGAAACGCGGGCAGCATCTGATCTTCGACCCAGAACTCGCGACCAACTCGTACATCCACGGGGACCCACAACGCCTCCTACAGATACTGCTCAACCTTCTTTCAAATGCCAGCAAATTCACAAATGATCACGGGATTGTTATGATTGGATGCGAAGACGTCGACGAGGCGCAAATATCCATTTACGTTAGCGATTCCGGTCGTGGCATTTGCGACGATAATGTCCACCGTCTTTATCAGCCGTTCGACCGTCTGGACGCTGCCCCGACTGCTATTGAAGGTACCGGGCTCGGACTCGCATTATCCCGTAACTTTGTTGAACTGATGGGCGGCTCAATACATATGCAAAGTGTCGTCGACGTCGGTACATCGTTTCATGTTGCACTAAAGCGCGCCCCGAGTGAGTTGCCCCTAGAAGTCGCCATCCCAAGCTTCGATAAAGAGGATGGGCCAAAGCTCGAACATGTCGTCCTTTATATTGACGATAACTTGGCAAACCTAAAACTCATGGAGCATGTGCTGACTACCCAGAAGCAATTCAACCTCGTGACAGCGACAGCGGGCCACCGTGGGGTAGCACTGGCAAGCGAGATGCCGATTGCGGTCATTCTGCTGGATCTGCAGCTGCCTGATGGTTCAGGTGAGGATGTGCTCGCCGAACTTAAGGCTAAAAGTGCAACAAAAGAAATCCCGGTAATAATCGTTAGCGCAGACGCCACCCCCGGCCAGATCAAGCGCCTCATAGACGCCGGGGCCTATGATTATATAACAAAGCCGTTCGACCTCATCCTCTTAATGAAGGTACTCCACGAATGCGTTGGCGCTCGCCCCACAGGAGTTCATTTCACGTAAGGCACGTAGCCGATAAGGTGATTATTTTGCCTTCCGCGACGAGCGGGCCCATAGATAGGAAATTCAGCTTGATGCATGAAATAGACGGCACCAAACAGTTAGGGCAACAACGAGTGAAATTACGGCAGAAGTGGCGTGAGGGATTAAACAGTGCAAAGCTCCTGGTTGTTGACGATGAACCGATCAACGTCTTGCTGCTCAGAGATATATTGCAGCACGCTGGCTATACCACTATTGCCAGCACATCAGATCCCCTCGAGGCATTACCGCTCTATCGATCATTCGCTCCCGACATCGTGCTCCTAGACCTAATGATGCCCGGAATCGATGGAGTGGAAGTGATGGAACAAATGCTCGCCGAAGGCGGAGAGCGCGACGAAATCCCAATTCTAATGCTCACTGCAGACGTATCGTTTGGGTCCAAGCGTCGTGCGTTAATGGCTGGAGCTCATGATTACCTAACAAAGCCATTTGACACTCTCGAAATCGTCATTCGAATAGCAAACCTTCTACAGACCCGTTTCCTGCAAATGGAGCTTCGCGACAAAAACGATGAGCTAGAGATTCGAGTTCAGGAGAGGACTGCGCAAGTAGAAGCCGCCAAAGAGCGTATAGCGCTTTACGCCAACCAACTAGAACACGCGCAGGTCGAGACCCTCGACAGGCTGGCACGAGCAGGTGAATTTCGCGACGACGATACCGGACAACATACCCTGCGAGTAAGCGTCATGACGGCAACGCTGGGCGACGCATTAGGTTATCCGACCGAGCACAAGAAATGGTTACAGCAGGCAGCGCGTCTCCACGACGTCGGCAAGATCGGGATATCAGACTCCATCCTCCTGAAGCCTGGGAAGCTCACGCCAGAGGAGTTTGAGACCGTCAAAACTCACACGATTATCGGAGCCGAGCTTCTGAGAGGCGGCGCAACCGAGCTGTTCCGGATCGCGCATCGCATTGCGCTTAGCCACCACGAACGGTGGGACGGCGGCGGATATCCTTACGGCGTTTCAGGCGACAGCATACCGTTCGAGGCCCGACTGCTCGCTGTCGCTGATGTATTTGACGCGCTAACACATTCGCGACCGTACAAAGACGCATGGCCGGTTCAAGAAGCGCTTCTCGAAATCGAAAGCCAACGCGGGCGGCAGTTTGATCCGGCAGTCGTCGACGCCTTCTTGAGAGTCGTCTCAACCGGAAGCTTGTAGGACGCGACGGCGTGCGCGGTGGACCCGAAAAAAGCCCCGGCCTAAGCCGGGGCATTTCGCATTATGAACCGCTACGCTTCGAGCGTAGCCGAGATGTCGCCGTTCAGCGGCGCTTCGAAGCCTTCGTCGAGGCCAAGGGGCGCTCCCTTGCGGAAGATGACCTTGTTATCCTCGTCGAGCTCCACACGGACAGTGTCGTTCGCGACAAACTTCCCGAGCAGCACCTCTTCGGACAGCGGGTCCTCGATGAGGCGCTGGATGGCTCGTCGCAACGGGCGGGCGCCGTGGGTAAGTCAGGGCACAGTGGCGACGGGTGCCCGACGATTACGAGCAATCGCAAAAAACATCATGACGAGCAGCATTCCAAATGTCACCCACGTGCTCAGTTCGGGAGCTGGTGCCGCGCCATTCGAAGTTGTCGTATATGTCGTACCACCGTTTGTATATCCGTAAGTCTGAACTTGACTTGCTCCTGCTGTGTCCTTTGTAATCGTAAACAGTTCAAACGTATTCGGCCCGTTCGTCGCAAGTGACGTCGATGTCGTTACGTCATATATCGAAAATACAAACTGGTCGGCCCCGGCTGATGTTGGGGTTGGGACTCCGAGCGCTGATATATCGACGGTGAACCCAAACAATCCTGGTGCCCCCCCGTTGATATCTTGCGAGAACTCATTAAAGGCCGAGCCGCTTGTAGACAGAGTGACCGTGCTAGCAAGATTGCCCACCGTGTTCCCGCTTGAGAATATCGATGCAGGTGCGCCACTTCCGCCGCCGGGACCATACACAAACGATCCGATACTAGCTGTACTTATCGCATTCGTCGGATCGCCCTGATTCAATTGAAAGTCAACGGCATAAGTGTCACCCACTTGAAGTCCGGTTAGGTCGAGGTTCACGTTGAAAAGCTGAGCGCGAACGGGGCCGTCAACGGCTACCATGATCAACATTGCGAGCGTCACTGCGGCAATCGGCCGCACAATATGCTGGAAGAAAATGTGTCCCATAATGGAATGCTCCTATTAGTTGTGCGTTACCCGAGGGGTGTAGGTGATAGACTTCAGGGTTGGATCGCTAAACTTCAGGATCACTGTGCCGCTGGACCCTGACGGCAAATTCCCCGCAGTAACAATGACGTAGGGACTTCCCAATACCGAGCCGGCTGCATTGCTTAATGTAGCATTTGCTGAAAGGCTGTCCAAGAACAAACTCACGGGCCCCTGAAGGGCAACAAGGGACGTGTTCGCCACTGTGACCGTCTGTGTAAACACAGCTGTTCGTGGAACGCGGACAAATCCACCGGCTGTGACGGTGACTGTTGGTAGCAATACGGCATTGCTCGCGCCTCCTTGCGGGGCCGGGTTCACTACAGTAAGCCCAGCGCCTCCAGAAGCCAACGCCATTGGAACAGGGACGGTGAGTGTGGTAGCGTTCACAAACGATGCCTTGAGCGCTGACAGCCCGACCTTAATGATCGAAGTCGGAACGAATCGAGAGCCATTCACAACGATCGTCACCTTTCCAGTGCCAGCCGGAATAGGCGAAGATGCGACTGACCCGACAATGGGCACCGGGTTGTTAACTATAAACGACACGGCGTTGCTCTTGCCCGATCCAGGCGCAAGATTCGTCACCGACACCGTAGTTGCGACTCCGGAGGCAACCGCTAACGACGGGATGATCGCCCTCACGCTGGTCGCATTAACATAGGTGGTCGCGACTTGCTGTCCCGCGAAGTAAATTCGAGAGGACGGAAGGAATCCAGTACCCGAAACACTCAGGGTAAACGGACCGCTACCGGCGGTAATCGAAGTAGGTGAAATACTGCTCACCGTCGGCGTTCGATAGACTGTGAAGGCCGTCAATGTCGACGCGGCGCCGTTGGGTCCCGTTACAGATATGGTTCCGGTTGTGGCATTGGCTGGCACTGTCAAAGTCAACCTGGTATCTGAGTTCACCGTGAACGTGGCTCCGACACCGTTCACGGTAACGGATGTTGCCCCGGTAAAGCCAGCGCCTGTCAATACAACGTTGGTCAGAACCGGACCGCTGGTTGGCGCGAATGAGGTTACTTGCGTCACGGAGACTACAACCAGCGTATAGTTCTTTGTAACGTCCCCATTGCTGGCATCCGTCGAATGAACGGTAAATTGGAAGCTACCGCTTTCCGTCGGTGTTCCTGAAAGCACCCCTGTGGCCGCGTTGAATGACAACCCATTCGGTAACGCGCCAGTCAATGTGTTAATTATCGGCGAAGTTCCACCGACGACGATGGACCGGTCGGGATATGCGTCATTTTGAAGGCCCTCCTGAACGTGATCTATAAGGCCGATCTTTGCGGCAGCGTCGAAGCCAGCCATTTGCGCTCCAACGTAGTCACCGACGATAACAACAGTGGATAAATCCGTGTCCACCCCATTGACAGTGACAACCCCTACTCCATGTTTGCCGTCGGCGGCGACAACATCGGCGAGAGCCTCACCTGTGTCTGGGTCGATAGGCCCAACATACTTGTAAAAATCATAGCGACGTGTAATTACTTCGTCGCCGTTCGGGAGATCCTCAGGAGCTCCGTTCATGACGCCGTTTGCACCGCCATTACCAGCATTGTAGTCAGTCTGGAGAAGCTGCCATTCAACTTCTACCTCGTCAGGCTCGCCGTTGCGCCAACTCTTCGCGGCCGGGTCAGCGGGATCGTCCGAAACGAGGTCTTCGATTTTTACGACGCCGTTGTTGTGGGTCGATGTCCTCGTCTCCTTTACCCAGCTTGCCGTACCAAACTCCAAAATCGGAGGCGCTGGAGGCGGGGGAGGAACAATGGCCGCCTGGACTTGCGGCGGAGCGGCAGGCACGACTGGTGGGATGTATGTAAAGCTGGGGGTAGCAATGATAACGGCGCCCGCGAACACAAGGTTGCCAGTCCCGTCGTCCTTTAACCAACTATATTTGACTGATGCCGGATTACCGTAGAAACCGACACCAAAATGCTCACCTCCAAAGTTGACGCTAGGGTTGGTAAACTGGTGTCCCATCGTGGGGCTGATTGGCCCGCTCGGAACGGCCGTGTACGAGGCCCAAGTGCCATCTGAGTTCTTGCTACTCTGATACCGAACAAAGGCCCTTGGATGCACAGGATCGCTCGTGTCTTCAGATATCTTAGGCACACCGTAGTGGTTATAGTCGTAGGTATACGTTATATCCTTACTTCGCGCATCCATGATCTCGATCTCAAATCCATGGCATGTCACGCCTGTGTCGTTTACGACGTCAAAGTTATTGATGCTGCCATACGCCTGGCTGGCTCGGGCAGGAGTAACAAGCATCGATAACGACAGCAACACAAGGATTATGGGCAACAGCAGAGGCATAATCGATAACAATGCGGGCGCAGTAACTGCACAGCGTTGTTGGTGTGTGAGGAGCGTCGAGACACAAGACCGCAATTGACGACAGTGGTGCGTAATCATCATGGTTTCTCCTGTGGGCTTTGACGGGATTGGCGCCACCCGCATGTACCAAAGTGAGTGCGTTAGCAACGCGTTAAGTTGACCAGTTCCGATTGAACAACACATTCAAGGATGGAGTTTTGAGGAAACGCCACGCGATCTCGTAGCGTAGACAGTTGACCCAAGATTCTCCCTCGCCACGCCTCCAAAAGGCGGAGGATTGGTCCAGCGATTATACCCAAAAAACAGTACTTAAATGCAGTATAGAAAACAATACTTCGATAACAAGAGGATATCGACATCTAAATGTCTCTAAGTACATCATTAACGTTGTGGCGTTGGTGATCAGCAAAAAAACAACCGCCCGAGCCTGTGAAAGGGTCTCGGGCGGCTACGTGTTCTATTTTCGCGTTGTGAACCGCTACGCTTCGAGCGTAGCCGAGATGTCGCCGTCCAGGGGCGCTTCGAAGCCTTCGTCGAGGCCAAGGGGCGCTCCCTTGCGGAAGATCACCTTATTGTCCTCGTCGAGTTCCACACGAACCGTGTCGTTGGCGACAAACTTCCCGAGTAGAACCTCTTCGGACAGCGGGTCCTCAATGAGGCGCTGGATGGCTCGTCGCAACGGGCGGGCGCCGTACTGCGGGTCGAAGCCTTCCTTGGCGAGAAGCTGCTTGACAGCGGGGACCACTTCGAAGTCCATGCCGTGCTGCGCGACTTGCTTGCCAACACGCTCGAGCATCAGGTCGACGATCTGTAGGATCTCTTCCTCGCTGAGCGAGTGGAACATGATGGTTTCGTCGACGCGGTTCAGGAACTCTGGGCGGAAAACCCGCTTGAGCTCGTCCTGCACCTTGGTCTTGACGCCTTCAAAGTTCCTGCTCATCTTAGGCGCTTCCGAGCCACGGCTGAAGCCCATTTCTCGGTCACCCTGCAGCAGGCGCGCACCGACGTTGGATGTCATGATCAGAATGACATTCTTGAAGTCGACTACCCTACCCTGCGAGTCAGTAAGCCGCCCATCTTCCATCACCTGCAACAGGATATTGAAGACTTCCGGGTGAGCCTTTTCGATTTCGTCAAGAAGCACCACCGAGAACGGATTGCGGCGGACGGCTTCAGTAAGCTGGCCACCCTCTTCGTAACCGACATAGCCTGGAGGGGCGCCGACCAGTCGCGATACCGCGAAACGCTCCATGTACTCGGACATGTCGATGCGGATGAGGCGCTCTTCCTTCTCCATAAGGATCTGTGTGAGCGCGCGTGCAAGTTCGGTTTTGCCAACACCGGTCGGGCCGAGGAATATGAACGAGCCCATTGGGCGGTTCGGATCCTTGAGGCCAGATCGCGATCGTCGCAACGCTCGGGCGATAGCCACAACAGCTTCGTGCTGTCCGATGATTCGCTTGTGAAGCTCGTCTTCCATTCGAAGCAGCTTCTGCGTTTCGGCTTCCACCAAGCGCGACACAGGAATACCGGTCCACGAGTAGACAATCTGCGCGATCTCATCCTCGTCGACAGTTTTCTTGGCATCGGCACGTCGCTCTTGCCACTCTTCGTCCAGCGTGCGAACCTTCTCTTCAAGCGATGTGCGCTGCGCTTGCAGCTCATAAGCTCGCTCGTAGCTCTGGTTAGCGGGAACGTTTTGAAGTTCCTTCTGGATGTTCTGCAGCGACAGCTTCGCCTCGCGCAGTTCCTGTGGCGGCATAGCCGACCGCAGGCGGACTCGGGACGACGCTTCGTCGATCAAGTCGATAGCCTTGTCAGGCAGGAAGCGGTCGGAGATGTACCGGTCGGCGAGCCGAGCGGCGGCATCAAGCGCTTCGTCCGTAATCGTGACGCTGTGATGGATCTCGTAGCGCAATCGCAGGCCCTTGAGGATTTCGATAGCCTCGTCGACCGACGGCTCCTTGACCTGAATAGGCTGGAAGCGGCGCTGTAGAGCCGCATCGCGCTCGATATACTTGCGGTACTCGTCCATCGTGGTCGCGCCGACGCACTGGAGTTCACCGCGAGCAAGAGCGGGCTTCATGATGTTGGACGCGTCAATCGCGCCCTCGGCGGCCCCCGCGCCGACAAGCGTGTGAAGCTCATCGATAAACAGGATGACCTCGCCAGCGGCCTTGCGGACTTCTTCCATGACGCGCTTCATGCGCTCTTCGAACTCGCCGCGATACTTGGTGCCCGCAACGAGAGCCGCAAGGTCCAACGCGACAATTCGCTTGTCTTTGAGCATGTCGGGGATATCGCCGGTCACGATTCGCTGCGCCAAGCCTTCGGCAATGGCAGTCTTACCCACGCCGGGTTCGCCCAGCAGGCACGGATTGTTTTTGGTGCGGCGCGAAATGATCTGGATCACGCGCTCGATTTCGTTGTTGCGACCGATAACCGGATCAAGCTTCTCTTCACGAGCAAGCTGCGTGAGGTCGCGCCCAAACTCGTCGAGAGTCGGCGTTCGGCGCTTGGGAGTCGCGGTCTGGCCTTGCGCGTTGTCGCCGCCTTCTTGCAGGCTGGTGACTTCGCGTCGGGTGCGCTCGAGGTCGACGCCGAGCTTGGAAAGCACACGGCCAGCAAGCCCTTCGCCCTCACGGATGAGGCCGAGGAGCAGGTGCTCGGTGCCAATGTAATTATTGTTGAGTTGCCGGGCCTCGTCGTACGCCAGGTCGATGACCCGCTTCGCACGAGGAGTCAGCTGCATGTCCTGACCAAGGCGGCCATCGCCGCGAGTGACCTGTCGCTCGATCTCGGATCGAATGCGGCCGAGTGACACGCCAAGCCTGTCGAGGATGCGCGCGGCAACGCTGTCATTTTCGCGAACAAGGCCGAGGAGCAGGTGCTCGGTCGAGACGTAGTTCTCGCCTAGCCGTCCCGCCTCTTCCTGCGCATAGAAAACAACCTTCCGCGCTCGCTCTGTAAATCGCTGCCACATGTTCGGTGTTACCCCCTGCCGGCCTCACGAGGTCGCGGCACGTTCGCTCAAGTTAACCCATTATACCCGTTCTGAATCCGCCGTTACCGCACGGCTCACGATTAGGAACAGGTTCCGCCGGGAGCATGCCCGGTGGATAAAAGAGGCTTATACATTAAACTCAATTGTGGGGATTTTTGTTCCACGCGCGGTGGTATGGCGGCTGGTGGCCGGAAGCCGAAGACGGATTCAGGAGCGCTCAGGCCGCGTGGGCCCTGTTTGGGTAGGGGTGACGAGCTGTTGAGTTGGTCGTGGCGATGGCGGGTGGTCCGATCCTGAGCGGTGTCGGCCCTCATTTACTCGCCCACTACCCCGCCGTCGCGCCAGCTTTCTCCGCCTTGATCGCCGCCGCTAGCTGGTCGGCGAAGGAATCTGCCGCCGCACGGCTGTCGAAATGCCGGTAGGGCACGATGAGGACGCGTGCGGCGTCGATGTAGATAAACAGGTGGCGCTTCAGTTTCTGCACGCGGTCGAAGCCGCGTATCTGGTAGACAGTTACCGATTCCGGAGTTGAAACCGTCAGCGTTTTGAAGTCAGTCACAATGGTTTGGCCGAGGGTGGTTTGCCTCGTTGCCTTTGCTTCGGCTACGTATTTCTCTTCCGATTTTCGTAGCCAGCCTGGAACGTTCACGCCGATAACCACCAGGATAAAAAGTGTTGTTCCCAATAAGGTAGTAAGCGTGTGCGGATCGACGACCTTATAAATGAAGCACGAGACCACTAGATTTACAATGATGCTACTTCGCACTTCAAATGGCGCGAGGCTTTTGTAATCATCCGGCGCGAGAGTGTTCTTGATCGTAAATGAGCTGGAGTCAGAGTATTCAGGGCCAACTTCCGGCATCGGGACGAACGTGACCTCGGGGCTTGGCGGCCACACATCGCTGCTCGAGCGTTCACCCGCCCACGGGGCCGGGCTGGATTTGCTTGCCGCCTCCCAGTATGCCTTGAAGAGCTCATAAAATGAAGCCGCCTCCGCTTCCGAACTGAATGCGCTTCGAGGAATAAGTAAGCTGTCCCGTGGTGCGTACGTCACAAGGATATCGCCACCCGAGTACTCGATGTTGGATATTTTCGCCCACCGCTCCCAGACGGCAACGTAGTCGGTCTCGCGCGTAAGCAGATCAGGACAGGCCGTTATCTTGTACCGTCCAACGAAGGTGGGATTACGCTTCGCGAAATTGAGCCCGTAGAGATAAGCTCCAAGGGTCCACGAGTAGCATACATATGCGCCAGCCACCAATCCGACGACATCACCAATATTGACGCTGGGCGATGTCTGCAGATTGTACATAGCAAAACACGTAAATAACAGGCTCGCGATGGATACAACGATCCGCCGTAAGAGCCGTGCCTTCGGCGTGTTTCGCTTGCCGGTCGCCGCGAATGCGTTGATCCGCACGTAGTCCTCGTAGGTACGTTCATATTCGATTGTGAGCGGATTGTCCGTGAGAGACGCCACGGCATTGGGTCCTTAACTGTATTTGATCGAGAACATGTTGTCGATGGGATTGCGCACCCAAACTCCGGTGCAAAACTCATTGCGGCCAAGCCGCTCTTGCGTCCCGGAGGGACAATCAGCAATTCGGTAGCCACTGAATTCATTCAGTGGTCTGCTATTTGTAGAGTGTACCGAAATCGTGCCATTTCGGGAGCCTATACAAGATTCATGCAAACTTCCTCGTGTCCCTGCCGCCTTTCGCCAATAATCCATAGTACTCCTGGGTAAGCCCTGCGCCCCGGCGACCTCAAAATCACAACCCATCGTGCAGCCAAATGCGCCAGCACGCTACCAACAGAAAGAGTTTCCCGATGACAGTCGCAGATGAAGCCCTTGACCATGAACTGGCATTCTTTAATGCAGAACTCGCCAAGGCTGGCGGACCCGGAAGCAAACCGGGGATCGCCGCGCTAGGCGACACTGACGCCAAGGTCGCACGGCTCGTTCGTACTGTGGCGCGGCTGATGTATGTCACGAATATTAGCGACATGCACATTGAGCCTGTGCTGAACGGCAACGAGCGGTCGTTGCGTGTCCGGGTTCGTGAGACCGGCGGGCTGCGAGAGATGCATCGGATCCCGTTCGCGTTCCATGAGCCGATCACGCAGGAATGGAAGCGCTTGGCCGGTCTTGCGGCCGACGACAAGCTTGCTGGTCGCGGGGTAGCCAGGTTCACGTTCGACAATCAGCTTTGCGCATTCCACGTCACCGTCGCCCCAACATTTCACGGCGATGTGATTGTCATTCGCTTGATCCCCACCCGCATCCCCACTCTGGCGCAGTTGGGCTGCTCGAACTCGGCAATCAGTGAGTGGATCACGCGCCCTGCGGGGCTGGTTCTGTTCACCGGCCCGACCGGCTCAGGAAAGTCGACCACAATGGCCGCCTGCGTCGCCAGTCGAATCGACGAGCGCGTCAACATCACTGTGATCGAACCCGAAATCGCCTACCTCTACCCTGAAGGTGTCACGCAGCTAGATGTCAAAGCTTCCGGCGTCGCCGCTGCGGTCCAATCGGCCATGGACCTGGATGTCGATGTCCTAGTCTTGAGCGAGATGCCGCAAAACCCCGCCCTTGACCGGGACGTCGCTCAGCGGATCGTGTGGGCGGCCGAAACCGGCCACCTTGTCTTGGCACTCATGCACGCCCGTGACACCGCCTCGGCGCTGTATGAGTTTGTCGACGCAGGCGTCAAGCGTTCGCTGCTGGCTGACACTCTGAACGGGATCGTAACCCAGTATCTTGTCCGCGCGCTGTGCCCGGCATGCAAGTTGCCTCGTGCCGTGTCGCTGGAACTGCTCGACGATATCCGCACTCGCGCAACCAGGGACGGTTTCGCGCTCTCCGATGCGCATGAGTTTTACGGCCCGGTGGGCTGTGAGCAATGCGACAACAAAGGTTATGTCCGCAAAGTCGCGATCCACGAAACGTTCGAGTTCACCCCTTCGCTGAAGGCGGCATTCGTCGGCGGTGCATCGCTTCCCGAATTTCGGCGTGTGCTGGAGGAGCACAAGCATGGCTCCAGCTTCGCTGCCGGGATGAGGCTTGCCGTGGAGGGCGTGACTTCGCCCGAGGAGGTGGTGCGTGGGGTCGGTGAACGAGGATTTTAGGAGCGCTCGGGCCGCGCAGGCCATTTTTAGAAAAGGGCGGCGAGGGTGATGGGTGCGCGTTACGTTGGGTCTTGTGGGTCTTCGAGGGTAAGGTCGTCCTCCTCACCGTTGACGTCGCGCGCCAAGTCGTCGAGTTTGGTCGTTAGCGCCTCGTGGTTTGCGGCGACGGTGCGGGTAACGTCGGTTTTGAGCAAGTCGATGCGGGTGGAGTGGCGCTTGTTGAGGCGCTCTAGCTCATCGATCCGCTTCCTCAGCAGGCTGATGTTGGCTTTGAGGCGTTCGGCTACTTCCTTGTTAGAGCCAATGATCGCCGATTCTGCGCCAGCAACGGTCGCCTTGACTTCGTTCACGGCTCGCCCTACCCTCACGACACGATAAAGCACGACGCACGCGATGACCAGGGCGGCGATGGAGATAAGGAGCGCGACAGCATTGAGCACAAGCATTGTGATGAGCATGCTTACTGTTTTACCCTACGCAATCGGTCCTTGACGCGAGGCGAACGAGCAATTGCAGCCGCTTTGCGTGACGCGGCTCATGACAATTTGGCTGGGGGCGTGTTATATTCATTCAGGCTCTGTCCCACCCCACCGCTTACTTTGTCCCGTGGCTGGACACGAGCAACCGACTAGCTTGCCGGCTTCAGGGTTCCCCCTCCGGAGAGCGTATATGTCTTGCCTCCCAAGGCGCTGTTTCCCGACAGCGACGAGTCATACGTAACTGTGTATCCGTTACCTTGTATGTTGGAAATTGACGTGCCCGATATTCCTGCTGAGTCGCTTAGCGTTGTCAATGTGGAGTCGCCGGACACCTTCCAAACGCTTCCGGAGTCCAGAGTCAACGCCGCTGACTTGATAGCACCGGTCAACGTGGACGAATTCGAAAGCGAAAGCGCAATTGAGCTGATCGAGTCCGCGATAACATCGCCCGTCAACGTTTCATCACTCGCGTTGAACTTCACGGTTCCGCCATTCGATCCACTAGTGCCCCACGAGCTCGCAGCGGCTTTGAGCAGTGTCGTCGACGAGTTCACCACAGACACGCCGGTAAGGTTAATCGAGGCCGTTGTGTTGGAAACGAGGAAAGCTGGAGATGAGGAGTTTGCGTAGGAAAACGAGCCGCCACTCAATGTGAGTGTTCCGGTTCCGCTGGATGCATCTCCCGAACCGCTGTAATAGACAAGCATTCCGCTCGATCCACCGCTGCTGGTGAGAGTGGAGTCGGTGAACGTAGCAGAATTCGCTCCGTCAACCACGACAACATCAGATAAGAGAGACGAGATAGTCGCTCCGCTAGCGGTGACTGTCCCTGTTGAGTAAACCCCGGCTGAATCTGCCCCCATTGCCGAGACCGAACCTCCCGTGACGGAGATTGTCCCGCCTCCACGCCCCGTAGCGATGCCGCCTGAACTAGCGCCTGAGGTCTTTATGGTTACGTTCTTGACGGTGATAGAAGCGCCATACGTGCTCTCGATGCCATGTGCGAATGTAGCTGTTGTCTTGATCGCGCCGCCGCTGATAGTCGCCGTAGTGCTCGAACTGGTCGCAAAGACGCCGTTCGCTCCATTGCCAGAGGATGAAACGGTGCAGTTGCTGGTTGTGAGCGCCCCTCCCGACTTGGCCAGGATGGCAGCATTGAGGCCGTAGAGGCTGCTGTTATCCAACGAGCTAGTGTCGCCCGACTTCGTCACCGTGCATGCCAGCAGGCTTAGAACTCCCGAGTCGCTAACCACCACTCCGCCCGTGTCCGCGTCGGTTGCCGTGTAAGTCTGTCCTACGGGGTTCGCGGACCCTCCCGACAACGTGTACTCAGCCGCTGTTGTGACGCTTGTCGTTCCCGACGTTGTCGTACCTCCCGTCAGCGATGCCGTGCCCGAGCCACCACAGCCGGAGAGGGTCACTCCGGCGCCTATCGCGAGAAATGCCAGGGCTAGTGAAGCGTGCCAGCTATGTGATCGCCCCCTGTTCGATACCTGGAGATGAAACAGCCGAAAAAGCAGTCCGCTCATTTTGAATCTTCCCGCACTCACCATAGCGCCAGCACAACGTTTGCCGTCCGGTCGCTGGACCCAGTATTACCCAACGTGTGAAATCGCCGTGATGAGGACGAATCGCTCTAGTAACACACCCTCAGCCGCGTCGATCATCCTCTCCTATGGAACGACCACCTGCGTATAGGTAGGCGGAACCGAGAAGAGCGAATCGGGCAGAGGATCGAGTGTCAGGCCCGATGTGCGAACGTCCACATTGACAGTATTTTCGTTTTCAGTTCGCCCCGGCCGTGTTACGGAAAACTTAGCACGAAGCGGGAGACCGTTCTGCTTTTGCAGTTGCCGCGCAACCGGCGCCGTCATTTCGGCGAGCGACCACTGAGAAGCGAATGCGTCGGCCAACAGGATATTGCGAGCATCCGTTGAGAACTCTTTCGATTGCGCGAGCCAGATCTCTCCCGAAACGCTCATCTCGCGCTTGGGACCGAACGACATCGGGAAGCCCTCGTCGCCACCGCCTTGCCCCTGCAAACGCATGACGCCTCCCGGCACACCCCATCCTCCGCCTCCCATTCCACCCCCACCACCGGGCGGTCCTCCCATGCCGCCGCCAGGGCCACCAGGTCCGCGCTGTCCGGGTCCTTGCATTTGGGCGGTGGTCGAGCCTAACAGTAGATATTTGCGAGTCGCGATGCCATCAATGATCCGATTGTTGCCGGGAACGTCGTCCGCTGCGTCGAAGCTAGAATCAATGTCGAATTTGCGTCGCGGGTCCGGCTTCGCCGTCTTTCCTGTAGCCTGCCAATCCTTGAGCGAGACACTATAATAGGTCATGTTGCCGGGCTCGAAGACGATCACTTTGTTGGCAACGCCGTCAAAAAGCGTGGATCGCCCTCCGCCCTCGTCAACTCGCGCGAATTTCCCCTTCCCGTAGACGGTCACGGTCTTTGTCGACGACTGAATGTCATTGCCATTCGTAGACGTCGCCACGGTGACATTCACGGTGACTCTTATATCGCCATGTGCGATACTAGCAGCCGAAATAAGCATCGCCGTCACTGCAATAAGAGCATTGCCCGCAGAGCGACACGGCGATAGACACGTGGCCAAAGAGAACCCTGTTGTTTCCATATGCTGCGAGGATATCACAACCGTCTGAAAATCCCATGAAGTAGTTGCGTACATGCAAGTAAACAGCACTGGGCGTCGGAGATAAAGATCCTCCTTACCGGAATACCAAGACCATCCACTCTATAAGGGAAACAAACTCTATCGCGAACCCGCAATCAGCTTTCAATGCGAGCCAGTTCTGCTAAGTTTGAGTCGGCGGCGAGCACTTCCCCCATAACTGCCACAAAAAAGAACCGACCGGCAAGAACTATGTCTCACCGGTCGGCATCTCATGATTTAGCTAACGTCTTGGCTTACCGCTTCGGGCGGAAGCGGGCGCGGGGCATTTCGTCGTCGTCTAGGGCCACGGGAGCGGCTTCTTCCTGGACGGCTTCGGCTGCTTGGCCGCCGTGCGGTCGGTCGCCGCCGCGGTCGCGGCTGGGGCCACGGTCACGGTCTCGGCCGCCGAAGCCGCCGCGATCGCCACCACGTCCGCCGCGGTCGCCGCCACGGTCACCGCCTCGTCCGCCGCCGCTAGGGCGCGGGGGTCGGCCGGGTTCCGGGTTGGCTGGGTCGAACGGTTCGCTGAGGCCCTTCGCCGTGAGGTTGACGCGGCCCTGGCCATCGATCTCGGTCACGCGGACCATGATCTTGTCGCCGAGCTTGCAGACGTCTTCCGGCTTGTTGACACGCTCATCGCTATCGCTGAGCTGCGAGACATGGACGAGGCCGTCCTTGCCCGGCAGGATCTCGACGAAGGCGCCGAACTGCAGGAAGCGGACGACGGTTCCTTCGAACACATCGCCAGGCTTGAGGACACGGGTCAGGTCTTCGACAGCCTTCTTGGCCGCTTCGCCCGCCAGTCCGTCGACAGCCGCGATAAATACGGTGCCGTCCTGCTGGATGTCGATCTTGGCGCCAGTGTCGGCAGTGATCTTCTTGATGGTTTTGCCACCAGGGCCGATAACGGTGCCGATCTGTTCGGGATCGATGTGGATGGTGATGATGCGCGGAGCATACTGCGACAGGCTCTCACGAGGCGCAGAGATCTCAGCGTTGATCTTGTCGATGATGTGCAAACGAGCGACCTTGGCCTGCTCGAACGCCTTCACGAACACTTCGCGAGGAACGCCCTTGATCTTGGTATCGAGCTGGAGGGCAGTAATACCGTCCACGGTACCAGCGACCTTGAAGTCCATGTCGCCGCTGAAGTCTTCCATGCCCTGGATGTCGGTGAGGACAGCGTAGTCATGGGTGCCATCTTCCTTGGCGGGACCTTCGATAAGGCCCATGGCGATACCGGCGACGGGAGCCTTGATGGGCACGCCAGCGTCGAGCAGCGCGAGAGTGCTACCGCAGGTGGACGCCATCGAGGTGGAGCCGTTGGACTCAAGCACTTCGCTGGTGAGCAGCATGGTGTACGGGAAGTCTTCGCGGGAAGGCAGAACCGCACGCAGGCCGCGCTCGGCGAGGGCGCCGTGGCCGATTTCTCGGCGACCGGGTCCGCGCATCGGGCGAGCTTCACCAACCGAGTACGGCGGGAAGTTGTAGAAGTGCATGTAGTGCTTCTGGCCCTCTTCTTCAAGAGTGTCCATCGTCTGCGCTTCGTCGCCCGACCCGAGGGTCAGTGTGGTTAGAACCTGGGTCTGTCCACGTGTGAACAGGCCGGTACCGTGGACGCGCGGCAGGAGGCCGGCTTCGCACGTGATCTGGCGGATATCGAGAACGCCGCGGCCGTCGGGTCGCTTGCCTTCAGTAAGGATAAGGTCGCGGAGCTGCTCCTTGACCACCTTGTCGGCTGCTTCCTTGAGGTCGGCGATGTTGTCTGGGAACTCGTCCTTCAGCTTGGCGACAACCTCAGAGATAAGGATGTCGAGGCCAGCTTCGCGGGACGCCTTATCGGGATCCTGCAGACCGCTGCGGAGCGACGCGGCGTATCGGTCGCGAACAACGGCGAGGATTTCGGCGTTGGTCACATGCACCGGCACTTCGGTCTTCTCTTTGCCAGCCTTAGCGGCGAGCTCAACCTGAGCGGCGCAGAGGAGCTTGATGGCGTCCATGGCGAAGTCCATGGCGTTGAGCATGACGTCTTCGGTCACTTCGCTCGCGCCGGCTTCGACCATGCAGATCGCATCCTTGGTACCGGCAACGATCAGGTCAAGCTTGTTGGTGCTCTGCTGGGCGATTGTCGGGTTAAGGATGAACGAGCCATCCTCTTCGTTCAGTCCAACGCGAACAGCGCCCACGGGACCGGCCCACGGGATGTTCGAGATGGTCAGCGCGGCGGAGGCAGCGGTGACTGCAAGCACGTCGGGCGGAAACTCGGGCTGGTAGGACAGCGGCATCGAGATCACCTGGGTCTCGTTACGCATACCCTTGGGGAAAAGCGGTCGAAGAGGTCGGTCGATCAGGCGGCTGGTGAGGGTGGCCTTTTCGCCGGGTCGTCCACCGCGCTTGATGAAGCCGCCGGGGATCTTGCCAACAGCGTACTTGCGCTCTTCGTAGTCACAGGTAAGGGGGAAGAAATCGAGGCCAACCTTAGGCTCTTTGGCCATCGTGGCGGTCGCGAGAACGATGGTATCGCCATGCGTGACTAAAACTGCCCCGCCGGCTTGCTTTGCAACTTTTCCGGTCGCTATTTTGAGCGTGTGACCGGCAAAGTCTAATTCAACGTATTGTTCCATAGTATATTTTTCGTCAGTTCTCCGAACGATCGTTCAAGTTCACCAGGCTTTACCCTGGACCTTTTCGCGATAAAGGCGTCGAGGATGGGCTCATCTCAACCGTCGCCACACTTCGTCTTCGCGCCCGCATAGGCGCTGCTTCGCAAGGTTTAGAAGCTAAACGACTCGTTCATGTTTTGTTTTTGTTGTGGTCGTAAAAAACGGATGCCTCCCGGCAAAACATGGGTGCTGGGAGGCATGCAATCAGGAACGCGACAGGCGACCGGCAGAGCTGGCCGACAGTAGCGATCTCATTAGATGCGGCTTCGGATGCCGAGCCGCCCAACGAGTTCGCGGTACCGCGTAATATCCTTGGCAGCCAGGTAGTTAAGCAAACGTCGTCGCTTGCCGACCATGATGAGCAGGCCGCGTCGGGAGTGATTGTCGTGCTTGTGCACCTTAAGGTGCTCGGTGAGCGTATTGATCGTAGCCGTTAGCAACGCAACCTGGACTTCCGGAGAACCGGTATCGCCCTCATGGGTCGCATTGGTGGTTATGATCGAACTTTTGTGGTCTTTTAGTAGTGTCATTTGATAACGTCGGCCCGCGCACGCCCACCGCTCGAGATGGTACGGCCCAGAACCGCGTCCTCCATTTCTTAGTTTTTCGCCAGATTTGGTTCGGGTTAGTATACTCTCGCCGCGTATCGATTGTCAATAGGCATTTCGCCCCGGCGCGTGCCGCGCCACCCCACGCGTGGGGTTTCGATGAGCGGGTGCGGCTTGGCGGATAGGCTCGGTGAGTCGTTACCCCTGCTCGCTCGGCTCGCTGTCCCCCCGGAGCGGGGACTATGATGTTGCGCTACGAAGCGAAGTCACCGACCACTTCTTGGCGCGCCGGGTTCGTGACATTCGTGCTTTGCGCAACGCGATTTATTACCCCGCCTCGCTGTGGGGTTAATGATGTTGCGCTACGAAGCGAAGTCATCGACCACTTCTTGGCGGGCTGGGTTCGTTACAAAATACGGCAACAGTTGCGCCGATAGCTCCTCGTTGCCATGTCGGCGAGGTATTCGCATTATGCGTTAGATTTATAATCGCGCATAATAGGATTTGCGAGCTTGATGTGTGCATAATTAGCCGAACAAGCGCATAATTGAGGCGCATGATATGCAAATAATGCGCAGCTATGCGCATTGCGAACCAGGTTACTGTCATGTCGTCTCTTTTTAGTTGTCAAGGTGCGTTTACGTTCTTGTAGTTATATTGTACCCCAAAGCGCCACTGCACGCAAGAAAATAAACAAACATTTGATCGTATTTTTTGATTACTCTTGGCAAGCACGAAAGAACGACATTGGCCTTACCTGTAATCTATGTCCGCACGCGGTCAGGAAACCAAACAGAACGCACCGATTCGAACCCGGCAGTCCCGCCCTGGGGACGGACTATCTCTCAGCCGGAAATTCATTTCACGGCGGGATCACAGTTATGCCATACGCCGCGCAGGTCTTAGCCCGAACGGCGGTCTGCCATTCACAGGCACCGCTTTAGCGCAAGCGTCCAGCCCGCCGAAGCCTGCCCCGCAGGCACATGCGTCGGCGACGCGTTCCCGTCCACGCCGGTCAGCTGCCGCGCGTTCGACGAGGGCTCCCCGCTATGGTACGGGCAGTTGCCCAGATTGCCTGCCGTCAACCGAGATCGACGACTATGCCCTTGCGAATGTCACGCAGTACATCTTGCGCTCGTAGTCTGAACTTGTGTTCTTCCGCTTGGAAGTAGTATCCTAAAATCGATGGCTTTGGAATGCCTGAAAGGGCCTCTATCATTTTGTCGAACTCGGCTGGCGACGCGAACCGCAAAACGGCTATCGCGGTTTCGCGGACATCCCAGCCTATCTTAGCGCGCTCAGCGAAGCTATCGTTGGTCGCGGTTGAGACCAGGTGATCCACATTGCGATCCGAAACGCCGCCAACATACATCAGACCGAACATCAGAACCTTAACGACATTATGCGGAAGGACGGGGTTGAGTATGTATTCAGAGAGTACGTCGCTGAGAATGAGTCGAATGAATACGTGCCGACGACTCAGCAACTCTAGGGTGTCCAGAACGTCGAGATAATCGAGGGGCCGTCCCTCTTCCTCGCTCCAATTTTCGCCCCTATTGGCGGCAGTGTTGAGCAAACAAGCAACGATCTGTTGCGCGTCATCTGCGGAAATGGCGGCTTCGTTATCAGTCAGAGACCACCGGCAGAGCCGGTGGCTTGAATATGAACCGCTCAAAGCGGATAGTTGTTGGTACAGATTGGGCCTCCTGAAGGAGGCTTACAATAGGCTCAGTTGATCCAAGCGCTTATCGGCTTGTTCCTGACGCT
>DASXUY010000050.1:0-175064 GCA_036504535.1 Capsulimonadaceae bacterium
CTCTCAACCATGCGCAAGCAAGGCCACAATCCCCTTGAAGTCCTGACAACCGTAATGAATGGACGACCGCAAGCCCCAGCGTACTGAACCACAAACAACTAGCAACCACAGCGCAAAGCCATGCCATGCCTGAGTAGTTACCGCTTTTTGTGAGCAGACACACAAACCAAACAACATTTTCAAGCATGTTCATGCTGAATCGCTCGTATCTGCCGTAGATCGTCGGTCGCAATTTAACGCGCCGCAAACGCCCTTATAAATGCTGTTGTTTGACCGATAATTAGAACGGTAGGCAGCTATTGGTTCGGCGTCATAGGCGACGCACATCAACAAAGTTGCACCACGGTTACACTGCCAGCTGGTCTGTTTGCTACAGTTGACAATTTCCGCATCAGCCTACAACTATAGTAGATCAACAGAGAGGTTGAATATGAACTGGTTTCTGAATTTAAGGGTAGCGCACAAGCTAGCGCTCGCGTTTGGCGTATGTCTCTTCCTGGCCTTCGTCGCCGGCGCCGTTGCCGTTTCACGAATGGCTGCCATGATTGGCAACACTCACCTGATTGTCTCAGACGCGCTTGAAGGAAGCACTTCAATAGGCAAAATTGTATCCGACATCAAGCAGTACCGCGTCTATCAGCTGAAGTTCATCATAGCGCAATCGCCTGCGGCTATGGACGCAGTAGAAGTTAGCATGAAGAAGGTTTCTGACTCGCTCGATAAGAACATGCGCGACTATGAGATCTCCATGACTCAGGACGATGATAAAGCGAACTTCGCGAAACTGAAAAGCGATTGGGCCGCATATCGCGCCCTCGATAGCAAAATAGAAGCAATCTCTCGCTCGAATAACATAAAGGCCTGCGACGCTATTATCAATGGCGAGTCGAGCACACTTATCTTAACGGCTGAAGCGACCGCCGATAAAATGGCCGAATGGAATTCGGACCGGGGCGCGAAGCTCGCAGCGGAAGCGAATACGGCATATAACAATGCTCGAAGCATCGTCATTTCCCTCATCGCGATCGCGATCCTGATCGGAACTATCCTCGCCACATCCGTTACCAAGTCCATCACGTCGGCGCTCACCGTGGTTGACGAAAAGATGGCTAGTTTCCAGGACGGACTCACAGGCTTGGCCAGCAACTGCGTTGCCGTCGGAGAGGGTGACTTCATTGCCCGCCCTATCCACACTACTGAATTCATTAACTGGGATCGAGGCGACGAGTTCGGAAGGGTGTCCAAAACATTCGACGCCATGCTCGGTCAGGGGAAGGTGGCAGTCTCAGGGTTGACGAAGGCCCAGGCTTCACTGTCTAGCCTTATCGGACACAGCCTCGCCGCAACGTCATCGATATCTACCGCCGCCAGCGAGATCGCCTCTGGCAACGAAGATCTCTCGAGCCGTACCACCGAGCAGGCGTCGAGCCTCGAAGAGACTGCCGCCAGCATGGAGGAGATGACCAGCATCGTCAAGCAGAACGCCGAGAACGCTCGCAACGCCAACAAACTGGCAGCTGAGGCGCGAGCGGTAGCCGAACAGGGCGGTGCGATTGTCAATAACGCTGTGGCGTCTATGCAAAACATCAACTCGTCCAGCAAGCAGATCAGCGACATCATCTCCGTGATCGATGAGATCGCATTCCAAACCAATCTCCTGGCGCTCAACGCAGCTGTCGAAGCTGCTCGGGTTGGAGAGCAAGGCCGCGGCTTTGCCGTAGTGGCATCCGAAGTGCGCAATCTTGCCGGTCGGAGTTCGACAGCCGCGAAAGAGATCAAAGCCCTGGTCCAAAACAGCGTCCGCGAAGTGACCGACGGCACCACGCTCGTCAACAAGAGCGGCGAACAGCTTAAGGAGATAGTAGCATCGGTGAACCGCGTCGCGGACATCGTGGCCAATATCACGGCAGCGTCGCAAGAGCAGTCTGCTGGCATCGAGCAAGTGAACAAAGCCGTCATTCAGATGGACGAAATCACCCAGCAGAATGCCGCTCTTGTCGAAGAGGCAACCGCCGCGAGCCAGGCGATGGCCCATCAGGCCATGGATTTGCAGCAGCAGATGCGCCGCTTTAAGATCGACCAAAGCGACATCAGCCAGTTGCAACCAGCACCGCAACCGCGCATCATCAGCGTCGACCGCAAAAATGGCACCTACGCCGCTGCTCCGAAGCGCGGAACGAAGCCTGCCCTGAGCATCGAATCGAGCGAGCACCGCGACAATATGGAAGAGTTCTAGATTGTCGGGTCTCAATGAAATCCCTGCAGGAGCCAAAGTATGGTTCTCGCAGGGATTTTTCGGTTGCGACAATGCCGCACACATCACTATTGTCGCATGACTGCGCCAATGGACTGGTATGTATGCCTGCTTCAACCTCTATTTTCGCGCAAAACAGCCGACAATTATGATGTTGGCATCCACATTAGGTGGTTAGTCAGCCCCATGAAATTTTAGGGCTATTTGAACAGGCCCAACCAGGCGCTCATTTGCGCCATAGCCGCCGGACTACCGAGTATGTCGTCCGTGCACCCCGCGAATAGACCCGGCAAGGTACTACACATGATTACAACTGTTGCCCAGATTGACGATAACGAGTTTAAAAAGGTGCAAGCGCTCATCTACCGTGAGGCTGGAATTAGCCTGTCCGATGCGAAACGCAATCTGGTCCAATCGCGCCTCATGAAGCGTCTTCGATATCATAATCTGAACAGCTACCGCGAGTATCTAAACCTGCTCGCGAATCAGGGCGAAAGCGGAGATGAAATCACGCACCTGATTAACTCCTTAACAACCAACAAGACTGACTTCTTTCGAGAGTCCCACCATTTTGAGTTCATCCATAACCGCCTCCTTCCGGAGGTCAAGGATGCGGCCAATAAAGGAGCGCGCAGTCGGCGGATCCGCATGTGGCACGCGGGTTGCTCGACGGGACAAGAGCCTTACTCGAACGCGATGACAATCTGTGACGGCCTTGGAGACACTGGCACGTGGGATGTCAAACTGCTCGCATCCGATATCGACACCAATGTGCTTGCAGCCGCCCGAGAAGGTGAATATCGCGCCGAGCAAGTGGCACCGATACCAGCCGGAATGCGCGAACGATACATGGATCGTGATGGACGCGGCCCCGACGCGCAGTACCGCGTCTCTCAGGAAATCAAGAGTAAGATCGTCTTCCGTCAGATCAACCTCACCGATGAGCCATGGCCAATCCGGTCCGACACGCGATTCGACGCCATCTTCTGTCGCAACGTCATCATCTATTTCGATAAGCCCACTCAACGCAGGCTTTTCGAGAGGTTTGAGCACTATTTGATGCCAGGAGGCTATTTGTTTATCGGACACTCTGAAACACTGTTTGGCATCTCGACCGCATACGAATCTGTCGGCGGAACGATCTACCGAAAGCCTTTGACGTCAGCTAGTGAGGCAGCTTGAACTCGTACGCCATACCAAATCATGAAACACACTCGCGCTTCTACTCAATAAGCGTAGGAGAGTTGCAGGTAGCAAGAGAAGGTACCCTCATCAGGACCGTTCTCGGATCATGTATTGCCGTGTGCCTCTATGACGCAGAAGTTGGAATCGGCGGCATGAACCACTATCTGCTTCCTCACGGCCCGCAAGGATCGCTTCCCGACTGCCGCTATGGCGTGCACGCAATCCCGCAACTCATTCAGCGCTGCATTGCAAAGGGAGCAAGGCAGGACCATATGATTGCCAAAGTTTTTGGCGGCGGATCTATGCAGGTCAACTCCAGTGATCCATCACAGCGAGTAGGTCAATTAAACATCATTCACGCCGTCGAAGAGCTGACCATGCGCAATATCATGATTGCCAGTCAGGATGTGGGCGGTCGATTTGCCCGTGACATACGATTCGATATCACCACCGGATCGGTGCGCGTCAAGAGGATGCTCGTAGGCGAGGCTCCCAAGAGATAACCATGCTGCACATTCGTATTAGAACCCTGGTGGTCGAGGATGTGCCAAGAGTGCGCGCCGCGATCAAGCGCATTCTTAACTCCGACACCGATATTGAGGCTGTTGGGTCGCCATCCGAATACCTCGTCGAGGAGCAGCGTATCGCACGCATCGCGCCCGATGTCGTCACGCTCCCCACGGCGGCTTCGAGCATGGAAAACTACGCGGCTATTCGCGAGAGTCTCCAGCGACTCTCGATTCCAGTAGTCATCATGCCGACTGCTCCCGATTGGGAAGGCATCGCAACAGGCGCGAATCGGTCCGTACCGGGCGCTCCCTATCTACGTTTCTCGCTCCCACCTTACCCGGCCGGGTCATTCGAAGCCATCGTCATAGACAAAGTCAAAACGGCTGCTGGAGCAAAAGGACGCCTCCGCATGGTGGATACAAGCATCCCTTCGGTGCCCCCGCCAGCTGACAAGCCCGTCGCACCACCCGGTGTTCCCTCCAGAGTACTGATCGCCATCGGGGCGTCTACCGGCGGAACACAGGCTATTGCCGATGTCCTGCGGGCGTTCCCTCGCGACTGCCCCCCAACGCTTATCGTACAGCATATGCCAGCCGGGTTCACAGCCTCGTTTGCACGAAGTCTGGACAAATCAACCGGCATCATCGTCAAGGAAGCCGAAGACGGCGACGAGGTCGTTCGTGGACGAGCTCTCATAGCGCCGGGTGGTTTCCACATGCGAGCCGTTAAAGAAGGGGGAACGTTGAGGGTTTCGATCACGTCTGACGATGCCGTTAACCGCCACCGCCCTTCCGTAGATGTCCTCTTCAACTCACTCGCCGCCATCCCGGGCCTCAAGATTTCGGCAGCACTGCTCACCGGAATGGGCGCTGATGGAGCTATCGGGCTCAACAGGCTGCACGCGTCTGGGGCACGCACAATCGCCCAGGATGAGAACAGCTGCGTCGTATTTGGCATGCCGCGCGAAGCGATCAAGCTCAACGCCGCCGACATCGTACTACCGCTGGACCATATAGGTGCCGAACTCATTGCGATGACCAACCGAGGGTGGGACCGCTCCTATGCGTCCGTAACCGAGTAGGGCTGTCCTCCAATCTTACACTGCGTCGATTTTGTATTTCTTCTCCTAAGCCGCGACGTAATACTCCCACGTTAGCTACAATAAGGACGATGCCTTCGACCTTGCAGCTGATTACCGGAGTATGCTTCGCCGCCACTATTGCCATTGTCGCCTACCGCCTTGGCCTCCTATCACCGTCCGGTGCTTTCGCGGCCATCGTAGTCGGCGCATGCGCCTTTGGGGTTGGCGGCTGGAGAGCTGCAGCCCCACTCCTCACCTTTTTTGCCACATCAAATCTGCTCGCGCGCTACAAGCGAAAGGTAAAGCATAACCGCGAAGTAGAAAAGAGCGGTCCGCGCGATGCGCAGCAGGTACTGGCCAATGGCGGAATAGCGGCGGTTGCGATTGTGGCGGAAGCACTGTGGCCAGACCATGCACGGATCTGTAACGTGGCCTTCGTCGCCGCGCTCGCTGAAGCCAACGCAGACACATGGGCGACCGAAATCGGATCCGCCTCCCGTGGCCCGGCGCGTCTTATCACCACACTTCGCCCCGTACCGCCAGGCAGATCCGGCGGCGTTACTGTCCCTGGAACACTCGCGGCATTGGCGGGCAGCGCGGTCGTTGCGCTCTCGGCACTGCCTCTCCTGGGCACCGATGCAAGCCGCTCTTTGGTAGCGGTAACGCTCTGCGGGTTCGCTGGATCGCTGATCGACAGCTTCCTGGGCGCGACACTGCAAGCGCGATATAGCAGCGTCGACGATCACTACGCTGAAAGCCCGCGCATCGGCTTCACGCTGGCAGGCGGACTGGCGTGGGTTCGGAACGACATGGTGAATCTCATTGGAACGCTGTCTGCGAGTTTATTCGCTATCGCGGCGCTAAGGTAAAGCGGGCGCTCGGGTGGGCTGACTGAGAGGGCTTCGCAATCGCTCGACGACACCATACCCTGCAGAACTACGAGGGTTTTACCGATAATCTAACCTGCGGAGCGGCGTTGTGCCTCATGTTCAGCGCCCATACGAACGTTATACAGGATTCCGCTTTGGCTGATAAAATACCTACAACTAAATTGCCTGTTGCTGTTTCTGGCAGGCGAATGTTGACCGCCGATACAAAGAAGCACGACGACCTGCTAAATCTCGTGTTCAGCGGCATCACCGACCCAATCATGGTGCTTGATTCCGAGCTCCGAGTCCTTGATTGCAACGAGGCGGTGTTGGAGTGCGTTGGCGCCGATAGGGACGAAGTCATTGGCGCGCCGTGGTCCGTCCTTTTTCCCCAGCCTGAGCAGGATATCCGGGATAAGCAGCTCGACAGCGTCGTTGCCGACGGCACCGAGTGGAACGCTCGCATCCCAGTGCTCGATTTTCGCGACGGTGGGTCACGCCTCTACGACGTCAAAAGCTATGCTGTGCGAAGTGGTCGCCGGAAGTCCGACGTGGTCACCCATGTTGTCGTGCTCATGCGCGAAGTGACCGACGAAGTCCGCACCTACTTGGAACTCGTCGATCGCAATCGTGAACTACAGATGATCAAGGAGCGGCTCGAAGAGAAGACCGCGCTGCTCGACAACGCGAACCGTGCGCTCAAGGACAACTGCTCCGAACTCGAGCACGAAAACTCGCGGCTCAACGTGCTCGCGGTAGTGGACGTCATGACCGGCCTCCCCAACTACCGCGCATTCAACGAACGCCTGCACACAGAAATCAAGCACGCCGTGCTATCGGGGCGCCCACTCTCGCTGCTGCTTTTTGATGTCGACAACTTCAAAACCTACAACGACCAATTTGGACACCCCGAAGGCGACGAGCTTTTGCGCCAAATGGCGATGATCATCCGCGACAGTGTGCGCTCCGCCGACTTCCCCGCGCGCTATGGCGGCGAGGAGTTCGCGGTACTGCTTCCGCGCACGGACAAGTTCGGCGCCGTGGTTGTGGCCGAACGGCTCCGCACGAAGATCGAGGCGTATCCGATGCCAAATCGCCGCACTACGATCAGCATCGGCATCGCGGAATTTCCGTCCGACACGCAGGGTGTCGATGACATCATCGCACAGGCCGACAAGGCCATGTACGTTGCAAAATCGTACGGCAAGAACACCACCTGCCTCTGGTCGCGCGACCGCCACGCACAGGTGCAACGCATCGGTGGACACGGCTCGCTCAAGGATGTCGAGTGCGTACCAGTGCTACCCGCCGGACAGGCGCGGGCAGTGCCGATCAACAAGCGCATACTTATCGTCGACAAAGACGAGCTCCTCCTCGCAACCCTCCGCGACGGCCTTCAGGCGTTCGGCTTTAACGTGGTCACCGCAGGCACAGGTCGCAACGCGCTCACAAAGCTGGCGGAAGGAGCGGGCACATTCGATGCCCTCATCAGCGAGATAGCCTTAGCAGACCGTACCGGCTTCGAACTGCGCGAACAGGCCAACGCCCTTCAGCCCGACATGCCCGTGATATTCATGGCGTCGATGAACTCTACCAAGCTCACCCGCAGCTTCGGCGAAGACAGCCCGGCTGAGATCATCACCAAGCCTATCCACCTCCCTGCCCTGCTCGCCGTCCTCAACCGCGCCATCGGCGGACCTCTCGCTAAAGTCGCTGCTGCGGCTTAACCAGACAGCCCCAAACTTCAGCGATGAACCGCCCCTAAGCAATCGGCCCTTTGCGCTGCATCCTAATAACAGGCGGCGTGTCTCACTAGTCGATTACGTTGTAAGTTTCGGCAGGGCGACCGAGTTGCACCTCCAACCATGCCCTATCTTCAAGCGGCGATGCCGTGTCATGCAAAAATGGGAGCGTTTCGTGGGAGCCGTCGGAGTATTCGAATTGTGTTGGCCCCACCTCGCGGCCATTCACGCTGCGCTGCATGACCGTGTTCGTGTATGGGCAGACGACGACACTCATTCGTAGCGTATCGGTGACGTAGTGGACCCGCCGAACTCCGCCGTAAAGCACATCGTACATGTGTCCCTTCTCCATGGCCCCTTGAAACGCTGCAAACGACTCGTACTCATCCGCGTCGCAGACTTCGACGACAAAGCCGTTGCCGAGCTTGGCCATTTCCCGCGGCGACAACTCGCAACTCGGCCCTTCATAGTTGAAGAGACTGCAAACCAAAAACTCTCCGCTGCGCCAGAGCTTTATGCGGTCCGTATTTCCCCGCGACCGGCCGATCAGAGGTCGGATCCCGATGTAGGTCGCACCCTCGACGATAAATATCCAATCTGACGAGTTGCATTCGAATGGGAATTTTTCGATCCGCTCCCGCCCCGCAGAGACACCAGCGACTTCTCCAAGTTCCCTGTAGACATAGACATCCGTTCTCACTTCACGAACGTCCCAATGCTCAAGCCAATCCGGGACGTTAAGACAGAGCGCGGTGTTGTCATGCTGCAGGCAGTGCCACGTTCCCATGTCGGGTGGCAATTGGCAGTAGTTCTCCGTGGTCACAGGATACTCTTTGCTTTTCCAATACGTGTTGACGTTCCGGCCATCTGGCTTCTTGTCGTTTATAATCACACGAGCGTGGATATTGCCGAAATCCGCCAAATTCTCAGAGAGCCCTCGTCGGTAAGTAACGCGAACTGCGTGCGACGTGGGGAACTGGTTTGTCGATGCCGTGCCAATCGTGTAGTTAGCGCCATGATATGTGACTAAATGATGCTCCTGAGCGCCGTGAATCGGGTGGAAGGGTATTTCGATCACCTCGTTTGTCAGCTTGGCGGTGATCAAGGTGCCCCCAGTTCCGTAGACCGGGATCTGTCTGCAAAATACGCCGTTGTTATACTGACCGTTTTCCGACGTGCAGTGCATCTGGAAGCCCCGCTCCTTCTCATAGAACAACCGGGCGACGTTTTCGGGCACATGATAGGTCGCGGACGAGAACTCGGCACCATAGGCGTACATGTATGAGAACAATAATCCGGCTTCGGAGGCAGGCGACCGCGTCGTACCGAAGCCTGAGCTGTCAGAGTAATACTCCTGCCAAGGGAGGGGCGTGATGTCGTCTCCGAAGACCTGCCAAAACATCGCACTCTGTTCGACGGATAGAGGCGGCCCTCCGCGCATGGAGGCTCCGCATACCTGCCCGAGTTTTGGGTGCCACGCCCCCGCGAACTCCGCCCATCGGCGCGCCTCGCAGTCCGCCGCGAGTTGCTGTATCTCGGCATCCGGAGCGTGCTCGGCAAGGTGAGCCAGCCCGGTGAGTTGGTGAGTGGAATAGTTGGATCCATATTCCGACACTACGCCCCTACGGCGCAGCATGTCACGCAGCTGCAGCAGGTTCGCACGGCATATCGTTCGCCAATGAGGCTCATCGAAATAGTCTCCTGCGAAGCCCAATGCCCACGTCCACATGACCGGCATGTTGTCGTTGTAGCCGTTAAAGCAGAAGTCGCGCGTCAGCCCGAACGGAACGATTTGCTTCAAACGGTTTTCGCACCAATGGCGCACATCGTCATCCATCGATTGGGCCCATGAGGCTAGAACGCCCGCGAGGGCTGATGCAGTGAAGACATGCGGGCCAGGCGTGTTGTCAAGGTCGTCGCGTGTGTAGCGAAGGATAATGTTGGCAAAACGAACATCGCCGTCGTCGCCTCCAAAGAACGCATTCGACAACCAGATCGGCACACGGTCTTGATCCCACCACACAAATCTGTCTGAGCGAGCGTCGTCGCCAAGAATGGGCCGGACGCGCGAGCGGATCAGCTCGAATTGTTCTACGCGTCGGTCGTTTTGAGCGGTGGCAGAATAGTTCATCGTTTTGCCGTCTCCATAACTTGGAAGTACAATCAAATCCGAGCTTCGGCTCCCGGAGCGAGTGCGACGCTCGCGGCGAAATTCGGCAGCGGACCACCAACCACACCGGATATCTTCGCGGTGATCACCTTATCTGTTGGATTGTGGGCAAGAACCGTCCACGAGCCGTCAGTCCTTGGCAACACCCTCAAAATGAGGTCGGGATTGGTGCCAATAACAGCATGGCCAACAAACACCCGCCCTGCTTCGGTCACCGGATCAATTTGCGTCCAGACTAAGCCGTCGGGATCGAAACCGAGCGGGAAATAGGTCTGTTTCTTAGTCAAAACTCCAACGCTCCAGTTTGGGTTCAAGCCAGCGACCGTCACAGGGAAACGCGCAGTCCCTCCGGTGAGTTTCGCCTCGAACCTGCCGTTCTTTGCCGTGGCGGCTGCTACGAATTGATCAGATTGAATAGTGCCGGACGTCGGCACGAGCCTATAGCCACCCGCTGCGGCCAAGTTCAGCGCGTTCGCCGTTTTCCGGTCGAGTGCGTCGGCGCTTGTCGTGCCAGCTGGCCACCTCGCAAGAAGAAAGCGGTAATCGACGACTGTGCCGGGGCCAATCACTGCGTTCAGGTTCAACCCAAAGGTGAAGTCAAAACGGCCATCGCCCCGTGGCCTAGCGCTGACTGCAAAGCGATCATCCATCGCATATACCGTCGCATACCCCCAACCATTTGAATACGTCACGAACCCACCACGACCCAATATGCCATCAAATGGCTTAGTCAGCGGTACCCCGTTCACGGTCAACTCTCGGCAGACGCCGGGTACTCGTCCGAGAACAAGATTGGGTCCCGAAGATTGGGCGAGCTTTAGCGGCGCCGTAACGTTCAGGCGGCCACGACTCATCTGGAAGGCGGGGCGACCACCATCGCGGTGAAAATCAAGATCGTCAACAACGAAACTGAAGCCACGGAGAGGTAACGAACGAAAGTAAGGTCCCCAACCGGAGATGTAACTAACCCCGTAGTGCTCATTGGTATACACCTTACGGTCAGCAAAGAGGGATGTGGGCATTCGCGTAATCAGTACGTCGCGGGAGTTATGCCAGAACTGCAACTCGGGCACATAATGCGCGGTATCTTCCGGGAAATGACCGCTCGTCGTAAGGAAACGAACATCCCCTTGCGTTCCAATGGCAGGTGAACTCGTATCTGTACCGCTTGGAATGTAATTAAGCGCATCGGTGCCATCGGCCCCAGGACCGCTGGCAGGTTGCAGCATCGACTTGACATGTGTAGCTATTCCGATTCCAGTAGGCTCTCCTGTTTTTGTGACGCCCTGGCCCCAAGGGAGTTGATTGCAGTGGTCGCCACACCACACCGCCGCAAGCTGCTTATCGTGGACTATCGGGCTGGTAATGATCGCCGACTTTCCGGCGGTATCAACGGCCCGCAGCCAGAGGCCGTATGCACGATCATGAAGTTCGTCCACGGTAGCTTGAAAGTACAGCGAGTTCGGGCGATAGCGCCTGAGCAGTTGCCTCCCCGCCCACACCTCAACGGTTTTTAGTGCCGCGTCACTGCGAACGCGCACACGAATCTGATAGCGATACGAACCAGGAATGCCGGTCGCTCCCAGAGTTGCGCGGTACATGTTCAAAGGGGCAAACGCCTCAACTATTGGCCCATCACTCAGAAAAGCAGCGGGTGAGTTATGGACTCCGGTGCCCAGCGATGTCCGCCCCCAACGATCCTGCGTTCGAATTTCGTCCAGGCTCGCGGCGAGCAGGCGGAAACTCGGCAGACGTGTAGCGCGAGCGACTTGCGCCGGGTCGTCCAGCAGGTGGATTGCAATAGGCGTCGGGTATTCGATGCGCTCGACGAGCTTTTTCCATTCGGCTGTGTTATCCTCGAGGAGTTTGCCAGCGCTATCATAGACCTGGGTCGGAAATGCAGAATAAACCCGATAGTTCCACCACTTCTCCGGGTTTGCCTTAACGCGCAACGGCATATTAGCCGTCCAATTGGCATCGAAGAAGAAACTCAGTTGATCCCGAACACGCTTTCCATCCGGCGTGAGTCGTACTTTGTGATGATATGGTATGTCGCGATTGAAGCGATAGAATTGGTTCCCTTCCCAATCGGTAAACTCCTGACCTGGGACAGCAAGGAAACTGCTATCCGAAGCAACGACGCATTCCTTCTGGAAATCGTCCCACTGTTCGTGTGATAGCGATAAAATGTCCTCGCGGAAAATAACACCGTCGAAGCCTGCCTTTCGCGCCGCCGCTTTCCAGTCGAGAACGCTGCCTTTGCCGCCAGATAGTCTCGATTTCGCGCCGACAAGGAACTTGAACGCCTTCAATTGTCCACCTGCCGACAAACGCCAATCTGCCACTTTCCATAGCGAGGAGTGCATCGAGTGCAGCCTGTATATTTCGCTATCGGGCGTCGCAATATCGGGTAGCTCCCAATTAATGGGCGTCAGTGAGCCATATTCGGGATTGACGTGAAACTTGACGGTTTCCGTCTCGCCGCCCGGAAAGTAATTGCTCCGGCCGGGTTCGCTAAGCCACCGTAGCGTGTTTTCCAGCAGCGGGAGCCAATCCGATGAACGCGACCCGTCGCCTCGTTCCGACGCGATCTTAGCGTATACCGGCTTACCGAGGTCGAACCAATACATGCCTGGGTTTCCGCCAAACACGGCGATCCGCCCCTTGCCGACCTGCTTAACTGCCATGAGGGGCCACGCGCCAACGGATGATTGTCCGGCTATCTTGGGTGGCACTCCGTCTCCAGGGATCCGCTCAAGGTTAGCTTTCACCGACGTAGGCTCCGATTTGACAACCACTTGCCAGCCCTCGCCAAGCAGCAACGGTCGCATAAAAGGACTGTAAAACGATGTACCGAGGTAGTACAACGACTTCACGCCTTGCGTTAGAGGCGAGGATTGGATATTGGTCGTCCAGTTCCACTCGGTGCGCATCCAGGGGATCTGCGGCGGGTTCTTGTATTCGTGAGCAGGATCGGACACTTCGGCCCACTCGAATTGAGCGCCATAGGGCTTTAGCCAAGAGTTTAAGTCGTCGTGCTCCTTCCATGTA
This sequence comes from Capsulimonadaceae bacterium, assembly GCA_036504535.1. Lineage (GTDB taxonomy): Bacteria > Armatimonadota > Armatimonadia > Armatimonadales > Capsulimonadaceae > JARLGU01. The sequence continues at coordinate 12,863 of DASXUY010000050.1, forward strand.
GACATCTGGGCCTGCCCAACATAGAGGATGCCGCCGCCCTCCTGTAGATACCGATCGAGCAAAGAGTTCCAATTATCACCGATGCGTACTCCATGACCGGTGAAATTGGGCGAACTCGTCATTACGAGGACGTTGAATCTCTTCAATCGCTCCCACGTCAGCGGAGCGCTATCCAGATCGGTAGGATATCCCACTCGAATTCCCCTGCCCTTGAGGAATTCGATGTATGGCGGAGCAGGTACGGGCCCGAGCTTCGGGTTGCCGTCCATTTCAAGAACCGATACGAGTGTCGAGTTGTCTGCGGCGCAGCACGGCGACAGGCAGCTAGCGAGCAAGATCACGAGCATAATGGCCTGTATGATGACGACCGGATATACGCGAGTTGACGATGTCATAGCACTAACTCCTGTGTGAGTCTACGGCTTCCATTCAAATCGAAACGAGTTCATCTTAGGCACTGAGATGGTTTGCTTGCCTGCGTTGGCAAGAAACGTGCTCGTGCCCACTTTAACCGTAACCGTGATGTCATGGTTCGTGGGGTTGTGTACTTCGAACGACGTGGTTTCGCCATTTCGGATAAGGGTCAGAAACACGTCGGAGTTATCGCATGTCGCAATGTTGCCAATAAAGAGATCATGGTCACCCTCGCTCGCGTCCAGCGTCGTTAACGTTGCGCCGTTCCATACTCCCAGCGGAAACCACTGCTTGCGTGTCAAGTCCACTTTCGCGGCGGTCCATTTATCACTTAATCCGGTCACACGTATGGGTAACCGTTGCGGGAGCGACGCCTTTGAGATCGTTGTTTCAAATGAATTGCCTATAGCCTGAGCGTCTAGCAGGTAACGTGTGGAAACGACTTTGCCTTGCGTGGGAGTTATCGTGTGTTCGGGCTTATCGCCAGTTAATCCGTATTCTGATCGGAGCTTTATCAGCGCTTGTAGAACCGCATCGCCTCGCTCGCCGAGCTTCCACTGCAGCACGCGATTGAAAATGGTTTGCCCCGCCTTAACCGAATCGGTTTCAAACCGACCAACATATAAGCGAAACCATTTGCGCGCGACATCGAGTTCGATGACGCAAGCAAGTGGGTTCTCCAGCACGAACATTGCCTCGCCAATCTCTGGAAATGCGATAGCATCGCCCGGCTGAAGAGTTCCTTCCCAGCGCTTGTCCACTGCTTCCAGGGCGCTTGAACCGGCTCGCAGAATTGCCGTCCCTTTAAAGTCATTCGGACTTCCCCATGCGGCACCGTATCGCACGGTAAACCCCTGCCAGCCCTTTTTGAGCTTCACGTCGCTTCGGGGAGTGACACTGAATTCCGCCAATACCGGTGAAGGCAGAATTGGCTTTCGATAGAAATGGTACTGTATGAGACGCGCGTCTACTTTCGGCTCGTCGAGCGGAACGTAGGGATTGTGCCCGAAAATATCACTGTCCGGCGCGGAACTCCGCTTCAGGATGGGCGTATCGAATACGATCGCATCGGCGTTCTCGTAGGGCCGATTGATCTGATGGACGCTCGCACGCTCCTCTCCGCCGGATTCGGCGGTGAGAAACGACGTAAAGTATAACGCAAACTGCGTCCCACCACCAGAGCCGTCTATGCCAGGCAAGCCTTCCGCCTTTGCAATGGGGCTAAAATTCAGCCTGCCCGCCTTATAAAGCATGGACGTGGCCGGAGCACCGGTCTCCCGTCCGTCGGCATCACGGACGACGGACACTCCGCCCATGATGTTGCAGCGATCTGAGCAGAATATCTGGGCAAAGAGACTGTCTTGCTCCTCAATGGCACCCGAAGTCGCCGTCTTCCCCGCTGCGTCTTCAACAACCGCCACAAGCGTGCGCCGGTTGTCGTGTAGTCCTTCTACGTCAACTTGGGCAGAAAGACCCGAGAGCGCGTAGCGGCGGAAAAGATTCTGCCCGTCATATATCGTGACCGACTTCAGTGGTGTATCGCTAGTTAACTTGAGATGTGCTCGCCAACGCTCCGTGCCAGGAACATACAGTTCGCCGAATGTTTGTCGCCACCCGTTCACCATGCCCCAATACTCGATTCGGGGACCGGAAGAAACGTACGAGATTCCGCCGCCATGGAACTGTCCGCCGATAAACGATTGCGCGACGTCTGCTGGCTTACCCGCGTGAATGTACGTTAACTCCTTCACGAGCGGCAGCTTGTCGGGGGCGGTCATGAGATTCATTACGAGGATACGGCTCCGGTCTCCCTGCATCTGATTGTGGAGAAAGCCTGGAAGCGCATCGTCGACGAGTTTGCCGTCCTGGTACGTGCGAACAGCGAACGAATCGTAACCGGAGTGCAGCCAGGCGGGATAGCTGCCGCTGGAAAACCAGTACGGTGCCCTCAGGGGGAAGTTGCAGTCGTTCATCCAGTAGCCCAGATGATCGCGCACATATCTATCGTTGGACACTGCCCGCCTCAGCCTTTGCGGCCACGATTTCGGGCCAGCCTGCACGAATTTATTGCGATATTCGTCTTCCGTCAACAGTGCGGGAATGAGCGCGATATCCGCGTCGCTGTTCTCGGTGCACTGGGCGGCAAGCTGTTTCCACTGCGATTCGTCCATTTTGCCAAAATCGCCGCAGAGTACGATATATTGCAGGCCAGCGGCGATCGCGGCGGTCTTCCACTCTGCCACCGATCCGCTGCCGCCGCCAAGCTTCGGCATAGCGCCAAACACGCCTCTCTGATACCGATAGCTCCCCACCTGCCCCGGAGCGCCCCACGAGATCGGCGACGGCACTCGCGCGACTAAGGGCTTCGGTTCGGGGCGAATGTAACCGCCCAGCACGCCGCTCTGGAGCGATGGTTCTGAAAGCCACCGAAGCGACGAGGCGAGGAGCTTGAGGCCGTCCGATAGAACTCCGTCGAGGCCCTTCTCCATGCCGATGCGTCCCCACTGCTCGTCCGCGTACGGAGAATAGCCATAGCCGAAGAACGAGATCGTGCTCTCGCTTCCGTTCAAGACTATTCGGCCCTTCTCGAACTGCCGCGCGGCGTAGATCACAGCTTGCGCCGACTTTACCTGCGACGGAGTGGCAAGATAGTTATTCCATCCCTTTTGGGGGTCGACAGGCTTGGCGACAAACTTCCCGGACGTGCTAATCAAAGAAGTCCAGTCGTGCGAGAGTTGCAGCGGCTTCGTCCACGGCCCATACGAAAACGGTCCCGACGGGTACCACCAAGCCGAAACTCCCGCTGTCGCGGGATGCTGCGCTATCTTGGCGGCTCTGGCGTACAGGACTTGCCGACCGGCGGCCTGACGCTTCTCCAGCGCGGGATCACTTAGCTCCTCGAACAACACCTGAGCGTCGTACGGCGCTAGAAACTTGTCAAGCGTATCGTGCCCCCAATAACCGCCCATATTGGTGAACGATGTGCCGTAAACATACAGACCGCCACCCTGCCGAACGAAACGCATCAGGAGTTGTGAGAGGCGCTCGAAGCCTGCCGTGGAGATATCGACATGGTTATCCGTGCGAACATCCGCGTTGAGGCGGGACATGTCGAAGAGGATCACCACATTGAACTTCTGCAACATGGTCCAGTCGACGGTGTCAAAATTCGTAGCAGCAATCTGAAAACCATAGTCGCGCCGCAGCTTCGCCGGCAACCCTGACTCTTCGACGGACTGCGGGTTACTAATGCAGAGAACGGCGGGTTTGAGGTCATCCGCTCTCGTGATAGCCGCCGAGAGCAAAAGGAAAAGCGCGCATACGGCCATTAGTCGTGTTAATTTGAACATATCGTTTCCTATCGCTGTCTGGTCGCCTCGCAAATCTGCGCCGTTTCGTACTCAACCAATCGACGTAAGGCACACATCGTCGAACCATGCGGTCCCCGGTCCGTCAAGCACGAGACAGGGCATCACGTACGCCTGATCGTTGCTGTCAATATCGACTTCCAGGTACGTCCAATCCTGGCTCCCGCTAATCCCCACACTGGACGCCTTGTGGCTGATATTGCTGTGCGTATACGCATAGCCCGCCAACTCAATATGAGCGCCGCCGAGCGCGCCGTCCGTTTTGACCCACGCGGTCAACCGGTACTGATGATGCGGATTGACGCGACAAACGGCGCAAATCGGGAACAGGGCCAAACGGCCTTCGGCGGCTTGCTTGAGGCGGAGCGAACGCGTTCCGCTGTGGGCGGCGTCATCCGCCCAAGCAACGGGACCGTCATTGCCTCGCGGCACGGCAAATATTGGACACTCCTCTGGCAGCCACGGATCGACAAGGTCTTCAAACGAATTTTCGATGCCTAATGCGAACGGGAGCGCCAACTCCTCATTCCACCACTTCGTTGGACGAACTGGATCAGAAGCCTGCATGAGCAGATGCAGGGCGAGACTTGGGGGGATGTTTACGAACTCGAGATCCATTTGAAAATGGAAATAGCCGTCCTCTTCGAGTTGGTCTTGACCTGCGGAGGTCCAAACAATATGCTCGTCAAAAAGCGCAGAGCAGATAGCTCCCATCAGCGGAACGTTAGTCCGATGAATGAGGCACGCCGGATTGAACGTAGGGTGGGCAGCGTAACCCACCCACGCTCGCGGGTATGCATGGTGGTATCCCCTCCAAGGCCCGCCACCGTCGCGAAGTCCGCCATAATCCGTGCAAACGAAAAGCGCGTTCGAATGAACGATTCGTCTTAGCTTTCCGTCGAGGCTCTCCCAGATGGAATGAGTCCATCGCCGCCTTTCAGGTCGCGATTCGAGCGCGCCAGCTGTCATCATGTTGAAGCCTTCAAACCCGGCAGGGTCCATCTTGCGCGCACTTACCGAGACTGCGTAGATATAGCTTCCACGTCCAGCGTCGTAAGATACCGTGATGCGCCACGCACACGTCTCGCCTTCCCTCGCATTCAACGAAACCACCGCTATCAACTCATCGCCAGCAGTCTGTTGCCATTCCCAGCGAACATTGTCAGCGCTCCAATGCAAGGGCCAGCCTTGCATGCCGAAATTCAGAAACGTGTTGCGTGCAGTGTGGAGATCGATCACGCTGCCTTGCGGCCCGCAGTTGGCTATCTCGTCCGGCTCGAACGGCGAAAACGCCCAAATGTCCAGAGACAGTTTCCGAAACAAACCGAGTTGCCGATCGGCATCGAAGATACGCCACGTGTCGGCGTCCGAAACAACTCGAAAACTTGGCTTGTAGTGTATTGGGCTGACCCTGTGCAGCGATTGCAGTATCTGATCAAAGTACACCATCGTCTCGCCTCCAGCATTGAAATACGCACAAACCGCGCAACTCTAAGGATGGCCGTACTCGCGAATCGTTTCAACAAATGCCATGACATTCGCCCATGGGACTTCTGGCCGGATCATGTGGGCGGGAGCGCAGAAATAGCCGCCACCCCCAGCAGAAAGGGCGTCGATCGTCCGCCGAACGGTATCGCGAACTTCGGTCGGCGTCCCAAACGGAAGCGTGGTTTGCACACCGATGCCGCCGTGGAAGGAGATTCGGTCTCCGTATTTCTTCTTTGCGGCGAAGATATCCATGCATTCCGGTTGAATCGGATCGAGAATGTCGACGCCAGCCTCGATGAACCCTTCGATGAGCGGTTCGACGTTTCCGTCGCTGTGATAGAACGCGAGGATGTCTGGGTTGATCCGTTTGGCGGCGGCGATAGAGTCGCGCATGAGCGGAAAAATCCAGTTCCGCCACATACGCGTGCTCATCATCGGGGCGATTTGAGTGGCGACATCGCTGCCGGTTTGCAGAATATCGGCACCCGACATTGCAATCTGTTCTGCTGTTTGGATCAGTCCCTCCGCATGTTTCGCGTACAGCTTCCTGGCCCACGGCTCGTCGCACGCCATCCCAAGCAGCAGCGTCTCGAAGCCGCACAGCCCCCACAGGCTTTCGAAGAAGTTGAGCCCTCCTCCGTAGACAGGCATTCCCTCGGCGTGAGCAGCGTCCACCCGTTCCCGCATGCCTGCAAATCGATGCGCCGCGCCGACGTCGTCCGGCCACGGGTAGGCGTCGAGGTCCGCGACAGTGGCTATATCGCGCAGCGGGGCGAACGAGATCGCGTCATCGCTTTCGGCATGGTAGACCTGCGCTGTGCCCCACTCGCTGTCGATTCGCGCCTCGTCGGGCAAAGAGCCATCAGGATAATATAACATGCGCCAATCTGGCTCCGGTCGGCGTGTACCCCCGGTCGGTCCAACCCAGCGACCGTCGTATTTGAAATGCGCTACGATATCGACGTCAGCGCCAAGGTGCTCGCGGAACATGGCCATGCCACCGCGACTGACGCCAAAATCCATTGTCATCCACTCGGGATTGTCGCGGCGTGCAATTCTAAGGAAGTTTTCGCGCGGTGTCATTGTCATGAGCATGCCTCTCGCATTGGAACCGACGGAGTCGTGCCTCGACCTTTGCCCGGGTGGGGGTCGAGATGTATGAGTAGTTCGCCACCGTCAAGAACGTGACTCGCGTAGACGAATGCGGTATCCATCCCCTGCTCTATCCGCGCCGCCAGCGGTTCGCCGTTCCACGTTGCTCGCTTGAAACGCGACGCAAGGTCTAGTGGTATTCGAAAATGGGCGGGGATGCCGACAGGGTTGGTTTTAGCATGAACCATCTCCGACGATTCGTCGTACCGCACGACGAGATCCAGGTGACCCGCTTCCCCAAGTCTGACCCGCAATCGATTGTCTCGCTCTGCCCACGGCGACGGGTGCATCGTGTGGCGATGAGCCCGGTACAGCGGCAGATTGGGACGGATGTTGACTTCGCGGAAGCCGATCTTCGCTGGCGTTACCCCAAAGAGCCCTTCGATGATAGCGGTCAGGTGCGCGGTGGCGCTCACCACATATTCATCGCGGTTGAAGAAGGTCGCGTGGTCGACTGTGCCGTCCAGCCGGTAGCTTTCCAGGAAATCGCCATCGCGGACCGCCACCTCAGCACGTCGCAGTATCGCTCTTTGCAGGGCATTCTGCAATCCGGCGCGTTCCAGTGCTTGCACACAGTGGAAGTACGGCGTGTCCCATGCCCCTCCGATCTGACCACAATCGTCGCCTTGGTCGACGCCGTTGGGGTGTTCGGGCGAGTACCATGAGAACGTCGGAAAGTACTGCGGCATCGGGAAGCACCGCTCTCGTACGAGGGCATCGTGAATCACGCGGCCGACCTGACGAACGCGAGTCATATCGGGACAAAGCTCTGCGGCATAGTGCGGGACGACATCGGTTTCGCGGCTAGTTTCGCGGATGCCATTAAGCGTATGGAACCATCGGCCACTGTTTTCGTCGCGCTGCACATAGTAATATTGATCAAGCTCGCTCCAAGCGCCAGTCTCAATCGCGCCGATGCCGCGCTTCAGCGCTTCGGCGAGCGGGGCTGCCACATCCGAACCCTGTAGCGTAGCGGCCTCATACGCTTTGCGCAGGAAGACCGTGAATGCCATCGTGGGGACAACCGCCTTCGTCGTCGGGTCGTAGTTCACTGGGTAGTGGTTGGGCTCGCCAAGATGCGTGCCCCAGAATGTGTTCGCCCAGTGGCCGACATTCAGCAGACCGGATTGTTCCGGGTCGAACTCGCGGATCAACCGAGCAGCGAATGCAGCGGCTTGGGTGATGACCGTGTCCGCGATTTCCACCGACGGCTCGAAGTATTGCAGCATATCGCCGCACACCATAGAGTACATCGTACTTATATTGGCGGTAGCGGGGAAACGCGGCTGCCTCTTGCTGTGCCCTAGCAGTTCACCTTCCGCACTGATCAGGTCCACGAACAAGTTGCCAAAGAACTCGTTGGCTAAATACTCTTCGCCCGACCACAGATACGCCATGAGCCGCGCCTGATGGCGGATGTCGCGCTCATCCCACAGCGTCGACATGTGTCCGCGCTTCCCTAGGCTGACCGGAAGCCATGCGCCCGTGTGGCCCGGCCCGTCGCCCGTGTGATTGCGCTGCCAATAAATGTCACGCCCTTTGTCGACCAGCGCGACGGCAATCCGCCAGGATTCATTGAGGTACGAAAGCGGGGTATCAATGCCGATATCATCCGGCGTAGGCCTCGGACCGTTCCATTGAACGTACGAAGCGTTGTTTATTGGCATCAGGTTGCCTTTCCGTAGCGAACAGGATTGAAGTGATTACGGCCCGACTGAAGTGACTGCCAGCAGTATAACTAGCGCCCCAAGGTGCCATTAGTCAATTGATGCGCTATTTCGGGGGAACGTCCTACTAACCGTCAGTGCGACTATAAAAATGATTACGTATTCATTGTTCGCCATTGCATCGCGCAGCCTTGTGTTTGGCTAAGCTAGGCCAACACGCGTGGAGGTGCTGTTGATCCCCGCTCCACGAGAGTGACCGGCAACAATGTTGTGCGATCGTTCTTTACAGATCCTTTAATGCGATCCAACGCCAGTCGTACGGCCTCCCGTCCGACATCTTCAAGGGGAAGACGTACGGTAGTTAGAATGTTGACCCTCTCTGCATTAAGGAGCTCGTCAGAATCGTCGTAGCCAACTATGCTGATGTCTTCGGGCACTGACAGCCCCATCGTACGCAGTCCGTGCACCGTCGGTATAGCCATGAAATCGTTTGCGGCAAGGATCGCGGTCGTTTCTGGATGAGCCCGCATTGCAGCAGCGATAACGTTATCCCAACCGGAGCAGTCAGACTGCCATGAGCCAATAATCTTCCGGAGCACGGTTTCCGGTTCGACTCCATGGTCGCGGCACGCCATGCGGTAGCCCGCGAGACGCTGCTGCACTGAATACAGGCCATCGTCGCTCTGCATGTGCAGGATATGACGGTGACCGAGTTGCAGTAGGTGCCCCAACGAGAGACGCGCGCCTTGAATATCGTCTGTTGTCACGCCCGACGTATTCGGGACAATCTGAATCATCGATACAACTGGCTTGGCTCCAAACGCGGGCTCCTGCCGCAGCCTACCAAGCAGCCCACTCGCATCATCGGCATTGGCAGCGAACAGACAAACGCCGTCAACCGCGCCCCGCACGATGCAATTAGACATGTGACGACTGATCTTTGCGGAATCATTGGAAATTGTGATGAGGTCGTAATCCGCTTCGTTGACGACTTCGCAAATGCCCTGGAATATGCGATTCCAGTAGGGCCTTAGCGCAAAATCGCTTGGAAAATAGAGAGCAATCGCCTGGTTGAGAACGGTCTTGCCGTAGCGATTGTAGACGAGCCTCCGCGCGGCGTCGTTGGCGGCGGCGTTGTAGCCGAGCTCCTCAGCCACCTTTCGCACATGAGCAGCTGTCTTGGGGCGGACGAGGTTACTTCCTTGCAAGGCTCGCTGAACGGTTGACGGATGCACTCCGCAGCGAGCGGCTATATCCTTGACGGAAACAGGCTTTTCCGACTGTTCAACCACGGTCAGCGGCATCATTCTCAGGGTGCTCCGTCGGCTTATTGCTTCAATCCCAAGTATAACGTAATCGATATATTATGTCAATGATTACGTAAGCATTTTGGCTTGACGATTTCCCAACGACATGATAAACTTTTCTAAAAGTGTGTGGTTAAGCGGTATACGTCAAGAGTGCACGCAAAGTAATCCAATGGGACGGTCTGCGATAGCCACATGGTTGCTGCCGGTTAGCAATGCATGACGGAATCTACGAATTACCGTGGCTTCGGCAAAGCGAGTGTTAGCTTGCATCCGCATTTTCGGCAGGTGTACTACATCCAGAGGCGCGAAATTCGTGTGGAGGATACACATGGCACCATTCGCGTGACTAAGGAGGTTCCAGATGGGCAGGTTTCTGTATTCACGCACCTTAGCCACGATGGATCCAGGCTGTGCGTGGCCACGTTATGACCAATATCGGCTGGATTCCGTCGCATCGGCACATAGCACATAGAGAGATCAACATTTCATGACCCAACACGACCAAAACCCGCCGCCAATCTACACCTGTCATCGCATTTACAGCGCTCCGATACTGACAGGGAGAGGTGATGATCCCCTATGGAGCAGAGCCGAATCGGTTCAGCTTGTAGATCCGACCAGTGGTACGCCCCCAAGCTTTGCCACCGACGTTCGCCTGCTTTATGACGCTTTGACGCTCTACATCTCCTTTCGCTGCGAAGACTCCCTCGTTTGGAGCACGATGGTCAACCACGACGATCCCATTTACACCGAGGAATGTGTCGAAGTTTTCTTATGCCCATCGAAGGACCAGCACCACTATTACGAAATCAATGTGAGTCCGCTAAACACTGTGTTCGATTCGTTCATCGCAAACCCGCGAACGGCGATATATCTTCAAAATGCGCTCACATGTAAGCCCGAATATCATTGCGGCGGACTTGTTACCAAGGTGGCGATTGATGGCGAGCCAGGCAAGGATGGTGCCCGAGGCTGGTCGGCGGAGTACGCAATCCCCTTTGCCTCGGTGTTGGACGAGGCGGAAATCGCTCCGGGACCGGGCGATGAATGGTTAATGAACCTTTGCCGGATCGACCAGCCTCGGCCAGGGCAGCTAAACCTGTCGTCATGGAGCCGTCTTCAACGGGCAAATTTCCACACCCCATGGAGATTTGGCACGCTGGCGTTTGGATAGGAAGCATGGTAGCGATCGAACGCGAATTGACGCAACTCTTGCCGCACCTTTGGCGATATCAAAGCCAATTGAGCTGCCCGCACCATCCGGCAGTGTCATATATTTGGCTCTCGCAAAATTCGATCATCCTGATTGACCCAGTCTCGGACCTAAAGCCAAGCACTCTTCCAGTCGGTTCACGTGTATCCGACATTCTCGTCACCCATCTGCAAGACGAGCATGTGGTCGGCGTCCACCATTACCCTGAAGCACGCTTTCACGTACCGTTGGGCGACGAGTACCTGTGCGATGGTATCGGTGCCTATCGCCGGAAGTTAACAGCGTGGCCAGCGCCTTGGGATTGGGAAACGCGCGGGAATTTTCAGGGTCATATCGCGGGTGCCCCAAATGAGCGCCCGATGGCTCGCCCCCGTCCTCCTGACGCATTGCTAATTCCCGGTACCAAATCGTGCGGCGTTGACGTTGTTGCAACCCCAGGACACGGCAAGAGCGCCGTTAGCTTGCTTGCCGAAATCGACGGGAAATTGGTGGCGTTTTCCGGGGACCTCGTATATGACGGCGGACGATTGTGGAACTGGTTCGACTCCGAATGGGATTACGGTCTTCAAACGGGTCACCATGCGTTAGCCAATTCCGCCAACCGGCTCCGGTCTTGCAACCCGGACCTGCTTTGCCCGGCCCACGGTCCGACAGTAACCTATCCCGACAGGGCTTTGGCTGGCCTATCCGAACGGCTGACGGAGATATTGCAGTCTTCGGCTGCGCCTGCCACGACGGCGTCAATCAATTTCCCCGAACTGGACAGCGCCCCGGGATTCAGAGAAATCACGCCCCATCTCCACCAGTACCGTGACGGGAACTGCAATGCTCTGCTATCCGATACCGGTGCAGCGCTCTTGGTGGACGACGGACTCTGCTACTGGCATGAGGTTGGCGACAGGAAGGCGCACCACGACCGGGTGATAAGCGAACTCAAACATGCGCTGAATATATCACGCGTCGAGATCGTCATCCCAACCCACTACCACGGCGACCACACGGAGAACATACCTGATATCGTAGAAACCGATGCCGCTAAGGTGTTGTGCCTCGATTTGATTGCGATGGCCGTAGAACAAGGCGAAAAGCTCGGCCTCGCATGTCCATTAAGCTGGTACGGTGCAAACTACGATACTGTTGACATCGACCGGCTGGTTTCTGCTCGCACCGTAATCACCTGGCGCGAGTACGAACTGGAGATATTCCACCTGGGCGGACAAACATACCATCATCTCGGCATTGATGTCGTAGTGGACGGCCTGAGAACGCTATTCGTTGGCGACGCGACCGCAAACAACAGCGCCGTAGGCGATCCCGTGATCTGCTACAACGACGCGGAGCCATATCAGCGTGGGTGGGCCTTCTCCTTGCAGCGTATGCAGGAGCGAAACCCCGACCTGCTCGTTTGCGGTCATGGCAGCGCAATTAAAGACCCCGCCAAACACATTTCGGTCCGGATTGATTACTGGGAGAAAGTCCGATCCCTCTACGAGTCGATAAGCGCCCGCGATAACTTGCGGGCATTCTTCGATCCATTTGCTGGACACTAGAGTATCGGTGCCCGTGCAGACGGGGAGAGTTCGAGGCTGCTTGATCCGAGATTACGAACCCCATTTATGAATATTCATCGCCGGGCACAAGCGAACGCGGCTTCCCGCTTTCAGGTATACTTTCCTAAACCACGTTCCGGGGTACGAACACTTGACCCGACCAAACCCTTCCCAGCCCGTCGACGAGCGCTTCCTTGCGCTCCAACCACCAACCATTAACACCGCTCCCGGCCCAGAGTACGCCGACGACACCCGCCTCTGGCAAGGCATTCCTGGCATCGAACGCACACATGGCGGCCGGCTCTACGCTGCCTGGTACAGCGGCGGCGACACCGAGGGGCCAGATAACTACGTTGCCCTCGCCAAGAGCGACGATAACGGCGCATCGTGGTCCGCGCCCGTAGTCGTGGTCGCACCCGATGGACCAATCCGAGCGTACGACGAAGCTCTCTGGACCGATCCGCTTGGGCGAGTGTGGCTTTTCTGGGCGCAGGCGCACACGTTCTATGATGGTCGCGCTGGGGTCTGGGCCACCGTCACTGCGAATCCCGACGACGATACGCCAACATGGTCGCCCGCCCGCCGCTTAGCCGACGGGATCATGCTCAACAAGCCCATCGTATTATCGACAGGCGAATGGCTCATGTGCCCTTCGGTTTGGATCAACCACGGGAATGTCGCGTTCGATCCCGCTCCCGCCGACCTCGCCGCGCACACCGGAACGCATGTCACGGTGTCCACCGATAGCGGTGATACATGGGAATTGCGCGGGACGGCCAACGTCCCGAAAGAGATCTCCACGTTCGATGAGCACATGGTCATCGAACGTCGCGATGGCTCGCTTTGGATGCTGATACGCGTCGAAGGTGGTATCGCCGAAAGCACGTCAAGCGACGGTGGCCGCACGTGGTCGCCGGTTCATATGAGCGGGATACACAGCGCCGTCTCTCGTTTCTTCCTTGGTCGCCTCTCAACGGGTGAACTGCTGCTCGTGAAGCACACGCAGCCCGACGGCAGCCTGAACCGCTCGCACCTTGCGGCGCATCTCTCCACCGACGACGGCGCCACATGGTCCGATGGGCTGCTGCTCGACGAACGCGAAGGTGTGAGCTATCCCGACGCCGTCGAAGCGCCCGACGGCACCATCTGCGTCATCTACGACTACAACCGCTACTCCGACCGCCTGATCCTGATGGCCACGTTCACCCGCGACGATGTCGCCGCCGGAACCGGCGTCTCGCCCGCATTCCGAACCGCCGTCAAGGTCAACCAGGCGACGCGCCCTCGACCCGAGGCCGACTAGGCTCGCGGGCCACGTCGATATGCTGCGGGTGGCACGCCCGTCTCGCGCGAAAAGACGCGGCTGAAGTAGAAGCGGTCCGTGAAGCCGCACTCATCGGCGATACGCTCGATGCTGTCATCGGTGAAGAGCAGCCGCTGAGCCGCAGTCGCGATACGCCGTTTCAGGATATAGTGCGCTGGCGGCGACCCGATAGCGTCACGAAACGTTTTGATAAAGTGGTCTTCGCTGAGGTGGCACAGTGCCGCAAGATGCGCGTTACCCGGCGCAGCGGCCGCATTGTCCTGAATAGCTTCCAGGGCTGGAAGCAGCGGCTTTAGCGACGACATCCGAGACCAGCACCGCTGAAAAACGTCGTCAGGAGTAGCCGCCAGAGCGTGCCCCACTCCCTGGTAGACAATCCCCTTCACCGCACACTGGGCCGCTATGTTCGGGAAGCCCATCCGGTGAAACCCCGCGCTCATTTCCGCGACACAATCGTTGTACAACCGCGATCCGGTAATCTTGACCGGCCCCGGAAACAGCTCACGTAAAATGATAGGCGGAATCTCCTCTATATCGAAGTGAACAAAGAACTGGCATATCGGCCCAATGTTCTCGCTCGCCATGTCGAGCCCCGGGGGGATGATATACACTGCCCCACGCTCTAGCGGCAAGGCAGAATCTGGCAGACGAATCGTGGCCGAATCCGCGTCATTCTGATACAACCGCCAGAAGTCGTTAGCCAAGCGCGAGTGGTTCCAATCGCCCGCTTCAAGCTCATCTCGCTGCGCCCACAGCACCCTGATCGGCAGATCGTTGAGCGCAGCGGCAATCGCTTTACTCGGCGCTGATATATCCGGTGGAAAGCCTTTGACCATATACGGATTATACGCTAATATTCAGTCAAATCGCGGAATTGTACATAACTGTAGAAGGTTTATCCATACCTATCCACGCGCCGTTTGGCTTATAATTGATCCAGGGCTTTCATAGCCCAATCTCTCGACGACGGAGACGATATATGACCGCCCCATCCTCCAAGTTTACGCCAGCCATTGACGGCGTTGCCCCTAGCCGAGTCCCTTACCGCACATTCGCCGACGGAGCGAAAATCCCGGCGATCGGCCTTGGCACGTTCGGTTCGGACAACTACGGCCCCGCGCAGATCGCCGATGCCGTTATTGGCGCCGCAGAAGTCGGCTATCGGCACTTCGACTGCGCTAGCGTGTACGGCAACGAAGACTCGATAGGCAAGTCGTTCGCGACGCTTTTCGACCGCGGGCTGACGCGAGAAGAGCTGTTCGTGACGTCGAAGGTGTGGAACGATATGCACGGCGACGGGCAAGTTATCGCGTCCTGCAAGAAGTCGCTCGCCGACCTTGGCCTCGACTACCTTGACCTGTTCCTCGTCCATTGGCCATTCCCGAACTCTCACGGCAAAGGAGTGGATGTATCATCCCGTGATCCGCATGCAAGGCCCTATATTCACGACGATTACATGAAGGTCTGGGCGCAGATGGAACAGCTCTACGATGCCGGCCTCGTCCGACACATCGGCACATCGAATATGACCATACCGAAGTTGGAACTGGTTTTACGGGACGCTCGCATAAAGCCGATGGCCAACGAGATGGAGATGCACCCGCACCTCCAGCAGCCGGCTCTCTTCAAATTCGTCGTCGACAACGGCATCATTCCCATTGGCTATTCGCCTATCGGCTCACCCAGCCGCCCGGAGCGCGACCGAACTCCCGACGATACCGTCGACATCGAAGATCCAGTGATCGTCGCCATCGCGCAGCGTCTCGGACTCCATCCTGCAGTGGTGTGCGTCAAGTGGGCACAGCAGAACGGCCAGATACCCATCCCGTTCTCCGTGAAACGCTCCCAATACTTAGCGACCCTGCAGGCCATCGTCGCCGAACCGCTGACCGACGCCGACATGGCAGCCATCGCAGGCATCGATAAGAACAACCGCCTCATCAAAGGCCACGTCTTCCTTTGGAAAGACGATCAAACCTGGGAAGCCCTCTGGGACCTCAACGGTACCATCACTCCTTGGTAAACCCTGTCAGCTGCACGTCACAACTCGCGAAGCGAATATAATAAAGGCCCCAGCGGCCCGAGAGCCGTCCTATGAAATCTTGACCAACATGACCACACAACACAACACAACCTACCTCGCAGGCCCGTTCGACCACTCGTGGGACTCCCTGCGCTCATTCGAATGCCCCACGTGGTTCCGCGACGCCAAGCTCGCCTTCTGGTCGCACTGGGGTCCGCAGTCGGTCCCGATGTACGGCGACTGGTACGCACGCCACATGTACGTCGAGGGCCACGAGCAGTACCTGCACCATTGGCGCACCTACGGACATCCGTCGAAAGTCGGCTACAAGGACCTCGTCCAGCTCTGGAAAGCTGAGCGGTTCGATCCGGAAGGCTTGATGGACCTCTTCGTCGATGCTGGCGCGAAGTATTTCGTCGGCCAGGCAATGCATCACGACAACTTCGATAACTTCGACTCCGCCCATCAGCCGTGGAACTCGGTCAAAGTCGGCCCCAAGAAGGACATCTGTCGCCTCTGGCAGCAGGCGGCGCACGCACGTGGGTTGCCGTTTGGGCTCACCGAGCACCTCGGCGCGAGCTTCGCGTGGTGGCAGTGCAACAAGTGCGCGGACGAAAATGGGCCTTACGCTGGAACAAAGTATGACGGAGCCAATCCAGCCTATGAGAGCCTATACTATCCTTCGTTCGGACCCGCTGCCACAGGCGACGACAGAGCGAAAATTGACCCGTGGTATACGGAGAATGAGTGGTTTCACCGCCATTGGTTTGATCGCATCAAGGACGTGATCGACAAGTTTCAGCCAGACCTTCTCTACTCAGACGGTGGCCTACCGTTCGGCGAGTACGGTCGCAGGATCGTCGCGCACCTCTACAACACCAGTGCCTCTGTACACGGGGCCAACCGCGCCGTATATAACCAGAAGGACAAGAATCCCGACATCTACACCATCGGCGTGCTCGACATTGAGCGCAGCCAGCTAACCGAGATCGCGCAGCATCCATGGCAGACCGATACTAGCGTCGGCGACTGGTTCTACAACGTCAAGGACGTCTACAAGACTCCGCGCCAGGTCCTCGAAACGCTCGTCGATATCGTCAGCAACAACGGCAACCTCGTTATGAACATCACGCAGAAGCCTGACGGCACCCTCGACGACGAATGCACCTACCTGCTCAAGCAGCTTGCCGTCTGGATGAAGTCCGGCAATGGCGAAGGCGTCTTCGGATCCCGACCATGGACTCACTCAACCGAGGGGCCGTCGAAGTTCACGCAAAAGTCCCACTTCGACGAATCTGCTGTATCATGGACGCCTGACGATTACCGCTTCACGCGCAACGGCGAAACCGTCTACGCCTACCAAATGACGCCTTCGCCAGACGGCACCGGTATCATCCGCTCGCTCGCCAGCACCAAATCACGCAGGGTCTCGTCGGTACGCTCCCTGGAGCACGGGCCCGTTGAATTCGTCCAAACCTTCACCGGCCTTAACTTCAAGCTGCCTGCTCCACCCACCATCGATGCGCCAATCGGTCTAGCCATAAACATCGAGTAGGGTCTCTATACTTAAAATCTTAGTGCCCAAGGGGTACTTTCAAGTACTTAAGGGCCGTAGGTTTCAACCTACGGTCTCATGGCCAGCCCGGCCTCAGAGGGCATCATAAAATACACCATGACAACCACACAAACGATGAAAGGGGTCGTGCTGCCCGGTAACAGCACAGTCGCGTTCAAGGAGTATCCCATCCCCACTCCCGGTCACGGGCAGGTGCTCGTCAAGATGAAGGCGTCGTCTATCTGCGGCTCCGACATCCGCGCCATCTACCGCGAACATCTCGGCGTCGGTGATGAAGCCTATCGCGGAGTCATCGCTGGGCACGAGCCGTCGGGACAGATCGTCGATGTCGGCACTGGCTGCAAGGAGTTCAAGGCGGGCGACCGCGTGGTGCTGTACCACATCAGCGGTTGCGGCGTTTGCGACGACTGCAAGCATGGCTACATGATCTCGTGCCACGGCAAGCAGCGTGCTGCGTACGGCTGGCAGCGAGATGGCGGCCACGCCGAGTATCTCCTCGCCGAGGAGAACACCTGTGTCCACCTCCCCGATAACCTGACCTATGTCGACGGCGCGCTTGTCGCCTGCGGGTTCGGCACGGCCTGGGAGGCGCTCACACGGATCGCAGTGAATGGTCGCGACCGTCTTCTCATCACCGGCATGGGCCCCGTTGGCCTTGCCGCTGCGATGCTCGGCAAAGCTCTTGGCGCGTACCATGTGATCGGCGTCGACACCAGCCAGAGCCGCCTCGATCTGGCCACAAAGCTGGGGTTGATTGACGACGCCATCATCAGCGACGCTGGCGCGCTCGACAAGATCAAGGCCGCAACCGGCGGGAAAGGCTGTGAAGCGTCAATTGACTGCTCAGGCGCTCCGCCCGCCCGCAAGCTGGCGCTACAAGGGACGCGCCAATGGGGCCGGTGCGCGTTCGTGGGCGAAGGAAACGACGTCACCTTCGACGTTTCCCCATACCTCATCCATCCGCAGATCACCCTCTACGGCTCGTGGGTAACCAGTCTCGATCACATGGCCGAACTCGTGGAGCGCTTGTCAGCATGGGGCATCCACCCGGAGAAGACGGTCACTCACCGCTTTACCCTCGACCAGGCCGCTGAAGCGTACGACGTCGCCGATAAGGGCCAAAGCGGCAAGGTGGTCATCGTCTACGACTAGTAGAAAGGCGTCGGGTCGAGAGAGAAACGACCAAACGCCCCGGCTCTGTTTGAGCCGGGGCGTCATTCGCATCGTAATCAGACTACGCCGCCGCCTTCTTATTCACCGAGCCTTCGGCAATCGTGGTAAGCTTCTTGTCCGCTGCGCCTTCTTCATCCAGCGTCTGCTGCAGCAGTTTCGCCGCATCGGCCTCGCCCAAACGCTGCGCAAATGTGCGAGCAGCTCCGTAGCCGGCGATTTCGTAGTGCTCTACTCTCTGGGCGGACGCGATAAGGGCGGCGTCGATCACCTCCGGCGCGCCTTCCTCTTCGAGGATTTCGCTTCCTTCCTCAACCAGCCCCTTCATCGCCTTGCACACCTTGCCATTGGGCTTTTCGCCCAGAGCCTCGAATATCTGCTCGAGACGCTTCACATGCCCCTCGGTTTCCTTGAGGTGCGACGTGAACGCGGTCTTGAGCTTGGTGTCGCTAGCGGCATCGGCGAGCTTCGGGAGGGCTTTGATGAGCTGGTTCTCCGCGCTGTACAGGTCCTTCAATTCGTCGACGTAGAGTTCCTTAAGGTTTGTCAGTGGCATTGGTCTCGTTCTCCGTTCGGTAGTTTATTCGCCCCTTCGCAAAGAACGTCCGGGCGGTACTGTTCTTCCCAGCCCGCCAAATACACAAACCAGCCACGCTGTCCAAAGCCGCAAAATCGGCAGCTAACCTTGCATCCTGTTACCCAAGACGGAAAAATATCCCGAACCTCCTGTTTCCAGTGATCCGGGATACGCTACGGTTCGCTTTTTCGAGCCTGTTATCGCTTGCCTGGAGCCCCAGCTGGCGGTGCCATGCTCTTCATCATGGCCTTCTCCTTAGCGACTTGTGCAGGCGTTAGCACACCTTGGCCCTGCTTCTCCATGTTGGCCTGGATCGCGGCGACTTTTGCCATTTTCTGCTGCTGGCTGAGTGTCTTGTTGGCCATAACTTGATCCGCCTGCGACCTCGCGTCAGTCTGGATGATCCGCAGCTTGATGCGCTGAATGCGTGTGCGATGGAGCGGATCCTGAGCGATTGCCCTCGGTTCCTGCTCTTCGTAGAGCTTTTGTTGGCGCGCGTCCAAGAACTGAGCGCGCGTCTTTACCGTGGACTTAAGCAGCGCATCGACCTGATTGGCTCGCTGATCAAGCGACAGGCCCTTCGTGTCGATGATTGCCCGCGTTTTCAAACCAACGTCTTCTGACATCAGCTCTAGCTTGACCTGCTGAATCGGGGACAGGTGAAACGGATCACTGATCTTTCGTTGTGCCTGAATTGCGTCGAACTTCTTCTGCTGATTGGCGTCAAGCACTGCCCGCTGATCGGCTTCCGTCTTGGTAATAATCCCAGCCAACTGAGTTGCTTTCGCATCGTTGCTTAGCTTGGCGTTGAGCTTGACCGACATGAACTGTGCCTGAGCAGCCTTACCAATGCTCTGCAGCTTGGTCTTCTGCGCCGCTGTCAGGTTAAGAGGGTCTTGAGGAGCCTGCTGAGCCGGAACGCCAGGGGCTCCGGTAGGAGGAGCGGCCTGAACGGTCGCGGTTGTGCATGAGAGGGCGAGCAACACTGCCGCCATCGGCACGATGAGTTTCTTCGACATCGGGTATCCTTCTTCCATCGGGCGCGCGCCCCATGGTCGTCGCAATCCCGTCGTTGTTATTCTAATACGAGCAAATTCCGAGGCTTAGTCTGCACCCTTATCGTGCTACGTGATTGCGACTATAAGTATTAACACGTCGCCCCGAGCCTAGGTGCAGCCATTCCAATCAGTTACCGTAATCAACTATACCGCATTGTTGGTATGCTAACACGTCGTATTTCGCGCTAATTCCGCTTTTACAACAGCAATTACGAGCCGCCTGACCTGCAGTGTTCATCGATATGAGTGAAATCGACTTTACCGTGAGATCAACGTCGCCCGAATGGATGGACGACTTCAGCATCACAGACGACCGCCTCATCAAGGCGCTCGATGAACTGCGCCTCGTGAATCGACTGCTTGGCGGTTATTCGTCCACATTATCGGTCCTCATTCCAGCGCTGCGTGCCGCGAATGGTCCTGTTCGCATCCTCGACGTCGGCGCAGGCGTCGGGGACCTCGCCGAAGTGATTGCGCTCTGGGCTGTCAGTCAGCCATCGCCCGTTGACGTTCAGATCGTCGCCACCGACGCTAACCCAGCCACAGTAGAATACGCGCGCCAGAGCCTGGCGCGTCGCCTGCCGACCAACGCCGCCGCGCTCGTTAACGCGGAAGTCGCTGACGCAACCAACCTGCCCTACGGCGACAATGAGTTTGACGTCGTTATGGCGTCGATGTTCCTTCACCACTTCGACGACATCACAGCTGCGACTGTGCTCGCTTCAATGAACCGGGTCGCGAGGCGTGGCATAATCGTCAGCGACCTACAACGCCACCCTGTCGCCTACCACGGATTCCGCGCCCTCGCAACGCTCACTGGCGCCTGCGACATGGTGCGCCACGATGGCCCCATCTCGGTGCTGCGAGGCTTTACACGCCAGGAACTCACCCATATCGCCCACCGCGCTGGCATCGCCACCACCGGTCCGCAATGGCGCTGGGCGTTCCGCTGGCTGCTCAGCACGGTGCCGAACGCCCTGTAGCGTAGTCTCGTCAGCTCAGCACAATTTGCGCCTTGACACTGGTCGGCGGCATCCTCAGCGCGAAATCGAACGCCTTCACGCTGTCCGCGAAGCTGAATGTGTCCGTGATCAACGGCTTGACGTCGATCTTGCCGCTCCCCATCAGGGCCAGTGCACGCGGGTAGACGTGGGCGTAGCGGAAGACATGCTCCACGCGCGCTTCCTTAATCTGCGCCGCGACCACATCGTACGCGATTGTCGTGCCCGGCATCCCCACCATTACAACACGCCCCGCCGGACACAGCGGCTCAAACACGCCCGCAGCAGCCCGCTCATTGCCGCTGCATTCGAAGACGATATCGGCGCCCCACCCGTCCGTCAAGCTTTTCGCCACTTCCGGGAGGCTCTCACGAGTGACATTCACCGGCACAATCGGCCCGAGCGTCGCGCCAAGGTCGAGCTTGGGCTGCTGCGCGTCGGCGAGGATCACGCGGCTGCAACCTCCCGCGAGCGCGGACAGCGCTGTGACCATCCCAATCGGACCCGCACCGATCACAATGGCGATATCGCCTGGCTTGATCTGCGCCTTGTTGGCGGCATGCATTCCCACGGCGAGCGGCTCAACCATCGCGCCTTCCGCGAAGCTGACGTTGTCGGGCAGCTTGAATGTGAAGTCCGCAGGGTGAACCACTGTCGGACGCAGCACGCCGTGAATAGGCGGCGTGGCCCAGAAGCGAACCGCAGGGTCGAGGTTGTAGATCCCCAGCCGAGTCGCCCGGCTATTCGGATCGGGTATTCCCGGTTCCATACAGACGCGATCGCCGACACGCAAGCCAGCCACATCTGCCCCGATCTCAACCACAGTACCAGCGGCTTCGTGCCCCAGAACCATGGGCGCTTCGACGATAAACGGACCAATGCGACCGTTCTCGTAATAATGGACATCGGATCCGCAGATCCCCACCGTATCGATCTGTATGCGGACATCCCGAGCCCCCAAAGGCTCATCGATTTCAATGTCGCGAATATTCAGAACATGCTGCCGTTCGAGCACCAATGCTTGCATGACGGTTCCCTTCGTGTAAATTCTTTGCCCCTACCCCCGATTTGCGGCGGCGAGCATGTAGTTCTCGAGTAGCGCCGCGCCGACCTTCGCGAATGCCTTGATACGCTCGTCGGCAGTCGCGTATGCCGGGTTCGGCGCGCCCTTGGCGTCCACAAAGCCCGGTCGACCGTGCAGCGTCAAGAACTGATGCGCAGCGACAACACAGGCGCCTTCCCAGAAGATGTCCTGCACGTCGGCGGGGATTGCCTCGTCGCCCGCGCACACAGGCTCGATAGCGATCAGGTCGCGCGTGTTGTGCTCGGTGCCAGCGGTCACGAACAGGCCCGCTTTTCGGAGCGCATGCACATACTCGGACAGCACTTCGGGCGAGTTGCGGTTCGGGATGAACTCGGCAGCCGGGATACCTCGCATCTGGAGCTGCGCGATCATGTTCGATACCGGCCCTTCG
Organism: Capsulimonadaceae bacterium; assembly: GCA_036504535.1. Taxonomy (GTDB): domain Bacteria; phylum Armatimonadota; class Armatimonadia; order Armatimonadales; family Capsulimonadaceae; genus JARLGU01. The sequence goes on from DASXUY010000050.1 coordinate 35,229, forward strand.
AATGGCGTGATTGGCGATGTGCCGTCCGCGAGAGTCGGATAGCAGGGTATCCCGCCCAACGCCAAAATCAGCTTGTACGCATGGTCGAAGTCGACGAATGTGTCGGGAGCAAACGCGGGCTTGCCTGCCTTGAGCAGGTGGGAGCGGATCTCATTCTGAACCGTCACGTCGCTCGATGGTGACTTCGACGGCGTCCCAAACGCTTTCTCCAGCAGTGCGGCGCGGTCGTCGGCAGCGATCTTCTCGAAGATCACCTCTTGGAACGCCTGCGCAACATGCCGCTCTTGCAGGTACACGGATTCGAGCGGGCAGTCGTGACGCGCCACCACACGCTGCTTTATGGCGGCAGCATCGAGGCCAGTCTCAACGCCAGCATCAGCGAAGACACGCGCGAGGTTCACTGTGATCGCTTCCATGCGCTTGCTGTCATTGTTTCGGATCACCTGCAATAGCGCGCCCGCGTCTGCCGGCATCGGGTCAAACTGCGTGATGCCCTTGCCGCAGATGTACATTTTGCCCGGGTTGCCGGGATCGTTCAGCTTGACACCGCTAGCAACAAGGTCGTCGATCAAAGCGATGATCTCAAGGCCAAAGAGCGGGAAGATGCCGCGTCTGGCCGCGCGAGCGCCGAAATCGACATAGATCGAGTAATCGTAGTAGTTGCTCGCCCCGAGGACGCGCACGTCCTCCGCATCCGCGAGCTCGACCGCCTGCTCGGTGGTGCCAAATGCGGTGAAGTTCGGTGGCAGGTGAATATGAGCGTTCAGCTTTGGCCGAATTGCCGGGGCAAAGCCGACAGCGGCTTCCGCATTAACAAGCTCGGGCGTCAGCCCTTCGATGATCTCAGTAAACTCGTTTCGTGTCGCAAACATGGGCATTATTCCAAATCGTGGGTGTAGGTTGGGCCGCAATGGTGCGGCAAACGGTAAGCTGCAAGCGCGTGCTAGCAGCCGGATGATCTATAGTTCGCGCAACTCCCCCAAATTCCTGCCCTTTTGCGCAGCAACCGGCGCGAATCGTGTCGTTCACACGCAACCTGCCAACTATTTTAGCTCCAACGCATCAATCGGCGGATTCGGGGAAGGTCCTTTGCGCGCGCGTGTCGTAAATTCGTTACCGAGCGCGATTGCGATTCGCTGATCAGCATCTCGCACCCATTTGCAGGCAGATAACCCGCCTTCGGCAATGCTGAAGCTGTGCGGGCGCGGCAAAAGAGTCAACAAACCAGGAGACAATTCAATGGCACTAGGCTACCAAGATACCCCGCTAATCCCGGGCACCAACTACCACGTCCACGATGGCGAGCGCCCACAGCCGCCCGTCGTCGACGCAGGCACAGCGAGCACGCAGGACACCGCTGGAACACCGCCGTCCGACGCCACCATCCTCTTCGACGGTGCCACACTCAATGGTTGGGTGAAGGCTGGCGACGGAAGCGCGGCAGGCTGGACTGCGGAAGGCGGCATCCTGAATGTCGTCCCCGGCACCGGCGACATTCAGACCGTAGTGGAGCTTGGCGACGGGCAGTACCACGTCGAGTTTGCCTCCCCAACCGTGGTCAAAGGCGACGGACAGGGACGCGGCAACAGCGGCGTCTTCATCCTCGGCCTCTACGAGATCCAGGTCCTCGACTGCTATCAGAACCCGACCTATCCCGATGGTACCACCGGCGGAGTATACGGCCAGTATCCGCCGCTCGTCAACCCTGTCCGCAAACCCGGCGATTGGAACGTCTACGACATCCTCTGGACCGGTCCGAAGTTCGACGGCGAAACGCTTCTCAGCCCGGCTTACGTTACCGTCATCCTGAACGGCGTTGTTCTGCACAACCACCGCGAGTTGCAGGGTCCGACCCAGCACCGAACGACCGCATCCTACACCCCGCATCCCCCCGCCGCTCCGCTAAAGCTGCAGGACCACGGCGACCTCGTCCGGTTCCGCAACATCTGGCACCGCCCCATCGGCTAATCCGACCGCTGCCAGCCACAAAGAACGCCATCGGCGCCGCTCCCATCCCCGGGAACGGCGCCGTTGTGTTCGGTGTCCGATTCCCTCTACCGCCTCGGGAGAGGGCTAGGGTGAGGGTCTCCTTATCGTATCGCTCACGCCGATTCGGCGCTGGCCAAAACCCGCCGGCACTGAACTACCGGCCTGCCCAAGAACACCCCTCCGGAGCTAAAGAGTGCGCAGCGACATGCCGGGTTACGGTCGAATTCCGCCACGTACCCGGTCCGCCAAGATGATCAGCCTCATCATAACCCCAAATTTTGGGGTGGCGCGGCACGCGCCGGGGCTTGTTGCGCGTTTTGCGTTGCGCAACGCGATTCTTTTTTTGCGCGCAAAATTGTATGCGTGAATACAGACCATGAATATTTTGGGATTCGCGAATCACAATATTCATGAATATATGCGCCGTGATGAGTGCGAATGTCACACGGTTAGCCACAGGTTTCCAAGGTGCTTAAGCGTCGAAACGCATTAAGGCGGCCGCTCTGGGTATATCGCCTCACAGTAAGTATATCACGCGTATAATATTTTGTCAATATTTATATTACAAAGTTGTTTTAAATGGACATTTGTTCGCATTCCGTTTTTGTCGGGGAGAGACCCATGGCGTTGCCATGGGCTGCGCCTAGGACGCCCGCTCCGGGGCTAAGGAACTGCAACGTCGCGCCGTGTTACGGTCCGAATCCGACTCTGACTCCCCTTCGCCTTTCCAAGGAGAAGGGGCCGGGGGATGAGGTAATGCCCCTACGCCGCCTTCAGAAGCGGCCGATGCGTCGCGGGCGTTCGCGCAGCGCATCCAACAGCACCGCCACGGTAGTGTTGCTTTAGCACGGTCACGCAACGTGGATCGAGGCCACGTCGGCCTTCCTCGTCGAGGATGCGAAATACCTTGTCGATGGGCATGGCCTGGCGTTGCGGGCGGTCCGATGTCAACGCATCGTAAACATCGGCCACAGCCACAATCCGCATGTCGAGGTCGATCTCGTCTTCCTTGATCCCGCGATGATAGCCGCTACCGTCGATGCGCTCGTTGTGCGCGCATGCTACCTCCGCCAAACGGCGAAACCCTCGGATCGGCCCTAAGATCTGCTCGGTGCGCCACGGGTACTTTTTGATCCGCGCCCACTCGTCGTCGTTCAGCTTCTGCGGCTTTTCGAGGATGCTGTTTGGCACCGCGAGTTTGCCGATATCATGCAGCAAGGCAGCTCGGCGAATAACTCGTATCCGGTCGCCACCCAAATCCAGCGCGCGTCCGATCTCGACTGCGTACTCGCTCACCCGCCGCGAATGTGCTCGGGTATACGGCGACTTGGCATCGACGATGCGGCCGAATGCGCCGCAGACTGCGTCGATACATGCGCTTGAAGCTTCCCCGATCACGAATGCGGTCTCATACGAGCGCAGCAACTGCCGTGGCTTCTCTTTAACGTAAGCCCAAAACCGCTCGTCAGTTGCAAAGGCCAGAGCCGTTTCGACAATGTCGGGATCGTAGCGTGAACCGCACTGGCGGGTAAGGACGTCGTACGCCGACCCCACATCCATGGCCGTGCTGAACGTGTCCAGGGTCTGCGCTACAGCAATGATCCGCGACAGCAGCGGGATCGCCGTTCCGCACAGCCCGTGGGGAGCGCCTGTGCCGTCGAAGTTCTCGTCAATGCCGCGCACAGCTTCCACGACCTCGTCACCGAACCCAAGGTCGCGGACGGCAACCTCGCCGCCGTGAGCGCGGTCACGACTGATTCCGGCGACTAGCTGCGACGGGTTGCTGGCGGTACGGATCACCCGCTTCGCACGGTTGATCAGGTTATCGTCGCTGCGCGAATACGCCGCCATGAAGCGTCCCGCTTCCAGCGGATTGGTCCAGTCCACGAGCCGGTACGCACGCTTCGCGGCCACTTCGTTGGTGTTGAACAACTGAAACATACGAGTCGCTGAGCTTGAAGCGCCAGAGTCCTTCAGCAGCAGCGAGTAGTAGAGCTGCAGCATCTTCTCGTCCGGCAGGCAGAAGTTGCTCGCGATCCGCATGCCGATGACGCACGTTCGAACCGCATGACCGGGTGTCTGACCAGCCGTGATATCAAGAGCGCCGCTCAGTGACGCGAGTAGGTCGCCGAGGGACAGGGAGGCCGTAGGCGCGCCGGGTGAAAACAGGTTCATTTTCATGCGGCATTCCTCAACGGCTCTGGCGAAAATCCGGTCGTTGGAAGCGCGTCGTTACGGTACAAGCTTTTCACCGTCGCCACGCAGCTAGAATCAAGCCCGGTCCCGGCTTCCTTGTCGAGGATTGCATAGACTTGGGAACGATCCATTGCCGCACGGTACGGTCGATCCGCAGACAGCGCATCGAACACATCGGCAACGGCCAAGATACGCATGTCGAGGTCGAGGTCCTGGGCGGTGAGCCCACGGAAGTAGCCATTGCCGTCCAGCCGCTCATGGTGCGCCGCAGCGATCTCAGTGATCCGTCCGAAGCCTGGGATCGTCTTCAAAATCTTCTCGGTGTTGGCGGGATGGGCCCGTATCGACGACCACTCCGCCTCGGTCGGCTTCCCGGGCTTGTCGAGGATCGCGTTCGAGACGCCCAGCTTGCCGATATCGTGAAGCAGAGCCGCCCGGCGAAGCGTGTGCAGGCGAACGTCGCTAAAGCCCATCGCCATGCCAAGGTCGACGGCGTATTGGGTCACTCGCCGCGAGTGCTCGGCGGTGAACGGTGACTTGGCGTCGACGATCTGCGCGAACACCTCGCAGATGGTGTCGATACGCTGCCGAGTCGCGCGCTGCAGGTTATCAGCAGTTTCGAGGTTGTAAAGAGCCTGCCGAGGATCGGTGATGACCTCGTTCCAAAAGGCTTCATCCTTGCGGAACCAGAGCGCGATTTTGACCAACTCCGGGTCAAACCAGCGGGATGATCGTTTGCGGGCCACGTCGTACGCGGCTTCCACGCCGTAGGTGCGGGCGAAGACTTCCATCGTCTGCGCCAGGCACGCGATGCGGCCCAAAATAGGAATATGATCGCCACGCAATCCGTACGGCTGACCGTGACCGTCCCAGTGCTCGTCCAGCGTGCGGATACATTCGGCCGCATTGTGCCCAAGGCCGATGGTCAGTGCGATATCAGCGCCTCGGTTGCAGCGCGTCTCCATGAACTCCTTGGACGTCGCCTCGGTCTTCGTAGCCAGGTTCAGCAGACGGCCAGCGCGCTGAATGATGCCAGCGCTGGGAAGCGTGTGCTCAGCGGCGTACCGTGCGGCTTCGAAGAGGTTGGTCCAGTCAACAACTTTAGAGTGGCGCTTAGCTGATCGCTCGTCGGACCCGAAGATGGCATACATGCGAGCTGCATTGCTCGAACAGCCGGAGTCCTTGATCAGCATAGCATGGTAGAGGCTGGATTTTAAGTCGTCCGAAAGGCGCAGATGGCTGGCGATCCGCAGCGCAATCAGGCAGCTAGCCTGAGCATGCCCCATCGGCTGCCCGCTCGTTAAGTCCAGCGCATAACTCAGTGACGCGAGCACTTCGGCCAGTGGAAGCTCTTCTCCGTCGCTTATTGAATAAACCATCAGTCACCCCTGTCAGCTGTGTGGACGCAACTTCACCACCCACTGAACTAACAAGATTGATTCTCGGTGTATCTGGTTCCAAAAAACCCGGTAACCCTACCAGTTTGTCCACTGCTATTTTTACAGGGGTGTTCGAATCGGGGGAATCAGGGGGATTTTAGGACAAGCGGGACGTATCGTGGGATTAAGTGACGATTACTCGGTAAGCTGGATCTCAAAAGTCAGTAAGTGCTCAGCCATCCCGTAGTTCCTCGAATGCCAAACTTCGAAGAGTGCGTGGCGACTTGCAGTTACTGCCGCTACGCGCGCGGAATCACCGCGCCCCCGGCATTACGTTGTTGTTTTCATGTTCGATCAAAAAATTAAAAACAAAGCCTACGTCGGGTCCTGAAGAGTGACTATCGGAATAGTCAAAGGCACCCGCCTCCGGCAGTAGGAAGTTTTTAATTTTTGTGCTCGAACACCGGGTTCTTGGCCGGATTAGGACGAGAAGGGTCCTACGGACCTGCGCGAGTAGTTACGAACGAGCCCCCTGGTCTGGGGGCCATTTGCTGCACCGTTGCATCGATGCCGTGCCGTTACGCAGGAGGGTATGCGTCATGCTCGGCGTAGTAGACGATCACTCGGAGCTTCGTGGGTTCATCAAGGAACGCGATATTTTGGCGGTCGGCCCAATCTTCGGCGACTTCTTTGGCGAGGAACACCTCGATCATGTAGAGCATGCCCTCGTAGTCTTCGCCCATGCGGCGAAGCCGCTCGCCGTCTTCGGGCATCGGGACAAGCGCGGCAGGTGACTCCGCAGTCCATCGTCCGCCCACCGGCGCTGCGTAAATGATCAGGTCTTCGGACACGTTGTCCAGGTCTTCGATAATGTCAATCAGCTTCATGTTTCTTCCAGGAGGGGCAAAGGCTACTTCGGGCGAGCCTGGCATCTCAACGAACGCTACAGCGATGCAGGCGGCGGAGGCGTGGGGGGCTGGTTCATGTAAACAGTGAACCGTCGATGCCCGAGCGGGTACGCGCCTGTCATCAGGTCGACGAAATAAACGCCAACCGATGGCAACGCCAGCCCTTGAACTTCCACCGAGATATCGAGAACGCTGAGCGGGTCTTGAAAGACGGCCTCGCCGTCGAAGTGCAGGATCTTGTTACCCTCAGGGTCGCGGATTATAAACGACACTGGCCACTTGCCCCGACCGTCGGTCAGCGACGCCATGATGAACATACGGGGGTGAGTGGCGGGAAGGGTGTTGATCACGATGCCATTGAACAAGCTCACCAAGGTTTTGTTGTTGGTGCGCTTGTCCTCAATGACCTCGTTGCAGATGATAACGGACAGGCACGTCGGCGGGCTGTCCTGAAGCGGTTCGCTATGCTCGCTCATCGCGGCTCTCTTTCGGCATCGGGGCTAATCCACGACGCGCGCTATCGACACGGCGGATGGCTGGCAGGAGGCTCTCGTGCCAACGAGTCCGTCCGCTACACCGCGAGGTTGAGCTTCTTCTGCTCGCTAACGGCGGGCGACGATTGCTTGGTTACGTTGTACGCTGCCGGATCAGTCAGGCACTCTGGCCCCACCTGCACGCGGATGATCGTCGGGTCGCCCGACAGGTCGTAGCGTGCCTTGCCAGTGATATGCTTCACCAATGACCGCAGAGCGCGGACGCCAGTCTTGATCGCCACAGCTTTTTCCACGATAGCATCCAGCGTCTCGTCCGGAATAACAAGGTCGATCCCATCGCGCCGGAACAGCTCGATCTGCTGCTTGATGACCGCGTTCTTCGGCTCCGTGAGTGCACGACGCATCTCTTCTTTTGTCAGCGGCGCAAGCGGAACGACCACCGGGAAGCGTCCCGCGAACTCGGGCACATAGCCGTATTCGATCAGGCTCTCGATCATGATATCGGCTGGCGCCTCGGCCAGTATCTCGTAGTCGCGCTGCGGATCGTTATGGATGGTTTCGTTGGTCGCCCTGAGGCCCATCGTACGGTGCGTCGGCCGGTGCATCTTCTTCGCCACAATCTCAGGCAGGCCCTCGAAGGCGCCGCCGCCAATGAACAGAATCTTCGCCGTGTCGATGTACTCTGGCGGCGCATCAGGATGTTTTCGTCCCGATGATCCCAGCGGCAGCTGGGCATTGGTGCCCTCGACAAGCTTCAACAGCGCATGCTGTACGCTCTCCCCGCTAACGTCACGGGTGATCGACGGGTTCGCCTGGCTCTTGCGCGCAATCTTGTCAATCTCGTCGATAAAGACTACACCGCGGGCGGCCCATTCGGCATCCTCGCCAGCGTCGATATACAGCGGCGTGAGCACGCTCTCCACATCGTTGCCGGTATAGCCAGTTGGGCTCAAGCTGGTCGCGTCGGCTGAGCTGAACGGCACCCCGAGCGACCGGGCGAGCGTCTTGGCGATCAGCGTCTTGCCGGAGCCTGATGGCCCCACAAGCAGAATATTGGCTTTCTCAAGCTCCACCTCACGCACCTGGCCAGACGCCTTATCTTCCAGGTCGCCTTGATGGATGCGGTGGTGGTCGTAAAGCGCAACAGCGACATCGCGCTTTGCCCGTGCCTGGCCGATGACGTACTCGTCGAGCCCCGCCACAATCTCACGCGGCGACCGGTTGTATGTGGTCAGCGCCTTCTCGGCATTCTGGCGCTTCTCGCTCGAATCCTTGTTGTCGCGAGTGCCGAGGGCCTCCATCATTTGCTTTTGGAGAGCCGCACCTGCGTTGAATCCCGGCCAGTCCCGCTTGCAGACATAGTGTGGCCGACCATCGATCTGGATGACCTGGCCCTTGTCCTTGTCAGCATTGAAGGAGTCGTTGCACACAATACAGTAAACGTTCATAGGCGAAATTATACCCGACAGCGAGATTTACAAAGGCGTTTTTGGACGAGAATGGGACTATCGCAACAGTCCACAGTCTATCGTTGCGGAACGTTCCAGTGTGCAATCGATCGCACCAGGTTCACCCGGGCGCGAGCCTCGTAATCGTCCATCAGCGGCGATGAATAGATACGAGGACGTTCCAGAAAAGACAGCAGGACCTTCGTTCTGCCAGCCGCGAATTGGCCGTCAGGAACGTGGCTGTACTCGTAGCGTATAGCAGCCTCGTACGTATCGAACTGCACGACTTCCTCGCCAAGAATGGCCAGATCAAGGTCCACCATCACGCGCTCATCCTGCGTTTCGGGCATGTGCGTCTTCGTGACCAATATGAGCCGTCGAACACGGTCTGCGAACTCGGCGGGCATTCTTGTCGCCCCAGCAACATCGGCGAACAGGTCAGCGCTTCGTTCCTCGTTGTCGCTGGCTTGCGGGTCGTAAACGGCGTCGTGATACCAGATCGCCCACTTGAGCGCGTTCTGATCGTCGGCGTCAAACGGCCTGCCGTCGAGCAGCCTCAGCATCGCGTGAACGTGCGGCAGCGTGTGATACGCTCGGTGTAACTCACCGTAACGCTCGGACAAGTCGGCGTACGCATGATCCGCAGCAGCGACATCGACGATGCCCTGGTTTGCGAAAAGCTGCCGAAAGCTATCGGGCGTATCAATCACAACTCTACCACCCTTTTCGTCGCCTGGACCAAACATTTTGCCCCATGGCATCGTCAGTAGGGTAGATACCCTGACAGGAGCATTTGCATGCCCGCACGAAGCAACCGAAACTCACCAGCACTGTCCCGTCTCGCGCTGGTCGTCGTAATAGCGGCGGCGTTCCTGACCGCCCTCCCCGCTCGCGCCGTCCCTAGCCGCGATTGGTCGGCGGCTGGGCCCTTCAAGGTCGCCGTGACCGAGGACTCGTGGCGCGACTCGTCTCGATCACGCGACATCCCGGTGCGCATCTACGCCCCCGTGAGTGCGCCCGGACTGTCGGCCGTCGTCGTGTTCTCGCACGGGCTCGGCGGTAACCGGCAGGCGGGCGAGACGTGGGGCCGGCAGTGGGCTAGCTGGGGCTTCGTCTCCGTGCACATCCAGCACCCGGGCAGCGATACCCAGGCCATTCGCGACGGGACCGGGACGGTTACCCAGCGCGCAAAGGCCGCAATGACCGTCGAACAGCTTCAGGCCCGCGCCCAAGACGCCGTATTTGTCGCGACCGAGATCGCACGACGCGCCGCAGCAGGCGTTGGGCCGTTCGCGAACGTCGACGCCAAAGCCATCGGCTTCTCGGGGCACTCGTTCGGGGCGAAAACGACTCTTGCCGTCGCCGGCGAAACGTTTCCGGCGACATTGACGCCTATGAGCGACCCGCGGTACAAGGCGTTCATTGCATTCAGTCCCATGTCGAGAACAGTCGGCGATCTCAATAACGCTTTCGGCTCCATTAAGGCACCGTTCCTGTCGCTCACGGGCAGTCAGGACACCGTCGAAGCGCTTACACCATCCATTACGCCAGAGAACCGAACCCTACCGTTTCAGCATATGGCGCGCGGCGACAAGTACCTCGGCTGGCTGGACACCGCAACGCACAAGAGCTTCGGCGGCCAGGGCGACGCGACCAAGCGGCGCTTCAAGGGACTCGCGGGCGAACCGCAGACGCCGCCGAACCAGCCGCATATCGACGCCGTCGTCAAGGCCACCACAACCGCGTTCTGGCTCGCCTACCTCACTCCCACCACCGACGTCGGGCGCGAAGCCAAGGCATGGCTCGACCGCGGCGGGCCGAAGGAGATGCTGGCGAGCGCCGACCGGTGGGAGACGCGGTAAGGGGCGGCGGGATACGGAAAGATACCCGGCCAAGGGCGACGATCAGATCATCCAAGCCGCGTCTTATCGAAAAGAAGCCACCACGCACTGAAGTACGTGGCTCGGGACGTTTCCGATTGTCCCTCCGGGACGCCAGATGTCAAGTCCATGGGCGTCTTATCACTTTACACAGCACAGACGCAGTGCCCGCAAGGTTCCATCTCGTGCGTCCCGCAGGGACAATCATCAACTCCATAGAGCGGACCACGCACTGAAGTACGTGGCTCGGGACGTTTCCGATTGTCCCTCCGGGACGCCAGATGTCAAGTCCATGGGCGTCTTATCACTCTACACAGCACAGACGCAGTGCCCGCAGGGTTCCATGTCTTGCGTCCCGCAGGGACAATCATCAACTCCATAGCCCCGTACTTCCAGTGCGGGGTGGCCTCTGGTTCCGTTCCCGCCTATCACCTACTCGAACTGTGTGCCCTTCTTGATCGCGGACACCAGTTCCATCACGCCAACGGACTCTTCGAGCGTTACCGGGAACGGTTTGCCGTTGCGTATGCTTTCGTAGAGCTCATCCCAGATGGTGGAGCCGACATCGCAGCCGGTCGCGGGCGAGGCGGTAATCGTCACATTCACCCAATGCAGCGTTTCCGAAGCGCCGAAGCTCGCGCCAGAGCCTGGGGTCTCGCGGATGGCCTCTTTCGGCGCAGGCAACCGGGCTGGATCGAGGTAACGCATCGCGATATCGTTGCCGCTGCATGTTAGCGAACCGCGTGTCCCGAGCACCAGGTACTCTGGCTCGCTTATCGCAGCGCCGCCGCTGATACCGGCATCGACCACGCGGCCGTTGGTGCCCGTGAGCACGAAGCGAACGTGGTCTTCGGCGTCGCCCACCGATGCGATCATCTTCAGATCGCTCCACATCTTTGCGACCGGTGCGCCAAGTAAACGCAACGCATGGTCGATGACGTGGGGGCCCCAGTTCAGAAGCTGCCCGCCGCCAAACTCCTTGATGGTCTGCCAATCGTCGCGGCGACCGTAGCCAAACCGGCGCAGCTTGATCTCAAACACATCGCCCAGTAGCCCCGAGTCGATGATCTCGCGAATATGCTGGAACGCGGACTCGAACCGGCGGTTGTGCCGCACATAGAGGTTGCCGGGCGCCTTGGCGGCGATGGCGACAAGCGCTTTGGCTTCGTCGAACGTGCTTGTCATCGGCTTTTCGAGGAAAACCGTCTTGCCCGCTTCGAGAGCCATCTTGGCATGCTCAAAATGGTCGCAAGACCGGGTCGCGATATCGATCACTTCGACATTCGGGTCCGCGAGCATGTCCTCATACCGAACATAGCCCTTGCAGCCCGGATACTTCGCCGATGTGGTCTCCACCCGCTCCGCGATCACATCGCAGCACGCGACGTACTGGAACTTGCTTTCCTTGCCCGCAAGCTCATCAAAGTGCATTCCCGACGCACGCCCGATTCCGACAATGCCGAGGCGTATGGGATTATCAACGCTCATTTAAGATAGAACCTTTCTGCACGGCTGTTCGCCCGCAATGCGATTAGATTCGCAATCGGGGCGCGGAATCCCTGCATGGGAGACGGAATTCGGTGCGAATAGACGGGGAAGATGGATAGACCTCATCCCCTGCCCTTCTGCCTGGAAATACCTCTCCCCCGGCCCCTCTCCTAGGATAAGGAGAGGGGAGTCCGAAAGCGGCCCCAGCGCTCCGGCTATCGGCGGGCGTTTTGCGTGTTGCAAAACGCAACGCGATTCTTTTTTTTGCGCAACGGGTTTGAGCGTGACGATGGCGATACTGCGCAAAATCAGACGATAATTGCATGCAACGGTTACGCAAAACTGTAAGCCGGATTACCGCGGTGCGTGCCGCCCCACCCCACCCGGTGGGGTTTATGATGTCCGACCACTTATTGGCCAGCTGGGTTCGTGACGGTACGGGTGGCCGTCGTCGACCACGTGTGCGGGAGCGGCGGCCCGGGTGGGCATAGCTGGGCTATAAAGCCTGGGTGCGCGTTGTAAAGGTACAGATGCGTCGGAACGCATGCAGGCGACCTTTTCGGTTGTATTCGCCTACGTGTATATTGTACCCTGACTTGTTATATTTAGATATATTAACAGGAACGTTTGATTGATTATTTTTGTGATGAGGGACCTGAGTTGAGGGTTATATGCTGTGTTACCCCTGCTCGTTCGGCTCGCTGTCCCCCCCGGGGCGGGGACTATGATGTCGCGCTCAGAAGCGAGGTCACCGACCACCGCTTGACCGGGAGATCGGTGGCGGGCTGGCGTTCATGCCGCGCGCATAGCCGATGGGGTCACGCGTGATCCACCGGACGCGGGGTGGGTTGTAGTAGCGGTGTGTGTAGAGGACGAGGCCGGTGGCGGAATAGGTGACGGTTCGCGGATTGCAGGCGGGTGGTTGAACGATGCAGGTTGCATCCGATGTATCGGTGTCCGTGACGATGCGATCATTGTTGCATCCGCTAAAGCGGTGCCTGGGAAGTGGGGACCGCCCTCAGGGCTAAGAGAGCGTATTCGAGATTGCGAGCAGGTCCCGGCAGACGGGGAGGTATCCCGGAAGCGGGGACTATGATGCTGCGCACGGGAGCGTGGTCACCGACAACGCAGCGGGTCGGAGTAGCGGTGGGTGCAGAGGACGAGTCCGGTGTCGGAGTCGCGAGGCTGGCTAGAACCGGTTACGGCAAGCTGCTACCGATCTGCGAAAACCTGATTTTGGATCGGCTACGTGCAAAATACGGTGTAGCGAAACGCCCTACTGGCGCTACGCTCGCGCAGTTACCGCGACCAACACACTACCGCGTGGTTTTCATATCGGGTCTCGAAAAGAGCGTCAAAGGTCACCGGCAATAGGGTCATCGTAATTGACGACGCGTCGATGCGGCAATTGGCAGACCTGCTCCTACCGCCAATAGTGACGGCGCCCCGAGGATGACGCTCTTTCCTACGCCCCGATACCGGGTGCTTGGCCGGAAGGAAGAGCTCGCCTCGGGCTCGCGAGGAGGCTGTGGCGCACGTGCCGCCCGCGTAGCCTATGGGGTCGCGGGTGATCCACATACCACGGGGCGGGTCGCAGGTGTAGTGCGTGCAGAGGTCGAGACCGGCGTCGGAGTCGCGAGGCGCAAGCACCGGGACCGGCGCGCGCCTACCGTTTACTGAACGGCTTAGCAATATCCGAACACCTATGAAATGTGCTGTGGCGCTACACCTAGCCGCAGACGGCATGTTGACACTCTCACATCCTCCACTATATATCCCGCCTTCAGAATGCTGGTCCCACTCCCCGGTAGCAACCTGTTTACCCATAAAACAAGCACAGACGCGCTGATACAGTTAATGCGGAGGGCCTGGATAGGGGAGATACATCAAATATGTGCTCAATTACTGACGTTTATGTCCTCTTAGTGCAAGCCTTTATCGACTCCGCAAATGGATCGCTCTGACTGTTGATATGCAATAGTTGCCGTTGTCCAGTCTGTCGCGTTTTTGTGATCTCGAACTTCTACCCGTCGTCCCACTATCCTCCGCCCAAATCCTCTGCTATAGACTGGGGCCTCAAATTTACCAAACAAGGGAAACGAACACCTGTAAACATTGTCTAGCGTGTCAGTTAACAAAAAGTTAACCCATATTGGTCGTCTCCGTGAAAGTTGAGTTAATTGAGTTTCAATCTGAAAATTGAATTGGGCAATCGAGACGTTGAAGGCGACTTCGCCGCCGTATTGACAGGTCAATGGGAGGTCCACATTTTCTTGCATGTTAAAGACCTGGCAGTATTTGGGGTAGCTGCCAAGTGCAATGAAGGCGGAGGTGACCGTGATGGGGGCTTGCGTTGAGTTCGCGCCTACGAACCATATGATAGTTTTCTGGTGATCAGCATACACTCGCATTTCAAATCGGCGGCGAGTAGCCTCATGTGCCTTCCATGCGTTAAATCCACTGATAATCACGCCTAAGGTGCCAGACACCGCCCCCCATATTGCAGTTGCTACTGTAATACTGTTTGAGATCATATGGCCCATTCCCTCTCCGATTCGGTTGGTTCTCTCCTGCAAAGCAGTCAAATCAGCCCTGTTTCGGCCCAACCCACCCCATCTTCGACTATAGTGCTGTTGGGCCAAAGCGGGGCCATAAGCTGTAGGTACGAGTTCGACATATCATTTCCGTTACAACGTCCAAACGGATTCCACAATCAGAGATTGGGATCAAATCTTCAATTCTTCCTTTGCACAATGAAGAAGTGCCGTCTGGCACCTGCTTATCGCTTCATATCGTTCTTGAAAATAATCTGCCAAGTCGAACGACTCAAGCCCGGAGTAGGCGTCAGTAGAGCGTTCTATCTCGTCGTTGAGAACTTGCAAGTGGGCCACGGCACGAGGCGATATAAAAATCGATGCCGAGAATGATAGATTGCCTAACTCAATAGCCGCGTCATCGCAAGCCTTTCGGAGTGGCTCGACGGTTTGGATAAAGTACTCTTTGCGATATTCATCGGGCACGGACTTAATGCGCTTGAGGTAAAGCAGATATTCGTGGAAGAAGTGTTTTGCCTTGGCGAGGGATTCCATAGCCTTGGAGTACGTCTCGGCTCGCTTTTCCCAAGACTTTTGGCGAAAGTAATTTGCTTGACCAACTCGAAGCGAGAATGCAGATGCCAATGCAGCCGACGCCGCGCTAAGTGTTGCCGTCAAAACTAGGCTAGGAATATCCATGTTATTGTCGACACCCCCTAACGACAAATAGTTGCGCGGCCTGTACCAAACCACTGTAATACCACTATTTTTGACCTCAATGGCGACATCCGTGTGCATGTGGTGAATGTCATTCCGTCGGTGCTTCGGATTGCATTTCCGCCCCTACCCGGCAGCTATCTGATCCGCGCTTAAAAAGTAAGCGTACACATAAATGAAAGCGTAGGTTGAATTGCCAGGCTTAGTGACGTGTTCAACCACATCCACGATGTAAGTTGCGGACTTCGGGTCATTGTGTACTGTTATCAACTCTCCAGCCCGCGGTACGACGAAGAGTTCAATGACCTCCTCGTGAAAATGCTCTCTCGGATACTCCTGCCGGTCTCTCGTTCGAAGATATATTGCGAGACGCTGTTGTTCCAAAATCATTCTCCTGTCTGAGGTCGGTTGCGTTTATTACTCAGAAACTGCTTCGAGAAGCATACTACGGCCATTACGCGACATTTGCTGCAACACCCACCCTTGATAGTTCTGGGAGCGAACAATTATGGGGAATTCTACTGGATTTGCTCGAAGGATTATTGGTTGAACTGTCGAGCCATCTCGTCGGTTAATCATCAGGGCACCAAATTCGCCCCGTCCATCCTGTTTGAGTTGTCTGTTCAACGCGCGGCAAAAGCCATTCGCTAGAATATCGACGATCTGTAGTCCAATGTCGCTTTCGGAATTCTTGAAGTTAAAGTCATCTTTGAGTAGCTTACCAAGACTACATGCTTTAACAGTGCTATCAACGGGATTATCGGCAAGTTCTACGCCATAGGCCGCGTCAAAATGACTGTAGTCAAATCCTTCGATACATACTAGTTCCACTGAGCGGTGCATAAACATTGGCAACAAGACGCTCCACACCCTCTCAGAAGTAGTGAGGCTCGTATCCTTGGCATCAATCACAAACTTAAAGTGGCCTAATTCTTCGGGATCACGCTGGACGAAATACATCGGCGATTCTTCGATTATTTTGTTGAAAAGCTTAACGGTTGTGATCATTTGTGCAAATAGCGGCAACGACATTCTTGCAGTCTGCGCCTCTATGTCTTTCATTTCTTCCACCAGGTCTGGATGATGTTCAGGTCCTAAGTTCGCACAAACCTTCGCCGCTTGCACCTCTCGAAACCCTGCAACATCGCTCTTCTTGTGTGAGCCACCATCAAAGACACCGATGTGAAGCAGCACATCGTGTCGCTTGAGAAGTCCGATGGTTTGGCTTATCTCGCCCTCCCCAAGCCTGTGCCCTTTAATTTCACCTTCGCCTAGATTCCATTTGCTTTTTAGGGCGATAAACTCTTCAAAAATGAGCTCAGATTTCTTTGAAGGGACGGTCATTGCTGCCACGCAAGACGCCCACGGCGTGGATTCCCTCGGTGCAAAATTTCCTGATTCGTCGATGTATATTTCCATGCTATTTTCCTGGCTTCGCGAGCTCTATTTTTCCCGAGCCTCTTCCGCCGCCGAACAAGCCAGCTCTCTGTGATACCGCTTCTCAGCCTCCAACCAACCAGCCTGAACCAGCTCGAACATCTCCGCCGGTCCGATCCGCACGAGCGCCCCCGCCTCGGCGCGCTGAAAGCAGTTAACGTTGACTTGCACGCCCCACGGCATCACCTCTCCCCGCCCACCATGGTGATCGAGCATCTGACGCACGAGTGACCGATACATCGCCGCCTCAGCATTTACGATGCCCCTCGCTATAATACCGGCTGTCCTCTGCGAGCCACCGATTTAACCACTCCGTCCATATAGCCTACACAGGACGTACATCTCGCGCGTCTCAATCCAAATCGACGATCCCGCCTCGTTCCTCTCGAAGCAGCTGACGATGACCATGACACCCGAGGGCATGATGTCGCCAAATCGAACGAGTGTTATTATTAGTTGGCGTCGTCTGGAAGCGCGTCGCTGTCCCTTTGTGTTTAAGGTCGCGTTACGAGGACAGTTCCCCAATCGCTGAATTCATCGATCTCTTCCGTTCCTCCCAAGTCAAAGTAGAAACCGCCGCGACTCACGGGCCGTTGATCTAGTCCAGCATATTCGTCAACCGCCTGGCAATTCCTTCGTATGTTGCGCGTCTTCTTCTCCATACACTTCAAATCGTCTTGAGATAGAGACGATAAAGTCTTCCATGGTAACTTGGCAGGTTACATGCCAAAGAAGATATGACGAGCAGTAGTTATAGCTGGCTGCTCAAGCCGTGAGACGCAGCCCATCTTCAGGATATTCAATCTTATATTGCTTCTTCAAAGCATATAGGCAGCATCGCTTGCGAGCGTCTGGCCGACTTAGGCCAAACAACTGTTCAATCTCGATGTAATCAATAAATGCCGTACCGCTTCCGATCTGGATTTGGTCTTCGAGATGTTCTTCAATTGTGATCATCTAAGGGTTCCTCCCAGGTCCACCCATTATATTATCCCTCAAGATTCAGCCGCATATCACCATATATTAATATATTTTTTCGCTAAAATTCATCCTTGCTCATATTATTTTGTAGATACAGTTTTATCCCACAGGTCGGACGATGGTGGCTGTATACTGGTACGCCGATTCACCCGATGCCGTCAAGAAAAGTTTATCCACAGTCGTTACAAACCCGCTCAATGATACAGGTCGGGGACTGTTCGGCTGGTAAGCTTCAATGTAAAGGATATGTGGGTCTGCGGGGCCATGCAGGGATTGTCAATGGATAAGTTGATAGAGCAAACGAAGCGGGCGGTTGGAAAGGCATGCCATGTTTTGGCGTCGCTTACGCATTGTCGATCCATGTTACGCTGGTCTGCCGTCGCAGATGGCTCTGCTATCCGGCGCGGTCGAGTTCCAGGAAGCGGTGGTCGCCCCTCCGATAGTGTGCGTAGACGTCGCAGGGGAAGTACTTCGGCTCACCGCCCACGGTATTCGTGTCTCGCTTGCTGGGGCGTTGTACTTTCACGTTCCGCCATTCGACGCAAATGCAGTTGATGGCACCCCTATTCTCGCCACACCTCCTCACCTCAACTGCTTGCGGTATTCGCCGGGGGTGACGTGGAAGTGGCGGCGGAAGACTTTGCAGAAGTGGTTGGCGTCGGCGAAACCGGTGGCGTTCGCGACCACCTCTAGCTTCAGGCGGGGGTCTGCTAGCAGCCGCACCGCCTCATCGAGGCGCAGTTCGGTCATGAAGCGCGCGGGGGTTTGGCCGGTGACCGCCTTGAAGTGGTGGGCAAAGTGACTGCGGCTCATGTCGAACGACTCCGCGATCTCTTCGACATCGCACTCCAGCCGCGCCGACTCCATCACCAGCGTGCGAACCTTGCTCAGGAGAACGTCGCGCTTCTCCGCAGGGTGGAGAAGAGCGCTCGCGAGTCGTTCGTATTCGATGAGAAATTCGAACAGGGTCTGCTCGACAGCGAACGGGTCGCGGACCGATCTGGACGACGGCTCCAGCAGCCTCGCGACCTTGGAGAAAAGGGCGCCGTCGATGTCCACGGGCACCACAGCAGGTAGTGTCCGCCTCTGCGCTATGATGCGCGAGACGATATAAGGGTGATCGATCATCAACCACGCGAACCCCCACCCCGGCGAACTATCGGGTAGGTGGTACCTGTGATCGGTGGGGATGGGCGCACAAAACGCCATCCCTTCGGAAACCCGCACCGGCGCATTGCCGCCTTCGACGAACTCGCCCCACCCCGACAGCGCGCACTGGAACAGCACAATCGGATGCGCTGGATCCGCGCCCCGCCTCAGTCCATGCCAGTCGTACTTCTCGCCCGCTGCTCGGTGCTCGACAGCGCCGTGCACGGACCAGTCCGCCGAACGCACCCGCAAGAACGTCGTCGGTTCACCCGATTGAGATGGCTGAATGTTTGGGAATGGTCGTCGTGTTAGCATTGGATGGTGTAGGCTTTAGGAGTTAGGAACGCTCGGGCCGCTGGGCCTTTATTATAAAAGGGTGGCGGAGGGTTAGTTTGCTCTCGGTCTGTTTGTTATGTTCGAAAAGCGGGCGAGGCGGCAGTGTCCGCTAATAAATACCTCACCCCCAGCCCCTCTCCTTGGAAAGGCGAGGGGAGCCAGAGACGGGTTTGACATTGCACACCCGAGCCGTCCTCGGCGAGACAAGGGCCCAGGGATACCTCGGCACAAATCGACTATAAATAGCAAGATGCTACTCTTGATCGCTTAATAGAGCTTTGATATAATACCTGCACGTGCGGATCGTTTAATCACGAATAGCCCATAGGTGCTTCTCAAGACGAATCCGCAGACGAAAGGGTTTAGGTTTATGTCAATCAAAATCGCCATGGTCGGCGCTGGCAGTATCGGGTTTACGCGTCGCCTCATGCAAGACATCCTCGGGGTTCCCGAGCTCACCGACACCGAATTCGCGCTGACGGATATCTCGGCAACCAACCTCGACATGGTCGCGACCCTTTGCCGTCGCGACATCGAGGGGAACAACCTGCCCGCGAAGGTGACCGCGACAACTGACCGCCGCGAAGCGATCACCGGCGCCGACTATGTCATCTGCACCATCCGCCAGGGGGGCCTTGAGGCTTTCCAGACCGATATCGATATCCCGCTTAAATATGGTGTCGACCAGTGTGTGGGCGACACGCTTTCCGCAGGCGGCATCATGTACGGTCAGCGGACCATCGCGGCGCTGCTGGACATCTGCAAGGACATCCGCGAGGTGGCCAAGCCCGATGCGCTGTTCCTGAACTACTCCAACCCTATGGCGATGAACACGTGGGCGTGCAACAAGTACGGCGGGGTTCGCACAATCGGCCTCTGCCACGGTGTGCAGGGCGCGCACTGGCAGATTGTCCGCGCTGTCGAGCGCTGGGCGAAGGCTGAGGGCATGATCGCGGAGGACGAGAAGCTGACGCGCAAGGATGTGGACGTCATCTGCGCGGGTATCAACCACCAGACGTGGTTCGTCAAGATCCAGTGGCGCGGCATCGATATTGTGCCAAAGCTCTACGACCTCTTCCTCGCTGAACCGGATATGGTTCAGAAGGAGAAGGTGCGCATGGATGTGCTCAAGCGGTTCGGCTACTACAGCACCGAGTCCAATGGCCACCTGAGCGAATACCTGCCGTGGTATCGCAAGCGGATTGACGAAATCGAGAAGTGGATCGACCTGTCGAGTTGGATCAATGGCGAAACCGGCGGCTATTTGCGCGTCTGCACCGAGGGTCGCAACTGGTTCGAAACCGACTTCCCGAACTGGCTGAAGGACGAAGCGCCGAAGATCGGACCCGACAACCGCAGCGAAGAGCACGGCTCATGGATCATCGAATCGCTGGAGACGGGGCGGATCTATCGCGGCCACTTCAATGTGGTCAACGAGAACATCATCACCAACCTGCCGAACGGCTGCATCATCGAGGTGCCGGGATATGTCGACCGCAACGGCATCAACATCCCCGTCGTCGGCGATCTGCCGCTTGCGTGCGCTGCAACGTGCTCGGTGAGTGTCAAGGTGCAGGAGATGAGTGTGGAAGCCGCCGTGAAGGGTGACCGTACGCTGCTGAAGCAAGCCATGCTACACGACCCGCTTGTCGGCGCTGTCTGCGACCCGGAAGAAGTGTGGCAGATGACCGACGAGATGCTTGTCGCGCAGGCCGAGTGGCTGCCGCAGTTCGCCGCTGGCATCGCAGACGCCAAAGCCGATCTCGCGGCGCACGAAGCCAACGGCACACGAGTCAAACTGATCGAGACACAAGGCGCGGCGCGTCTGCACACGAAAACCGTGGACGAGATGGCTGTGGACAAGGCCGAAGCGCGCAAGAACGCCGCCGCCGCCGACAAGGGCAAGATGACGAAGGAGGCTAGCGCCCATTAGCAGGCTGAGGCTGCACCCTTATGGGGCCACGTCGGCGGCGATGGCCCCGGTCAGGCACGCACGACGATGATCGTTGATTCAACGTTTTCCAGATAGCTGGCGACTAAAGGCGCGCCTGTAAAGAGCCGATCGCACCCCTGCGGGCGCTAAGATGACCGCTTCGCGCCTCATATCGGAGATCTTTCGACCGGGCGCTTACCTCCCAGCCCTGCCGCTTTCGTAGACGTCTTCGATGCGGCAGGGGATGCCCTTCGCGCGTAACGCCGCCTGCACATCGCGGGCGGCGACGGCGCTGGGGTCGATCTTGCGGCGGACAGCGTCGCATGCGGCGATCCCGGCGACCTGCCCAGTAAGCGCGGCGGCGGGGATGACGCGGGTGACGTGCCACGCGTCGCCAGCGGATGCTATGCAACGGCCCGCGACGAGCAGCCCTTGCACGCTTTCAGGAACGAGGGTGCCGAACGGCACCTCCCAGACGCTGTCCGCGACGCGCCAGTCGCCGACGAGTCCGACCGCGTCGTCGTGGGTCTTCCACGCCTGCCCGGTCTGCAGGTTCGACTTGCCGACGATTCGCCGGGTCATCCGGTACTGCGCCTGGCACGGAAGGGTCAACGGGTAGTTGTTCGCCCGGCCCTTCTCAGCCTGCACCTTCTTGTAGTGCTCGCGGAGGATGTTGCGGCCCTCGACCACGAAGCGAGTGATCTCGTCCGCGCCGGTGATGTTCCAGTGGCGGTCGGCGTTCTCGATCTCGGGATCGTCGCCATCACCGCCGTGAGTGAACATGCTGAGCAGGTACGTACCATCCTGCTTGTTCGCGGCCACCTGGGCGGCAGCGAGGGTGGCTTGCAGCGCCCATATCGACATGATATTGGGGCCAGTCTCGCACCTGGCGCCTGCGCGGTCGGCGATATCAGCGTCTCCGGTGGCGTCGATAGTTACCGGCGCAAGCAGCGTCTCGCGTCCGGCTTTGGTCTCGACTTCTACGCCGCAGACGCGTTGGCCGTCCATGACGGGCACACAGGCAAGCGTATCGAACCAGATCGACACGCCAGCATTTTGCAGCGCCTCGTCGAGCGCGAGGACGAAGGAGGCTGGGGAGAAGGTCGCCTGGTAGCGGCCCTTCCGCGTGCCATCGATGGCGTTCCATGTGTCGGGGACGCGGCCGGGGCCGTAGAGGATGCTCATCTCGAGCATCTCCTCAGCCAAGCCGTACGTCACCTGTGTCCCCATGCCATCGCAGAGCGGCAGGTAGACGTAGACCAACCCCGACGTCGCCAGCCCGCCGGTGATGATGGTCTTCTCGATCAGCGCCACCGAGAGGCCCGAGCGGGCGGCCTCCAGCGCCGCCGCGATACCGGCGACACCGCCGCCGCATACAATCACATCATAGGACTTCGCCATACCAATCGCTCCCATGCTCGGCCTGGGGCCGAGGAAATGTACAACGGTTGGTAGTTCGCGCCTGGCTGCTTGAATTCATGCATTGGGGCTGGGGTGGTAGGGTGCGATTCAGGTGCGATTCTGGAATAGAGGTTGGTCAGAGCGCAACGTTCACCGGGACTAGAACTCCCGGTCTGACGATGAACACCCCTCCGGGGCTAAGCGTGCGCCGGAGCCGCACCAATCGAGGCTATGGCCTACCAAACTGCTCGACCCTTAGCCGCTTGCCACTTTCGTGAAGCACCCTGCATTGGGATCGGATGGTAGGTGGCGTGCCGACCGCAGCCCCTTACGGGGAGGCGCCGCTTCGTGGCGATGGTTGGCGACGAAATTTTCGGGGACCCGCTCCTCGAAGGCGGACCCAAACATTGGCGAAGCGCCGCGATTGGGATGATGGTATTGGGATGGCTACTATAGGTTCACCGGCTACTACGCCGCGAACAAGCGGTGCCACCTTCTGCGGGCAGGTCCCCAGGCTGGGTTCTTTCGGAGAGGTGACGGTGGGTTAATCCGACGCATCAAGCGCGGAATAAGGCTTTGTTTATCCAGGCCAAAGGGCGTTCAGGAGGGCGGCGAGTCTGGCTCCGGCGCGCGCTAGCTGGGTGACGGCAAGCTGCTTGTGGTCGGTGTCGTAGGTGAGCGACAAGGCGGCCTGACCGGTGAATGCGCTGTCGGGGCCGATGGTCACCTGGGTGGTGTCGACGCCTGCGTAGACCGCAGACGCTTGCGCGGCGCTGTCCACTATCCACTTCGCGGGCAGGTCGGCGGGCTTGCCGGGGAGGGTTCCAGCGGGGACGCGTCCCGCGCGGAGGTCGGCGACGGCGTCGGTGATGAAGTCTTGGGGCGTGCGACCAGCGAGGGCGACGTCTACCATGTGGACATCCCAGAGGGCGTGCAGGTTGTCGTACTTGCCGCGACCGTAGCGTATGGAGTTGCCCCCGCGATCATCGACACCCTTCGATGCCATTGCGAGCGGTTCGAGCACGGCGCCCGTTGGTCCAGCGGTCCAGTAGCCGCAGGCGGCGTGGAGCGGCTGATGGATGTCGGCGACGTAGTGGATAACCAGGCGGAGCGCCTGCGGCGGGTCGATTGAGCCGCCGGGGAGCGGGTCACGGCCAGTCTGGAGCACGGCGATGCAGCGGTTAAGGGCGTGGACGATGTCGTTAGGGCCAGCGCCGAGACCGGTGGGGTCGTAGGTGAGCGTCCCGAGCGGCAGGTCGGCATAGTGCCACGACGGCTGCGTCTCGTTGCCAGCGGCGGCGACGAAGGCTGCGGCGACCGGGTCATCGGCAAGCGTGTCTGGCGGTGGGCCAGTTGGCTTCTTCTGCCAGACGCGGATGTCGTCGGCCCACGACGACACTGACGCCATCGATTTGCCGTCGAGCAGCGTCGCGACATGCTTTGCGGCGGCGCGCGAAAGCTGGCGGGCGGCGATATCGGCGACGATGGCGTGGCCGTCCTTGCCCCAGGCCAGTGTAGCAGGGGACGCTGATGCCAGCACCGCGAGCGCGAGCATGAGCGCGGCGGTGTAGCGACGGCCAAGCGTTAGGACGGTCATTCGATGGCTCCGCTACTCACCGGCGGGAGTGAACGATGTTCCGCAGCCGCATGATCGGGCGGCGTTGGGGTTGTTGTACACGAAGCCACCTTCCATCAGGTTCTTGACGGAGTAGTCGACGGTCATGCCGCTGAGGTATGTCAGGCTGCGCTGATCGACAACAACCCGCACGCCTTCCGGGGTCACCCATTCCTGGTCCAGCTCGTCGGTCTCGGTGTCAGGCTCCATGAAGTAGGACAGGCCCGAGCAGCCGCCGCCTTTGACGCCGACGCGCAGGAACGCATCGGGCCGTTTCGCGAGCGCTCGCTGGATCTGCCGGATCGCAGCTGGCGTGAACGTAATCGATGTATCGGTAGCCGGTTCTAGTGTCTGTGTCATAGTACTTCTCGTTTCATCATCAGGCTATGCCTGCTTCGAAAATACCTCACCCCCGGCCCCTCTCCTTGGAAAGGACGAGGGGAGGAAGAGGTGACGTGCTGGCCGCTGGCTGGTCAATTTCGTGCTACAGGTTGGCACCAAGGTGCCGCAACGCCTGGTTACGGCTTCAATAGGTCGGCGGGGTCACGGGTGAGCACGCCTTCCTTCTTCAATCTTTTTAATCTTCCAAGCACTCCAAAGCGGGCAGTTTCCTGCTGCTCGATTTCCACCTGACGCTTCGTTTCGGCGTCCTGTGCGGCTCGCTCTTCAGCGGCGCGCTGCTGGTACTCTTCGTCGCCGATCACTGCTCCGCACCAGTTGCACATAATGCTGCGGGTTGATAGGAGCTTCCGCTTGCAGTGCGGGCATGTCGGTACATCTTCGGCCCCATCGGTGGGCGCCTTCGGCTTTGGGGGCCATACTTTACCGGTCTCTTCTACCATAAAGCTTCTCCGTCTGCTCGCCCTGCCGCACACTGCCGGCTGGCGGTTAATTCACCGATCACATTTAAGACCAATTCTACCTCGGCAGCGGTATTGAACCGCCCGAGGCTGAAGCGGAGGGTCGATTTCGCGTCTGCCTCACTTAAACCTAACGCCAACAACGTGCGCGACGGTTCCAGGGTGCTTGAACTGCACGCTGAACCGGTCGACACCGCGATGCCGTGGTCATTCAGCGCGCCGACCATGCGGCCTGCATCTTGGCCGGGGAATGTCACGCTCGCGATCCCGGGAAGCCGGTGGTGAGCGTGGCCATTGACGAACGAATCGGGCGCTATTGCCCTGAT
This sequence comes from Capsulimonadaceae bacterium, assembly GCA_036504535.1. Classification (GTDB taxonomy): domain Bacteria; phylum Armatimonadota; class Armatimonadia; order Armatimonadales; family Capsulimonadaceae; genus JARLGU01. Next base: position 60,300 of record DASXUY010000050.1, read on the forward strand.
GCCTTCGATCAGTTGGTCCCGCAGAAGATTTACCCGGATCGCGTCCGCTTTCAACTCGTCCGCCGCGATCTGAGCGGCGACGCCGAAGCCGACAATGGCAGGCACATTCAGGGTTCCGGATCGCATTCCGCGCTCGTGGCCGCCGCCGTCCATCTGGGCCGTGAGCGATACGCGGGGCTCGCGCTTGACGTACAGCGCGCCGACGCCCTTAGGGCCGTATATCTTATGCGCCGATAGCGACATCAAGTCCACGTCAGCCACACTGAGCGGTATCTTGCCAGCGGCCTGGGTGGCGTCGGTATGGAGAAGGACGTGTCGATCCCGGCAAATGGTTCCAATCGCCGCCAGATCGTTTACGGTGCCGACTTCGTTGTTCGCCACCATAACCGAGACAAGGACGGTCGCGTCGGTGATCGAAGCGACCAACTGATCGAGATCGAGGCGTCCCTGGCTGTCAACGCCCACAGTCGTCACCGAGACGCCAGCCGTTTCCAGGGCGCGAGCCGTGTCGGTTACCGACTGGTGCTCGGTGGCGCTGATTACCAGATGATTGCCTCGGGAGCTGTTCGCGGCGACGACGCCTTTGAGGGCGAGGTTGTTCGATTCGGTGGCTCCGGATGTGAAGACGATCTCGCGCGAGTCGGCCCCGATGAGGGCAGCGATCTGCTGACGGGCGTTGTCGACAGCGTCTGCTGCGGCCCATCCGAACGAGTGGGCGCGCGACGCAGCGTTGCCGAACGTGGTAGTGAAATACGGCAGCATGGCCGCGACTACTCGCCGGTCAACTGCCGTCGTGGACGCGTTATCGAAGTAAACTTGCGAGTGGGACAAAGCCGGAGGGCTCCGGTTCGGGGGTGGCGATCTCCCGAATGCTCATTTTTTCGAGCAGCTCGTACATCCGCTCCTCGATGGTGGCGAGAGGGTTGCGAATCGTGCAGCGGTCAAACTGCTCGCATCCGACATCGTTGCCGTTGGAGCAGTGGACAATGCCAAGCTGGCCGTCGATCACCTTGACGATCATCGCAACCGAGATGTCGGCAGGGTCTTTGGTCAAGCGGTATCCGCCAGTCGGGCCTGGAAACGATGCCACAAGCTGTTGCTTCGCTAAGATCTGCATGATCTTGGCGAGGAGTTCGACTGGAATGTGGTAGTTCTCGGCGATTTCTTTGGTGTTGACCAGACGCGCCGGATTCTTGTCGCTCGCATCGGTGAGATAGCAAAGCGCCAGAAGTGCGTAATCGGCTCGTTTGGTGAAACTGAACATAGAAATCCCTCGCCCCGTCATTCGAAAACCCGAAAAACCTGCCAGAAGTTCCCGACAAGCGTGGTCTCCGATACTGAGGGTCGCATATGTAGTGTACCGTGAACGGGTTAGGGTGTCAAGGAGGCCCCTGGTCGGCCCCCGGTGCGTTCCGCCCCACCCCCTGCGGTGGGGTCCCGATGAGCGGGTGCGCATAGGCGAATTGGGTGGGTGGGCTCGCCGGAAAATACCTCACCCCGGCCATCCGAATGGCCACCCCTCTCCTTGGAAAGGCGAGGGGGAAGCCGAGGCTCAGAGACCGGTTGAGCTTCGATAGCTTATTAAGAGGTTGGCTGCTGGCGAGGACCCGACATTGCCAGTGCGTCTAGTTCGATGAGGAGTACATCGGCAGCTTTGACGAGGGTCATGTCTAGTGTGCCTCGTTCTTCTCCTTGGTCAATGAGCGCAGCGACAAATGGGGGGAGGCCTTCGATGCGGGCGGCATTGATGCGTTCACCAGCTGAGATCGCTCGCTTGGCCGCGAAAAGCTGTTCAGCCTGCACTCGCGGGAGCAGTTCGGCGACAACATCCATCGACCGAAGGATGGGTACCCCTGAGCCTAAGAGCGAACCCCATGTCTCGCAAAAAAGGTACATATTGGTCGTCCGCTGGTAGTAGCTCAGCTTGCTCCAGTTCTCCGGGACATATTTTGTCGACGGCGCCGCCAAAAGCAACTCGGTCTCGGTTCCTAGTGCTTGGTTTAGGAGACGCCACTCCTTGGTGATGATATCAGCGGCGATGCGAAGTGTGACATCAATAATGCCGCCAACCTCGCCAGCGTGCACCATGGCTATGAAGTAGCGGGAGTAAAGCTCGCGGCGTCCCAGCATCGCATCAGATAACGTATCGCCAGCCTCAAGCGCCTCCTGCAGCCGTACAGATTCTGCGCCGTAAGGCTCGGGTGTATCTCGGAGTGAATGGAACGCTCGCACAAAGCTCACGCCTTCCTCTACAAGTGCTGACAGGCGTGTGGCAAATAGTACAAGCACGAGCGACGGAGGGATTTGCTCTTGGGATTCAGTTGTCATTTCTCAGTTTCCTTTCGGCATGTCTCGTGCCACCGACTGGCGTCATCGCCGAAAAATTCGGGGTTGGAGAAGCGTAGTGTACGGCGCAATTGCGCCTTGGCTCGGTGGATTCGCCCCTCCACTGTGGTTACCGGGACAGCGGTAAATTCGGCGATTTGGTCGTAGGAGCAGTTGCCCCAAACCGCCATCAGGAGAGCTGTCCTATTGGCTTCGGGGATGGTGCGGAGAGCTGTTCGCAGTTGCTCGTCTCGCTCGCGACAAATGAGCATTGCGAGCGGCTGCTGAGCATCGTCAGCCTGCGGCGGATCGAGGTCTGGGTCGTCCAGGGAAACGACCGGTGAGCGGCGTCGCCGAAACCAGGTTCGGCAGTGCTGCGCAAGGATGGCGCGCACCCACGCGGTGAACGTGTCCGGGTCCCGTAGGTCCGCTAGATGGCCCCACGCCGCCGCGAGAACTGCCTGCGTGATATCCTCGGCTTCGTCGCGATCACCGGTGCGCACAAACGCGATGCCAAACAGTCCGGAGCGAATGGGCGAAATGAGCGTATCGAACGCGGCGTGGTCGCCGCGCTGGGCCGCAAGAACGACTGCGCGCCGATCAGACACCAGGTTTTCGCTCAAGTTGGTAGCCATCTACATAAGTAGACGCATTTGCCGCCAAAAACTGACGATTTAGTTTCGGTTTATTTTTGGGAGCGATGGAGAGTCAGCCACCCTGACGGCAACGCCAATGCATTTCGTCACCAGGGCACATAGACCTACCGCGCCAGCTTCTCGAGCAGTGTCCCCAGCATGCGCCAGGTGGATTCGACGGTGTCGATGGTGACGCATTCGTCGGGCGTGTGCGCTCCTTGGATCTCAGGGCCGAATGAGACAGCGTCGAGGCCGGGGAGCTTGGAGATAATCGCGCCGCATTCGAGGCCCGCGTGCACGACCTCGATCTCAGGGGCGTGACCGTAGGTGGCGGTGTACGCGTCGACTGTCGCAGTTAGCAGCGGCGACGATGACTTGGGCTCCCAGCCGGGATATTGCGACACTAGCTGGGTGGTTCCGCCCGCTATGTCGGCTTTTTCGCGGATGGTCTCTCGGACATTGCGCAGGGACTTGGCGAGGAAGGAGCGGACGCTGACGATCACCTTGACGCTGGACGTTGTCGTCGTTATCTGCGCCGTGTTTGCCGACGTTTCCGGCTTGCCGTCGTACATTTCGCTCCACTGCAGCACACCGTGCGGGAGTTCGCCGATCAACGCGATGAGCTTTCGTGCGACTGACGGATCCAGCACTTCGCTGCCGTTGTCCGTTTCGGTCAGTGTCAGCGTCACGCCGGGTTCGTCGGCGCGCCATTTGCCGAGCGCGTCGGTGTCGAACGACGCCGCGTGAGCGTGCAGTCGGCCTTCGTGGGCTTTGTCGATCACGATAACGGCTGACGCCGATTTCGGGATGGCATTGGCGGCGCTTCCGCCTTCGATCGCCGCGATTGCAGGCGCGAGACCGTCCGCCTGCAGGCGCGCGAGAAAGTCGCCGAGCAACTTGATGGCGTTGGCGCGCGGCTTACCGATTTCGAGGCCGCTGTGGCCGCCGAGTGCGCCATCGACCGCGAGCGTGTACGCGATGTGACCGCCGCGCGGCAGAGATCGGCCGGTCGGTATGCCGATCTGCAGCGTCGCGCCGCCAGTGCAGCCGATGGTGAGCTTCTCGATCTCCTCGCTGTCGAGGTTAATCAATGCGCGCGCGGAGACGAGGGATCCGTCAAGCGCGCTGGCCCCCCGTAGGCCGATCTCCTCTTCCACAGTGAACAGCAGTTCGAGCGGCCCATGGGCAAGGGTCTCGTCGGTCATCAACGCCAGCGCCATAGCCGCACCGATACCGTTGTCGGCCCCGAGAGTGGTGCCGGTGGCGTAGACTTTGCCGCCGTCGATGCGGGCGACGATTGGGTCTTTGGCCCAATCGTGGACAACGCCGAGGGCGGTCGCGGGCACCATATCGATGTGTGCCTGGATGCAGACGGCGGGCGTATCGGGGCCAATTCCGCTGACCGCAGGGACGGATACGACCACATTGCCTGCTTCGTCGCCACGCCATGTGAGGCCAGCACGTTCTGCCTGCGCGATGACGTACTTGCGTGCGCGCTCTTCGTTCTGCGAAACGCGAGGAATGGCATTGAGCGCGGCGAAGTGCGCCCAGACTGCAGGCGGTTGAAGGTTGTCGTAAGGCATGGTCAAGTCTCCCGTTGGGGCTATTATGACATGTGGGGTGACGCGAGTGGTGTGTGGGGCGAGGTTGAGAGGCATTTGGCTGCCGCGACTGCGGCAGCCCGTGACATGGAATGAGCCCAAAAGGCAATCACAGATTCCGTAGGGTGAAACCTACGGCTCACAAGAGCTTGAAAGTACCCCTTGGGCACTCGGAACAAACCTGTTTCTGAGAAGTGCCTGAAAGTACCGGACATAGGAATGTCCAGGGCACTCAGAAATTGCTCCCCCGCCTCATGCCGTTGGCACCGTGCCGCCGTCGATGACGTATTCGGTGCCGGTGATGGAACTGGCGCGCGGGGAGACGAGGAAGGCGATGAGGTCGGCTACTTCTTGCGGTTTCGCGGGACGGCCTAGAGGGATACCGCCGAGGGCCTTCATGATGATCTGCTTGCCGCCTTCGTAGTCGGTGCCGGCTTGCTCGGCAAGGCGTGTCGCGAGGCCGACGGCTGCTTCGGTTTCTATCCAGCCGGGCGATACACGCACGACACGAACACCTTTAGGCGTCACCTCTTTCGACAAGCTTTTGCTGTAGGTCGAAAGTGCGGCTTTAGCGGCAGCATAGGCTGTGGTCGATTCAGGCAGTGGTAGCTCGTGCTGAATCGATGTGACATGAACGATCACACCGCTTCCTTGCGAAATCATAGACGGTAGTAGAGCGCGATCAAGGCGCACGGATGGCATAAGGTTTTGGTTAAGCTCGCGCAGCCACGCGTCATCGTCCAGCGCTGCAAAGCCTCCGCCTGGCGATTGCGATCCGCCAAGAGCGTTGACGAGAATATCAATGCCAGCGAACCTATCCAATACTCCTTTAGCGACAGTGTCGCAGCCAGCGGCGGTCGATAGGTCTGCGGCGATATAGTGAACGCCGTCCAGCGGGGCTGCCGGGAGGGATCGCGCCGTCGTGATAACTCGCACGCCAGCGTCTCGCAATGTGGCGACTACCGATGCGCCAACGCCCTTTGTGCCGCCTGTAACAAGCGCTCGCTTATCCGTCAATTCCAGTTCAAAACCCATATTGATTACTCCAGAGTCTTATTTCACGTGACCCGGACTGCCTCGCCCAAAGTGAGGAAAGCAAGAACCTCAGGTCTACCATGTTGACAATGATCGCATTATGACGGTATAGTCCCAAAATGACAAGTACTAACAATAAAGTAAGGTACTTACCAAAAAGTAAGCCTCACGACGGCCACACACCTATAACTGCGGCGGAAGGTGTGGAGTACGCGTTCTCGATTCTCGAGGGCCGCTGGAAAATGCTTATCCTGTTCCACCTCTTCGGTGGCAAGGTGCTGCGATTCTCCGATCTTGAACGCGCTATTCCCGCGATCTCGCAGAAGATGCTGATTCAGCAACTGCGTCAAATGGAAACTGACGGTATTGTCCGACGAGTCCAGTACCCGGAAGTTCCCCCCAAGGTCGAATACTCGCTGACACCGTGGGGCCAAGCGCTGTGTCCGGCTCTCGACGCGCTGCTCACTTGGGCTGCGAAACGCGACGAGTTGGTGGAGACTCCCGAGGGGTAACCGGCATGCGATCAAGTGTCCCCGGCAACCCTGCTTGCTGAGTCGCGCCTATTCGGCGCAGGATCGCGGCTTGAGCATGCGCAATCTTCGGCCATCCTTTCCGTTTTTCAACTACCAAAAATAACATTTGACAGCCTACACTGCCCCTGTTATAATGTGGTCATTGTTATATGGTTGTTTTGTTACATCCATATAACGTCGAGAGGCTTTAGTTGACGATGGTGCATTTGGCGAAGTCCAGGCAAAGACGAACAATCGCGCCGTATAAGGTCATTGAAAATGACTTGCGACGGAAGATACACAACGGCACGTGGTCGGTCGGTTCCCAAATTCCGAGCCGCCTCCAGCTCGCGCGGGACTACAGTGTTGATTTAAGCACCATTCAAAAAGCCGTGACGGCACTTCTGACCGATGGGTTTGTCCAATCTGAAGGTAAGCGCGGGACCTATGTTCGCCGGGTACCGTCCGAAGCGGATATATTCGACGGGCACGCTGATGTGGGGACCAAGACCGCGACCGCCCCTGTGAAGCGGCAAGCAGCCGCTACCGCTCCGAGTGCGGAACGCCCAACTCGTTCTGTGGGAGTTGTCGGTCGGTTCGCGCCGCAAATTCCGGAGCATCTGGTCGCATATGTTATTGGTCTCGCTCTTGAGCACGAACTGGCAGCAGACCGGTCGATTTCGCTACGATTTTACGACTGCTTTCAAGACATTTACTACACCTGTCCGTTCGAGGACGCGGTCAAAACCCTCGTCGACGACCATGTCGACATGGTGTGCGTGATCTTGTCGGAAGCGGCTGGTGTGGACGGGATGATGGCCATAGCGAGGGCATCGCGCACGCCGATATTGTTTGTAACAACAGAGATGCTGCCGCAGCCGGTTAGGCAAGTTTACATCGACAATACGTACGATGGATACCAGGCCGCGAATCATCTGCTAGACATGGGACACAAGGAAATAACCTTCGTGTCTGCGGGGAGTTATCGGTGGTCCCAGGACCGCCTTGATGGCGTCCGGTATGCAGTGCGGCACGCAGGATTGCCGGATGAAGCACTGCGAGTGTTTCCGACCGGCGACCTTGCTCGATGCGAACTCAATCGTAAAGAGTTGGGCGAACCGCTCAAAGCGTGGGTGCGAGACGAATTGGCGCGGGGATCTATCCCGAACGCGATCATAGCGGCCAACGACTACATTTCCATGGATATCACTGACGCTCTTGAGGAATTCGCAAGCGAACAACTGGCCACCGTCACAATCATTGGATTCGACGATAAGCCCGAAGCGCGACAGCGTGGGCTGACGACACTTCGCCCGCCGCATTTCGATATGGCAAACGAGGGGGCGAGACTGATCAAGAAGATTCTAAACGACGGCGACCTTGTCCGTGAATCGACTCATATACGACTGACCTCACAATTGATAGTTCGAACAAACACACGTTAATCGCGGACTTGGTTCCGCACGGGAGAACAGAGTGAAAACTACATATAAAAACTCGGGATTCACGCTTATTGAGCTATTAGTTGTTATAGCTATAATAGCAATACTAGCAGCTATACTTTTTCCTGTTTTTGCCACGGCACGCGAAAAAGCGCGGCAGACAACGTGTGCGAGTAACTTGAAGCAGCTCGGGCTAGGCTTTACGCAGTACATCCAAGACTATGACGAAACATATCCGATTGCAACCGACTATGGCGGTCACACCAGCCCTGTATATTGGGAACAAGAGATCATGCCCTACTGCGGCTTCAAGTTTAAATCAGCGAACGCGAACTCTCAGTCGGCTCCCCTCCTCTTCGCCTGCCCTGACGACCCGCCGACCACGGGCGCTGCAGCAGCGTCGGGACAACTGAGGGAGTCGTACGCCATGCCAATGCCGTGTTCGTCCGGGGGCTCCGGGATCAACAACACCGGTAACTATAAAGGGATTGTCCAACAGTGGGTCGGGACGTGGCCCGGATACTATCCCGGAATTCTCACCCGGAACATTCTGCTGCCAGCGACGACACTCCAATTGGTCGAGCAGCCTGGATCGGAGCTTCTTGGCGGCGCTAGGGCCGTCTGCCCAGCGCCCCAGATTACGGCCGCGTTTTCTACGCAAACCGGACTGGTTGCCCAATTGAATCCGATGCCGAATCCGCTCCATTCGGAGGGCTACAACTACCTCTTCTGCGATGGGCACGTTAAGTGGCTCAAGCCAGACCAGACTATCGGTACAGGCACAATGACTCAACCCAACGGCTTCTGGACTGTCGCCGAGGGCGACTAGGAGCAGGCCGATTATCAGGAGATTCAGCTCACTCTGAGCGCGGCTCAACCGACAAAGCCTCACCTACCATAAGACCTCACCCCTCGCCCCTCTCCTTGGAAAGGACGAGGGGTGTAAGAGAGGACTGCGTTTCCGCCCTGTTCTAGTTCGGGCTGGGGCTGAGGTCCGCGCGAAGCGCGTCTCGGCGGGGCTGGGTTAGTTCGCAACGACGCCGACGTGTTGAGTGCGAACAAACACAAAATGAAGATCTACAAACGAACGTCAAATGTGACTGCTGCAATCCTCGTTGGCGGCCTGTCTGCTATCGGAAATGTCGCCACGGAACGTATCGCGTTGGCCGCCCCGCCAGCGGTAGTCAACAGCATCGTCAACGGCGGCGCGGAGGACGGACAAGCTCAATCGGTGCCGGGGTGGCGCTTCGAGGCAGGTTCGCTGACGAGTGATCAGGTGTCATTTGGCATCTCGCCCGACGCGTCGGAAGGCAAGCAGAGTCTGCGACTCGCGCTGCTCAAGCCGGTGAACGCCGCGAACGTGTGGTGGTGGCAAGAGGTTGTCGTCGCTCCGGGCACGAAAAGCTATGCTGTCTCGTGCTCCGCCAAACGCGTGACCGATGCCGCTCGGACGGCCTGGGCTGACGCGGGCATTTCGTGCTACTTTATCGGGAACGGCAACTCGTGGTTAGGTTGGCAGGCGCTGAGGAGTGTTCCAGACTCGCAAGGCTGGATCCCGCTGAAAGCGAATGTAACCGTGCCGCCTGGCACGCAGCGGATTGGGATTCGCACGGGTCTATCCTGTACGGGAGTAGTCGAAGCGTGGTTTGACGATATAAGGGCCGTTCCGTCTACGGATCGCTACCTCAACACCCTCCTGAACGGCAGCTTCGAGGACCCAATCGCACCAGTTCCCACGGGCTGGGTTTGGGCAACGCGGTCGGGCACACCGAAAGACGTGGTCGTACGACCCAGCCCAGACGCGGCGGACGGCAAGCAGGCGATAAGCGTCGTAGTTTTGGGAACCGGTACGACTGTGAATGCGACATTGGCACAGCGGGTTCCGATTACGCCGGGCATCAAGACGTATAAGCTGTCACTCAAATCCAAGCTCGTGAGCGCGGCGGCAAGCAAGGCAAGTGACGTCACGTTCGGCTACGCGTTCCTAAACGATACTGGCCACGAGATCGGTTTCCTACCGATGGGGCTGGTCGCGGGCACGTCGTGGGAGGTGTCTACAGCGTCGCTGATGGCTCCGCCGGATGCGCAATCCGTGGAAGTGCGGGTAGTCGTTGAAGGAACGGGAGCCGTCGAGGCGGCGTTCGACGACGTCAACCTTGTACCGTCTCCCTAACCAGGCTAAGCTGTAGGCCAATTTAACACCATTTGCATCGAACACAACGCATAGATTGCTTACCGCAAGTCCTCCCCTGCACGATAATCACGAAAGGCATACTCAATCATGGCCAGATACCTCACACCAACCTGGTGTGGAATCACATGCGCGCTGGCGCTTGCGTCGACGGCAGTTCAAAGCATTGCCGCCAGCGGCAATGCGGACTGGAAACGATCAGCAGCGGCGCTCGCGGCGGATCCGTCCGTCGTTCGCTACTATGCGTTCAATGAAGGGGGAGGCGATACAGTTCGCAATATTGCTGCTAATGGGACTGGCACACTGGATATTGGAGCGAATGATCCTTACTACGATCACAGCCTCGTTCCTTACCGGCCAGCACAGGCATTTCCGTACTGGACGTCAGGACGTTTTCCCGGTAAGAACGCACTCGCCGTTGACGATGCCTTTGCCAGTGTTGTCCACTCGGGCTTCTACGGCACCGATACCAAATCGATGACGGTCGAGATGTGGGTGCGCCCGCATACGACGGCGCCCTCCAGCGGGACGGCGTTCCTCGTTTCGGTCGGCGACGGTTACTCGAATGGCTGGAAGATTGCGACTGGCTCGTCGGGTACGTCCTTCACTCTTGGCCGTGTCGGTGGGACTGGGGCGAGTGTCCTTGCGACCGTGCCGCTCGCGGGGTTCGTGTGGCACCACGTCGTTGCGGAAATAGACAGCGAATCGAAAGCGCTGACGCTGTACGTCGACGGTACGCTTGCCGCGAGAACCGCTACCGATTGCGAGTATACCCACGCTGCACAAGCGGCATGGACCAGATCCACCCCCGAACTGGATACAAAGGGCCTTGCTTTCGGGACCACGGCTAGCTTCAAAAACACTTTGCCTTACGATATCGATGAGCTTATCATCTACCGCCGAGCGCTGCCAGCCGACGCAATCAAAGCCCACTACGACGCGGGCAAGCCTTCCATGACCGCCAAAGAGCAACTCGCTGCATATCAGGCGAGTGTCACGTCGCTGGCGCGTCTGGCGGCGATCACGGTCAAAGCGCCAACAGACAATGGATATGCGCCTGTCGGGTTGCAGATTCCCGTATCCGTGGTCATCCCCGCGACCGAGACGATTGCCGGTCGCTATTCAGTTGTCGTGAAGCTTAGCGATATCAAAGGCGCCGCGCTTTGGCGAAAAGAAAGTGCTTTAGCGCATGCGCCCAAACGCCTGTCATCGACCACGATTCTCGTACCGAAGCAGGCTTGCGGGCTATACAACCTGGTTGTCGACCTTGTCGATCCGGCTGGGAAGCGCCTCAAGACGGCAACGTTCCCCGTGGGCGTGCGTAAAGCAATCCCCATCTCATCGCGGGGGTCGTCCAGCTCCCCGGTGAACACGTATGGCGCTATTGACGACCATGTGGAAGATCTTTCACTGGGAGGCAAGTTTGAGCGTATCGCCCAGCAGTGGTGTCCCCCGCTTCCGGGGGGCGGCTACGACTGGCACTATACCGATCCGTATATCAATGCTGCGGTGGACAAGGGCGTCGAAACACTTTACATGCTATCCGCGCCGTTTACGGCGGATGCCCAATACCGAACGATGCGCGATATGGCTCAGCACCCGCAAGAGTGGGCGGCGTGGGTTCGTCTTGTCGCCGAACGATACAAGGGGAAGGTCCACTACTGGGAGGTATTGAACGAGCCGAACAGCCATGAACTAACGCCGGACGAGTATGTGGTACTTTTGAAAACGGCATACGAGACTCTTAAGGCCGTGGACCCGACTTGCAAGGTCGTGGGTATTTGCGGAACAGCGAACTTTGCGGACTGGACCGAAGATGTATTGGCAGCGGGCGGCGGCAAGTATCTCGACATTGTGACGTTTCACAACTATATCGGCACGTCGCCAATCAAAAGCCGAAAGCGCTATCGTAAAGTGGCCCGCGTCAAGGATGCTGTCATGAAATACATCGGGCATCCGGTGCCGCTATGGAACGGCGAATGCGGTATCCATCAGCCAAAGCGGGTGAACGGAAGGCCGATAACGGACGATGAGCTGCTGAAGAGCTATCCGGGGCGATCCGGACTAACTGACGGGTTCGCAACCGCGAATGTCGACGCGATCACGATGACGGCTGAGCATCGAAGCGCGTGCTGGCAGGTTCAGTCCATATTGGTCGATCTGGCCGCCGGGGCCGAGAAATACTTCGTGCTCATGGGTTCAAATCGCTATTACCCGTACACCCTCACCGCGCGTCAGGGGCTCCCGAGCGAAAAGGGTATCGCGCTTGCCGCTCTGGTATCGGCAACCGCCAACATGGAGAGCGTGCGGGACTTGCCACTGAGCGCAAGCGACGCGGGAGGCGTCATCGTGAGAGGTCGCCGCGGCGAAAACACCGCGATACTTTTTGCTGATAGGCCTATAAACGTTCCATTCGAGGCTGGAAGCACCAAGGTCTTTCAGGGTATGGATTACTTGGGTAATCCTCGCACATGGACAGCTCAGAATGGACGCCTCAATCTCTCGCTCGGAGAAGAGCCGATCTACGTTTTCAATGTTCCCCAGAGCTTCGCGGAAACGCACCTGCTCACTGTCACAAAGTTCCCGGCGAACCTTGCGCCGCGCCAATCAGCCGTTGGGGAAATTACGCTATCGAACATGACGCCGGGAGCTCTATCGGGCACGTTGACGATTACAGCCGACGGGTGTCGCGTCGACCCTGTGAAGCCGGTAACGGTAGCGAGCGGAGAACGGAAAACCTTGCCGTTTACAGTCCATGGCGGCGACCTGACTCGCGGCAGCCACGGTATCGCAGCACAGTTCAATCAGAATGGCGTCGTCGTTTCGCGCGCTGAGCACTCATTCGACTCCGAAGGTTTAGCGATTCCCGTGATGAAGAGCGCGCACCCTATAGCCCTCGACGGCAGCATTGCACCTTGGGCGGCGATCCCTGAGGAGCGCAGTAACCAGGCGTCGCAGGTGGTGATCGGCCGTCCCGACGTTGGCGTGGCCGATCCTCGGTGGTGGCAGGGGCCAAGCGATCTATCGTACACCGTCCAGTCGACGTGGCGCGACGACGGTCTTTACGTGAGGATCAACGTCACCGATAACAAGCTCACTGTCGCTGCGCAGGGGAAGGAGCGACTAGGTTACCTCTGGGACTGCGTCGAGCTTTTCATTGACGGACGCGAATTGCGGAACCGCGTGGCGGCCTATACTCCTGGCGCTGAGCAGATGATCGTTGTGCCGAACATCTCAGAAACACTCGCCCCCTGTGCGGTTGTCAATTTCGCTCACGCCGCTCCGACCTTCGATGCTCAGTTCGTCGGGAAGAGAACAGCGACAGGTTACTTTGTTGATGGGCGAATAAAGCCGCTCGACAGCGGTCGAACGGTGCTTGCGCCCGGCGCGCACTTCGGTTTCGACGTCGCTATCGACGATGCCGATGATGCCCAGCGGCGCGTGCAAATGGCGCTTCACGGAACGATGAACAACAGCATCGACACATCGGCTTGGGGCTCGTACGAGTTAATGCCGTAAAGGTTCGAAGAAAGACTACACATGATCTCCCGTAATGATATGAACGATCCGAAGCGCAACTGGCACACGGGCGTATTCTTTGGCGTGCATTACGACTTGCATGCGCGTAAGGACGATACTCGCCTTGGGACGGACCTGACCCGCGAGCACCTCAAGGCCGAACTCGCCAAAGTGAAGCCTGACTTTGTTCAGTGCGACTGCAAGGGCCATCCCGGCTATACGAGTTGGCCAACCGCCGTGGGGACGCCATCGCCGGGCATCGTTAATGACGCGCTGCGGATCCATCGCGACGTCACGAACGAACTGGGCATTCCGCTTATCGCGCACTACTCCGGTGTGTGGAACGCTCTCGCGGTCGAGCAGCATCCCGATTGGGCGTGCGTGCCACCCGATGCCGCTACTGGTGTCAAGAACGACTACCGTCACGGATTTACGTGCAATCTTAGCGCGTATACGGACGATCTCATGATCCCACAGCTCATAGAAGTCATCGACAAATATGACATCGACGGGTTCTGGGTGGATGGTGAGAACTGGGCTTCGCGGCCATGCTACTGCCAGCGGTGCCGGTGTGAGTTCACGAAGCGCACTGGGATCGCGTCGGCACCGCTTGATTCGGCTGCGGCGAATTGGCGTCAGTGGGCCGACTTCCACCGGCAGCTCTTCGCGGAGCACGTTGCCAGATATACGACTGCGGTCCATGCGCGCAAGCCGAGCTGCACGGTTTGCAGCAATTGGATATTCACATTTGGCCATCCCGATCCGATCACGGTGCCAGTGGACTATCTGTCGGGAGACTTTGTCCACAAATGGAGCCTCCAGGCATCGCTGCTGTCATCGCGGTACATGTCCGCTCTCGGGCTGTCTTGGGACCTCATGGGCTGGGCGTTCTCGTCCGGCGGCGAACCCGAGGACGCGTGGACGTTCAAGCATACTCCGGCGATGTGCCAGGAAGCAGCCACTGTCATCTCCCTCGGCGGGGCATTCTCCCTGTACGATCTCCCGCAGCGCACCGGCCACTTGAACAGCTGGCATCAGGATGCGATAGCCGACGTGGCGCGGTTCGTTCGAGCCCGACAGCCATGGTGTCAGAACACGGAAACGGTGCCTCAGGCTGTCATTCTCCACAACGTCGATCACTACTATTCGCATATCAACGAGAACCTGGCCATTGGCACGTGGTCCGCGCAATACCAGATCGAGGGCGCGCTTCACTCGTTGCTAGCGAATCATGTGTCCGTCGATATCTTGAACGACACGGCTCTCGCGGAACGAGTTCACGAATACCCCCTCGTTATCGTCCCCGAGCAGACGCACGTGTCGCCAGAGCTTATCAAATTGCTCGAACAGTATGTCGCTAACGGTGGCGCGCTGCTCGCGTCCGGTGTCGACGCGGTCAGGGATTTTGGAGCAATCGCGGGAGTAGAGGCGTGCGGCGACGCGTCTCAAATGACCGCCTTCGTCGAGGTGGAACGCGCGGTAACACCCATTGCGGGTGTCTGGCAGCGGGCAGACGTGGTCGACGCAACCGTGGTCGCGTCGGTGCTGGCCGAGAACGACCCTGCGTTCAACGACGCGCTCATGCCAGCGTTAACGGTCCGTTCCTATGGTAAGGGGCGTATCGGCCTGTTCACGGGTCCCGTCTTCGCGAACTATTTCCAAACGCACTACCCGCGAACGAGAGACCTGATTGGACTAGCCGTGCAAGCGCTTGAGCCGAAACTCTTGGTTGCGGTGGACGGCCCCGCAACCGTCCACGTTGTGCTGCGCAGTCAACCAGGCCGGATTATCGCCCACCTCGTAAACGTGAGTTCGTCCAACCCGCTGGGCTTAAATGCGACGCTCGTCGAAGACGTTTCTCCGTCCGGACCGATGACGTTGCGGTTCAATCTCACCCACAAACCACGGGCAGTCTACAACGCCCCCAGCATGGAAGGCCTTTCGTGGAAAATGCAAGACGGCGCGCTAACGGTGAGCATCACGAACGTCGGCATCATGGACAGCGTGGTGATCGAGTTGTAGGCTACGGCGACGGATCGCCACTCATACGCTGTTAGCTGAGCGCGGGAGAAATGTGGCGACTCACCACCCCTTCACGGACTCGGATCCGCCTTCTCCCCGCCTTCCAGATAAGCGCCAAGCAGGTCCAGCCGCGTTTCCCACAGCTGGCGGTAGGGGTCTAGCCAGCTCGACACCTCTTGCAGCCGTTCGTGACGCAGCTTACAGGGGCGCCATTGGGCTTGCTTGGTCTTCTGGATCAGGCCAGCTTCTTCGAGTATCCGAACGTGCTTTGTGATGGCGGGTAGCGACAGCGAAAAGGGTTGGGCTAGCTCCGTGATGGTGGAGTTGCCCACTAGCAGCCTCGCCAAAATCGCACGACGGGTCGGGTCGGCGACGGCGTATAGCGTGGTGCTCAGTGTGTCGGTGGTCATTAGCCAAGGTACCCTTCAAGGCGATCGAAGTGAGCTTGGGTACCGATAATGCGATTGGCTCGCGACTCCTCCACAGTCTGACCGCTGAAGACCGCGAGCTGCTCATGGTAGGTCATACGCGTGCCGACGGCGGTCTCGGTGAACTCGACGACGACGGTTGATATCGAGTAAATCTCGCCGCCCAGACGTACCTCGAAGCTATAGCCGATCCGCTTGTTCTCCTGAACATCGTAAAAATGCCCGGTGTACTCGGTGGTCATCCTTCCATCAAAATTGCCGGTCATCGTTTCGACACCGCCCTCACGCAGGTCGACGCTTCGCCCGGTCTCGACCCACTTGTCTGGTCCCACGAACCATTTCCTCTTCGCCTCGACATCGCCCCAAGCGCGAAACACCGCCGCAGGAGCGCAATGGTATTCCCGTGAAAGTTCCATATCGTAATAACACGTTTTCATATCGTACCTCATAGTTAATTAACTAATCGGTATTATACACATCGGAGTAACCTATGTCAAGGTGCCCGGTGGAAAAATCGGATTGAAACTAATGTTCGTATATATTGCTTTTTAGATATATAAAGGGTGCAATAGTTATAGGAAAGAGTTTGGCAACCGTCCAGCCCGCGACAGCGCTATTACAAGGAGGAGGCCATTCCGCCACCTGAGGCGAGAGCTCTATGCGCATGCATAAAAGACGCAATGCAGGGCGCATAGCGACCAACGCGGCGCAAGGCGAGTTGAGCCGCGTTGGAGAGAACTATTACTTACCTGCGAGACGCGCCTTGCCCTTTTCGGGCAAGACAACACGGAAGCCGATATAGATATAGCCCGGGTAGACGGCGCTGTTGTACTCTCTGTCGGCGTTGCGCTGGCTGTAGTTGTAGTAGCCCCACGAGCCGCCGCGAATCGAGCGGTACGGGGTGATGTCCTGGCTGCACGGGTTAGTCTGGGCGTCAGCGGGGTACGCGTTGAACCAGTCCGAGCACCATTCGGAGACATTGCCCGCAAGATCGAAGACGCCGTCGCGGCTTGCACCGTCGGGGTAGCTGCCGACGACCATCACACCGAGGCCGGGGTTGCTTGGGATGCGAGATGTCATCTCCAGAGGCGCGATCTGGAGATTGCCGCGACTTGTATCGGGCACCTTGTTGCCCCAGGGGTAAGTTCGGCCTTCTCCGCGTCCCGTAGCGACATACTCCCACTCAGCTTCGGTGGGCAGCCGGTAACCGTCAGTGGCCATGTCCACGATCCAGCGCTTGGACACGTTGGCGCCGTCTTTAACCTCTTGCTCGCGGTAAGCAGGAGTGAGGCCGCTCTGGGCGCTGAGCCAGTTGCAGTACGCGGCAGCATTGAGCCACGACACGTAGATCACGGGTTCACGATTGCGCCACGAGTAGGAGTCTCGGAACGCTTTGTGCGCGGGGTCGAACCGCTCGTACTCGTCGTTGGTCACTTCGTACTTGGCGATGCTGAACGGAGCAAGTGTCACCTTGTGGACGGGCTTTTCGTCGGGATTGCCAGCCGATGCGCCCATGGTGAATGATCCGCCGGGAACGGCGACCAATTCGGGTGTCGGGGCGGTTCGAGGAGCCGGAGTAGCGACGGGTTCGACTTTGACAAGGTCGATGGTGTCGATCAGCACACTGCCGGAGTCGTTGCTAGCCACATGGGGCTTGCCGCCCGATGTTCCCGGCAGCCATTTGACGGCGATTTCGCTGGTCGACGAGTAGAGCGACCAGAAGAACGAAAGGGTTGCGGTCTGACCTTTCGGTGTTGGCGGGAGGTAGAGCGGGATGAAATACGGGAACGCTCCCTGCGCCGTGTCAGGACCGTTGGCAGTCATCGTCAGGCGAGCTTCACGCGGCGACGGGTTGCTGTAGGTGACCCGGATATTGTACGTGGATGTCGCGAGCTTTTCGACAGGGAGCGCGAATCCACTGCCTGCCGTCTCCGTGTTGCGGACGAGTTTGCGCGCGCCGAGGCTCTCGACAGTCGCGCCGCTGGTGAGCTTACCGGACGACGCTATGAGAGTCTTCACCGGGCCGGCGGCGGCTCCGCTAATCCATGTGCGGTTCAGCAGGTGGTAGCCAACCTCGCTGTTTTCCTGGGTGGCGTCGGAGATAATCAGCTTACGCCCGCTGAAGCTGAGGACCGGAGCCTTGTCGCGGGTAAGCGAAAAGCGGGGTGTGCCCGGCGTATAGGCCGCGTTAGCGTGGCCGATGCCAGCTGGCATGGCGAAAGTTTGCGTCCCCTTCGCAGTCGTGACGGTCAGCTGGGCAGGCGCGGTGAGGAAGGTGGTGACGGATACCTCGTCGCGGACATCGTCGTGGATCTGGTCGAACGGGTAAAGGTACGTTGTGACGTCGACCCACTCCTTTTTCTTTTCGCTCCACGCCTTATGGAGCCATTTTGATCGGTTGCGGTAGCTGACGTAGACCTTGTCCTGAGTGATGGCGGGCTGCTTGCCGCTCTTATACCAGGCGCTATAGTAGGCGGTGGCGTCCAGCGGCGCTTCGTCGCGGTCGTAATACTCGCGGTCGTCGCCCCCCTGCCAGCGGTACGGCATAAGGTTGGTGTCTTCATTGTAGTCGTTCCAGGTGACGATCTCCACCCAGTCGGCGTCGTCGCGGATAAGGCCTTCCCACATGGTGCCATAGCCCTCAAGCCCCCGATAGTCACGAAGATTGGGGCTGTTCATGGCCGGACATGTGCCCGCCATGAAAATCTTGTCCATGGCGTGCGACACACGGCAACCGGTGGCGTTTTCGATGACAAGATCGGTAGGGATACCGTCGGTTGCGAATGTGTAGATACCGTCCATGTGCGGCTGGCCGTTGAAGAACGACGCCACAGTTTCCGGGCTCCACGCCATAGCGTACTTGGCATTGGACATGAACGGAACAAAGCAAATATCGTAGCCAGCGGCTTTGATGGATTTGATCGCTTCGGCGTAGGTTTCGGGATGGCCGCCCCAGGCGGATATCACTTGCTTTCCGCCAGCGCGGAACTGGTTTGGATGGTTGGCGAACCGCTTGACCATGTCGCCCATGTTGATCGGCAGGTTTTTAAGGCCAGCCACATCGGCGGAGAAGAAGAGCTTAAAGCCACTGTTGAGCTGCCTAGCCGCTTCGTACATGCGCAAGGCGGAGGTGACATAGTATCCGTCCTTGGTCGCCCCGGTTGCAGGATCGACCTGCATCCAGTCGCCGCAATTGAGCGCGAACCCGTCGATCCCATGCCGCTGGGCGAGTTCGATCTCCTGCTTGTAGAACTCGACGGTGCTGCCGAAACAGGTCATGTAGTGGGCGAAGACGATGTGGCGATCGTTGTCGGCGAGTGGGGCCGCTTTCGCGGGTACGGTGAGGGTGAATAGTGCTGCGAAGAGCGCGAGCATGATCAGTGTAAATTTGGTTCGTATCATGGTGATCCTGTTTGGCCCCGGTGAGAGGGGGTGTGTGAGAATTCGTTGACTGTGTTACGCACTGCTCCGCTTGAACATAACCCATAAGAGTGCGTTGCGAATTGCAGGTACTGGCGCTACGCCCGCGCAATTACCGCGCCCCCGGCATTACGTTGTTGCTTTCATGTCTGAGTCTCAAACTGGAAGTCAAATTCCTCCAGGTCGCCCTTTAGGAAGCCGCTCGAAGACTCGGGCTGAGGGGCTCCCTTCCGGGGGAAGTAAGATGACTTCCAGTTCGAGCCTCAGACACCGGGTTCTTGGCAGGAAAGAAAGAAACAGATCGCTACGCGACCTGAGGAAATAGTCAGCGCTATTTCGCTGGCGTACTGTCCCCTTCCAATGCCGTTATCGTGAAGCTCAGGTTGTCGAATACGAGGGAGCTTAAGTCGGCTCCGGGGAGCATGTCGGCGACGATGTAGAGGCGGTCGCCTTTTTGGACGGCGATCTCGGGGATCGTCAGTGGCCCGCCCTGGCCGGGCTGGAGCACGCGGCGCAGGAGCTCGGTCTGCGGCTTGCTGCGCTCAACGGTGACAGTGATGCCGTCCTTGCCGTCGACCGGGACAACGTCGGCGTTGAAGCGCACCTTGCCGGTGATTGGGCTGTCCCACGCCAGCACCATGAGCGACTGGTAGCGGGGGCGCATGATGAGCCGCCAGTGACCGGCGGCGGTGTACTTCTTGCCAGCGGCTTTGGCGTCGTCTTCCTTCTGCTTCTCGTCGGGCGTAACGTACCATGAGCGGCTAATCCAGCCGTGAACGTTACCGAAGCCTTCAACGTTGTACGGCGCGAGGTGCGCCATGGAGCCGGCGTATGGGACAGACTGACCAGCGAGCGGGCAGATTTCGTAGTTACCGTCGTGCGCGACGCCTGGATTGCCAGCCTTGTAAAGGTAGCTCCATACCGGGACGCCGTCGAAATCGGGGTCGGGGTTGAAGCTGGTTTTACGGGCATAGATGGCGCTCATGTCCCATGCCTCGCCGACCTTGTAGAGGTGCGGCGCTTTGGTCGGGTCGCTTTGAGCGAGGTATTCCCGCAGGTTCGTCTTGCCATCGCCGTCGGGATCGGCGTTCGGGTCCGCCACCGTTGCCGTGGAGAAGTCGAGGAACTTGCCGAACCAGTACATTTCGAACCAGTTAGGAAGCCCGTCTCCGTCAGCATCGCCGTATTCGCTGTATTTGAGCTGCTTTGTGTCGCCGAAATCGGCCTTCCAGTTTGATGCTTCCTCCGTCGAGTAGCTGACCATGGCATTGTCGCAGCGAAATGGTCGATCTGTGATGGGCTCGGGGCAGTCGAGGCGTGTCGCCACTGCACCGCCGCGAACGACTTCGGCGCTCACTGGCCCGGCGGCTAGCGGGAACTGCTTGACGAAGAAACCAGCAGGCGCATCGTATGTGCCTCGCCCCGGGAGGCGTATCGTGGCCGGTTTGGTGAGGATGGTGAGCGATTCGAGTACACCGTCAGCGAAACGCGGCGAACGGAACGGGAACGATGGCTTGGCGTCTTTGCCGTACTTGCGATAGTTGAGGTAGACGCGATCATGGTCGGGCGCCGGCGCTTTCCCGGTTTTCCACCACTGGATGTAGTAGCGATTGAGGTCGGCGAGCGAATAACCGGTCTGGTAGCCGGGGGCGAGGTTGGTATTTTCGCCGTAGTCGTTCCATGTGACGAACTGGAGCAGCGTTGAATCGCTAGCGCGAGCCTGGGTCCACTTGTCACGCAGCCAATCGGTGCCGTGGCCGACTTCAAGCGAGCCGCGGATGTTCTCGTACTGGTACCACATGGGCTGCGCCCATTCGGAACCGGCGGCCTTCACGACCTTTGCCATTTCGGGCAGTTCGGGAGTCATGTTGGAGTCGGTGAACGCGCCGACGGCACCGAAGTATTTAGCCATCGCAGCGCTGGCTTTGACCGCAGCGGCACCGGGCTGATGCGGAGGGCGCGCACCGGGCAGTTTCGCAAAGTCCGCGCCGCCGAAGAAGTTGCTCATGCAGTATTCGAAGAATATTGGCTGCCCCACGGCGGCTTCGACCTTCTTGTACTCGTCGATAATCGCCTGCCAGCCCGCTTCGTTTTCGGTTTGGTTCTTCGGGTAAAGCCCCCACAGAATGCCCTGCGACTGATAGCCAAAGATAAGGAGTTTGCCGTTGCGCCGCGCTAGCTTGGGGCTGCTGCCGTGGTGGTCAAGCACCCATTTGATCGACTCGATATAGCCGTCGCGTACCGGTTTGACCGCCTGGCATGTGGGGTCAAGGCAAATGGTGACGTAGAACGGGTAGTTCTTTTCCTCGGCCACTGCAAGAAGGGTTGAGAATGTCTTGCGGGCAAAGTCGCCGCCTGCCCACGCATCGATCGCGAATCCGTCGATTCCGAGCCGCATCGCGCGGCGGATTTCGAGGTCAGCGCTTTCTTTCGATGACAACGCCGCGGCGCCGTCCGGCATCAGGGGCCAGTTGCGGATGTTGCCGCCCATGCTCATGAGCTCGTCGGTGCTGTCGTGGCGCATTGTGGCTGCTTGAGTGCGGTGGAAGGCAACAGGGCCGTAGCCGACCGGGAAGCATCCCATATAGTGCGCGAAGATCAACTTAGGCGGCGCGGCACCATCGGCGAGCGCTGCTGGCGCAGCGACGAGGAGCACGGCTGCGACGGACGCGATGAGGCAGCAGAGTCGCTGGAGTAGTCGGACGGCAAGGTGGTCGGTGGTACACGGCATTGTGGATTTCCTGGCGGGACTTTCGGCCGAATCGCGGCATTGGGCGACAGCGGCACAAGTATACGGAGTTGTAGGGTAACTAGCCGAATTATATCACCCAGCGAGACGGGTGTCAAGCGTTACTGTACACGATGTTTGTGTTGGGAACTAGCTCATCCCCTGCTCGTAGTCCCCTGCATGGGGAAAATGATGATTGCTCTCGGAAGCGAGGTCAGCGGGTTCCTCTTGGCTGGTTGTGAGTGCGTCGAGGATCCGGACCGTAATCCACGGTGTCGGTGCGAGTTCCGTAGCCCTGAAAGGGCGGCATATACGGAGCCCAGGGCAACGCCATGGGTCTGAAAGGGCGTCGGTCGAGGCGCGCGATTTGGACTGTAATAGGGCGTGTCGACGTGGGCCGAGGGCAGAGACAAGCTCTGCCCCTACGACGATACGCAGGCGGCGAGGCCCCGGCGCGTGCCGCGCCACCCCACGCGTGGGGTTTCTATGGGCGGGTTCTTCTTGGCTGGTTGCGGGTACGTCGAGGATTTGGAACGTAAAACGGCGTGTCGGCGCTAACCTCCTTAGCCCCGCAGGGGTGTTCTTCGTCAGGCCGGTAGCTCAGTGCCGGCGTCCTGTGCGGCGACGATTAGGGATAAGGGATTCGAACCGTAACACGGGGCGTCGGTGCGCACTTCGATGCGGAAGCCCCACATGGGAATGGGGCGCATCCAGTTGCTGGATGCGCCCCTTGGGTGGTTTTCGCTACTTCGACGGAGTGTCGGGCATGCGGTATTTGTCTCGCCACTCGCTTTGCATTTTAGCTGCGGGGATCATGCGGTAGATCTTGAGAGGGGAATAGCCTTTGATGTAGTCCACAGGCAGGCCTTTTTCGCGCACCTCTTTGCCGGTGTAGGTGCCCAGCTTCTGATCGCTCACCATCTCGTCGATGAACCAGCGGCCGTCGGGGGTGGCAGGCATCTTCTGCGTGTACGAGCCGGGGTTGTCGCTGTAGATCATGGCGTAGTGCCTGCCGAGCGACGGGCTGTCGCCTTCGAGCATCTGCGGCAGCGGGTTGTCAGCATTGGGGTCGGTGACGCCAGCCCATGCGGCCACTCGCGTCATAAAGCCTTTCATCCGCGACTGGCGGAAGTCGGGGCAGCCCCAGAAGACGAGCACTTCGCCCTTACCGACTTTGTGCAGCGAGACCGCAACCGCACCTGACGGGAAGCGTGAGAGCACGTCACCGTTGGTCGTTTTGTTGTCGCGATAGTAACCGAAGTAGTCGGTTTGCGGGATCCAGCGATAAGGCCATGCCCAGAACGACTTTCTGACCTCCTCGCTCTGCAGGTCGCGCTGAAGGTCGGCGCGGGTGAAGAAAGCAAGCTTCTCGGAGGCAGCGAACAGCGGCGACGCGCCAGTCTGGGTGGCGGCGACACCGGCTTCGTTTTGCACGTATGGGCCCGTCGGCGGAGTGATCCCGAGTTGCTTGAGGAACTGGAATGGAGCAGCGCCGCGCTCGGGGCAGTAGGAACCGGTGTTGGCGGCGATCACCATCTTGGCGCCGCGCTCGCGGACCTGCTTGTCGAGCATTGCGATATTGTGGTCGCTCATCTCCTCGTCGATGATATTGGGCAGAAGCAGCTTGTAGTTATCGAGGTGCTTTTCCTCGATTGGCTCATAGCGGAGGCCATCGCCTTTGAGAAGCTCAAACCAGCGCTTCAGGTCTTCGAGACGTGGCGCGAAGGCTGTTCGGTGCTTGGTGTACATGGTGTACGGGTCGTGCAGCGCACCGATTTGCGCAGGGCGGCGGACCAGCGCCATGGTTTGAAGCTCGTCGAGTATGGGCTTGTAGCGCAAGAAGCGATCGTACGCGAAGAAGCCACCATAATGAGCCGGTAGCTCGCGCGGAGTCGGCATGTAGTAGACGTGCATGTTCGCGCCGCCCCCACCCGCCTGCGCGGTCATGACGTACACGGACCAGTCGAGCACCCAGCCCATCGCTGCAGGGTCACCGTACGCGGCCCATCGATGCGGGTGGTGCGGCTCGGTGATCCAGCCGGTTTTACCGTCGGTCCACGAATCGATGAGCGTTTCCTCGCCTTGGAGGAAGTGGTTGCCGCCATTGTGGAAGTAATCGACAAGTCCGGTAAGGTGCTCGGGAGCATACGTGCCGCCGTACACGATGATGACGTGGTTCTTATCGTATTCGCGGATAGCCTTTGCGGCAAGCGGGAACCACCAGTCTTTGTCGAGCTTGGCCTTGAACCGGCAGAAGTCCACCCAGGTCATTCGCAAATCGGGGGCGACGCCTCGACGGAAATCGGCCATGGGCGGCATCACCTGATCCCACGCTGTATACTTGCTGGCCCAGCGCTTATTGAGGTCGTCGAGCGTGAAGCCCTGGTCGTCGCGGAGGTACTTACGGAACGCTTCGCGGGTGGGCATATCGTAGCCTGACACGATGCCTTCCCACGGCTTATCCTCGACAGTCGCCTCGCCAGCAGGCTGCAGGAGATAGTAGCCCTGGAAACCGGGATGCACTTTGTAACGGTCGTAGATTGCGCGGTACGCTCGCAGCCATGCGCCAGTGTAGTTCTCGTCGGTGACCGCAAAGCCGCCGTAGTAGTGTTCAAAGATCTCAAGGCCGTCGAAATTGTGCTGGCGCGAGTATTTGAGCCACTTGTACTCGCCCATCTGGTCAGCGTGCCCCAGCCGCACGGTCAGCGCACAGCCTCGGTCTGCGGCGGCGTCCATGACACGATCAAGGAACTTGAAGTCGTAGACACCGGGCAGCACCTCGAAGTCCGCCAGGTCGAGCATGTACGTCACGTATCGCGACATGCGGGATATCTGGTTCATGGTGCTCGTGAAGTGCGTCAGGGCGTCGTCTTCCGAGTTGAACTTGGTCGGTCCATCGACGATATAGCTGATGCGGTAGTAGCTGGAATCCTTGACGCTGTCGCGGTCGGCGATCACACCAGTGCGTGCGGTGTACGGCTTGCTGAAGTCGGTTTCGCGACCGACATAGTAGTCTGCCTGATCGATCACCTTCGCGCCATCGTTGACGGTAAGGCGCAGGCAGTACGCGTCGCGGCCAGCTTCGCCCTTGAGCGGCAGGAGCAGGTCTGTGAACGGTTTTCCAGCGAACGTCACCTGCTGGGTGCCCTGCTCGATTGGCGCGGGGTATTTGTACTGGGTCAGTTTCCAGTTTACGGTAAGTGCTGAAATGCCTTTCGGGAAGACGCGCACGTTGACGTTGAACGGCTCATCCCGCTTGTACGTACCGGAGGTGTGCGAGTCGGGGTTGATGCGCAGGTAGCCGATGGATGGCGGAGTTTTGGCATCGACGACCTTGAGCGGTTCGGTGCTCGGGCTGCTGGTCGCCTGTGCGCGGAGAGTTTCTCCAGCGACAACGCTGCCGTCAGTGGCGTTGATTTGGTAGCGAATCCAGTAGTTGTCATCGGGCCCGAGAGGGAACGAGACTCGCTGTCGCTGGCTTTGGAGGTTTGCCGGGTCGTAGGTCAGTGTGCGAGCAATCTCGCGTACCGGTAGCGCCTGGAAGTTGTTCGACACCTGCCCTGCCAGCTTGTAGTCGCCTTTATCTTTGATGAGACTGTCCGCGTAAGCATACGGCTCTTCATACGGGAGAGTTAACCCGCTGATCTGAACGGATCCGATCGCGACGGTGCCCTGCTTGCGTCCGAACTCAGCTCGGCGTGTTTCGAGGACGAAACCGACAAATGTGAGAGTGCCATCGGGCCACGCGTTCCCGTCGCCGCCTTCGGCTTCGTAGATGTCCTGTGTGGCCGCGCCAGCTTCGCCGCAGTAGAAGTAGGGCGTCATCCAGCGCTCCCAATGGGCGTCGTCGCCGCCGTGGAGATGAGGGTACCGCGCGGGGGCGTAGGCGAGGTATTCGCCGGACGCGTCGCGCAGGAGCGGCATCAGGCGGGTTTGATCGCCGCGCGCGTTCCAGCCCTTGAGTTGGCTGCCGAGCGATTCATAGAGGATGCGTCCCGCATCGCCGTCAAGCGTGATGGGTTTGCGCAGAAGAACTCTAGCGGTCGCCTGGTTGAACGAGTTGTTGCCGACCTGGTGAAAGCCTTTGACGTCGAGATCGAACTCAATCTTGAGGCAGCCGTCGACTGCATTAAGCTTGACGGTGTCGCCGGCTGTAGTTTCTGCCCGCCAGAGTGAGGGGTCCGCGACAGACACGTCTTTGAGCGCCAACGCCGTTGGGGCGGCTTTGGCGGCAGGGGCAGCCGCGATTGCTGGCGGCAGCGGTATGCCGAGTATGGCGGCGGCGAGGAGTACAGCGGTTAGGGTTCGCTTGTGTGACATATGGTTTCTTTCGGTAGGAAATACCTCACCCCCGGCCCCTCTCCTTGGAAAGGCGAGGGGAGTCAGAGAGGAGATTCACCAGCTGGCTCATTTGGATTACGGCACGCGATATTTGTCTTTCCAGTCTCCAATGAAGGACTTGGCGGGCGAGAGACGGAAGATTTTTAGCGGAGAGCAGCCTTCGTCGTACTGGATTGGAAGGCCCTTCTCGCGCAGCTCTTTCGCCGTGTATGTGCCGTATTTCTGGTCGCAGACAAGCTCTTCGATGAACCATTGGCCGTCGGGGACAGCGGTAAAGCGCTGCGTGTAGCTTCCTGGCGTGCCGCTCCAGAGCATGGTGTAGTGGCGGCCAAGCGGCTTGCTGTCGCCTTCGAGCATCTGCGGGAGCGCGTTGCCAGCGTTCGGATCCTGCACGCCCGCCCAGGTGGCCACTCGCGACATGAAGCCCTTCATGAGTTCGGGCCGATAGTTGGGGATGCCCCAGAAGACGATTACTTCGCCGTTGCCGACTTTGTGCAGCGATATTGCGACGCCGCCGGACGGGAAGCGCGCCAGCACTTCGCCATTGGTTGCTTTGTTGTCACGATAGTAGCCGAAATAGTCGGTTTGTGGGATCCAGCGGTACGGCCACGCCCAGAATGCCTTCTTTATCTCGTCGCTTTGCATGTCGTGCTGGAAGTCGGCTAGGCTGAAGAAGCCGAGTTTCGCGCCGCTGTCTAAGATCGGTGATGCGGTGGTGCTAGATGCAATGACACCGGGCTCGTTCTGAACATAGGCTCCGGTTGGCGGCGTGATGCCAAGTTGCTTGAGGAACTGGAACGGCGACGGGCCCCGCTCAGGGCAGTAAGAGCCAGTATTTGCCGAGATGACCATCTTGGAGCCCTGCTCACGCACAAGCTTGTCGAGGAGTGTGATGTTGGCGTCGCTCATCTCCTCGTCGAGCAGGTTTGGCAGCAGCAACTTGTATTGGGCGGCGTGGTCAGGGTCGAGATACTCGTACCGGAGGCCGTCGCCCTTGATCAGTTCGAACCACCGCTTCAGATCTTCGAGGCGGGCTGAGAAGCATGTTCGGTGCTTCGTGTGCATGGTTGTGATGTCTTGCAGCACGGCAATCTGAGCGGGGCGACGGACGAGCGTCATCGACTGAAGCTCGTCAAGGATGGGCTTGTAGCGCTCCATGCGGTCGTACGCGTTTGCGCTGCCGTAATGCGAGACCAAATCCATGGGTTTGGGCATGTAGTAGATGTGCAGATTTGCCCCGCCACCACCTGCCTGGGCAATCATGACGTATACGGAGATGTCGAGCGTCCAACCGCGTCCCGTCGGGTCGCCCTGAGCCGCCCATCGGTGCGGGTGGATGGGTTCGGTGATCCAGCCGGTCTTGCCGTTCTGCCACGCGTCGATCAGCGTCTCTTCGCGCTGCAGCGTGTGGTTGCCGCCGTTGTGGAAGTAGTCAACGATGCCTGTCAGCGGCTTCGGTGCATTCGCACCACCGTAGGTGATGATGATATGGTTCTTGTCGTATTCGCGGATGGCTTTCGCGGCGAGCGGGAACCAGTAGTCGGTGTCGAGTTTGGCCTTGAAGCGGCAGAAGTCTACCCAGCTCATGCGCAGGTCGGGCAGCGCGCCGCGTTTGAAGTCGGGCAGAGGTGGAAGGACGTCGCTCCACGATGCGTATTTCGTGCCCCAGCGCTTATTGAGCGCATCGAGCGAAAGACCGACGGTGTCACGGAGGTAGGTGCGGAATCCTTCGCGGCTAGGAACATCATAGCCGGAAACGATTCCGGCCCATGGCTGGTCCTGAACGGTCCATTCACCGGCAGGCTGCAAGAGGTAGTAGCCCTGAAACCCAGGGTGCACTTTGTATCGATCATAGAGGGCGCGATAAGCGCGGAGCCAGACGTTTGTGAAGTCTGGATCTGTCACCGAGAAACCGCCATAGTAGTGCTGGTAGATCTCGGTGCCGTCGTAGTTGTACTGGCGTGAGTACTTCACCCACTTGAATTCGGCTTCCTGGTCGACGTGGCCGACGCGAATGGTGAGCGTGCATCCGTGGTCGGTGGCCTCGTCCATCACGCGGTCCAGGAGTGCAAAGTCGTAGACACCCGGCAGCACTTCAAAGTCGCGAAGATCGATCATGTAGGTAACGTAGCGCGACATATTCGCGATCTCGTCCATGCACTTCGAGAAGTGCGCAAAGGCTTGATCTTCGGACTTGACTTTGGCGGGCTCGTCATTAATATACGACACGCGCGAATAGCTGGATGTCTTGACGCTGTTCCGGTCGACGGGTTTGCCCGTGCGGCCAGTGTACGGCTTACTGAAGTCGGTTTCGCGTCCGAGGTAGTAGTTGGCTTGATCGACCACCTTGTCGCCGTCGCGGACGGTGAGGCGGAGGCAGTAGGCGTCGCGGTTTGCTTCGCCTTTCAGGGGAAGCACTACGTCCGTGAACGGGCCGTTGAACGTGACATCTTTGGTGCCCTGCTCGATAACAGCCGGGAAGCGGAACTGCGTGAGCTGCCAATCCAGCTTAAGGGCGCTAGATGTCTTCTTGAACGTGCGAATTGTGACGTTGAGCGGTTCGTCGTGCTTGTATACGCCGCTTGTGTGGCTGGCAGGGTTGACTCGCAGGAAGCCGATTTCGGGCGCCGTCTTCGTGTCAACAGCTTGCACTTTTTCGGCGGTAGTGCTGCCGACGACTTGTGTTCGTAGGGTGTCGCCTGCTACCACGGCACCATCGGTGGACGTCACCTGGTATCGGACCCAGTAGTTGTCGTCGGGGCCAAGTGGGATTGTGACGCGCTGGCGCTTGCTTTGCAGACTGGCGGGGTCGAACGAAATCTTGAGCGACTGCTCGCGCACGGGGATGGCCTGAAAGTTATTCGCCACTTCCATGGCAATGCGGTAGTCGCCTTTGGACTTCACGAGGCTGTCGGCATAGGCGTACGGCGCCTCGTAAGGCAGTGTTACGCCGCTTGTTTGAAGCGCGGTGAACTCGACATCGCCCTTGGCGCGGCCAAACTCTAGCTTGTTCACTTCGAGAATGAAACCGGCCAGTGTGAGCGCGCCATCGGGCCAAGCGTTTCGGTCTCCGCCCTCGGCCTCGTAAACGTCCTGCGTGGCGGCGCCCGCTTCACCGCAATAGAAGTAGGGAGTCATCCATCGCTCCCAGCCATCGTCAACGTTGCCGTTCAGGTGCGGATACTTCACGGGTGCGTACATGAGGCTTTCGCCGGATGCGTCTTTTACGATAGGCAGAAGGCGCACCTGATTGCCGCGGAAGTGCCAGGACTTCGACTGCATGCCGAGCGATTCGAAAATGATGCGCCCGGTGTCTGACGATAGCGCGATGGGATTCTTCAGGAGCAGTCTGGCGGTCTTTTGCTTGTAAGTATTGTTGCCAAGCTGGCGTGTGCCTTTGACGTCGAGATCGTAGTCGACGCGGACGCATCCGTCGACCGCAGTCAGGTTCACGATGTCACCTGCCTCGGCGTCCACCTTCCAGACTGCGGGGTCGGAGAGTTTAACGTCCTTGAGCGGAGAAGCGGCCGTAGCCGCATTTACGTGTGCCATGGGTATGAGTACCGCCACGAG
The DNA here is from genome assembly GCA_036504535.1 of Capsulimonadaceae bacterium. Classification (GTDB taxonomy): domain Bacteria; phylum Armatimonadota; class Armatimonadia; order Armatimonadales; family Capsulimonadaceae; genus JARLGU01. The sequence continues at coordinate 90,072 of DASXUY010000050.1, forward strand.
GGCTGCCATTATTGTAAGCTTACCTAACATGCGATCTGCCTTCCAATTTCTATATGCGACGCGCGCGTGTGAATACGAAACGATGCTTCATAGGCCATAAACGACTCGATGCGCCACGGGCCGTGAACGATTTTTCTGAGTTCGTTAAGGCCCGAGAAGGGGCCTGAGAGAGGTTGTTTTACAACCTCCGCAAACGGTAGAGGCCGAGGGCGTGAGGCTCTAGTTTTACGGATATGCCGTCGGTTTTGAGCTTGCTTGCTGTCATTGTGCCGACGCTTGTGCCTGAGATGATCTCGGTGACGTCGTAGTTGCCATCGGGCACGGTGTATTGCACCGTGCCGCTTACGGCTGGCGGATTGTCTTCCTGCCAGACTGGTCGGTACGCGAGGGCGTAGTAGGTGGAACCGTCGTCGCCCTTGAGCAGATTTGTCCACAACTTGAGGCTCGACGCATCGGTGTAGATGCGTGCGCCTGCCCATTTGGCGACATCTCGCAACACGGAGTACGATCCGCCGTGATCCGCGCTACGGTCGGCTGGGACAATGGTCTGCGCCCATACGACGATCACTTTGCCCTTGCCGAATGGTTTCCAGCTCATGGCCACCTGGCCGGGCTTGCGCTCAACGGACGCCAGTGTTGTCATTCCCGGCTGCTCCGAAGCAGCCCAGAAATTGCGCAGGACGAAGCTCGGGGTGCCTTCACCGAACATGGTCCCGGCGATAGGCTTTGCGGCGATGTAGCCATTATCGGGGTCACCGGTAGGCGGGGCGATCCCGAATCGCTTCATAAGCGCCCAGCGCTGGTCCGGAGTCTCGACACACACCTCCCCGGTATCGGGCCGCATGAGGAGAACGCCGCCGTTTTCGACATACTTCACGATTGAGTCGATTGTCGCCAGATTGAGTTGCCGAACGCTGGCGCCCGTGGCGATGACCAGTTTTGCGCCCTGGCAGAACTCCATGGAGCCTTCAGCGCAGATCAGGTGCGACTGGAAACAGTTGAGATTCATCCACGCGTCTCCCCAACCCCAGCCATACGTTGACTTGGTGCGAAGTAGGCCAGCGGTGGAGTCTTTGAAGAGCATGACATCGACAGGGAGCGGCTTTGTCGTGCGAAGCTCGGTCCAGATCGGCATGAACTTCTGATAGCGGTCGAACGAATACGGCGGCTTGCTGATTTGATCCAGCGTCTTCGTCGTGTACATATAGGCCTTGCAGTGCGTGTTCGCGCCGCCGCCCATGGCCATTGTGAACACGGTGGCGTCGAGCTGAGTCGGGAAGTATTGCGACCATGCTCCGGGCGAATGGTCCTCGGTGCGCTCATCGAGCCCAGCAAGGGCGCTGGACAGGGCACTGATCGCGGCGCGTTCGGGATCGTGCGCGCCACCATTCGCGAGGATACAACCCTGAGTGCGGAACGCCTGAAGCTGTTCGTCGCCGACACCGTCGTGGTAGATGATGATTGGCCGTTTGGTATCGTAGCCGCGAACGACTTTCACACCGTCGACTAAGAACCCGCTGATCGCATCGGTGCGGAGCTTCATCCAGTCGAGCCAATACTGCGGCAGGGCATCTCCAATGGGAGGCGCTACGCTGGGCCATGTAGTGAACTTCGTACCCCACGCTTTATTGACGGCGGCAAGGGTGACGTATTTCTGCTTCGCGTAGTCGCGGAAGTTGGCAAGCGTCGGCACATCGAAACCGTCGAACCACCCGTTGAACGGGGCTTCGCCCGGGGCTTCGGCGAGGACAAAGTAGCCACGGACTGCAGGATGGGTTCGGTAGCGGGCGGGAACGGCGGCGATCAGGCGCATCGCTGCGCTCTTGATGGCGGGCGCTTGCCAGTAGTTAAGGCGCGCGCCGTGAAAGAGGTAGGCGGTTTGCCCGAAGATCGACCCTTCCCGGTTTTCGGTGTAGCATGATGGAAGCCACTCGGGTTCGTAACCGACCATCGCGGGCCAGAGAAGGACTTTGATCCCCTTGGTCTGCGCGTAGTCGACGACACGGTCCACGAGCCCCCAGTCATAGACGCCTGGCATGGGTTCGACATCGCGCCACAGAATTTGAAGCTCCATTTCGTTCGTTGTGGGAGCGAGGTTGTCCATGAAGGACTTGTACCGCGTCCACACGTCGGTGCCATCCTGCGGCGGCATAGGGCTGAGTTGGAAGAGCGGCTTAGGGCTCTTGACCACCTCCTGCCATGAGGCTACGCTGGCGGGGATATTAGCCGGCCCCGCGGTCGCGATGGGCGGTGTGGGCTTGCCGACAATTCGCGTGACGGTGTCCAGCGGCTTACCGCCAACAAGGACTGAAGCGTCGATATAGTACGGGCCAGCCGGGAGCGTCGAAAGGTCGGCAGCATACGTGTAGTTACCAGCCGAGTCCCATGTCGGTGTCGGCGTGAAGGTCTTGACCACGTCTTTCGCGCCGTACGACGTTACCGTGACAGAAATAGTAAATGTAGGGTCAGCGAGATCGGGCTTGGAGAACACGACGGGTACGACGAACTTCTCTGCTGGCGTGTAGATAAGCGACGCTCGGTCGGGGGCGATATCGACAAGCGTCTTCGGCGCAGCAGCAAGTTTAGGGAGGGGCGCAGGCATAGCTTTGGCACCCTTTTTGACGTACAGACGATAATCGAACTGGTTGATCTCATCGGGGACCGGCGACGACACGCGGGTCCAGCGCAGCTTCATGTGAACCCAGTACGTTCCTTCCGTGGTGACAGGGATTTCGATCTTTTGTGCTAGCTGCATCGGATATGGAACAGTCTTGTCGGCTGAGTCGAGCGTGAAGTCCTTGCCGCCCTTCATGAATGGCTTGCCGTCGTAGCGGTCGCGAATCTCCCAGTTGACGGTGAAGCGCTTGCCGAACCAGTGGCCGAGTTCGCCAAGGGTGATCGCTGGGATGGGATCGACCTCTCCGTAGCACTCGCGATCATTGAACTGGTAGTAAAGGGCGCTGTTTTGCGGGTTGAGCGAAGTCGCGACGAGATCATGGACGTAGACGTCTGTCCATGATGTCTCGGGCCGTTGGTGAACTCCCTCGAATCGCAGTCCGAGGAGGGTCAGAGGCTTGACGGGCGTCGCGCCACGTGGCCCGCCAACGGTGGCGTCTCGGCTTGGTTCCAGCTTGACGCGGTCGAACCCGGCGGTATTGAAGCGCAAATCGCGGCTTCGTCGCCACGAGTGCTCGGGGAAGAACACGCCGCGCTCATACGATCCGGGCGACTTGGTGTAGAACCAGAACTCTCGGTCCTTCGCGTCCTTGACGAGAACGCTTATGATAAGGCCCGCAGTGGACACGCCGTTTGTCGCGCGAAACGTGAAGCCTGTGGTGGACGAATCGAGCGGCACGGGGGTTTTCAGCAGCAGCTTGGCGACTGTCTCTTTGACGGCGCGGAATCGAACAAGCACAGCGCCCGGGGCGTCCTCGGCAGTGAGGAAGCCTTCCCTGCCCGGTTCTACTGTCCACGCGGCGGCGTGGTCGAGTTCGGGCAGCGGCTTAGTCAGCTCGGCGGCGAAGGCGGGCGGGGCGAGCAGGACGGCGGCGAGTGCGAGCGCGGAGAGCGCATACCGGAATGTCATGGGGAGGTGCTTTCTTGCGAAGGTGAAATTAGACCTCGCCCATCGTCGACGCCGACGATGGGCGAGCAGAATTCAGCTACTGAAGGTAGCGCGTTTCTGCGTTTCGAAGCGTCGGAAATGCCCAGTACGTGCTAAAGTTTCCGCCGTATGTGGAGCATGTGTCGGTACCGTCGATGGTCCACAGGTTGTTGCCTGCGGAGTATGTTTGGGTCGGGCGCAGGGATTTCACGTGGCCGTCGCAGAACAGGTAATTAGTTTGGCCCGTGTGGCCGGCAAAGAGGTTGTTTTGGAACTCCGACGCGTCGACTTCAAAGTCGACTCCAAATCCGTTGCCAGCGCCCTTCGTGGTGTCGTTCATGACTTCGACGACTTCAATGGTTTTGGCAGGATTGACAAATTGCGAAACCTGGAAAGGTGTCTGGTTGTTACCAGCGGAACTTCCACCTCCACCGGCGAATGGTCCACACCCTTTGTCGCCATAGACGTTCGCCCAGTGGTGGCCCGTTGTGCTGTTAACGTTCGACCCGTAGTGCTGCATCATAGATGGATATAGCGAAGTATTAAATGCGCCAGTCAAAGCTGGAACCCTCACCGTACTCGGGTTTGACGGGCAGGCGAACACATCGATGCTTTTTACGTAAGTGTAGACCAGCTGCTGCCAGTGGACGTTCTTATAATCTGAAGGGTTGGGTCCCCAGAACCACTGTTCGTTCCACATCATGTGGTTTTCGTCGTAGTCGGTTTCGTATTGAATAAGGGCAAGTCCGATCTGCTTGAGGTTGCTGGCGCAGCTCGACTGGCGCGCCTTTTCGCGCGCCTTGGCAAACACGGGGAAAAGTATAGCTGCTAGTATGGCTATAATAGCTATAACTACGAGAAGCTCTATTAAAGTAAATGCCGTTCGTCGTTTCATATATTCGTGCGTCCTCCTTCAATAAATACTATCAGTGCTATCGTCTTATCGTGCGGCGAGGTCTAAATGCCGGACGCCTTCGCGAACCGTCGACTGCCTGGGAACCAGGTGCGCTCGTAGGACAACCTTGTCAGGGGCGTTGGCCCGGTTGATGGCCGCCGCGAGTACGCGTACCGCCTCAAGCGCCATTTCGGAGATCGGCGGACGCATTGTGCTGAGATCGTAATCGCGTGCATCGTCGATGTCGTCAAAGCCGACCAAACCGTAATCGCGCCCTAAGACCAGGCCGCGATCACGAGCGGCGCGAACGAGTCCGACAGCGCAGTGGTCGTTGACAGCCACGATACCGCAGCCGGTTGGCATCTGGTCAAGGAAAAGCGGCGCCAATTTGTAGGCGAAATCTTCCTGGCTGAGGCCGCCATTGTTGCCCACGGGATAGTCGCCAGGCTCGATGGCGGTTACGCGCTCATCTGGTCCGCCGATCGATTTAACCGCAGTCCTGACACCGGCAACACGGTGGTCAGCCCAAAATGATCTCAAGGGCCCGAAGAATCCGATGCGGTCATAGCCACGGCGCATCAAGTGTTTCGTCGCTTCAAATGCGCCAAGGGTGTCATCGAAGGAGATCACGGTAACGCCGGGTTGGTTGTAGTCGAGGTCGGTCATTAGAGCGAGAGGTATGCCGCGCCCGTCAGCGAACTGTGCCAAAGCGTCTATCGCCGACACGCTTGGCATCACCGCTACAATGGCATCTGGATTCTGCTCGGCCATGTCTCGGAGAATGTTTTCGATGGGCACATCGGTGTTGAGGTCAACGTACTGGTTGTGGTAGCGCAGGGTGACGTCTTCCTGTCCCTGGAGCGCTTGCTCAATAGAATGGACGCCAAGCCACGCCCAGTTGCTGTTGCGCATCTCGCGCTGCGATACGGGACGGTCCAGACGGGCCACGATAGCGATGCTTACCGGTCGCGGAAAGACCTGAGCCGTTGTTAACGTCAAATCGCCGCCACCAGTGTCGGCCACGTAAACGCCCCGAATGCCTTCGGAGCGTAGCGCCCCCTCTTCGACGAGTACCTTAATGGCTCGCGAAATTGTGTTGACGGCGACGCCATACTCGCGCGAAAGGTCACGCAGACTGGGAAGCGGTGTAGACTTCGCGAGCGATCCGGCGGCAATCTGGCGGCGGATGTCACGCTCCACCGTGGAAGCGTTGTGCTTGCCAGCCTTGCCGCTCGTCGATTTGATTGTGGTGACCGCTGTTGCCATGAACCGCCTTACAAAACTGATACAGTGTGTCAACATATTAACACGGCAATGCAACTGTGTCAACATGTTTTTTGTAAACAGCTAGGAAGTTTTCTTCCCTGCCGGCGGGATGTCGTTCGCAGCGAGCTAGACTGACGACCTTCGATGCTGGCGTCGGGTGTATGGTTTGCTAGTAGAGCCAAACCTGGTAGCAGTGCGCGCTAGTCACGTAGGATAGCAGGGTCCAGATCATACCGGCCGCGAACTCGCCGAGGATGAGGCCCAGAGCAATTGGCGTGATGCTTCGAAGCGCTTTCGCTCCACCGTAACGCAGCGCCAGCGACTTAATTCCCCAGGCAATGAGGAAGGGAGTCCACACCATGCCGGTGCCCCAGCTGCCGGAGATAGCGTAGCCTACCGGGTGGAATGGGCTCGATATCCAGAAGCGTCCCAGACTGATGAGGAACAGGGTAACGACTGCACCGGTGCCCATTTGCGCGATGGCGCCGTAGTCCTGGAGATGCTGACCTAGCATATAGGCCTTCACTGCGGTCCAGCCCGCCGCGCTGATTGAGGCGTTGTATCCGACACGCTCGAGACCGGTATCCGCGAGCATTTTGAGCACGATCCACGGGCCGATGAATATAGTCAGTACTCCGGTAACAGCGAGTACCGCCCACATGCGTGAGGCAGGCCCTTTGACGCGCTGCGTCATGTACGCCGATTCCATCAAGAAGGGCATAGGATGGCCCTGCTGCGACCGTGTGACCGCGAACAGGGCTCCGAATGCATTCTGCGTGTGCTGCGAGAGTCCGTTGCCGTTGAAGACCGCAGTTATGGGGCCGTCTGGGCCCATGAACTGCAGGTTATGGACGGGAAGGCCGAGTTCAGCGCGAAGGCGGCTGACGAATATCGCTAGCAGTAGGACGACGAGCACGGAGATTGCTGCAAGCCAGACTGTCAGGCCGAGAAAGCACATGGCCGCGATCAGAACTAATGAACCGCCTGCGAGCACTGCGAAGTCGGCGATTGCTCCCCGGTTGCCATTCCGGGCTGCGCCCACGCGAGCTAGCAGGACGCGGCGCGCATTCCATACAACGCTACCGCCAAGTATGACGATGGCGCCGAAGTTTTGGGCTAACAGGCCGGGAGAGTTGCCGAGGAAAACGTACTTTGACCCGTGCGCCATAGCGAAGAGTCCGGCGAAATAGGTTTGGGCAACGCCAAGCAGGTAGAAGAACCAAGTAGAAAACAGCAAGTCGGTACGAAGCAAGAGTCCGATGCCGATCATCAGCGGGTGGAAGGTCACCGGGAACGCTCCAACGGCCTGCATTGCGGGGTCGACTGGGCTGGTGTTGATGTAAGTCACCTTGAGATTCACGGCAGGAAAGCTTGGAATGATAGAGTGCAGGCCATTGAGAATGTCAAACAGGGCCACTGCGGCGAACGCGCACCAGAATAAGCGCGATCGCCAGATTGTCGCGTCAGGTTGGGTTAGCTGTAGAGGCAACTCCGTCAGCGGGAATGAGAGCTTCTCGTGGAATGTCCAGGATTCCCAGAATAGCCGTGTCAGGGAGATGTACATGCCAAACAACGTGGCAAGAATCGCGCTCCACGCCAGGAGCGGCACAAGCCACGCGTGCCAAACGTCGCCGAACGTGCCGCCTTGAAACACAGCGAGGGCCGCAGATGGGTCTTTCACAACCGCCCAATCCGGAAGTGCTGCCATAACCGGCTTGAGCCAGCTTGCATCGGTGCGCGTCGACGCCATATAGCTCGGGTAGGCGACGGCTGGCAGAAGAGTCCCCAACGATTCCCAACAGGCAAAGCATCCGCCGATATTCATCATCGAATAGAGGCAGAGCAGTTCGGCTCGCGAGCATGCAACACGCCCCCCGCTCGCCCTGGATATGCCAAAGTTTATACCGACGATCAATGCGAAGATTACGGCGACGTGGTAGTAGATGGCGAGGGCCGACGGCGAACCGATTTGGATGGTCTGCTCGATACCGACAACGAGGACGAAGCTCAGCAGAGTCAGCGGCAACCCAAGCGCGAGCATCAAGCCTATTCGGAGTCGCTCAGGTACCGGTTCGGGGCGGGGCGCAGGGCGGGCATCCGAGGCCGATTGCGGGTTGTATTCCTTAACTCCCATCGCTATGCAACCACCACACCGGCCAGATTGGCTACCTCACTGGGAGTCAGCGACCGAGACCATAACTGGATATCGGCGACGGCTCCCCGGAATCCGGTGAACGCTTGCAGGGCTGGCGGCGTGACACCTTCTGGGTTCCCGACCCACCATGGATCGCGACCAATTACCAGCGGCTCATCGTTCAGCGACCTCGGGACCGGGTGATTGCCGCTTGCGACCAGCTTGCCATTGACGTACAGGCTAACCGCCGCCCCAGCCTCTTCGACGACGGCGACGTGAGTCCATGAGCCGACGCGCAGAACTGACGGCGACATTACCTTGTCCTTCCACCAGTTCCCGTCACTATCGTTTCCATCGACGAGAAGTTTGTCGTCCGACGCGACAAGAATGAAGGGAGACGGGACCGAGTCGTATCGTTTGGAAGCGATGGCAAAATTGCCAAGAACGGCATCGGGTTTCACCCATGCAGCGAAAGTGAAGCTGCTCGTGCGGAGCCAGGTCGGATGCGCCAGCTTCAGACAGCTTTTGCCGTCGAACTGCGCGGCGAGGCCATGGGGACCAGGCGTCGGCACTACGCGGCCCTCTGCAATTCCATCGAAGCCGTGGCCGGTGACGTCGGCAAATGGCGCGGCGGTTGTGGTTGCACTGCAGGCCAAGCGGAGGAGCGGGCCAGGCTGCGTGTCGAGCTTGGCGCGAACCTTGGCGCCTTCCGCAGCTTCGGCCTTGATGCGCGCACGATCATCGACGATCTCGTTGCCGCATCCGGGGAAGGTGTCCGCTTGCGTTGTGACATCTCCCTGAGCTCTAATACCAACACCGCAATTGGTGAATATGTTTGATCGAGAGAGGACGCCTGCTGCATGCGGGCCAATGATCAGTCCGATTTTGGCGTTGCTGACACGGTTTTGCTCGACGACCACATCTTGTACAAGCGGGAACGTTGCAAAGGCGCCTTCGGCTGTCACCTCGATATGCGCATCGGCCATAAGTTCGTTGCCTCTCGCTACGATGCCAATGGTCATCGCAGGAAGCGGAGTCACGTTGGGGTTTGCGCCTTGTATCGCAATTTGAGCTTCACCGAGGCGCTCCATTGAGTTGGGACCTGCCATGTAAACGGTGCCATCGATGATCTTGTTATTTAGCCACATAATGTACCAACATGGCTGAACACCCCTGTAGTTACGACCGAAGCAGTAGTATCCGCCGGTTCGCTCACTGGTGTTGTTGGAGGCGATGTGGCCCACCGACGAGCCGTACATTTGCAGCGCGACACCGGTGTCGGTGAACGTGTTGCCAATCAGGAGGTAGTTTCGCGACACGATGGTTATCGATATCAGCGATGTGTCGTCGGGTTCGACGGCCCACGGGCTCTCCAAGGTGAGATCGCGTCCGTCGATGGAAACCACCTGGCGATACTGCCCCTGCCCCTTTCCGTCCATGATGAAGACGGCCCCGCCTGTCCAATCCTTGCGCCATTTTGGCAGAGTCAGGTCAGTTGCTGTGGTGAGCACTTTGCCCTTCACCGAGGCGATTTTACCGTAGTAGATACCACCAGGTCCGTCGCTCGTCATGCCTTCATGATCGCCGCCGTAGACGCTCTTGACGATATTGTTGGCGTAGTACACATTCTGCGACACGATAGATCCGTCAAGGGTGTTGATGCCGCCGCCGCTGGCCTGAAGGTCGGTACCTGTAATGACGTTGCGTTCGAAGAGAAGTCCATTGTTGCCGCTCAGGCAGTACCAGCCATCTCGGCCAATGAAGAATTGGTTGTCGAACACTCGCCCGCCAACGGTGCGGCTTAGGAAAATGGGACGTCCGGAACTGTAGACATCGCAGCCGACAATCTCGACGTTTTCTCCGCCCACGCGTATCGCATCACCGTCGCCAGCGCTTATGTAGCGGGCATTGACTTCCTCGGGTTTCATGTGGTTGCGGAAGCGATTGAGTCGCATCCGAACACGATCGATGGTGACGTTGCCAGCGGTAGGCGTGGTGAGATCGGAGACGATGCCTCGCTTGTACTGGCGGGCATAGATGCTCATATCGGCGATTTTGAAGTGATCGGTCGCCAGAAGCAGCGCAGGCGGTGGGGCAGCCATATCGATCCAGCAGAGTGCCGTCCGGTTCATGCTCAATCCCTGAAGGGTCACGTTTCGCGGGATGGTCAAGCCTGTGTCGAACAGCCAGCGGCCAGCAGGGAAACGGACGGTACCGCCATGTTCGCCCGCCTGATCGAGCACTTTTTGAACTGCGGGCGCATTGTCGGCAACGTTGTCGCTCGGCGGGGGCGCGTCAAACACGGTCGCAGGGAGGGTGGTCGGCGTGTTCACTGTGAACTTGACGGGCGTGCTCCAGCCAGCATTCAGTCCGACGCCCGACGATACGCTTACTTGGTACTCACCGGTCGCCAATTTGGCTGGCAGCTTCGCTTCGAGCGTGAACGGTTCGGAGCGATGCGGCGTCAGCAGGGTTGCTGTGCCGTTTTTAACGAGGCGTATCGATGCGGCGCGACCGTCGGACGTGAGGCACTTGCCGCAAACGCGTATGAACCCGCCCGGTGTTCCCGGCGTTCCCGCGTCGCCCTGCGCCCAGAGCAACTGCGGCTTGTTGATCTCGATTTCGGCTGTGCCAGACGGCGTATCGATCTTGGCGCGGAACATCCCGGGCCGCACATTGGGCGGAAGGACGAACTTGACGCAATGTGGGCGGGCTTGTGCTGGAGTGACTGTTCCAGTGACCGCTTTCGTACCGGTAACGTCCGCCAGTCGCTCCCAGCGCACCGCTGACGCGCCAGAAAACCCATCGCCATAGACGAGAACGGTCTGGCCAGGGGCGACGGGATCGCTCACCCAAAACACGGACGGCGCAGCGGCGGCGGGAAGTGAGTACAGCACTAAGAGAGTGCTAACGGCGGCGACTGCCGCTCGTTGGCGTGTTGTCATCAGGTACATGGGATTATCTCCTGGGCGAGTTGATAGAATGCCGTGGGGTTGGTGCCACAGGCGTGGGACATTTCACTACGCTGAATAAGTTTCAAAACTTTTCGGCATTTGGGCGGTAGTGTGATACGCTGTGACGATCAGTCTTGGGCTTTGAATGTTAGGTAGCTACGTTTCTTTTAAGTCTTCGCGTGCAAAAATGGCCGCTTTGCGGCAACGATTACCACTGAATGAATTCAGTGGCTAGCGAGTTTCTGATTGTCCCTGCCGGGACGTAGGAACTGCTTGTGCCGCTTTGACAGCTGCACGGGAGTTCACTGCTACAGCGCCAACGACAACATGTTGTCGTACAGAGTAAGTTAAGAACCTATTGCAATCTAGTCAGCCAAGTTCATCCCTCAGGCGTAGACTCCATTGGTTTTCACCTACGGCTCTGAAGGGCCTGAAAGTACCCGACGAGCGCTTATAGGCTTGTGGTGACATATCGAGACGGTGAGGGCCGAGCCAAGCCTGTCCGACCTCGGCCCTTCGCCATAGTATTGTATGATCGTCGTGCGGTTACGGGATCGTCGGGTTGTACCACGATGTGGCACCTGTCGGTACTGTTGTTCCGTTGTTGAAATAGACCTGGCCGCCGCAGTCAGTTTGGTTACTACCGCCTGGGATGAACTCCATCCGGTTCCACCGGACGTGGCCGTCGACGTAGGAATAATTGCTGCCATTGCTGTGGAAAAGGGCTGGGCCGACACCTTTGTGACCTAGACCCGTGAACCAGTTGATCGCTTCCCAGCAAACGTCTGACCCCGAGTTTGCGGTTACGTTGTCGCCAGCCGTTGCCGGCGAGAGCAGAATCACATTCGCCGGTTTGGCAACAGCGGGCATCGTGAACACCATTTTGCCGCAGAACTGCGCATAGGGACCGCTATAGCACGGAAGGCCGCCGCCAGTTCGCGGACTGCCAAGATAGTAGCGCGACATGATATACGAGTTGGGGGAGTAACTAGGATTCGGACCCGACGTTCCGGCTATTGGATATGCTGTCGCGTTGCTCGTCTTCGGCGCGTAGGGGTCGTCAGGGCAGTACCCGACGTCGTTGCTCTTGATATAGGGCTGCTGGAGATCGAACCAGGACGGGTGAGCGCCGTCGGCCAGCCATTGTGGCGGCGATAGCGGCTGGATATAGTATGACACCTGGCACGGGAAGGACTCGTCGTAGTCCTGGACATATTGCAAGATGCCAAGGGTGATCTGTTTCATATTGGTGGCGCACTGAGTTTGTCGCGCCTTTTCGCGAGCTGTCGCAAAGACAGGAAAAAGTATAGCTGCTAATATCGCGATAATAGCTATAACTACGAGTAATTCAATTAAAGTAAAAGCTTTTCTCATTACGTGACTCCTTCCGCATAATTATCGTCACCCGCAGCAAGCTGCGGTGTCCCAAAGATTCAGTTAACCAGTAGCGGAGTTGGCTCCGGGGACCAGAAGAGCATACACCGAGCAATCCGAAGCAAAACACGGTCCGGCGTCTTGCTGGTTCAAGCAACCGAGTCTCGATGCACCAACTTCGCTGGAACCAGGTCGACGCCCCGAACATTTTCACCAGCGATCATGCCCCTTAGCATGGCATAGCTACGCTCGACCAACGCGCGAAAATCGGGTTCAATGGCCGTCATGCAAGGATAACCCTTCTCCGCATCGCCCGCCGTTCCCATTCCGACGACGGTGACATCCTTCGGCGACTGTAGTCCGCGGCTTAACGCTGCGTAAATGATGGCGCGCCCAATTCTCATATCGCTGCAAAGAAAGGCTGTCGGGTAGTCATCGCCGGCCAGTATTTCGGTGGCCCATTCGACATATTGCGACATGCCAATGCGGCGCTGGCTATACGGAAACAAGCCGCGCCGGTGCGGTGCTATTTCCATGTTGTGCGCCCTAGCTGCACGCTCGAAGCTCAATCGCGCCTCGTTGTGCTGCCGGAAGTCCGGCGGGCCCGTAGCTGTTGCAATACGCCGGTGCCCGAGATCGACGAGCATCCCAATCGCTTCGTTCGCTGCGTTGGTAAAATCGGACATGACGCAGTGAGGTGCTTCTTCGTTGATGCAGACCCACGGATATCGGTCCTGGCTCATCAAGTATTCCCTGAGAGCCGGAACAGGAGACATGCTGTCGGTTACGATAGCGCCGTCGACATAGGCACCTTTGAAGGATTGCGGGATGCAGTCGGTAGGAGTGTGCGCCATGGAGACAAAATCGAAGTGAAAGCGGACGCTTTCGGCTTCACCGATGGCGAGAAAATTGGTCATTAGTGGCCCATGCGCCCCTGATTCTGACGCTTCGGCTTGGTCTGCGGGAATGATCACCCCGATACCACCAGTGGACCGAGCCCGCATCAATTGCGCGGCGAGGCGAGGCTGGTAGCTCATCTCGACTGCGATCTTGCGGATCGCATTGCGCGTCGTATCGCTGACCCGTCCAGTCCCATTCAGCGCCGACGACACTGCCCTGGTCGACACACCTGCCTTGCGGGCTATATCAATGATTGTTGCGTTTTCTGCCATATGTAAAGACGAGGCTGATCTGTTGATTTGCTTCCACGTTGATGCAATATAGTAACACCTTGCCAGGTTCCTGTCAATAGTCTCAGGTGAGAATGTTGTTAGCTGGTTACAGACGATAACTTGCCATGCTAAAACGCATGAGATGGGAAGGCCGTGCAGTCTGTAGGCAACAGACTAAGCAACTCGGGGAGCGTTGGCGCTTTCGAGTAGAAAGGCGCTGGCTTTGTTGGCGGCGACAGCGTCGCGGGCTTCGATAGCGTCGAAGAGCTGCTGGTGGTACGATGCCTGGGCTTCGGAGAAGGTGGCGTATGAGGAGAGCGATGACTGCACGACACCTGCGAACGAGCGGTATAGCTCGGCGAGCAGCGTGTTCTTGGTTGCTGCGGCGACAGCGACGTGGAATTCGACGTCCACGCGCACCAGTTCAGCGGAGTCGCGGCGAAGGCGGGCGTCTTCGCGGAGTTGGAGTAGTGAGCGTAGGGTAGCAATATCGCGGTCGTCGCGGCGGAGTGCGGCGAGGCGAGCGGTCTCGAGTTCGAGAGCGTGGCGGACTTCTTGCACTTCAATGACACGCGCATCGCGCAGCTTGTTTGAGAGGCTTTCCTCGTTGTGGGTGGCCCGGACATAGGTGCCATCGCCCTGCCGGACTTCAAGAAGGCCAGCGTGCGCGAGAACACGGACAGCCTCTCGGACGGTAGAACGCCCTACTGCCAACTGCTCCATGAGTACCGGTTCAGGCGGAAGCTTACCGCCAAGGGGGAACTCACCAGCTGCAATTTTGCCGCGAAGTGAGGCCAGCACTTGGTCCACCAGTTGTCGCCGCTGGATTGTGCGCAGTGTGCCTGAAGTTGGAAGACTCGAATTCATCAGATGTTTCGAGTATACCACATGTTGGTGGGCGGGGGCAAAGCGTCGTGGCGTCCGGACAGAAGCAGAATACCTCACCCCCTAGCCCCCTCTCCTTGGAAAGGCGAGGGGGAATCAGAGTGAGTCGGTCATTCACCCTACCGCGGCATCGTCGGTGAGTAGCAGCGGGTAGTCGGTCAGGGGGAGACCTGATACGGTGCAGATGCCGCTGTCGGCTTCATTGAATGAAGTGGCGCGGTAGATTTTGCCAGCGAGGCAGTCCACGAGAACGGGATGCTCAAGACGCTTTTCGGTTTGCTGGATGAAGCTCACCGATACATCGCTCAGCCCGCGCCAGCCTCGTTGCAGGTCTTCGGGGAAATAGTACGCGAAAAGTGGGTATCCGTCGCGAATGAAGGTACCGACAACAGGCGCAAGAAACGGCAGGGCGCCTTCGCGGCGGGTGTCGACTCCGGTGTTGAGCCGACAGTAGAGGTCGGCGGCGGCGAGATTGGCATCGAAGATAGGTGCGATGTGCTTGAACGCGTCGTATGACATCTTCGGGGTGTAAGTCAGCCCGTTCAGCAAGCCAAGCATCACTGGAGGACGTTCCTGGCCGTTCGACTGCCGATACGGCTGCTCCATGAGGTCGCTGATGTGGAAGTACGCGATCACATCCATGCGCGCCATCGAGTCCAGGACGATGCGCCGGAGGACGAACTTAGCCTGACTGGCTTCGTCGGCGTGGTAAATTCCCATCCACGAGTCGTGGTGACCGTAGGCGCGCGCCGGGTAGCCGCATTCGCCTTGCCAAAGGCGGACGTGCGGTGCATACTGCGCCATAAGCGCACGCACAGCCGCGATATCGGCGAAGTAGCTGGCTTCGGGAATGGGCGGCGCAGTGTACGGGTGCAGGGAGAACGCATCGATATGATCACCCATGCCCGCCTTCAGAGCGCGGTGAATGAACGCACAATCGATTGCCGATGTGCAACCCAGGATAACGGAATCTGGCTGGATGCGCTTAATGATCGGCGCGGTTTCGGCGATCAGTTCGGCGTACGCTTCCCCAGTCGCGTGTGTCGGGTGCCAGAACTGGTCGATATTGGGCTCGTTCCATATTTCCCAGTGCTTGACGCGACCCGCAAAGTGAGTGGCGACCGCGGCGACGAATCGCTTCCATGCGGCAAGGCACTCGGGGCCGTAAGCGATGGGGACACAGCCCACCGCAGACTCGTGGGGAACTCCCGGCATATAGAGCTTGTTGCCAAAGCCGAGGTTGAACCACGGTTGGACGCCGCGCTTGAGAAGCTGATCGACGATTTCGTCCAGCCACGCGAAGTCAATCACGCCCTTCTCTATTTCGCAGCGGCTCCAGCCTGTCTGGCACCGCGCCCATTTTGCCCCAGATTCGGCCAGGAGATCGTAGCACTTGTCCGGGTTGAACATGCGGCGGTCGAGGGTCTCGAATCCAATGCACAGCGGCGAGGCAGCGATATCGCGCGCATGGCGGGTCTTGATTGCGCCAGCAGGCGCTAGCATGAGTGAAGGGTCTTGAAAGATGTCCATGGGTGAAGGGTCCTGGATTGCGGAATAAATGACCTCACCCCCGGCCCCTCTCCTACGATAAGGAGAGGGGAGAAAGAGAGGAGGTATGCAGTTATTTGATTTCGTCGAAGACGCGGACGTAGTCGACGAGGAAGTAGTCGGGCAGAATGGCGTTCTTCAGTTCGTCGGACGGCGAGTCGCTTTCTCGATAGCCGTTGCACTCGGTGGAAACGAGGATGAACTGCTCGCAGTCTGACACGGGACCTGCGACGCGCCACGATTCCTTGCCGTCGATGTAGTAGACATAGCCTTCCGGACTCCAGTCGAGGCCGTAGACGTGAAATCCATCGGCGCTCTCGCCCAATTGGCGTTTACCGGACTCGAGGGTCTGGTGGTCGGCCCCGTATCCGTTCCAGTGGTTGTTGTGGTAGACAATGCCGTTTCGGGCGAAGTTCTCCATGATGTCCACTTCAACCCCCGAGCGCACCGGATCGAGCGTGGCACCGATAGTGGGCGACTGGAGCCAGAACGCGGCCCACCACCCTGCTTGCTCGGGCAGTTTGCAGCGGATTTCGTAGTAGCCGTACTTGTGCATAAATCGAGGCGGAACGATCTTGGCGATAGGCCATCGGAACTTGCCATATGCTTCGCCTGGGCGATCCATGTAGTTCGATCCTGTCTGCAGGTGTGGCGAGTAGTACTGGCCGTCCTTCCCAAGCAGGGTCAGAAGCAGGTTGCCGTTGCCGTCGAGCACCGCGCCCTCGTCGGTGAAAGTCGCATGCCGCTGCTGCATCAGGTGCAGGCGAAAGTCCCACTTAGTGCGGTCGAGTGTGTCGCCGTCGAACTCGTCGCCCCAGACTTGTGTCCACTGCTTTCCAGCCGGTAGCAGGCTGGGTACGTGTGCGGGGAGCGCACGCGGCACGCCAGCGTCGAGTGCGAAGGCGCAGATGCCAGCGGCAGCGCACGACGACAGGAACTCGTCGGGGTCGGCGGTGTTCTCGGCAAACAGGCCGTAATGCATGGGGATGACCGCCTTCGCGCCAATCAACTGCGCGGTGGTCAGCGCTTCGGCGGCGTTCATGTTGCCGAGGCGACCGTTGATGCAGATGAATGCGTAGTCGGGAGCGCGACCGCCACTAGCTTCGAGCACAAGGCTCGCCAGGTCATCGGTGAACAGCGTGTCGGCGCTCCAGTAAATTAACAGGCCATCGGTCTCGATGATCAAGCCTGTCGAATCGGGGTCGCTGTGAAACGCCTTGGTGACGGTGAGCTTGAACGGCCCGGCAGTAAACTGATCGCCGATACTGACGATGTCCACGAACGATGAATCCATGCCCAGCGTATCGAACTTGCGCGCGATGCTCGCCGGGCCCGTAACGCGGAGCCCCGGGTTGGCGGCTAGGATCTGCGGCAAGCCGATCGGGTCAACGTGGTCCATGTGATCGTGCGTGCAATAGAGCGCATCGGGCTTTAGCTCGCTCGCCGTCAGCGGCGCTGGCGCGAGGCGGTGCAGGCCGTGTCCCTGCTCGACCGCGTCGCTAATATACGGGTCGATGACCAGCCGGAAGCCGTCAGATTCAAAGATTATGCTGCCTTGGAGCAGCCAGGTTACTTGCATTGATTGCGGTTCCTTTTGTAATGCCGTGAAGAAAAGAGGAAACTACCTCACCCCCGGCCCCTCTCCTTGGAAAGGCGAGGGGAGTAAGAAAAGAGCTAAATTGACCGGGCAACTATTAGATTCCCACTCGCCTTTCCAAGGAGAGGGGGCTAGGGGGTGAGGTCTTCCTAACCCCCCAAGTTCGTCGCGATGCTGGTCGCGTCGGCTGGCCGTATGTTGGTGAGCGTGCCGACATAGTGCTTCAGGGTGACGGGCTTGTATGGGTGTTCGGCGAGCGCGTCTTCATTGATGTCGAGACCGAGGCCCGGCTTGTCGGGGATCAGCATGGCGCCTTCGACGACATCGACGACCTCAGTCGTCAGTTCGCGGCGGTATGGCACATCGAGGATCATGGTCTCGAGGAATGCGAAGTTGGGCATGCACGCGGCCAATTGAAGCGTCGCAGCATTCGCGACTGCGCCAGCCGGGTTGTGCGGGCAGATCGGTATGTGATGGCATTCGGCCATGGCTCCGATTTTGCGCAGTTCCATGATGCCCATGTGGGACACATCAGGCTGCACATAGTCGACGCAACTTAGCCTAAAGCATTCAGCGTAATCGTAGCGGCTGTACATACGCTCACCGGCAGCGATGGAAACACGACTGCGGCGCTTGACTTCGGCCAGGCCCTCTTTGTTGTCCGGCGGTATAGGCTCTTCGAACCACAAGATATCAAACTCTTCGAGCATTTGGGCGATCTTAACCGCTGATGGAATATTGAAGCGGCCATGCGCCTCGATAAGGATATCGACCTCGCTGCCCACTGCTTCGACAACCGCCTGAACGCAGGCGTGGGCGGTCTTGAGTTCCTGCTTGCTTATCTGCTGCCACGCCGAGCCAAACGGGTCCCATTTAAGCCCCTTATAGCCAAGCGCGACGGCTTCCTTCGCTTTTGCTGCGAACTCGTCAGGCGTCTTCGCCGGCGCAAACCACCCGTTGGCGTAGCACGGAATGCGGTCGCGGCACTTGCCACCGAGGAGTTGGTAAACGGGGACGCCGAGCGCTTTGCCTTTGATGTCCCACAACGCCTGCTCCACTCCCGCCAGGGCGCTCATGAGCACGGGGCCACCGCGCCAATAGGAGTCGCGGTACGCATCGGCGTAAAACTTCTCGATATTGTGCGGGTCCTTGCCAACGAGATCGCGCTTCAGTTCAAGCACGGCCTCTGCCACTGTGGTCTCGCGGTGTTCGAGAGTCGCCTCGCCGATACCGTGGAGTCCTTCGTCGGTGAGCACTTTGACGAACACCCAATTGGTGCGGTAAACGTTGACGAGAAAGACTTTGATGTCTGTCACTTTCATAACTTAGTGGTCCTTTATCTGTTACGGCGCGTAGTGCATACCGCCGTTGATATTGATCGTTTCGCCGGTGACGTAGCCATTCGAAATGACGAACATCACTGCGTCGACGATTTCGTCGCACGTTGCGGCTCGTCCGAGTGGGATCTTCGCGGTTTCCGCCGCCCTCATAGCGGGTGTGAGGCGGCGATCAATATTCTCTGTCGCCACCATTCCCGGTGCAATGGAATTGGCAGTAATGCCATACTGTCCACCATTTTCGGCCAAGGCTCGGGTCAGTCCATGCATTCCGAGTTTTGACACGCCGTAGGCGATCATGTTCATCTCGGCAGGGATAAACGAGCGCACGCTGGAGATGTTGACGATTCGCCCCCACCCGCGCAGCTTCGCTTGCTCGAAGAACGCCATCGAGCAGAGGTAGGCTCCGGTCAGGTTGACATGGATCACCTTTTCGAACCAAGCTCCGTCACTGTCGTCGCTGGATCGCATGTACGGGTCAAGACGAGCATTGTTTACGAGAATATCCACCGTCCCAGCCTCTTCGAAGAGCGCGGCCACCTGAGCCTCGTCGGCGATGTCGGCGCATATCGCCACCGCTGAACCGCCTGTGGCTACTATTTCGTCGACGACTCGCTGAGCCGCGGTTTGGTCGTCCTTGTTGTTGACGATTACGGTGGCGCCTTCCGATGCCATCCTTAGCGCGATCGACCGGCCGATCCCTTGGGAAGAGCCTGTGATAAGGGCGCGTTTGTTTGTTAGTGTGTTCATTTTTTTTCAGATGCCCTCTCAGGCCGGGCGGGCCTTTTTTAGGTCGCTTTGCGGGTTGTAGCATTTGGCTATGCTAGGAAACCAAGCGCATTGCCACCCCTTTACAAAGATTGCCGCGCGCTTGGGAGATGCTCCTATTCCTTCATAGGACCGGTACTTTCGCGCAAGCACAGCGTATGTCCTAGCGCGATAGTCTGAGGCGCATGACCATGAAGAACGGAGCGGCACAGCATTTCGGCTGCCTGCCGGCCAGCCTGCTCGAACGGGATGCGCACCGTGGTGAGCGACGGCGACACCAGGGCCGCGTGGGGCGCATCGCCGAAGCCAACGACGCTCATCTCGCCAGGTACCGCGACGCCTCGTTCAGCGCACGCGCGCACCATCTGGAGCGCGAGGGTATCGTCGAAACCGATCACGGCAGTTGGTCGAACAGGTTGGTCGAGCAGGCTATTCGCCGCCTGCCACGCTGCGGCTGCATCGTAGTTGGTGCGCAAGTCGGCAACGCTGGCGGGGTCAATGCTGGCACCGCTGAGGACGGCCGCGATGGCGGTCTTGCGGATCGCATCGCCGTGCGCGTCGTGCCCACTGATCATCGCAAACCGTCGATGCCCATGCACGAGGAGATCGCTCACAAGAGATGTGACCGCTTCTGGGAAGCCAAATGTAATTCCCGCACCGGGAAGGTAACTGTCGGACACTACGACCCAAGGCAAGCCTAGCCGGTCAAGGCGTTCCAGGTGCTCGGGCTGGATCAGGGGCGGTACGACCATGACGCCCGCGAGCGTGTCGATCAAGCTTGCCTGCCACTCGGTTGGCGGTGTCGAGATCAGCGCCACGTACGAACCAACGCTTTCGAGGTAGTAGCTGGCGCCACTGATGATTGGCACATTGCCGACAGTGGTGGCCTTTTGGCGTTCGAGGAGGAGGAGGCCGAGCGGCTTTGCCATCACCGAGCGGACCGGATTGACATAGGTTCCGCTCCCGTGGCGTCGGTAAATGAGGCCACGCCGTTCTAGATCGCCCAAGGCCAATCGCAGGGTGGCGCGAGTGACGCCGAAGCGCTCGCAGAGGGCGTGCTCTCCGGGCAGCGGCTCGTGTGGCGGGTGAACGCCAGTCGCGATTTCATCGCGCAACGTCTCTGTAATTGTCTGGCGGCGGGTGGTTTTCATGGTCGCAAGCAACTTGTATACACATGTTACACGAATGCATAAGATCTGTCAAGCGGCGATCCAAAATCGCACAGAGCGTGCCGCGGGCGACTAACACAGTCTGCGCGTGGGCTATAATACGGCATGCGGACAAGTCATCTATCTCTCTTCTCGATACTTATTGCATGTATTGTGAGCTTATTGGTTTCTGGGTGCGGTATCACGCCCATGTCGGAGCAAACCAGAAAAGCGCTTACAGAAATTGCGGAAGCAGATCGACGATACAATCTTGGCGAAGTAGCCAAGGGGAGAGATTGGATAAGTAAGGCTATCAGTCTATCGGCGGACAAACAGGTCTATGTCGGGGACTCAGCGGGCAATCGGGGCGTTATCGAGGTGCTTTCGGCGCACGGTGACTTCGAAACACTCGCAGTGCTGCTCGCCAAAGCTACGAAGTCGCCTGAGACATCTCGCGAACCACAGGTGTTTGAGTCGTACGCGGATGCGTTGGAGCGTCTCGGCCGCAAAGCTGAAGCTAAAGCGGCCTATGCGCAGTTACTTGTCGTGCTGAACAAGGAGTACCCCACTCCCGCGTCGCAGACCCCTGCCGGACAACCCGCCTTGCTAAACAAGGCGCAGGCGCAGTGGAAATCGGGAGATACGGCTGGCGCGCGAACAGTATTTGATACGGTAAGGCGGCTCTATCCTGATAGGGCTGCGGTGGCTTCGAACAACCAGGCTTACTTTGCGGCGCAAGACGGCACGGATCTCGAAGAAGCGTTGAAACTGGCGAAGGAAGCGGTTGCGAAGGCGGAGGCTACTGGCGATCAAGTCGTCTTGGGGCAGTACGAGGACACGTTGGGCTGGGTCTACTACCAGATCGGCATCCGTGACAAATCAAGCAAGGCCATCAGCGATGCTATCACCAACCTTGAGTTAGCCATAACGGCGTATCCGTACCAGGGCGAGATTTACGATCACCTCGCGCAGGCGTATATTGCAGGAGGGCGGACGGACGAAGCTGCGATCATCTACGCGCGACTGGCTGGGATCTGGGTCGCCAACACTGCAACGCTTGATATGGCAAAAAAGTACCCGGTGAAAGCTGTGCCGGACACTGCGCAACCAGCCCCCGCTGCGCCTCGCAAGGAAGTTTAGCCGCTCGGGCCGCACGTGGAACCGCAGATGAGCCTTGATCGGCTGTCGAAGTCTCCGGTTAGCGATAGCTAGCCAAACGCTACGGATTCGATGCGCTTGCAGTAGGCGTCGAGGCTGAACTGCTGTTCCATGCGCTTACGTCCCGCAGCACCCATGCGCGCGGCAAGTGCGGGATCAGCGAGAAGTAGATCGAGCTTGGCGCGCAGGGCTTTGGGATCTCGCGGGGGCACGTAGAAGCCGGTTTCGCCGTCGATCAAGAAGTCGCTCCTCGACTCGGTCTCCGTTGTCACGACACACTTCCCCATCGCCATCGCCTCGGCGATTACGGCATACCCGCAAGCATGCTTGGCCGGATACAGCGGCACGACCACGATGCGAGCCGCCCCGTAGAGATCGCGAAGTGCCATGTAGTCGCCGTAGGAGCGTGCTTCAACGTTCCTCGGCAGCTGATCATCCTCGATATCGATCGCGAGTGGAAACCAGGCGCTATCGGCGGCGATTTTGACGTCCGCCTCCAAACCATCGCAAGCAGCCACAAGTGTCCGGTAGTCACGAAACGCAGTTCCCGCGCTCGCTATGATGGGCACCGATGTTGTCACTGGTTGTTCGGCGGGGTGGAAGAAATCCGTGTCGATGCCATATGACGTATTGTGCACTCGCGATTCCGGGATGCGAAAGGTGCTTGTAAGCTGGCTGCACAGCGTCTCTGAGAGGCATAGGAAATGGACATTCGCCGCGCGTCGCACCAATGCTGCTACAAAGTTAAACTTTGGTGAACCGAAATAAGATCCGTGAGTAATGATATAGATCGGTATATTGAGGGTGTCGAGCAGGGATCCAATGGCGAGAGGGAGGCCGATATCTTCGCCGCTTGCGATGATAGCGTCATATTTGATCGCATGCTCAAGGGCAAGCGATGCGAGCCCAAATTGCGGGCGGTCAAGGGAACGCCACAACTTGCTCCAAAGGGACCGGCCCGAAGGAATATCGTCGTATGTCATCAACTCGGCATCGTTGCGCGAGGCAATTAGCCTATACTCTACGCTTGGATGCTTTCCCGAGTCAACTAAATAGTCTAGTTTGCTATCTGCGAACCCGCCTATGACATAGGCGATACGTAACGACATTCCGCTACCTCTGAGTGCTGTGTATCCGATAGATGAAGATTATTCTAGCATAAAGCGTTCATCTCAATCTATTTGTCGGCATCTCACGCAAAATACTGGATAATATTGACCAAATGGTGCTTCGGGCGCTTACTGCGTGCCACGACACGCGCTTCATGAATCCATCACCGCGAAAACAAATAAACACACCGCCCATACGGGGGGTATCGACAGATTTCAATGCTGCATGGGCCATTCTGATCGGCTTGGGATACAAGGTTCAAAACATGGGCGAATATCCTCTATTTGGCTTATTATGGCTGACAGGTTGACAACGAGATTAGACCGAAGGTATGTTATATAAAACTTTATATAAATACCGACAGTAGAATTACCAGGATTATGAGATCGACAAAGGCAGTCACACTCAAAGACGTCGCGTTGAAAGCGGGAGTTTCGCAGGCAGTGGTTTCCACAGTGCTGAACGACCGCGAAAACAACGGTATATTCGTGTCGGATGTTACCCGCCAACGTGTGCACGAAGCCGCACAATCTCTGCAGTATATTGGTCGCAATCGTCCCCTCCCCCCAATCCGCAAGCTGAACCCTTTTGTCAAATCGCCGTCGCCCATGGACAACCATCTGGTGGCACTCCTACTTGGACGACGATTCGCTGGCAATATGTTCACCGATATCTTCTACGGCGTGAATTCAGTGCTTTCGCCGCAAGGTTATCACCCGATCGTCCTCGATACGTACGCAGAAACGTACGCGAAGGCTGCCGAAAAAGAGGCGGATGCGCTTGCTTATGCGTTGGAGAACAATATCGCCGGTATGATCTTGTGGCACGAGGGCGGTCCAGCTAATGTGTCCACTATCGCCAGCATACGCGAGGAAAAGTGTCCGATTGTTGCGATCGACCGGCGAGTTCCTGGCCTCGAACTGGATTACGTCGGGACTGACAATTATCATGGGGCTTACACAGCGGTTAAGCACCTGATTAGCGAGGGCCATCGGCGAATAGGTCATTTAACAAGCCTTGGGATGACTGATGCAGCATCGGAGCGGCTCACCGGATACCAACAGGCACTCCGCGAAGCCGGGATAGAGACCAACCCGCGTCATATTCTCCTCGCGATTGACGGCGGCAGACGGCTTGACCGTGAGATGTTCCGGCAGGTTTTCACCGGCCCCGATGCACCCACAGCGTTATTTCTTCTTAGCGACTATTGGGCGCCAGTCGTCTACGAAGAGCTCAAGCACCTCAATCTCACAGTTCCAGACGATGTCGCATTGGTTGGATTTGACGACGTGATGCAGCCCGGTCTCGAAGGTGTCGAGCTAACAAGTATGGCGCAGGACTTCGAAGGCATCGGCAAGACTGCCGCTGAGATTATCCTTGCGCGTATCGAGTGTCCCACAGGGCCCATTCGCACCGAAGTCTTTCCCGCTCACCTTGTTGTACGGCGATCGTCGGCACGCGACGTTACCCGATGGTCGACGCCCACAGTCGAACCGACAAGCCACCTCGCGCGGCTCTCGATGCCGGTTACGGCGTAACTGATGGCACGCTCCACTGTTGAAATACTTCAAGCCGCGCTCGATACGTGGGGAATAACCCTCACAGAGAAGCAGTGCGCTCAATTCTCCCTCTACAACGATACGCTGGTTGATTGGAATGCGAACCGTATGAACCTGACGCGGCTCGTTGACCCCGAGAGCGTCGCGATTCTGCACTTCCTCGACTCGCTCGCGTTCACGCAATTCTGCCCTATCCCACACGGAGCCCGTCTGATCGATGTGGGAGCTGGCGCTGGATTTCCCGGCCTCGCTATAAAGATACTGCGACCAGACATACGTCTCACTCTCCTTGAAGCGACGGCAAAGAAGCTCAAGTTTTGTGAGGAAATAGCCCGCCTAAGCGAGCTGACGGACGTAAATTTTGTGCACGGGCGGGCCGAAGAGACTGGCGAAAGGCGCGAGTTTCGTGGTATGTTCGATGTGGCAACGGCACGTGCCGTTGCGTCAATGAACAAGCTTGTCCCGTGGGTTGAGCCATTCTTAGCTAAGAACGGCGTATTCCTGGCTTGGAAGGGTCCGTCTGCTGAGGACGAGACGCGCGAAGCGGCAGCGGTCGCGCACAAATTGAAAATAGCCTGGCGTGTTTCCCCGGTAACTCTTCCGCTCAGCGGAAACCCGCCCCGCGTTCACCGCTACGTTATATGTCATCGTGAGGTTTAGCACGTGCCTTTTTGTCGAACAACAGCAACTCATGGCCAATATCGGCCTAATCTGATCACAGTCGCCGTTAGCGTCGCAATCGTCGCTGGCATGGCGATGTTCGCGTCACCAGTCCATGCCCAAACGGACCCGACTATAGCGCGACGCAATGAGCGCGCGACTTATCTCGTGCATCTGATCGGTCAGCAGCGATATGCTGAAGCGGCCCAGGGTGTACAGCAGCTCTTTATCGACTATCCGGCTGATCCCGGATCGTACGAAGTGCGAGGCGTCCTGCAGCTTCATGTAGGAGCGACGCGTCAGGCACAGCGGGACTTCGAATTCGCACGAACAGCCGCCGCTCCAAACGATCCCTTGCCCGCCTACGGTTTGGCGCTCTGCGCGATTTCACTGCGTGACTACGACACAGCCACTCGTATGCTGGCCAACGCTGACACAATCGCCAAACCGACTCAGCGCGACGATATCGTCATTGGACGCGCCATGATTGCGGCAGCGCGGGGCGACTATATTGAGTCTATTCGGCTCGCGAGCACTGTTGACACGCCCACGGGTAAGGAAATCGTGGCGTTATCGGCCTACCAGAACTCATCGGTAAATGGGCTGCCGCTCATTGAGAAGTTTGTCGCCGACGGTGTCGTCAATGACATACCGCGCGTCATCGAGGAAGCAGGGCTCCGTTATATCGGCCCGGGGAATCGGTCGTCGGTCATTGAGCCGTCGCTCACCGAAACCGTCCTGCAGGCGATGTTTGCGCAGCGCCTCGACTATCAGAACGCCCCAGCTGCCACGGGCAACGACAATGTCGTCATGGGCAGCATCGCGCTTTCACCGCCAGGGAACATCGTGGCGTTGACAGGGCAATCGGACCTGGTCGTGACGATCTCCGCCGACGATCGCCTGGTCGGCATGGTGAACGCTGCGCCTTTTGAGATGGCGTGGGATACGCGGACGGTTTCTAACGGTGTCCACGTCATCAAATACGAGGTGTCGGATGTTCACGGAGCGGTGCTCCAGACGCAGTATCGCAAGCTGAAGGTCGCTAATCCCGGTGCAGACACGGCCAAAGCGGTGATCGCATTCCCCGACGCGGTCTCCGACTCGCTTTGGGATATGCTGCGCATCCATCCCGCCTACAAAGCTGCTGAGTATACGCTGGCACAGGCGTACTTTGATACCAAGGATCGAAACCGGGCGACAACCCACCTCCTGATTGCAGCTGCCCTCGACGCGGAATACCACAACGTCGGGTCGCAGGTTTCGCAGGCTTTAAGCCTCACAAACGGCAAGGGCGGCTTCAAGCTAGCGTCGGCTACTACCACCGAGCCGATCCGGGCAACATCTCCAAATCCCGCGTATTCGATGTGGCAAGGCAACAACAAGCTTAAGGAAGTGGCTCTCACATTTGACGACGGACCTAGCCCGGTTCTGACGCCGCCGCTTCTCGATAATCTCAAGAAGGCTGGCGCGCCGGGAACGTTCTTTGTCGTCGGCATGCGAGCTTCACTTACGCCAGATATCCTGCGTCGCATGCGCGATGACGGTCACCAGGTGGAGAACCACACGTACACCCACCCGAACCTAGACCAGGCGATTCCGCAGCACATCATGGAAGAGTACCTTCGAAATGGTGTGGTCATTCGGTCGCTCACCGGACGATGGCCGCGCTTCCTTCGTCCGCCAGGTGGCAACAGCAACCCGCAGGTGATGGACATTGCTCGCCAGTGTGGGATGATCGGCGGGTTCTGGACCATCGACGCCCTGCATGCTGAGGACTCGGGCAGCGCCAAGAACGTCACCGACTATGTGATGTCCAAGCTACGCCCGGGGGCCATCATCTTGATGCACAACGGCGCCGAAGCGACTACCGGGGCCATTCCTGGTCTCGTCGCCGCACTCAAGGCCAAGGGCTATAAGTGCGTGACACTTTCTCAGCTTGCGAAGGACTCGGGGATCGCCCTTCCGTAGCACACAGTATTCGAAACGCCCTTCCGAACGAGTCTTACGGCTCACTCGGAAGGGCGTTTCTGTTTGCGGTCGGTTGGCGCCATTTGGCGGCACCTGCCATTATCCTCCGGCCAACGATGGCGATGTGTACCGGGCAGAGCCGCGGTCACGGGAGGAATCTGTTGTTCGAATCTACGCGGCTTTCAGGAGCGGCGTGTGGGCGATCACCGGGCAATCGTCAGTGTTCATCTGCGCGACCAGATCCTTGATCGTCGTGTTTGCCTGATTGTGCGGCACCTGGCAGGTTCCGGAGCCGTGGTGACCGCCGCCGCCATACTCGGCCATGAGAGCGCCAATGTCGGTCTGGGATGTGCGATTGATTATGCTATGTCCGCACGCTATGACGCAGTTTTGGTTGCGGAAGCCGTTGACGATCCAAATCGATGTGTTCTGGTTGGGCCACAGGGCGTAAACCATGAACCGATTGCCGCACGGTACCGGGTCTATGTCACGCATGTCGGTGACGATGACGTTTCCATGGAGCCGGGTACGCTTTTGGAGCATGTTGCGGAACTCGACATCCTGGAGGTGGTAGCGGGTGATCCGCTCGCGCACATCGGTCATCTTCAAGATATCGTTGATCCCGTGGGTGCGACAGGCGTCGATGAGTTCGTACATCAGCTGGTAGTTGCTGATCCTGTAGTCGCGGTAGCGGCCTAGCCCTGTGCGCGGATCCATGATGAACGATAGCAGGACCCAGCCTTGCGGGTTCAGGATGTCTTCGCCGTCGAATTGCGCGGAGTCGGCTTTGTCTACAGCCTCCATCATCTCCGTGATGTCGCCAAATGCGGTCTTGCCGCCGTAGTAGTCGTAGATGACGCGCGCTGCGCTCGGAGCGGGCCGGCAGTCGCCTCGGAAGTCGAGAAAGTCGACAACTCGGATCATTTCTGACGAATGGTGATCGAACCAGAGGCCGCAACCGGGGACATAGGGGACGTTGGCAAGGATATCATCGTCCGTCACCGAGAAGGAGCCGTCTTGCAGGTCCTTCGGGTGAACGAACGTGATCTCTTCGATCTCTTCTACCTGCTTGAGCAGTACCGCGCAGATCAAGCCATCAAAGTCGGAGCGAGTTACTAGCCGCATTGGTCGTCCTCCATCGTCTTACGAGTCATTTATCGGCGTCATTCGAGAGTGCTTTCAGGGGAAACGGCCTGTTTATCGAGATAACTGGTATATCTGCTAGGCGAATCGGTTGGTCTTTGAAGCGGTAAGAAGCACCTCACCCCCAACCCCTCTCCTTGGAAAGGCGAGGGGAGTCGGAGGATTCGTCGGCCCGCCGGCGTGGTTCCCCAATTGTTATAGCGAGGGCCGCCTGCACACGCCCTGCCGGGTACCATATACGAGACTTTGGCAATGCGAGGAAGGAACGAGTAACGATGGCTTTAGCGACTTTTGGTGCGGGATGCTTTTGGGGCGTCGAAGAGACGTTCCGCCAGACAGCTGGCGTCCTTGATACAGCCGTAGGGTATGAAGGCGGGAGCGTTGAGAACCCAACCTATAAGCAGGTTTGTACGGATACGACGGGTCATGCGGAGGTTGTGCAGGTGGAATACGATCCCGAGCAGGTGTCGTACGACGCGCTGCTGAAGGTCTTCTGGGAGAACCACGACCCGACGCAGGTGAATCGGCAGGGGCCGGATATCGGCAAGCAGTATCGGTCTGCTATCTTCACGCATTCGGCAGAGCAGCAGGCTGCCGCAGAGGCGTCGAAGGCGGCTCTGGGAGCGTCCGGCCAATTGCGCCGCGCGGTGGCGACTGTGATCGAACCGGCGACAACGTTCTGGCCAGCCGAGGAGTACCATCAACAGTACCTCGCGAAGCGCGGGCTCGCCAACTGCCACATTTGAGCTGAATGAGCTCTTAAAACGGGTCGGCCCCTTGAAATCAAGGGGCCGACGCATAAAAATCATTTACGCGAGTAAATTAGTTGCAATTGGGTCACATTTGCGCTATTTGTGGTGTACAATCGTAAGCAGCATGGACGTTGGACGCTTCGGCGGCAAAGCTCGTGCAAGAATGTTGTACCTCACAAGGAGAGGCTTATGTCAGCAGCTACAGCCGACACGGTAGAAGAAAAAGGGCATGTTGCCCACACGAAACAAGCGGACGCGAAGGGTCTGGCCGGCAAGATGCGGCGCCCGATCAAGGTCGCTATGCTCGGCGCGGGAAGCGGCTTTACGCCCACCATCACCCGCGACATTTTCCAGATTCCCGGCAGCCTTGGCGGCACAATCGCCCTGGTCGACATTGATGAAAATCGCCTCAAGACGATGCATCAGGTCATCAGCAAGATGGCCAGCCTCATCAAGGAAGACACCGGCATCGAGTGGAAGGTCGAAGCGTCGACCAACCGCCTCGATGTGCTTGCCGGCACCGACTATATCGTTGTTTGCGTCGAAGTGAGCGGCACCGCATGTGTCCGTTTCGACAACGACATCCCGGCCAAGTATGGTATCGACCAGTGTATCGGCGACACGATCGGGCCTGGCGGTCTGTTCAAGGCGCTTCGCACGGTTCCGGTGTTCCTCGAAATCCTCAAGGATGCCGAGCGACTTTGCCCGAATGTAACCGTTCTCAACTACACCAACCCGATGAACATCATGTGCCTCTCGGCGGGCCGCTCCTCGCGCATCCCTGTCGTCGGCCTGTGCCACTCGGTTCAGGGTACCAGCCACCTGCTCGCAAAGCGCGCTGGCGTTGCGTACGATGAGATGACCTGGGAATGCGCCGGTATCAACCACCTGGCGTGGTTCACCAAGCTTGAGCATCAGGGCAAGGATCTTTACCCGCTGCTGTTCGAGAAGGCTCAGCAGGATGTTTACGGCGACAAGCTGGTCGACGAGACCGATGGCGATATTGTCCGCAAGGATATGATGCTGCACTTCGGCGCATTCATCACCGAGTCCAGCGGCCACCTGTCGGAATATCTCCCCTACTACCGCAAGCGCAAGGACCTTCTTGAGAAGTACTCGCGCACCGGTTACGAGGGCGGCTCGAGCTTCTATGCGGACAACTGGCCGACATGGCGCCAGAACGCCGACGCGCACCGCTTGAAGCTGGTGAGCGGCGAAGAGAAGATCGGCTGGGATCGATCATGGGAGTATGGCTCCTGGATCATCGAAGCGCGCGAGAAGGATTCGCCATACCGCATCCACGGCAACGTCATGAACAACGTTGGCGGCGCGGGACAGCTTATCACCAACCTTCCTGCTGACGGTTGCGTCGAGGTTTCGTGCCTCATCGACCAGAACGGTATCAACCCGACCCGCTACGGAAAGCTCCCTGCACAGATGGCTGCGGTTTGCGCCAGCAACATGGGCGTATTCGACCTGGCTGCGACGGCGTGTATCGAGAAGAGCAAGGAAGCGGCGATCTACGCCCTCCAGCTCGACCCGCTCTCCGCTGCGGTGTGCTCGCCGAACGAGATCAAGCGCATGACGCTTGAGCTCTTCGAGGCGGAGGCCGCGTTCCTGCCCGGGTTTAAGTAGGGGAGACGGAAGACCTCACCCCTAGCCCCTCTCCTACGATAAGGAGAGGGGAATCAGAATGGAAATATGCAGCCTCGATTGCTTTGGCGGTCGGGGCTGTTTTTGCGACGGTGACCTGTCCCTGAAAGAACCTCACCTCCCGCAAGCGGGTCCCTCCTCTGGCCGATGACGGCAAGTCATCTTGAAGGAAAGGCAAAGAGGTTCGGAGTGGCGGCGACGCGCGGTGTCATTACCCAATTCCCGCGCACGATCCGACCGGCGAGAGCTAGGATTGTTAGCGATTACCTCATCCACCAGCCCCTTCTCCTAAGATAAGGAGAAGGGGAGTCAGAGGTGGTTTTGCATGTTTTGCGTTGCGCAACGCGATTCGTTTTTTGCGCGCAAAACTGTCGGCTGGATTACCCCGGTGCGTGCCGCACCACCGCACGCGTGGGGTTGATGATGTTGTGCTCAGAAGCCGGGTCACCAATCGCGTTGGCGCTCAGAGTTGGTCGGCCGAATTACCCCTGCTCGTTAGGCTCGCTGGCCCCAAGGAATTGTATGCTATGATGTTGCGCTCAGAAGCGAGGTCACCGACCACGTTGTCGGCAGAGTACGTGTAGGATGCGGACAGGACCATCCGGAGGGCAGAGACAAGCTCTGCCCCTACGTTGAGGGCGGTTTTGCGCGTTTAGCGTTGCGCAAAGCGATTCGTTACCCCTGCTCGCACGGCTCGCTGTCCCCACTTCGTAGGGACTCTGTTGTCTGACCACGGCTTGGCTGGCCAGGTGCGTGACGGGATTCGCTATGCATGCAAAATTGGCGTTGCGATTCGTTTTTTTGCATGCAAAAATGTGGGTTGGGCCACACAACGTGAATATTTGGGCATTTCGGAATCGAAATATTCATGAATATTATTGTAACTACTAAGCCCCCCGTCGTGCATCTACCGATAAGCCCGGAGAGTGCGTGGCGGTTTGCAGTTACAGCCGCTACGCTCTGGCCGAAGACGGCAAGTCATCGCAATTTCCGCGCCCCCGGCATTCCGTTGTTGTTCTCATGTTCGATCAAAAAACTAAAAACTAAGCCTCCGACGGGTCCTGAAGAGTGATCATAAGAATGATCAAAGGGACCCGCCTCCGGCAGTAGGAAGTTTTTAGTTTTTGTGCTCGAACACCGGGTTCTTGGCCGGATTGAGAAAAGAAGGTCCTTCGGACCTGCCTGAGCTGCTACATATTATTGTAACTACTCAGGCACCTAAGCAAGCACCGAACGGTTTGCTCGAAGAGTGCGTGGCGGCTTGCAGCTACAGGCGCTACGCACGCGCAAATTCCGCGCCCCCGGCATTACGTAGTTGTTTTCATGTTCGATCAAAAAATTAAAAACTGAGCCTCCGACGGGTCCTGAAGAGTGATCATAGGAATGATCAAAGGGACCCGCCTCCGGCAGTAGGAAGTTTTTAATTTTTGTGCTCGAACACCGGGTTCTTGGCCGGATTAAGAAAAGAAGGTCCTTCGGACCTGCCTGAGCTGTTACATATTATTGTGGTTCACGTTACATTTCAGCGTGCTAGCGATAGGCAAAAATGGTTTTGAAGGTGCAGATGCGCCGGGGCGTATTAGGGCGTCCGCTTTGGGTTTGTCGCCTTAGTATTATTGTATCACAGGAATGTTAAATTGTCAATATATATTTCTGCCTAGAGTTATATTAATAACTTACGTTCGTGAATTGGTCGCTCTCCCCGGCTATCGAGTGTCCTGCGGAAGGAAGACCTCACCCCCGGCCCCTCTCCTAAGATAAGGAGAGGGGGATCAGAAGGGAGCCGCGGATGTGGGGCGTGTTGCGTTAGGTTCATGCGAACCGTGTGCCGAGTATTGCCGGGACTGGAAGTCCCGGCCTGACGAATTCCGCGCCTACGCTGGCGCGACATACGGCCCGGCGTCGTCGGGCAGGATGGGGTCGCCGGGAGGCAGGCCGTGGGTGGCGAGGGCTTTGAGGGCATGGCGTCGTGGCGCTTAAGAGAAGGGCCGTGAGCACTAATTATGGTCGCGTACGTATCTAACACTCGCAGACACTCGCCAGCAAAGGAAAGCCGGAAAGGCACGTATGTCTCCGTCGAACCTTTTCATCTGAAACGATACATGGGCGAGTAGGTGTTTCGGTTCAACCAGCGGGAGGGATCGGACGCAGATAGGTTTGTCATGTCGCTATAGCAAGTTCAGGGCAAGAGTTTGACGTTCGATTACCTCACGAGGTCGTACGAGGTGTACTACGCGCAAAGTTTTGCCTAACGCATATCACAATCAAAAACTTATATATTTGATAGATATCGATGACTAAGGCAATCCAAAGCGACTTTGGGCGTAACGGCTTCAACACGTGTATAATCGAAGCAATGGATACACTGTTGCTATTCTGCTCCGACCCACTCAACCCGCGCGTGCCCGACTGCGATTACCTCTCCGAAGCGGATGCCGTCGCGCGGCTGAACGGCCATTCGTCGCTTATAGACTTCGAATCACTCACCTCTGAAGGAAATGCCGCGAAGGCTCTGCGGCGCGTTGTGGATCGATCTGATGAATGTAGAGGCATCTATCGCGGCTGGATGGTGACGCCAGCGCAGTATTCGCAACTATACGGCGCGCTCAAGGATCGAATGATCACGTTGATCAATTCGCCTGAAGCCTTCGAGCAATGCCACTACCTTCCCCGGTGGTATCCGCTGCTCGAAGGAAATACACCTAAGTCAGTATGGACAAGTGCGCCTGAAATTAGCGACATGGCGCAAATCATGGCTAAACTCAGCGTGTTCGGTGACCGCCCTGTGATAGTCAAGGACTGGGTGAAGTCACGAAAGCACGAGTGGCTGGATGCTTGCTTTATACCTTCCGCAGCCAACCAGAGCGAAGTTGAGCGAGTTGTCGGTCGCTTCCTAGAGCTTCAAGGGGACGACCTCAATGTGGGCCTCGTTTTCCGAGAATTCGTCGAGTTCGAGCGGATTGGCAATCACCCGAAGAGTGGAATGCCATTAACCACGGAATATCGATTGTTCTACGTTCGTGGGCGACCCATAATGGTATCTCGTTATTGGGATGACGGAGACTACACCAGCGAGCTTCCGCCGCTCAGCTACTTCAATGGCCTCGCCCAGTTGATAGATTCCCAATTCTTCACAATGGACGTTGCGAAAACGCAAACAGGAGAATGGATGGTAATGGAGCTCGGCGACGCTCAGGTCGCCGCCCTACCCGACAATATTGATGCAGGTGCGTTTGTCGAGGCACTTGTTAACTCCGTGAAGTAGCCCCATGAGAGGTCGCTTCCTTGGGCATCGCGGTGTAGCGGTTTGCGAAGTATTTGATTGCCTTAAATTGCAGTGGCAATAGCGTCGATCTCGCCTCACTATAACCGCCGCCGTTCCGCCTACCCGTAAGTCAGGTAGGCGGTGGCGTTGCAGGGGGCGCTGGCGGTTACTCGGAGCCAGTGGGCGCCGAAGCCGGTAGGGAACTCGTGGTGGCGGTAGGCGTTCGCGGGGACCTGGATGGTGTCGTAGGTGGCCCAGGAGCCGTCGCCAAGGAAGTCGACTTCGACGGTGAACGAGACTGGGCTGGCCGATGTGTGGGTCAGGTGGATGCCCTTTTGGTCGAAGCCGGTCATCAGGTACGGGTCGGATGGCGCGCCTGCCGCAACGTCCTGCTTCCACCACGGGCCGCCCCACCCTTTGGGCTTGCCCAGGTTCCAGAGATCGTCGGTGCGTCCCATCCAGATGCCGGACTGGGGTTCGGCGCATTGGCCGTTGCCGCCGGCGTCGTGGCTGGCGTTATCGGCGCCGATGACGAGCATGCCCTTCCAGTTGCAGAAGTCGCCGTGAACCCATAGGTGTGTCGAGATCGGGCGGATTCCCCAGACGCGGTTGCCGTACGCCCACGGCGACAGCTCGTAGAACATACCGTGGTGGTCCATCAGCAGGCGCTCGTGTTCAATCGAACGGATCCTGGGCCATTCGGTTTGCCACTTGTGGTCGAAGCAGTGCGACGCTTTCGGGAGGCGGTAGGTGCGCCATGTTTGGTCGGCGGCGGTGAAGACTTTGAGGATGGCCGAAGCGCGGTCCCAGCCCGACGCAAAGATGGTGTTGCCGAAGAAGCCGAGGCCGTTTACGGCGACGTAAGGCTTTCGTTCGATGACAGTCCACTTTTCGCCGTCGAACTCCGCCAGCGTCCCCTCTGCCTGCTTTCCGAGGAAATCTGCTTCGGCGTAGTCGTTGTTGGCGACGACCAGCCGACCGCAGCCGGTGTAGCAGTCCTTGAAATGGCAGGACATCTCACCAGGGGTACCAAGTTCTTTGGTGAGATCA
The DNA here is from genome assembly GCA_036504535.1 of Capsulimonadaceae bacterium. GTDB lineage: Bacteria > Armatimonadota > Armatimonadia > Armatimonadales > Capsulimonadaceae > JARLGU01. Next base: position 125,072 of record DASXUY010000050.1, read on the forward strand.
AAGAGGAACCTGGTTTCGAGTGTGTGGACGTTGAGCTCGAACAGCTCGCCTTCCATGCCAAGGACGTAGACCAGGTTTTCGGGATCGGTGAGGTGCGCCGAAGTGCCGCATGTCCGGATATCGACAAGCGAATCGACTGTGCGGACATTATGGGACGTGTCGATAACGTGCGGACCGATGATTAACTGGCTTGATGGCGAGTGAACGTAGCGATTAGCATAGGTGCCGTCGACCGCCGCCGGGTGGCCGATCATATCGAGGTTGTCGTCGATCACACGCAGACCCGTTCCGGTGCCGGTCCCCTTGCGGTGGGAAACGTAGTTAAGCACATACAACTTGCCATTCCAGGGCATGAGGCAACCCACGCCGATTTCGCTTCGTGGCGGCCCAAAGTCCGCGACCTGTGCGAGGTGGGGATAGACCCCGCTCACGTTGATTCTGTCAGTCATGATGGTCTCCTTATAGCCAAACCAGGCTGAGCCTGGACCCTTTCCGCGCTTCGGTCATGGCGATTGATTGCATTCAATCGTCGACGCGCGTACGGCCCCAGTCTAAGCCTGAACCAAATTCTGTACTGCTTGTACAGAAGCTAACTCGTAAAGTACTAACGTTATGATTTGCGGCCGGTGTGGGCGGCTTCGATCAGCTTTGCGGCGGTGGTAAGCGCCGCGACGTATTCCGAGCAGTTGTCTTCGTCGATTGATCCTGAAAGCGCGATGGCAGTAAATGCGGGATCGCCAACGGCTACTCCCAGCGAGCTGGTGTGATCGGTGTCGGCCTGCGCAACGTGCGACCATCCGCGCTCGCGGTCAATGTCCAGTCGGGCGATCAGTGCATCGACAGTCTCGTACCCGGGCACGAGATTGTCGCCGTAAAGGGCGCGTACGTCATCGGACGACATACGGGCTAAGAGGGCGTGGCCTATACCCGACTGCGACGCCGGGAAGAGCCCCACCCTGCCGACAGCAACCGACGCCGACATTCCCGGGGCCGCATGGTACAGATAGCACACCTGGTCGCGCCACAGCACTCCGAGCGCGACAACAAGGCCGAGTCGCTCAAGATCTTGAAGCGGGCCGATTGCGGTTTTGATGAGGCCCGATCCGAACAGGCTCTGCGCCGAGAGGACATGCATCGCGGGGCCCGGGACGTACTTGCGGTCGGCGGTCTGGCTGGCCATGCCGAGATGGGCAAGGGTTCGCAGAAGCCGGTTGACGCGGGTGGGCTCAAGATTGAGCTTGCGGCCCATTTCGCGGCTGCCAGTGGGGCCGTCGCTGACCGCCAGTTCTTGGAGAACTGCGAGGCCGTCGATGAGCGCTTGATTGGGTTGGGACGGTAACATTGATGCTATTATAGCACCACTTTTAGATTTGCGCAAGTGGCGGATTTAGGAATGCTCGCCGCATGGGCCGCCTGTCCGGCGAGGGCCAACGTCCCGTTGGATCGTCGAAGGGGTGGCAGAGGCATCTATTCTGCGTTAAAGGCCATGGTGAAGGGGTGTGCACCAAATTTGAGGCAACAATTGGCTCTACTTATCCTAGCGCTGCAAATGGGATTGCGGCATGCCGACCGCAGCGCCTCACGGCGAACGGGCCGCTCCGTGGCGAGGGTTGGCGGCGTTCTTTCGGGGACAGCGTCCTCGAAGGCGGCCCCAAACAGCGGCAGTACGCCACGATTGGGATGACGGGTTTGGGAATGTGACGATTGGCCTGGCTGCTTCTACACCGCGAACAAGTGGTGCCACCTTCTGCGGGGCAGTCCCCAAGCTTGGTTCGTTAGGAGTTGTAGCAACATAGGATCGGATGCCTCAATCGTGAATCGCACCCTTGGTGAAGTGATTGGGTGCACTTCACGAAAGTGGCAAGCGGCCAATGGCCGGGAAGTTTGATAGGCCATAGCCGCAGTAATTGGGCCTGTCGCGCACACTTAGCCCCGGACTTGAGTTCGCTCGCGAACAGGGGGTGTTCTTCGTCAGACCGCTTGCGTCCGTCTGCGGACTAGGAGTTCTAGTCCCGGTGAAAGAGGCGCTCTGGTTGCCATTTCGTGAAGCACACGCCCGAGCCTGTCATCGTTGCAGGGATTCGGCTGCTCGATGGCGAATCCCGGGCTATGGTATCCCCTTTGCGATCTGACGAAAATATTCCCGTGCATTTGCGTGCGCCTCGTATCGTGTTCTACGCTGTAAATGGGCTGGGGTTGGGGCATGTTACGCGGCTGCTGGCGATTGCGCGTGCGGTCAGGGCGCAACGTCCTGAGGCGCAGATACTGTTCCTTACCACGAGCGAGGCGGATTCTGTTATTTTCCACGAGGGCTTCGCGGCGATCAAGATTCCGTCGCGCAGTACGATTCGCGAGTCGCGGGTTTCGCCCGCCTCATACACCAAGTTGGTTCACAGTGTGGTTATGAATGCCGTGGCGGCATTCAACCCGGCGATTCTGGTGTCGGACACGTTCCCGGCGGGCGCATCGCAAGAGCTTTTGTCGACACTGTCGTGGGAGATGCGCAGAGCGTTTATTTATCGTGCACAGAAGGATGAGCGGGCGTGGGATCCATTCTTTCAGGCGGCGCTGTCGCACTACGATGTATGCATTACACCGCATCGCGAGGGCGAAGTGAATATCCCGGTCCCGGCGACTGTACCGCTGGTGTGGGCTGGGCCGATCATGATCCGGACTCGTTACGAGGCGCTGGAGCGCAGCGAGGCACGCAAGGCGCTAGGGCTGCCCGAGGGCGAGCGGCTGGCGCTGGTCACGTTTGGCGGTGGCGGCGAGACGGAGCTTAACGAAGCGGTGGATGCAGCGGTGCTGGCGTGCAAGCTGACCGGGTTCACACCTGTGGTGGTGGATGCGCCCCTGAGTCGACGACGGGCGCATATTATCGATGGGGTTTTGCGTGCATCGTACTACCCGCTGGCTGAGGTTCTGCCAGCGTTCGATGTTGCGGTGTCCGCTGCCGGATACAACTCGGTGACGGAACTGGTGCATTTTGGAATACCGTCGGTGCTGGTCCCGTTTGATCGCAAGCTGGACGACCAGCATGCGCGCGCGGCGGCGGTGGCAGATGCGGGAGCAGCGTTGACGTGCCCGCTCTCAACCGACGGGATCGTTGGACACCTGGAGTCGCTGAAGATGCCCGCTTACCGGGAAGCGATTTCGAAGGCGGCGATGGTGCTCGTGCCTGACAGCGGGGCTAAGGTAGCCGCGACGTCCATCTTGAAGCTGCTGTAGGTCGGCCCCGGCTCGCTTGGCTCGCCACCCCAAAATTTGGGGTTCCGATGAGCGGGTTCGTCTTGGCGGCTGGGCTGGTGAGTCGAGGATCCGGAATTGGCGCTCACCATCCTCTCCCGAGGCGGGAGCGGAACGCAGCGAATTACGCTCTAATTCACGAGGTTGCGTGGGTGACCGGCTAGGAAGGCGGCGATGTTTTGGGTGGTTTCGTCCATCAGGCGGCGGCGCGCTTCGACCGAGGCCCAGCCGATGTGCGGCGTGATGATGGTGTTCGGGGCGGTCAGAAGCGGGTTGTCGGCCGCTGGTGGCTCGGTTGAGAGGACATCTGCGGCGTATCCGGCGAGGTGGCCCGTCTTGAGCGCTTCGGCAACGTCGTTTTCGTTGATAAGGTCCCCACGCGACGTGTTCACAATCAGCGCACCGGGATCGATCAGGTCGAGGCGGCGCGCGTTCACGAGTTCGCGGGTTTGGTCGGTCAGCGGGGCGTGCAGCGAGACGACGTCGGCGATCGCGAAGCCTTCGTCGACGGGGACGCGAGCGAAGATGCTGTCCTCGGACTCTCGTCCGGGGAACTGCGCGAGGACCACGTGCAGACCGAGGGCATTCGCGATGGTAGCGACGCGGCGACCGATTGTGCCGTAGCCAACGATAAGCATCGTGCGCCCGGCAAGCTCGACGAGCGGTGTCTTCCAGTACGAAAACGTAGGAGACGCGGCCCATTCGCCGCTGCGTACCGACTCCGCGTGGACACCGGTGCGGTTCGCGAGTTCCATGAGGAGCGCGATCGCCGTTTGCGCCGTGAAGGCAGCGCTGTATCCGGGAACGTTGCTCACGGCTATTCCGCGGCGGGCGGCGGCATCGACGTCAATCACGTTGTAGCCGGTCGCGAGCACGCTGATCATCTTGAGCGGGCGGGCAACGTTGATGTTGATTTCGCGAATCGGCACTTTGTTCGTAATCGCAATATCGACACCATCCAGGCGCTGATCCACAAGGTTTGCAGGGGTTGAGGCGTAGAGCTCAACGTCGCCAAGCTGCCGCAGCGGCTCCCAGTCTATATCGCCGTGGTCAAACGGCGCTGTGTCAAGCACAACAATCTTCATAAGCGTCTTCCCGCACCAGTCCCCGCAGCCCTCGTCGAGCCCGCAAAACAACAGACGCCCTTATTCTACCTCGCGAGAGATGTCCCACGCTTGATTTTTAACTGTTAACAGTCGCTTAACAGATTAGTTACCTACGCCGAACGGCAAACCTAGTATAAGTTACAGAATAATTCAAAGATGTCCATTTTCTGCAATCTTGCTTACAATTGTGACCTAAGAATACGTTCGTTGAACGCCGATGATTTTGGCGTAAGAGCGCACGAAAGCAGGTAATTTTATGCCCACTGCCATGCGGGCCGCTATGGCCCGTCAGGCCGAGCCAATACGGGCCCGACTGACTATTATCGATATCCAAGCCGAGTTCCACCAGAAAAGCCCCGTCCTCCTTGGCGGCGTGCTGTCGGCGAACGAGGATGAGTTGTATGTCGCTATTCCAGGGCTATTTTGGCCGGGGACACGGTTCCGAGTGGATTACTCCAGCGAGGACGGCCCGGTATCGACATTTGCCATGGTTCAGCGAATTGACCCGGAAAGTCCCGACGGAACCGAACGGCTTGGGCACGCGCTCAAAGTGATAGCCGATCCGAAGGCCGCCAGGGAACAGACCAAAGAACTATTGAAAGTCGCGAGGGGTGGCAAGTAGCAGTGTAGCAGCTCGATTCTGGAGTTAACCGTTTGCTCATTCGCTACCTATCTTGTTGCTGATAAGACGCGGTTTGTTAGGAATCGCGCTACGAGAGCGATGGGAAGATGGCAGCCACTGGGTAGCGCCGCACAGTAATCACAACCGTTGTGCCGTCCTCGCCGGTAGCAAGGTCGACGGCATCCGCACACGAGAGCATCAGAGAAAAGCCCATTCCCAGGGTTCCTCTGGTGCTCCATCCTTTCATAAGGGCCGCTTTCGGGAGGTCATCGAGAGCGATCCCGGTCCCCTTGTCTTGTATCCACAGCTGTATCTCGCGATCGTTGCCGCAAATCCACAGGTCAGCTTCGGTGGCGTGGACGATGGCATTCATCATGGCTTCACCCGCCGCCGTTGTCAACGCATCGATGCGATCTGCCGGAAATCCTAACCGGTGAGCGACATCTTCGGCTCGCGCGCGTCCTTCGCGCAGGGTTTCTCGGGTGAGACGAAGGGTTTCACCCACGCGACTGAGTTGTGCGGGGAGATCATCGGCGACCGTGTGATAGATCAAGCGCCCCTCGGTGACCGCGAAAAGCACGCTTTGTAGGAATGCGTTCTGCTTACGTTGCGCCAGTTGAAGGGCAAACATCTCCTCCTGAATATCCTGTCCACGAATGAAGCCTGGAAAGCGTGACGAGTTCACGAGCACCGCAAAGCCGATGTCTGCAGTGACCATGGACCACGGAACATTCACGGGATAGGTGAGCTTCCAGAACGACATGCCTTCAAGAAGGTGACCAAAGCCGCATGTCAGGAAGATCAGCGGGACGAATACGCCGAGAAGCCGCTGGAACCATAGACGCCGTGATACGATGAGGGTGAACGTCATCACAGCCGCATCGCCGATCAGCAGAGCCGTGAACGGTTGGAAATGCATGACGCAAATGAGGTCGATGATGAATGAGCCGATGACATACGCGACCGCGAGCAAAAGGTCGCGCAGGTGCTGGGAACGGGCTTCTCGTGTGGCGACGACGTAGTAGAGCATCCCAAAGAAGACGCCAAAGTAGGCCAGTCCGACTTCGACATTGGCGACACTCCAAATTCGAGATAGGTTCGGGCTCATCAGAACACATCGGGACATGAGATCCATGTGGTCTGGTCGTTCGGTGAGAGACAATCCAAGCAGAGCGTAGGCGAAGGTGAGGAGGAGGACTGAGTAGAGAATGGCCCTTTGAGAACCGGCGCGTTCATTGACGGATGTCGTTGTCATACTGCTCAAACGAACTCCAGTGTATCGCTTCACTCTCCCGGGTCCCAGACGTGGCCTCAATGCCACCGCTGGTTTCTCGTTCAATCTGCCGGTTCAAGTGTGCGAGTTTGCGAATTATACCCAGCTTATCTCCTATTCTATATGTGCGGAAATCGAATATTTTGATCGAAAAATGAAGCGTTAACACACATGCATTCACTTAGCAGGATGGTGGGGAATGCTAGGCGATCAGACCCTGGAGGCGTTCCTTGAGGCGTGTGTGGCGCGCGGCTTGTTTGTCGTTGTGGACGGCCACGTCGATTGCGCGGCGGCTGCCAACGAGGACGGCGAATTTTTTGGCGCGGGTGATGGCCGTGTAGAGGAGGTTGCGCTGCAGGAGAGCGTAGTGCTGAGTGTGGACGGCGATCACGGCGACGGCAAATTCGCTGCCCTGCGACTTGTGGATGGTGAGGCAGTATGCCAGCGCGAGTTCGTCAAGGTCGGAGAAGTCGTAGACGACATCCTGGTCGGATGTGCGAACGAGAAGCGTGCTCTCCTCACTGTCGATATCGAGGACGGTGCCGATATCGCCATTGAAGACGCCTTTGTCGTAGTTGTTGCGCAACTGGATCACGCGGTCGCCGACGCGGAAGAGGCGCTGTCCGCGAGTGACCTCGGCTTTGCCGTGCGCGGCAGGGTTGAGGGCCGCTTGCAGGCGGGAATTGAGGTAGATAGCGCCAGCGGTGCCCTTTTGCATGGGCACAAGCACCTGGATGTCGGAGGGTACGTAGCCGCGTGTCGGAAGGCTGCGGGCGACGATGGCGACGATCTTCTCGGCGACGGTGTCAGGGTCTTCCGCTTCGATGAACACGAAGTCGCGGTCGGGCTCCTTGGGCGATGGCAAGTCGGGGCGACGTCCCTGGTTGACTGCGTGAGCGTTCGTGATGATCGTGCTCATCGCGGCCTGTCGGAAGACCTGCGTCAGACGCGCGACAGGAACGACGCCGCTATCGATGATGTCGCGCAAGATATTGCCGGGTCCGACGCTGGGCAGCTGATCGACATCGCCGACGAACACAATCTGCGCCTCTTCGGAGACGGCGCGCAGGACGGCGTTGGTGAGGACCATGTCGAGCATTGACGCTTCGTCGACGATCAGCACATCGCACTCCAGTGGGTTGTCCGGGCCAAACCGGAACGCTCGTGTGGCTGGGTCGAAGACGAGCATCCGGTGGATGGTCATCGCTTCCGCACCGGTCACCTCGGAGAGGCGTTTCGCGGCTCGGCCGGTGGGCGACGCGAGGAGGACGCGCTTCTCAAGGGCGCGGAACGCTGCGACAACGGCGCGGGTGGTCGTGGTCTTGCCGGTGCCTGGCCCGCCAGTCATCACAGTGACGCGGGAACGGATGCAACGCGCGACAGCATCGGCTTGTTCTTCGGAGAGGGCCGTATTGTTCTTTGCGAGCAGGTCGGCGAGCCATGTGTCGAACTTCGGGTCGGTCATACCGGTATCGACGGGGCGTGATTTGAGGTATTTGAGTCGGTCGGCAATAGCGAGCTCGACGCCGTAAAGCATTGGCGTATAGATCGCCTCTTCCATGGTGCCGAATAGGCCCGACTCCTCGCAGATCAGCTGCCCGCGTCCGATCAGAGTGGCGAGAGCGGTGTCGATGTCACGTGTGCTGAGGATCTTGTCAGCGTAGTCGGCAAGTTCGACGCGGGTGAGGTAAGCGTTGCCGCCCGTTTCCACGGCCTGAGTGATGGTGTAGACGAGGCCGGATTCGATGCGGAGGGGATCGTCGGGCTTGAACCCGAGGTTCATGGCGATCTTGTCGGCGCTCTTGAAGCCAATGCCCCAGATGTCCACGGCGAGCTGGTAAGGGTTGCGTTCCACAATGGCGATGGAGTCGGCGCCATACGTTTTGAAGATCTTGACGGCATAGGCGGGCGAAACGCTGTGGGTTTGGAGGAACAGCATGACGTTGCGAATCTCTCGCTGCTCGACCCACGCGACCTGGATGCGTTCGACAGTCTTCTCGCCGATCCCGGGGATATTGAGGAGAGACCTGGGCTGAAACTCGATGATGTCCAGAGCCTTATCGCCGAACCTCTCGACGATGCGTTTGGCTGTCACCGGTCCAACACCTTTCACCATGCCCGAGCCAAGGTAGCGCTCGATTCCGGCGACGGTTGCGGGGCGGATTGGCTGGTAGCGGACGACCTGCATCTGCGGGCCCCACTGCGGGTGGCGTATCCAGCGGCCTTCGACGCGCAGGAACTCGCCGACGACGGGGTTGGTGAAGTTGCCGAGCACGGTGACGACGTCGCGAGCGCCATCGGGGAGCAGGCGCGCTACGGTGTAACCGTTCTCGGGGTTGTGGAACGTGATACGCTCCAGTGTCCCGCGAACCTCATCCAGGGGCCTGCCGTCGTCGGGCGTGAGCACAGGCGGAGGTTGGAACAGGTTATTCGCCACGGTGGTATTGTACCGCGAGCAGATCGCCGGAACTCCCTGCGATGGTGTACAGCACGAAGGGAGAGTCGGCTTAACGATAAACGGCGACGTGAAGCACGGATAGCGGCATGCCGACCGTGGCACCTCACGGTGACTGGCCGCTCCGTGGCGAGAGTTGGCGACAAATTTCTCGGGGATCGCCTCCTCGAAGGCGGCCCCAAACAGCGGCAGTACGCCTCGATTGGGATGATGGGTAGGCGTTGGAGGCGAGCGGCTTCGTGGCTTCTACATCGCGAACAAGTGGTGCCACCTTCTGCGGGGCAGTCCCCAGGCTGGGTTCTTTCGGAGATGTGGCGATGGGCTGGCATCTTAGACCGGAGGGCGGTCGGCTTTTTACAGACACGGCTTCAGCGGATGCAATGACGGTTATCCACATACACGACCTAAATCGTGATTCGGTTCGTGAGGGAGGATATTCTTAGCGCTGCCGCCAATACGCGTAGCAATCATCGAGGCTCACTAAGCGAGCAGTATCAATGAACAGTGTGCCGTGCTGGCATACTAGCCTAGCGGCTCGCGGGCCGATGGGCTTCGTTAGCGCGGTGGCGAGCGTCGCGGTCGAGGGATTCGGTGACGGAGACGATGCGCTGGAAGTGGCGACGGTTGATGTGGGTGGCGACCGACAGCTCGCCGCGACCGTCGCACGTGTGGCAGCAGCGGATGACTGCGGGAGAGGTCGCGGGTTCGGTGGCGGATCGGTAGCCGTAATCGAGGCCGTCGACGCAGCGGGGGTTGGGACAGGGTTTAGTTTCGTACATAGATACCTCGCAGGATGGTGACCGCTGGTGCGGGTTAGAGTTAGGCCGCTCTGCGGCAACGATTGCCACTGAATGAATTCAGTGGCTACCGAGTTTCTGATTGTCCCTGCCGGGACGGAGGAGCGGCTAGGGCCGCCGTGAAAGCTGAAGCAGAGATCGCGACTGCAATGCCAACGACAACATGTTGTCGTTCAAAGTACGTTTCGGACCTATGAGCAAAGAGGGTGACGAATGACTGATATTGGGCCAGTTGAACAGTTCACGGAGCTTCCTGCGGAGGTTGAGATCGCGGGAAGGCCGTTCTTCCTTGTGCAGCAGGGCGAGGGACACGCGTTGCTGTTGCGCATCTGCCCGCATGCTGGCGGCGAGGTTGTGGACGATGGCGATGAGTTGTATTGCCCGCACCACTATTGGCGCTTCGATAGGGCGTCGGGGTGCGGCATTCAGCCTCGGGACATCAATCTGCGCGTATTTGGCGTCACGATCGAGAATGGGCGATTCGTAACCGAGTTTGCGGTGTAGCCGGGGAGAACCTTAGCGGTGCGCAAAAGTTGAGGCAGCAATCAGCCCAACTGGCCGTGTTGTAGCAAAGTTGGTCAGCGGCATGCCGACCGCAGCCCCTCACGGGGAGGTGCCGCTTCGTGGCGATGGTTGGCGACGATTTTTTCGGGGACACGCTCCTCGAAGGCGGCCCCAAACATTGGCGAAGCGCCGCGATTAGGATGATGAGGCTGGGGTGGCTACGATAGGCTCACCGGCTTCTACGGCGCGAACATGTGGTGCCACCTTCTGCGGGCACGTCCCCAGGCTGGTTCTTTCGGAGTTGTGGCAACGGGCAAATCGGCACTATCCAAACGTACTTCGGCCTTAACGCAATTGGACGGATTGAACAGCCCTGTTCGAGATTCCTGTGGTTCCGAAGAACGTGAAAGTGCCCCTGCTGCACTCGGATTCAAGAGCGATCTCGGTTGTTTAGGGCGGCGGTTGCCAGGATATGCTTTCGAAGCCTTTTCGAAGGTCGTCGTAGGCGGTTCGGAGTTGGTCGTGCTGGGCACGCAGGTCGCAGTAGTGCGTGTGCAGTTCGGCGTATGTCGTGCGTAGCGCTTCGTGTTCAAGTCGCAGCATGTCGACCTCATGGCGCTGCGCTTCGGCTTCGGATTTCAGTTTGTGGACTTCGGTCCATGCGGCTTTCACCTGGTCAAGCAGGCAGCGATCCGCTTCGGTGCGGCGCGAGAGGCTGCCAGTGATGACAGCGGTGATGACGTTGGATCCGAGTATCGCCGTGATTAGTGTTGGCGTGTCGGCTATTGCGGCCATGAGATTTCTCCTTGCGATAGGTCCCAAAGGCACCGCTAGAATCGCGGCGGTTTGGGATCGTCGGCGCTACCGCTGTCTTGCGATGCCGTGCTTTGAGTGGCGTGGATAAGCGGCGACTGCCCGAGCCATGCAACGGCGATCAGTGCGGTGAGCAGCGACGGGGGAACGTGCAGCTGCCCGGTGCTGGCGGCGTTGGCGACGGTGCCAGCAATAGCGCCGACAGAGGCGATGGTCGATGTAACCTTCGACCAGTTGATGCGTGGTAGTTTCATTTGGTGATCCTTGGAAAGTTGTAAGAACGACCCGGTCCTTTTTTGGGCCGGGTCGTGGTTTTGTCAATTAATTGGGCCGCCGGCCAACCTAGAATGGCAGGTAGGCGTCTGCAACGGTGCCAGCGAGGTCGCCGAATTCGGTGCTGTTCTTATCGCGGCGCTTCTGGTCGAATTCGCCTTGCTGCAAGCCAATTCCGGCAAGGGTGCCGTATGTGTCTTGCGCCGAATTGAGCGCCGATGTACCTCGGCTGTAGTCGCTGGCAGCGGCTCCGCCCATGAGAGAGAGGAGGCCGCTGAGCCGGTGTTCGTGGTCCGCGACCGCCTTGTCGGCAAGCGCGTTTTGAGCATTGCCAATGGCGCCTGCTCGCGCCGCTTCGATGCCCGCGAGGCCTCCGACGCCAGCGCTTGAGCCTGCGTTGATGCCGCGTTTTGCGAGATTGGCGGTGAGCGACGATTGCGCTTTGTTGTAGGCATCGGACAAGCCCGCAGTGGCGTTGTTGATATACGACGCGTCGCGAGAATCGGTGAACGGGTCCTGCGTCAGGTAGTCCTTGTAGTTACTGAGCGCTGATCGGTACGCGGCATTATCGGTGTCGTATTGCGCCAGGGCCGCGTCGCCAAGGCCGGTGAACTTCCCGCCGACGCCGGACAGGTGCGCGGTGTACGGCTCAAGTGCGGACCAGTCTGTCCCCTTGTAACCGCCCGCAAGGTAAGTGCCGCCAATTGTCCCCAAAATCGATGAAACGTATCCCATGAGAGTTTCCTTTCGTTATCAGGCTGAGCCTGAAAAGCGCCTCTACCAATACTCCTCGAAGTAGCTGATAGCCGCGCTAACTCCGGTGGCGGTAATCGCGTAGACTGCATCGCGGGTGCTGACGGTGATGGCCGATGAGCCGAGTACCGGGTAGCCGGTTTCAGAAGTTACGGTTTCGTCGCCTATATAGACAGCGTCACCGCCTGAATTGGTGAGGTGCAACATAAGCCGACCAGAATCGGATGGGACGAGTTCGGTCGCCGTGTCGGCGATGGACACACGTCCCGTCCTGAAGTGCGGATTGCCGCCAATGGGTCCTGACATGATTTATTCTCCTTTGCGTTTGTTACTCCGAAAATGCGGTCGAGGGTGGCAAAAACCTCATCTGACCAGAAGACTGGCCCAAGCCCAGCCCTTCTGATTAGAAAATACAGAACCTCTCTTCCCCACTTCGTGGGTCCCCTTCTCCCATGAAGGGAAGACGAAGAGGCTGCGCAGCGCAACTTTTCATCCCACTGGGTAGATCGCTTACATGACGAGGTCGCTACCGGTCGATGCGAGCGGGAGCATAGGCCAATCCATATGCCGCGACGCGCGTGTCGGCGGTGCTTGCGCCGGTGATTTGCAGCGTCAACGCGAGCCCGCAGACTCGTCGCGCGAGCTTGAAGTCGACTCGCTGGCGGCCGTCGAAGGTGTACGTGTGCTCATCGCCCATCGCCGAATCCGACGCAGCGGTGACGACGACCACGCCGTGAGAGTCGATATCCACGTGCGCCCGCATGGCGCGGCTTTGATTGAACGACCAGTCACGCTGCGTGTACGAGCGGCTGGTGAGCGAGTATTCGATGGGCGTCGATTCAGCGTCGGGTGTCGCTTTGTCGGCGTTGGCGGTCCAATCGATCAGCGAAAGCTGTCCGTTGCTGCCCGCTAGCGCGAGAGCGTAGTCCGAAGCACCATCCGCCAGGGCGGGAAGCGATACTGCGCCGGTGGCTTCGATGGGCTTCCAGACTGTCCAACCGCGCTGGCGCAGATCGAAGACGAAGGCGGCGTTGGGCTGAGCGAAGTCACCAAGCGGAACGCCGACGAATAATCGGCGGTCGTGCATGGTCATCCAACTTGTGCTCAATGTCGCTGAGTTCACTGTTCCCGGCTCGCTACCGCGCCCGAAAAGCAGCGGCTGGATAGGCAGGCTGATGTCCACGTCGGTGTTTGGCGGGAACGTGTGTATGCGATCTGGCCCCAGAAACGCGACGCTTGACGAATCCAGGCGGCAAACAGCATGCGGCGCGACAAGGCCCACACCTTCGGCGTAGTCGTATTGACGCACGCTGAAGTCTGCGGCAGAACTGCCCTGCACCAGCCACACGCTGCGGTGCTTGAACACGAGGAGTGCGCCGCCAAACTGATTGCCCGCCGCGATTGGTGTTCCGATAGGCACAAGCGCCTGGATGGGATCGCCATCGTCACCTCCGATAGAGAACGTCGCCCCTTCGATTTCGAGCGTATCGGATGTGGGCAAGTTGACGCTCGTGAAGTAGAGAGACGCCGTAGTCGAAGCGCTCGCGAGCCACGACGCGTACAGTTCCGACCCACGCGCGATCCACAGGCGGCCCTGCCATGCTGCGATTGCCTGGCCCTTATCGGGCGGGGCGTCGCGACTGGTTACCAACGTATCCGCCTGATAGAGCGACGAGTCCGGGATGTTGTCGGTGAACGTTCGCGTTGCGTGGTTCCATGCCCACGCCGCGTCCGCGCTATCGGTACCGATATCCACTTCCGCGACCAGGCGCGGGTTGGCGTCCTTGAATGTGCCTCCGCGCCGATAAATGTAGTAGCGGTTCGTCGCGGTGTTCGCCGGACCAGCGGGAAGAGTGACGGACGCCTGAGCCAGACGGCCCGTTGGCGCCAGATACGCCGACGCGGGCGCGGGGTTGCTTTCGACCACCTGACCGTCGCCCAAATCGTGCACTTCGGTGTACTGCCACGCATAATCGGCGTATCCGACGGACAGGCTTCCCGCCGCTGAGATCGGCCCCATTACAAGAAAGGGCGAGCGTAGCGCTGTGACGTTGGTGTCCGCGGTGAACACAATCTCCAAGTACCGGAACGCGTTCCGTATGCTGACGGTCGATATGTCGAAAGACACGTACGAATCGTCGCTCGCGAATGTGCCCGTGTTCGAATAGTGATGATCTTCCCCTGCCCCGTTCCAGAACCCGAGGCGTATACGCAAGCCATTGGCGATCAAATCGGCGGCGTCGCCAAGGTCGATGGCAATGTTGTCGTACGCACTCCAATCTTGAGCCGATCCGTAGTCTCGCCGTAGCCGGCAACCGCCGATTTTGCCAAAATACGCATCGGTGAGCTCATCGTGTCGGATCGACAGGCCCGAGGTGCCGGGCGACGACGTCGTGCTGAGACCGTTGGGCACGCACTGCACGATCACATTGGTGACACAAAGCCCATTGCCGCGTTTGCCTGTCGGACCGCCGTACATACCGAGCCGAACGCTCTTGATCTCGTCGCCGAGGTCGGGAAACGTGAACAACTGGTCGGCGTATTGGCCCTCATTCTGCGTGGCTTCATACTTTGGTGCGATCTCGATCGACTGCGCGCCAATCAGGTCGCCATCATCGCCGGTTGTGGTCGAGTAGGCAAGCAACTCAACGCGAACAGTGGCGGCGGACAGCGGGTCGGCCTGATAGTAGTTGAACTTGACGTAGAACTGGCGGCAGAAGCGGTCAGGGTCGCCAGCGATAGCGGACACAGGCATCGAATCGGTGGTGACGAAGCCTTCGCCAGCATCGTCGAACAGCGCCCAGGTACCTGCCCAACCTGACGGAACGTGCGTACCGCCATGATAAAAATCGACATCCGGACCTGAGAACGAGAGCCCTCCAGCGACCTCGCCAGTGTCGTACTGGGTCGGGTAGAGGCTCAGGCCGGTGCTGAAATCGCCATTCGTGAACAGGTTGGCAGCCGGTGACGCAAGCGTGTCCGACGACCACGCAGCGGCGTTGTCCATGGAGTCGATTACGCTGCTGGTAAGCGCAGCGGTTGCGGGAGATGTTGGGGCGACGAAGCCATCGACGGTTTCACCCGCAGTCAGGTCGGTGCGGATGAGCTTTCCGGCCCCGTCGACGATGTAGACATACTTACCGACCCGACACATGCGGACTCCATCGTCCACCAGCGCAAGCGATGCACCGCCAGCGGTATGGATTTCGACCGGGCTGTCGCTGCCGATGTCGTATCGGTAAAGCTTGCCGCCTGAGACGAACAGCACTGCCGCCGCGCCTTCGTCGGTGACGTACACCGTGGGCTCGCGGAGCGCGTTCGGCAGCGGTTCGCTTAGCACACCGCCGATGCCGGGCCGGACTCGCAGGACGCCGCCGTCGACGTAGAGGTTGTCGGCCTGAGTGAGGTAGTTAGGCAAAAGAAATGTCGGCTCGTGGAACAAGTCCAGGCCGACAAAACCGCTATCGATTTCGGTTGTGATCATAGTTTGGTACTCCAGGGTGGAGGGGATCCATTCCAACCGGGACGGAGGTCCCGGTCTGACGCAGAACGCCGCTCCGCGGCTAGGTTTTGGCGATGCGCGGGCGTTTTGAGCATGAGCGGCGCGAGAAACATAATGTTGCGAATGCGTCGTTAGCCTCGGCGCAAGAGAGCGCGGGCGGGTTTCCAGACGCTGTCGCAACAGCCTTGGCGGCTGCGTGACGAGGAACTCGACGACTCGTCCGGCGGACCGCCTGTACCGGACGATGAGCTGGGCGATGATGTCGATGAGCTTGACGCGCTGCTAATCGACGACGACGATGGCGACGACGATGCGGATAATGAGCTCGATCCCAAGCTTGATGACGTGGCCGATGACGCTGAACTGCTTTCACTCACTGCCGACGAACTACTGGAAGTCCGTGAGGAGGATGAGTGAATGTAGGACGGGATTGCTGAAATCGAGCCCCAGGAACTTGACGAGCTCGATGAGGAACTCGACGACATTTCCGAACTGGGCGACGAACTGCTGGATTCGCTGACAGAACTGGGCGAGCTGGACGCAGGCGACTCGCTAGAGCTTATGGGCGATGTTGAGGCGCTTGAACTGCTCGGCGAGGGCGACGAACTGCTGAGCGACGAACTCGACGCAGAACTGGACGAACGTGCGACGACAGTGAATCCACCGTACCAGCCGAACCCCACCGGACATCCAGGATAGGTATCGGTATCCGGATTATAGCTTTGGAGCGAATAATCCCCAAGGTCAGCGGCGAGAGGAGCGGAAACCGTGACTGAGGCGGTCGAACCGTCACCAATCGGCGAAATCGCCACCGACCAGCCGCGCGGATCGGGTTCTGAGCCTACGACCCCAACTAAGAATATGTCCCACAGGTCGGCACTGCCACCGGGCGAGATCCCGATGGTCCATGTGGCCGAACCCCCTTGCGGAATGATCTGCATAACCAACTCCTGTGTATGTCGATGAGCGCGTGCGGATGTGGCAACGCGCGGTTTTGGCGCTCCATGCGGGCTCGCTGTCAGCGTATTCAGTACTCTTAACGATGCAACGCAACAATAGCCTGCGACGAGTAACAGACCGAATTTTTTGAATGATCGTCCCATAGGTTTTCCACTCCGCGCAAACAATGTGCGATCCAGTCCCCTTACTCTAGCGAGCGCCTGCGAAGAACGAGACAGCCGTTTCGGGGTCGCGTGCCATCGATCGTGCTTTGACAGCAGCGGCGCCTTTGGCGAATGCGGCCATCCATTCGGCGACACGTGGGCCTAGCGATGGGTCTTCGGCGTTCTTTGCCGCCACCATCGCAGCGGCGTAGAACACAAGCAGCGGTGTCAGGTCGTCGGGCAGCGAATCCACCGTATCGGACGGCTCCGCAAGTGGGCGCGGCAGCAGAAAGCCGCGTACGGTAAGGTCGAAAGCATCAGTGGGCGCTTTGTCGAGTCCGATACCGTCGCCGTCGACGAACCAGTAGCGCGGTGTCCCGGCAGCCTGGAACTGCGCCTCCTGCCAGTGGCGCAGAATGGGCTGCGACGATTCGCGAAGCGCCACGCCAGCCATTGAGACGCCAACGGCGGTGTGCAGGCAGCGGTCGGCCGTGTCGGTAAGCGTGTCGAAGGCGACGCGAACCACGCCAGCGTCGACGTTGGCGATCGCGCTGCCGGGAATGGGCCACGACCAACGTGCAAGGTCGCTTGCGGCTTCGTTCAGGTACGCCGTGATCGCGTCGTCGGTCGATATGACCGGCGTGGCGTCGACGCCGCTGTCAAGCTGCGCGGCGCGAGTCGTGTTGGTCTCGCCAAGGCGCGATTTGACATCTTTGATAAGCGATTCTAGGGTTACAGGCATAGGGGGAAATCCTTTTTGAAATTCAGGAGCGCTCCAAAGCCGCGCGGGCTATTTTTGTATCTCGCTTCGCTCGGGCTGTTAGTCGCTGAGAATCGACAATCACCGGGAAGCGTTATAAAGAGGGCCCGCCCGGCCTGAGAGGGCATCCTAAGCGTGACGCCGGGTAGCGTCGGTGCGGGTGGCGACCTCGCGTTCGAGTCGGGTGCGCGATTCCTGGTACATGCGCTCGATGAGCGGGAGGCGAGCCATGTTCTCTGGCGATGGCATCTCGGCGATACGCAGTCGGCATGCGCCGAAGACGACACCCATATGCGCCACAAGCGGGAGCGGGCATTCGTCGTTGTCGCCGTCCCAACCGCTGGCCGGAACCATGTAGCCTTCGACGGTGAGTCCGTTCGGCGAGTCGTAGTTCGGCACCGGATAAAGCCGGAAGCGGTTTGTGCCTTCAGCGATGTAGAACGCGGGCGGTCCCGACGCCGGGTTGCTGCGCCAGATGCGCGAGATGCGATCCATTTGCTGCGGAGTCATGGGCGACAGGGTGCGTGTCTCGCCTGACTGGTCGCGGGCATAGATTGCCATCACCTTGTAGACCTCGGGGGCGCAGTATTCGATCTGGTCGGCGGCGATATCGGCGATATCGCGCAAGTAGTAGGCGTCGGTAGCCCGGCTCAGCTCGTCGCACGCCGCTGTGACCCACGTGTCCAGCTGCAGCGGGTTACGCGCGCCGTCGGTGCCGCCCCACTCGCCAAGCATCATCTGGACGCGCTTTCGCATCTCGTTTCGTGTCATGGAAACCTCCCGCCGCCAGGGGAGGCGGCAACAAAAAAGCCCCTCGTGTGAGGGGCTTGGTGTGTGCGTTATGTTGGTGTTTTAGCTAGGCGAGAGCACTACCATCGCAGCGACGGTCAGCGGCGTTAACGCGGCGTGTCCGCAGGTTTGGCGGCGTATGGGGAGTCGGCCGGCAGCTTGGCGCGTTCGCGTTCTATGAGAGGTTCTAGCTCTGCCCAAAGCGATTCGTAACCGGTTGCTCGGGGGTCGCCGCATTCATACAGGTATCCGGTGCGCATTGCATCCCAATAGAATGGCAGCATGTAGTGTTGATAGTCCCCAAAAACCTCTGGCAAGTTGTGCAGATGGTCAGCCTCGGCCCGGGCAGCAAGAGAATTCGCTTCATGTGCAAAGCCCCGTATCTTCAACAATCCTACGAGTAGGATCTGACTGACGATGAGACGAATATCCGCTGGACACTCCATTAAGCTATCTCTGAGTTCCATGCACTGGAAGTTTCATAATTGGCGGGCCAGCTGCTGTTGGCGAGTCAACAACGTTGACCCAGATCCGTTCCTTTCCCGCCTCGCCCGCACCGTAGGCCTGAGGGTGATGATCGAGAACTGTCCATTCAGCGTTTTCGGTTATGATTTTGATACCAATGTGAACGTTCTTACCGAAACACCGTGACTGGACTTTGCTACCACCGTTTAGAAGGCGCTTTCGCCCACGCCGGACAGATTTGGTCGCCGTGTATGGCTTCGAACATATCTAGCTGGCCCTCGGCAGCCAGCAGTTGTTCCGTTGTGATTGAGTCTGCCATAAGCAAGCCCAGCAAACCGCTCAATTCAAACGCTAGGAACGCGCGAAATCCTTGGGACAGTCTTCGTATGCCGCATCAAAAGTCGCGGTATACGTATCGTCGTCATGCCGGGAAATATACTCGGCACAATCGTCGCCCCAGCTTTCAGGTGGTGCGAACTGAACGAAGACGTGGCTCCCAATAGCCACATAGTCATTCCCCCTAATGACAGAAACGCCAGCCTCGCATTCCGCCTCGAAATGGGTAAGCGCTTGGGCGAATAGTGGAAGAAAGTCAATCATATTAATCCAGTGCCGCGCGAATGGAAGCCCATTGCAATTAGAACTGAATAGACTCTTGTCCTACTCGGCCTGCGGCGTGATGAACTTCGTCTGGGTTGGACAGATACGCTCCCAGTATGTGGACAGAAAGCTGTAAAGCATAGATTCGCCGAGCCACAAACCGTCCTCGGTGATCTCGCCAGCTTCGAACTTCCCAAGGAGTGCACCAAGTGTGAGGCAGGCGTACGATCTGAGCCACGGGATTTCGTCGTCATATTCCTCGAAAAGAGAGTCGGGCAGTTCCCGCTCAAGCCGCACGCGAATGAATTGCTCTTGCTCTGAATTCCAGTCGCTATACGACTGATACATCATATAGCCTTCAATCGCGGCGGCCATGTGCGAGGGGATCAGCATGACGTGGTTGCCTATACGGTCCCTGACGTCAATGAACACGGTCAACATTTGTTCGAGAAAGCTACGTGTGTCCCACATATTTTCCAAGGTGATGTTCCTTCTTTACTAATTATTCCGGCGCATGAATGCCTAACGAAGCGTAGAATCGACGGGTATCTAGTTCACGTTTGGCTTGTGGCAAGCTCTTATATTTGGTGCCCTTAGGAGTTATGGCTCTTTCGTATTGCCGCTTAGCAACATGAATTCCTTCAGCGCCAGTATGTGCGTTGAGTCCACCTTCCACTTTTCCGCCCGAGTTCTCATTTAGCACACGGAAGACATAACCCTCCCTATATTCTTTGGTTCCTGGCTTGACGTGGTTATTAATGTGATTCCACTCGTACCCCGGGTCTTTAAAAGCATCCTTGTACTTTATAATCGGTCCCTTTACGAATTCTGCCTTTGGCCGTAGTCGGTTTGCGCTACTTTCATCAAGATCGTTCGTCGCCACCGCATCGCTTTGACCGGAGCCCCCTCCAACCTTCTCACTCCTGACCGACTTTTGCGCGTCACGTAACGCATTCGCCGAAGTTGCACTTACAGCCGCATTCATCCCAGGCATGCCGGTTTCCCCGTCGCCTGAAAGCATCCTCGACACCGAACCGGTCGCAACTGGCAGCCCTCGCCTCGCCTTCGCTAGCGCATCCAAGCCCGCTTGATCGCGCAGGCCTACTGCGGCTCGTCGGCCGACAACCGATAGGCTCGGTTTTAGCGCGCTCTCAGCTGCGAGTCCTCCTTCGCGGGCGACGGCGGACGGGAGGGCGCGTCCGCCCACTCGAGAGAGTGCTAGCTGAGCAATAGCGGCAGTTGGATGATCTTCGAGCCCCTTCCACACGCCATTGACGGCGTTCTGCGCTGTCGCTGCGGCAAGCGATCTGTCGCCGCCCGCCGCGTAGCCTGCCGCGCGTCCCAACTTCGTGAGGACACCGTTATTGTCAACGCCAAACGACTGCCTAAAGCGATCATATGTTCGTCCTGATGATGCCTCTGCAGCCTTCGCGTGTTCCCGAGAGCCTGCGATATCGCCCCGAAGCTCATCGATTGTTCCCGCCACTGCGTGGTATCCGCCCTTGCCGACGTCGCCGATGGCGTCACCCAAGCCCTGTGCCATGGCACCGAGGTTGTTTTGCGACAAGAAGCCACGAGCGTCGCTTGCGACATAATCTGCTCGTTCACGAGCAGCCTGCCCCAGCAGGCCAAGCATGCCCGGTTTGCGCCGCTCGGCCTCGGCTTTGAGCGCAGGAAGAGCGGCGGCGTTGCGTTGTCGAACCGCTTCGACGGCTTCTCGCGATGGGGCAGATCGGTCGCCGATGAGGCGCAGCATTTCGCTTCTCGGCATCGAGGGTGGTTCGATCTCGCTGACGTCGCCGTTGGGGAAGCTGGACGCGTCGCTGCGAAACATGTCGGGGAAATAGCGGCTTGGTTCGGGTCCAGGCCGACCGCTACGATCAAGCGAGGCTCGCTCCTGCTCCCAATACGTGTCAAACATTGTGATTCTCCTTTCACATGGTTAAGGTATCCAGTCCGCAACCGCGTCGATAATCCGTTGCGCTGAGATCATGTCGATGCAGCGGGGGAAGCCGCTGGGGGCGACGTCGACGCAGAGCGAGTCGGGCTTGTCGTTGCCGTCGCCCATAGGCCGGGTTCGCGAGCGCCAGCAGGCGCCGTTTGCGCAGCATGGCAGGCGGCCAACTGTGTCTAGGTATGCGTGGCCGGGATACTGCTCCCAGTGCGCGGGTTCACGTCCGCCCGCGATCACGACGCAGGGGCGTAGCGCGCCGGTCGGTGTCGGCACTGCGGCGCTGAGGTGCATCGGAAAGCTCACCGGTGTGATCACACCGCTGGCGTGAGCCATGAGGTCGACGAGGCCGCGAATTGTGGTCGCGCCCACTCTATCGATCACGCCGCGCAGACGCGGATGGTTGTGGTTGGCGGCGCCGATCTGGACGAACGCTACGCGCCCCGCGAACTCATCGACCACCGCCTGCAGCTTCGCGGGATCGGGCCATTTGGCCGTAAAATCGGTCTTGCCACCCGCATCGATCAGCCAGTACGGCTGCGGAAGGTCGGGTGACGACGCGGCGTCGGGAGTGGCGTAGACATCGCCCTTGAACTCAGTCGGGTGGATGTGCACATTCAGCCTCCGCGCCAGAAACTCGACGAAACCGTAGATAAAATGCACGGGCCGGCGCGTGGATTCGTTCACGAGCGGATACTCGCACTCGATCACGCGCGCGTCGGGATCGCCGTCCGCGATGGGCGTTATGTACGGGTTGAACGACCACAGATCCGGGCACGATGTGCGCACATCGGTGACGAACCGGCTCGGTTGACAGCGATGCAAATCGCGGACTGCGGCGGTGAGCATGACAATGTCGCCGGGGCAGAGATGGTTGCGTAGTATGAGCTTCTGCATGACCTCGCCCCCCGGCCCCCTCTCCTTGGAAAGTAGAGGGGGAGTTGGAAAGATAAGTCGGGAAGAGGAAAGAAGACCTCACCTGGCCAGCGGACTGGCCCAAGCCCGGCCCCTCTCCTAGGATAAGTAGAGGGGAGTATGAAAGAGATATCGACGATGGCATTCTCCGGTTCCCCTCGCCTTTCTAAGGAGAGGGGCTAGGGGTGAGGTAATTCCTACGGCATCGCCCCAGCGCCGGCGTTTGGGTCGGCGAAGTCTTCTCGGGTGTATTCGGTGAGGCCGAATGCTTGCGCGACGCCCCAGTACGAGTCGGCGGTGGCGTAGTCGTGCCACAGGATGCCGGGATTGTAGATCGAGCGGCCCGTGCCCAGAAGCGGCCAGTAGCCGTACCCGTCGGCGTCGCGCGCATGGTCGCCTTCGCGCGGTGACCAGCGTTCGAGCCGCCGCGTGACGTCGCATGCGCTTCGGTGGACATCGCGGGCGAGTTCGTGGACAAGGCCTTCGACGAACGCCGACTCATTCCGCGCTACATACCCGCGCAGCGTCTCGACCGCGCCTGCAGCAAACCATGTTCGCACATGGTAAGCGGTGCATTCGGTGCGAAAACCGAAGCCGAAGTCGCTACAGGCGCCGGAGTACGTTGCGAACTGGGTGTTGAACGCCAGCTCGCGGAACGTGTCCACCCATGGCCGCATGATCACGAAGCGGCGCGAGAGCTTCACGACGTAGTCGAGATCGTGCCCCCTGGCCCAGTCGAAACCCGCCACCAGCGCCGCCATATCGCCCACGGTGGCCGCCTGTCGGTATGGCGATGCGTCAAAGTCCACGCCGTATTCGCGGCATAGCGCAAGCAGATTGTCCTGCTGCGGACTGGCGTCGTCGTGAACGATCACCGGCACATCGGGCCAGTAGCGGCGACGCGCTTCGAGTTGCAGGTGCACGTACGGCAGCGCGGCAAATGTGCCCACGACAACGCCGACGCGGGCTTTGGGGCTGGATAGGATTCGGTACATGTCTTCTCCTTACGGCGTGACGACGGCGGGAGGCTGGTCGATTGTGCGGCACGGCTCACCGACGAAAAAAGCCCCTCGGGTAAGCGAGGGGCTTCTTTAATACTTGTCGATTGTCAATTTTATGGGCGGCGAAGTTCTATGTGTACTCAGCCCGAATGTCGCGAGCCACGACCGAGAGACTTCCAGAGGGCGGCGGCCACGGTGTAAACCCAAGAGACGTGGTTACCTGGAAGCTCTTGAGGCGGCGCAACCGCGACTGAGGCAGGCGTGGCATCACGTGAGTGGCCGGGCCACGCGAAGCGACGCTCCAGCTCTTCGCGAGAAAGCGTGTCGATGTGCGCTAGAACAGCTTCGTGCTGAGCCTGATACTCAACATCCACCGTATTCGATTTTGCGCTAATCAACGACATCGGATCCCTCTCATGCAGCCTAAAGCGTCACCGGACATTATCGCTGTGCCTGGTTAAGCCTACCTACAACGAATAGTCGGTTGCCAAACCCGCCAACATAACCCTAAAAGGTTACCCGTTTTACATCCGAAATACAACTTACATCTCGTACGGCAATCTGAATATGTGTCTCGCGCAAGATACGGGATCCAGGATAAACTGGTCCGCCCTCGGGAAAACAGCCACGGACCGATTGGAACAACTTTCCACTGACCCGCCCGAAATCTTGACAATAGAACTCGACAATTGCCCTATCAAGACGATGGGCCTTACCGTCGTTTGCGGGGATGTTAGCTCCTACGAGTTCGGCGCGCTTGACGATCCTGTCGTACGCCTCACGAAGACCTTGAGCGAATTGAGTGTCAAGAAGATTCAGGCAGAACCCCAATTGAACAGTTGCCGACACCACAGCCGCGTCAGCTCCGTAAAGTCTGCCAGCCCACTCTATCGCGCGGTGCGGCGCATACTCCCAAAAATAGACGCCTTCCCCAAGCCAGTCATAGTCATTCCGCGACGGAAGAAAAGAGTCTCCCTCAATAAGCCTCTGAGCAACCTCCGCGTTGCAGCCATGATATCCAACGACTGAGAAAGGTAAAAGAGTTGACTGTGAAAGTAATTCGTCCACTATTACCGACTGCCTCAATTCACTGAGATAACGTTGGAATACAATAAATAAAATCCATTATGACCCTGCGAGTCTACCCCTGACGAAGTCCTCTGGCCCAGCCTCATACAACACGAAATGCTTGGCGGCCTCGGTGAAGCCTCCGGGGTTCCTGAGAGGCTTGTGTACAACCCAACCTGCGCCATCAATTGCCAAGATTTGTAATCGGTCGAACAACGATGTCGCCGCTCCTGGTCGCCTCGGCAACGCGCTTTCCGTCATGCGAATACGCCCGAGGAACAGCGCCAGAAATGGCACGCAACCCACCCAGTCGCCCCTTTGTATCAACCCACAAAACAATTCCGCGCGTCCCGGCGGCTGAGATTCCGAATAAGGACTTGCCGTCGGGAGATTCCAACGTGTCTGTGATCGACTCTTCGACGAGTGTGGGTGGGCCGACAACGCTGAGATCGCCGCTTCTTAATGAGTAGATCCGGTGGCCAGCTAGCACAAATATCGAACGCGCCTTGCGCGCTATCGTGACGCAAACTACGTCGTCATGTAACGTAACTCTGCGCAATTCTGTCATCGACGGCCACGCTAGCACACGAACTCGACGACCTTCGCTGAGCACTATGGCTTTAGCATCGGGGAACACTGCTGTGTTGGCCTGGCCAATGAGCTTCCGCGTTTTGATTAGCTCACCTGTTGTCGTGTTGATCACATACAAAACGCTCGCTCCCGTATCGGGGCTATAGCCAGCGGACAGTGCTGTCGATCCTACGACGCTGACGCTCCAAGGACCGGCGGGCATGCTCCCGCGCACGGTCTGCTTTTGGCGACTTCTCGTGTTCCATATAACGAGAGATCCAGGGTCGCCATCGGGCGTCGTTGTTGCAGAAATGAGCCGACGACTATCTATCCACGCTGTCCGGCCATCACTGCCGAACGTGTCTATGCCATAGAACGTGCGGCGATGTCGTGCGATGTCGAACACACTAATGTCAAACACGTCGTTGCCTCGCGTTTGTTGCTCATTTCGACCAAAGGCGAGTTTCGTTCCGTCTGGCGAAAAAGCGATAGTAGCCGCTGTAGCGTGGACACGAAATAGTTCGCTTTTGGTCGTATTGGCCGCAGGTGCCTTTGTTGGGTTACCTAAGCAACTCATCGGTAATGCGCATGCGACAAAGACTATCAATGCAAGCAATCGATTAGTGGTGCTCATGTTTCCTGTGTTCGCCGCGTTCACGCTTGATTCCTTTAGCCACGACCGCAAGCTCTGTAGGCGTCGGATGAAACGTAAAGCCTCCCGGTTTCCCGAGAGGCTTCTGCTCGTCCACCCACCCAGCCCTTACGGTCTGGCAGGCACAATCCATGCCTCGTACGTCACGCTCGGCGTGGTGCCGGCGATTGTAGCGGTGAGGCGGATGTATCGCTTATCAGTTTCGAACGAGACCGACGTTTCACCGACTGCCGTCATCGACGCTTTGCGGGCGAACGCGAGATCGGTGAAGTTGGCGTTGTCGGCGCTGTGCTGCACCTTGAATGCCGCTGCGGCGTCGGTGCCCGTGATCGCGCTCACACGCACCGACGCTTTCATTCCCCGACGAGGCGTACCGGCGCCGAGGTCGAAACCGGCGCTGTTGAACGACGCCGTCTTGGTGATCGGCGTCTGTAATACTGCGTTGTTGTCTCGTGGCATCTTCTTTAACCCTTTCTCATAAGGCGCGCTTCCCATCAAACGAAGCGCGCCCATCTCTTAACCGCGTCCAGCGTCACGCTGGCGCCGTCCGCGTAGGACGCCCGAGCGGCGAGCGCTCTTCTCCCCCCGGCTACGCCACCTTGATGCCGTAGAGCCGGCCGACGGCGCGGGAGTTGGGCTGCCAGAGGCCGACACCCCAGTCGAAGACGATGCGGTAGGTGACGCCGTTGTTGAGCTTCTCGGGGCCCGACGGCTTGAGCGGTTCGAACTGCCAGCCTGCGAACGAGTTCTTGCCGTACTTGACGGCATAAAGGCTGGTGTACGATCCGCCGGTATCGGAAAGGCCGTTCGCGGGCTCGGTTGACGTAATGATATGCGTCGACTGCGTGCCGTCTGCGGACGGCGACTTGCGGCCGACGTTGCGGATTTTGGCGTTCTTGTACTGCAGCACGCGGCGATCGAAGTTGTCGCGAGTGAGGTCGAAGCCGCCGCCCGCGCCAAGTTCGCGTATCCCCTGCTCGACCCGGCGCAAGAGGTCATCGTTCATGTAGATGACGACGTTGGTGCCGTCGGGCGAGCCCATCTCGTCGAGCAGCGACTGGAGCTGGCGAATGAGGACATTCGCGGTGGATCCCGTGAGGCCGTCGTCACTCAGGTCGGTTCCGCCTGCGTCAATCTTGCACGCCGGATTGGTCCCAAACTGCTCAGGATCGTCGAGGCGTGCACGGATGCCGACAAACGCGTTCTTGTCGCCCGTAATATGCTCGTTATTGATGAACTTGTCGTTCAGGTCGTACGACAGGCCCTTCAGATACATGTCTACCTGGACATCGAACGGGTTGCCGATCTGGTTCTTGTCCTTGAAGATGAAGTGGTCCATGTCGATCGAGTCTCGAATCACCCAGAGCTGCTCCTGGAACGACACTGGCTTGCCCTTGACGGCACTGGGCTCGCCATTGATCGGTGTCCAGTGCGGAGCCGGGAGTCCGCCGATGACGCGGCTGCCGTTGGCCAGCAGCGTGGCGTTGGTGATGAGCGGGATGTCCTGGAAAATATTGCCCGCCTCGATCATCGAGAACGCGATTTCCTTCACTAGGGGCTCATTCGACGATTGGTACCAGTCGACGAGCGACAAAGCATTTGTATCTACTGACATTTATTTCTCCTTATTTGTGCGTATCGAGCGAAAGTGATCGTGCATATCGCCGCTAGAGCGTTCGCCCGCCCAGCCACCGGCTGAAGCTGCCTCGCGGCTTGTACGATGCG
Organism: Capsulimonadaceae bacterium; assembly: GCA_036504535.1. GTDB lineage: Bacteria > Armatimonadota > Armatimonadia > Armatimonadales > Capsulimonadaceae > JARLGU01. The sequence continues at coordinate 152,015 of DASXUY010000050.1, forward strand.
CCAGCGGTGACCGGCGATGCGCCCTGGGCGGGCTCGGGCTGAGTGGCAGGCGACGCCTTGCTGGCGACGTACTCGGCGATTGCGCGGCGCTCCGCATCCGCGACCAGCTTGCGGGTGCGGTGGTGCGTGTGCTCCGCGATGGTGTGTACGGCGCGCGGATGCTTGGCGACGTGGCGCACCAACTCTTCGTCCATGTGCGGGAACTGCTCGCGTGCCGCGCAGAGAGCGTTGTCGATCTCGTTCTGGAAGATCCGGTTCGCGAGTACTTCGTAGCGGAGCTTCTCGTCGAAGGCTTCTGGGGAAAGCACGCCGTCGGTCACTTCGCGCCGCAGTTTGTCGGCGATTGCGGCGACCTCGCGCTCTTCGCGAAGCCGCTGCACCTCGTCGGCGTGGCGCCCCGCGACTGCGGCGACATTCTCGACGCTGCCGAACTTTTCGAGCAGCGGCTCTATCAACGGCGCTGCCATATCCCAGAGCCTCGCGCGCTCCTCGACGGTTTTGACACCGTCAGCCGACGCTTCCTCCGCAGCCTCCGCGACCGCCTGGGCGGTAGGATTTGCGCCGACTGCGGCGAGCACGTCCGGCTCGGCGTTGACGTCGAGCGTATCGGCGTTCGCGGACGGTTTGTTGATGGTTATATTTGTCATGGGTCCTCCTTAAGGTAATGATGGAATGCGCCCTCTCAGGCCGGGCTGGCCTTTTTTGAGTCTCGCTTCCGCGAGGTACAGCCTGGTGACGGCTTGGCAAGGCATCATGTGAGGCGAAATATGCGTCATGCTGGCCCTTACAACGATCCAACGGGACGTTGGCCCCGTCCGGGCAGGACGCCACAGCGGCGAGCGTTCTTTACGCTGGGCGAACAATGCGCTCTTCGTCGGGGCAGCCGGGGCGATGCCATATGGTCACGGGCTCAAGTTCTTCGTCGTCAGATTCGGTAGATTCGTCGTCGTCGGTATCCATTTCGAGGACCTCCTTTCGTTAATTGGAAGCTGATCCGGTTGCACTAAGCCTGGCTGAGACTCTCTCGGCCAGGTCATCGGAGCGCACAGTGTCCTGCTCCTCTAGGAACGTCTTTGTTGCCGCCGGGCTGCCTGGAGGGCCGAAAACGCCCATTTGATACCATCGCTCCAGCTGCTGCGCCTTTGCCTCTGGCATGCGGGCCATTCCCGAACCAGGCGTGACCACAACGCGGCAGTTTCCGCCGTTACGTAGCGCTGCGAATGCGGCGGCGCGGGTGATGGCCTTGCCGGGAACGGCTTGATCGTCAAGGCCAATCAATCGCGGCTCCTGCAGACCGAACTGGCGGTACAAGGCGAGTTCCCATTCTCCTAGCTGCGTCAGAGCGCTTTCGATATTGCCGACGAACACGGACAGCTTGGACTGGTCGGCGTTCTGTAGCAGATGAATCGATGCGGCGGCCAGACTGCCCGATGAGCGCGGCAGTGTGCCTTGGGACACATCGTGGACGCCTGCTATGTTCTCCATCTGGTTAAGCAGAAACTCGATCAGCTGGAAGTTCGCGCCCGATAACGGCGGCGGCTGCTGGTATGTCGGCGGTGTCCCGGTGTAGTAGATCTTCTGATGGTTGCGCGGGTTGGTGTAATCGTCGGGGCTCACCCCGGCACCGTCGCGAATCAGGACGGTCAGCTTGTCTGTGATCGCGCGACCTATATAGTTGGACAGGATCCGGTTGATCGCCATCTGGTGCGGCACCATGTCCGAGACCATATTCCGGCCATAAAGAGAACTTATGTTCGTATTAAATGCCAAGGGAATGAACGGATACGAATCCGTCTTCGTGTACGGCCAAGGATCGTCGCGCAGCAGCACATCGCCAGCCACCGTCACCAACCGACCGCGTGGACATGCCGCTGATGGTTTCTCCCACATCTCCAGCACCGTCGCCGCATCACACTGAGCTTCGGCGTATCGCATGGCATCGTCGGTGATCATCGCCAGCCGCTGCTCCACACCGCCATGCAGCGCTTCGATAGTGTCGGCGCGCACGTCGCCCGCACGCTCCGGATACCGTGCGGCAATCTGGGCCATTGAGCAAACGCGAGCGTGGATGACCCAGTCGCAATCGTCCATGCGCTGCGCCTTGGGGTCGGGGTAAACGTCGAGCGGCAGCAGGACGCTCTCGCGCACATCGCCTATGGCCGCTTTTGCAATGCGGCGAACATTGCCCGCATTGTCGAATTCGACGGCGATTTCAGCTTCGCGGGTCGGATCCCAGCACACCTTCACAAAAGTGGTGCTCGACACAAGCGCCCCAAAAACCCACTCACGGAGTAGCGCGCTGCGATCGACGAGGCGTGAGCAGTGCGCCAGGATAGAACGCGCCTCCTCGGCGGCCAGCCTATCGGTCTCGCTCTCCGTAAGCGGGGCCACCCACATGTCGGGCCGCGTTTGGGTCGCGCGCACCATGTTCTGCAGCACGAGCGGTCGTATCTGATTGTTGGTGATAAAGTAGTACGCGTCATCGTCTCCGATCAAGCTATCGAGTCGGCCAGTCGCGCTGTTGTACTCCACCCACTGCTTGCCAGCCTCGAACGCCATGCTGGTCAGGATCACATTGTCGTGAACCGTTCGCGCATACGCCGATTCCTCGTAACGCTCCCGCACAGCCGCGACCAGGTCATCGCTTGCCATTGTCGCGCTCGGCTTCCATTTCGAGAACAGTTTTGAAATCATTGGTCGTATCCTTTAGCTCTAGAGATATGTCTTCGTCCGCATCTGCTGAAGGAACCTCGGCGCGCCAAGAAGCGCATGCCGTTCACCCGGACGCTTTGGCAGCGGCTGCTGCTGAAGCAGATAGCGCAGCGCATCTACTGCGTGATCTTCGAGGTCGCTGTTGAGGTCCTCGACGCGGATGGGATCGTGCACCATGATAGGGATGGTTCGGACAAGGTTCGGGCATCTGCCGCGAAAGACTCGCAGTTTGCCGGGTTCGCATAGGTACTTGCGCAGGTTCATCCAGCCGTGGAGCCGCGCATTATTTGCCCGCACGCAGTTCATGGCGAGCTTCTCGAACGGGTCGATATCGGCGTATCCCCCGCCCTCCATGGTCGTTTTGCTGGCCCACATCGCGGGGTCGGCGGCGAGCTCGAACCCGCGGGGCTCGATGGACCAACGTTGTAGCAACTCAGCGACTAGTTTCGCCTGATCCACGGTTGGCACTCGGTTGCCATAAGACTCATCGATGATGTACACGTTCGCGTTCGCGTCCACCGCCGCGAGGAGGAAGCAGTACGGCGAACCGTAACCCCAGTCGAGCGCGCCGAGAACACGCCAGCCCGGCGGCACTTCGAACGGGTCGATGACGTGGATAGTTTCATCCCATTCGGTGAAGTACTTCGCGCCGGAAACTTTGAACGCTTCGATATCGTTCGCCGGGTATTCCTGCCGAAACAGGTTCCCCATTCCCGGCTCGGCGCACTTGCTGCGACGCCACCAGAGTTGCGCATCGGTGAGGCCGTACTCGCTGCCCAGCGCCACCTCTTCAGCGGTCCGAGTAAACTCCAGCGGCGGGATCGACGCATAGGCTGCATGGTCGAACCACGCGAAGAAGCGCGCGTTGAAGACGCTGCCCGGTTCCTTGGCCGCCTGATACGCCTCCCAGTAAGCGTTGCCTTCGCCGTTCGCCGTAGTCTCCTGAAAGATATTGCCGTCGGGAGTCACCGCCTGCAAGAGACCGGTCAGCACCTCAGAATTTCGCCAAAAGGCAACTTCAGAACAGTGCAAATTATCGATTGTCGTCGACCGCCCGCTTGTCTTAGTTCCTGCCGTCATCACCGAAAAGCTGCTGCCGTTCTCCTTGAAGAGTAACTCACGGCGATTTGAATATTTGGTCGTCGGCCGCTTACCTGCGGGCAGATGATCGTAAAAGCGGCGCACAATCCGGAACAGCCCTTCGGTGCTCTCGGAGTCGTGAGCGATCACTACTGTCTTCGTGTTCGCAGAGTTGACCGTGTCGATAAAAAAGAGCGCCAGAATCAGGGTTGAGAACCCAAACTGACGCGCTTTCAGCAAAATCTCCCGCTTCCCGCAGCCAATCCCCGCCCACTCGTCGCTCTCGGTGAGCAGGCGGGAACGCCAGTCGGGGATGATCATATCGAGGTACCGCCCTTGCACATCGTTTGGCTGGAACGGCACCATCTCGTGGCGTTTGGTGCGTATTAAGAGATCAGCAAACGTCACCGGTCCACACGCAATAGGGCCGACCGGCTCATGGTCGAGCGGGTCGGCCCCAGTCGTGGTCTTGCTCACAACGCACCTCCTCGCGTCCGAAAAAAGCGGATGCTGAGCAGGCACACTGATCCCTATAACCGTGCAGCATTCACGGATCAGCTTTGGCAGTTAAGGCTCTATCTGCCGGCACCAGCATCTCCAGCAATTCGCTGGTCCCTCTGTTCGCCCAGTGGCTATCACTCAACCGGGTCCCCGAGGGCGTAGTCTACTTTCGACTACATAATGATTATATCACACTGCTGTATATATGTCAATACAATTAGATGTATTTCAGAAATTATTTATTTGTTTCGAAATATGGAGCAAGAGTACAGATCAAAACTAGCCGTCGTACCCAACCCCGAAGCAGCTCGGGACCCCGCCCAGCCCCCACGTGCGTAGCGCATCGAGCGGATAGTCCGAACACGCCCCAGCCGGGTCGCTGTCCTCAATCGCCTGGCGCACTCCGGTCTCCGTGAGGCAGTGCACACGGTCACGAACAGCCTGTTCCGCCTCCCGCTCAAGCGCAGCCGCCTCACGAAAAGCCAACGCGCGGTAGTATGACTTCGCAAGCCGAACCCCGATGCCCGCCTCACGAGCGGCCGCGACTACGGTCAGCTTTGATACGTACGCGAGCTTGACGACATCAGGAACATGCAACATTGACTTTCTCCTCGACAAAACAAATATACGAACAAATGTTCTTTATTCATTCTACATCATATATCTCAGAAAGTCAATTCGTTTTTAATATATCGCTATAATTTTATTCTAAATCTGTTATACAAAATCGACTACCTTACCAACGTTTCGACCCTGAAGGGATTCATCCGCCCCACTTCGACTTGCCCATTGGAACCAACGCGCGAAACGGCTTGTTCGAATCATGTAACTTGTTGGCTTATTGTTGTGTCAAACCAAGTAAGTCGCCCGGTGCTCGGAGCTGAGCGTGGCCACAATTACCAAGGTATCCCATGTCAACCAAATCGTACTTTAGCAGTGTCCTCGTTGCGCTTTCGACTTTCGCTGTCGCCGGGATGTTCGCGCCTGCTCACGCCGACCGCATCATTCTAACGCCGTCGCCCACAGCGCTCCTGGCGAACACGTATCACGTGGAAGGGATGCAGCAGCTTGGCCCAAATCCGCAGTCGTCGCTCTGGACTGCGGCGGGAACGACATACACGGAGGTTGAGTTGGCGGCGTTTCACCGCCCGGAGCGCGACGCTGCGGCAATCAGCTTGACAACGCAGATCCTGCCTGAAACGTCGGACCTACCTGCGATTGCCGTCGGTGTCCGCGACATCACCGATGCTACATCGCGCATGGCGGGTCAGGGCTATCGGGGACGCGCGTTTTATTTCTCTGCCGGACGTAGCCCGATCAAGTTCGCCGACTCGCCTTACCCGCTGCGCAACCTGACATGCTCCCTGGGCCTCGGAGGTGGCGGGATACGAGGGTTCTTCGGGTCTGTGGCAGGCGACCTGCCGCTCAAGGTGCGCTGGACTGTGGAATGGGACAGCCGCATGTTCAATGAGCGCCTAGCCATGCCGCTGAACGCGTCCACTCAGGTTGAAGTGACGCGAATCGGCAAGTCGACAATGTTGGGCGTCGAATATCACACCCCGATGAACGTGTTCTAGGGGCAGCGCTAACTGGTCGGAGCAACCTGCGCCGCTGCGAGCGAACTGATCACCGTCGCTCGCTCTTTCAGCGCCGCCTCTTCGTCGTCGGTGAGCTTGCAGTTCATGTGGCGCATCAGGTGTATGAGCAGCTCCGAGTTGTGCTCGATATGCCGCAAGATCACTTCCACCTCTTTTTCCGCCTTCAGGTTGGTTTCGAAGTCCAACTCTGCCCGGATCTCCGTGTGCCTCCCCTGCAAGTTTTGCCCCACCATAATGAGCGGCATTAGCAATATCTGGATCACGTTGCTGATCAACAGATACGCAACGAACGCTGGAAACGGATCGAATGCGTGCCAGTGAAGACCGGGGAGTTTGGTTGCAATGATGTTGTAGCCTGTCCAAAGGACGGTCCAAGCGAAGATGATCAGGAAGAACCCCACCGAGCCGACCCTGTCTGTGACTGCTATCGCAGCCTTGTCCAGCGGCGACATCGAGTCGCGATTGACATCGTTGGCGTTCTTTACTGGCGCATGACGACGCTCAAATTTATGCGGGATGAACTGCTGCCAAAAATCGGCGGCGACAGCCGTGGGAGCGTCTGGGTCTGATGCGTTTGGGGTGGTCATAGTAACCTCTCGAAGTAAAGACTGACTGCGATTGCAGCACCTCTCAGTGGACTAATCTCGCACCGACGAGCCACTACGGAGTGCAGGGTTGGCAGGACTTTTTGGGTGCTTGGCGAATACTAATGTTATCATTGTGACGCAAACTGACCGTGCATAGTTCGACGGGCACAGCGTCAAGCATTTCAGCATAAGGACCCGACAATGGCATTTTCCCCGATCAACCCGTCGTATCCCGTACTATGGCACGGCGGCGACTACAATCCAGATCAGTGGCTTGGCGTACCCGGCATTCTTGACGAAGATATCCGCCTGATGGGACTTGCCGGTATCAACACCGCGAGTATCGGCATTTTTTCGTGGGCGAGCCTCGAACCGGAAGAAGGCAAGTTCGACTTCAGCTGGATGGACCGTGTCATGGACATGCTGGCCAATGACGGTCGCCGAGCCGTGCTGGCGACGCCCAGCGGCGGCAAGCCGAACTGGCTCGCACTGAAGTACCCCGAGGTGCGGCGTGTCCAGCCCAACGGACTCCGCGACGCCCAGGCGCTCCGCCACAACCACTGCCCCACCTCGCCCGTCTATCGCGAGAAGGTGCTCGAAATCAATACCCGCCTCGCAGAACGCTACAAGGACCATCCCGCCCTTGTCCTCTGGCACCTCTCGAACGAATACGGCGGCCACTGCCACTGCGACCTCTGCTTCGCCGCATTCCGCACATGGCTGGAAGCGCGCTACGAGACGCCGGAGAAGATGAATGACGCGTTCTGGTCGCGGTTCTGGAGCCACTCATTCACTAGCTTCGCGCAAGTAACCACCATAGACGGCTCCGTCCATGGGCTCGCACTGGCATGGAAACGATTCATGACGGATCAGCTCATCTCGTTTATCAAGAACGAATCGGAACCACTGCGCCGCCTGACCCCAGATGTGCCTATCACGACAAACCTGATGGGGACGTTCCGAGACTTCAACTACATCAAAGTAGCTGAAGCGTTGGACTTTGTCAGTAATGACATGTACCCCGACTGGCACGGCGAGCAGGCTGTCTGGCGCGAAGCCGTTAACGTTAGCTTTATCGATGACCTCTACCGCAGCATGAAGGGCGGCAAGCCGTGGATACTCATGGAGTCGACGCCTAGCGTCACAAACTGGCGCTCTATTCCAGTACCAAAGCGCCCCGGGATGCACCGCTTGGCCAGTATGCAAGCACTGGCGCATGGTTCGGACACTGTGATGTACTTCCAGTTCCGTAAGAGCCGCGGCTCCAGCGAGAAGTTTCACGGCGCGGTCGTCGACCATGTCGGCCACGAAAACACGCGCGTTTTCCGCGACGTGGCTCAGGTCGGCGCCGATATGGCCAAGCTTTCCGACCTCGCAGGCGCGTCCACGGCTGCCGAAGTCGCCGTGATCTACGACTGGGAAAGCGAGTGGGTGATCTCGTCGGCTCAGGGACCTCGCAACGAGGACAAAAACTACGAAGCGACCGTCATGGAGCACTATCTGCCGCTCTGGAAGCTGAATGTGCCCGTCGACGTGATCGACCCGACCAAGGACCTGTCTCCGTACAAGCTCGTTATCGCACCGATGATGATGATGATACGCCCCGGCGTTGCTGAGAGTATCGAGAAGTTCGTCGAAGCTGGCGGCACTTTTGTGGCTACCTACCTGACCGGGATCGTCAACGAAGACGACCTCTGCTTCCTCACAGGTTTTCCCGGACCGCTGCGCAAGCTTCTCGGTATCTGGGTTGAGGAGACCGATGTGCTACGCAATGAGCACTCGCAGAGCGTCATTCCCGCGCCCGGTAACCCGATGGGCCTTCCTGAGATCGCGAACGCCCGCCAGCTCTGCGACATCGTCCACCTTGAGGGCGCTGAGGCGTTAGCGGTTTACGGCGAGCAGTTCTACGCGGGATCGCCTGCGGTCACGAAGAATGCGGTCGGCAGCGGAGCTGCCTACTACATCGCGTCGCGAAACGACGAAGCGTTCAACGCCAGCTTCATTGGCACTTTGGTCCGCACGCTGGGCATCGAGCGAACCGTCGCAACCGACACCCCGGAAGGCGTCCACGTCCAGAAGCGTTCTACGGACACCGCCGACTTCCTGTTCGTTCTCAACTTCAGCCCCGACACCCAATCGGTAGCGCTAGACGTCGACGGCTATACAGACCGCCTCACAGGGATCCTCGCCGTATCACCCCTTCAGCTACCCGTATTTGGTGTCGCGGTGCTTGCGAAACAGCGATAGCGAAGCGCCAGTCCCTTACGCCGAAACAGCCCCACTGCATCCTCTGCGGTGGGGCTGTTGAATGTGTGTCAGCTATTGGCTAAGGCCACGGGAAGTCCGGTGCGGAGAGGCCGATCGCGGGAGTTGAAAGTACCGCCCAGAGCATTGCCATCGTGAACTCGCCCAGGATCATTCCGAGCATGAACGGCCGTAGCTGGCGATACATTGCAATACCGCCGTAGCGCATCACGGGTACTTTGATCACCCACGCGAGGAAGCACGGGAACCAGAGCACGATCATCGACCAGGTCGGCGCGACTGCATAGGCGAGTGGGTGAAGCGGGAACCAGGGCAGCATGGTTCGGAGGCGCACCATCGCCGCAGTTACGGCTATGCCAAGCGCCAGTCCACCGGGCGCTGTCTTGTCGAACGGCACGCCTAGCCCCTTGATCGCGGTCGCTGCGCCCTTGTAGAGGTTCCCCGAGTTGTTGTCGGGATAGCTGTATAGAGTGATGTGGCCCTTGGTGTAGCTGACGTACAGGAACGCGGCAGCGGCCACAAAGAACGCCACAAGACCAGCGATCACAAACGGCGCCAGTAGGGAACGCTGTTTGAGGCGGATATCACCCGCCATCTTCTGCGCGTCCATCAATGGCGAGAGCAGAACTCCGCGCAGGTCGCGGCAGAACATGTTGTTGGTGAGCGCAGTCAGCGTGATGTTGGCTGGTCCCCATGAGGAAACCGGCGCGACGAACTGGATGAGGTGCGTCGGCAGGAAGCTCGTTTCGGTCATCAAGAGGCCAGCTTCGTTCACCGCTCGGCTCATAATGACCGCGATAAAGAACATGTAAATGCCCATGATCGACGCCGCCAGCCAAGGGCTCATACCCGCTAGCGAGAGCCATGTTATTACACCTGCGAAGCCTGCGAGCATCCCGAAGATCGCGGTGCGGTAGGACATCATCTCGGTCGAATCATCGATTGTCTTGTTCTTCGTAAACGCCGTCTTGAGCACGTTCGTAAAGTGCTCTTTGCCCAGCACGATATACGAAATCACGAGTACGATGTAAGCACCAGCGGCCTGATGTCCGGTAAACACGCGCGCATTGTGTGTTCCAATTCCAGTTGGGATACCGCCCATCTGCACCATGATAACGTCTTCAAGGCGCGTCAAGATGAAGAAGAACCACAGCGAGAACAGGAGGTCATTGGGCAGCAGGTACGCAAACCCAATCGCAGCGAACGAAATATAGATAACCGTGTAGTCGATCTGGCTCCACGGGCGAACCGTGAATTGCGCGCTCACCGGAAAGTTCAGCGGGATATTGGGTAGCGCGGGAACGTTGGCGTGGATGCCGTTGATCATGAAAATCGCGCACGTGAAAAAGAAGCCAGCCCAGAGCATCTTGTTGCGCATGAACGGGTGACCGTCAATATCGTCGCGTATCATCGCGACCGGAAGCGCAGTCAGCGGAAACGATAGCCGCTCGTTATCAGCCCACTGGCGGCGAATAAGCACCGAGAGGCAGATAAAGACCAGCACCACACACGCAACCAGGCCTAACATCGCAAACAGCGGCCCCACCCACGCTTCGAACGGCACCGGCTGACCATGGCCAAGCCCTTCGTAGTAGGCGCGCAGTCCATCGGGACAGGCGGACGACGGCGTTGGCGAAAACGGCAGTATCCACGACGGCAGATGGCGCGTCAGGAGCTCGTTGTAGCGTGTCGTGTCCGTCGAGTGATACGGTAGGTACGCCAGCGGCGGGATCATCTTTTCGATGACGCCACGGGTCGAAACCATCACCGCCACCAGGAGCATTGTGTAGATGATCAGGATGTCGCCCGCATGGAGTAGCTCGCGCTTCGCCAGCCGCGAAAGCCCTTTGTTGAGCAGGACCAGCAAGAACAAGCCCACAACGGCAGGAGGTGCCAACTGTAGCACACCAAACTGAACGGTTTTGGTCACCATGTCGGCATACACCGAAATCACGGAGATGATGGCAACGAGCGGAATGCCGATGGCGAGAGCGCGCCCACGCAAGGCATACTGCCTCGGCGGCGCAGGCGTCGCGGGTTCACCGCCGGTTGACGAAGGGGGCTGAGCGAGTGTGGACATGTCGTGTTCCAAGAGTGCGTTCTAGGGACTACTGGCGATCATCAAACTAATCGCCTCCTAGTATTATCCACAAAGGTGTATGAGTCCTGCTCGCCATCGTCTTTTGAGGGTGTGAACCACGATTGAGGCAGCTGATTTGCATTTTGCCTCAACTCCGAACGAACCCAGCCCTGGGGACTGGCCCGCAGAAGGCGGCACCACATGTTCGCGTCGTAGAAGCCGGTGAGCCTATCGTAACCACCCCAAACTCCTCATCCCAATCGTGGCGTCTCGCCAATGTTTGGGGCCGCCTTCGAGGAGACGGTCCCCGAAAAGAATCGCCAACCCTCGCCACGGAGCGGCCCGTCGCCGTGAGGCGCTGCGGTTGGCATGGCACCCACCATCTTTGCAACGTAAAGATTAGGAGCCAATTGTTGCCTCTAGTTTGGTGCATACCCGCCTTTTGAGGCTAGACGTAGCCCCTTCCGGCGCGCGTACGGTCGTTTACGGCACGCGTGTACGGCTATTTGGCTGTCTATTCACCGCATAATCTGCGGCATTTATCCCGCCATCAACAATCTCTCTGCCCCTACCGCTTCAACGCTGCCACACCAAACCCAGACGCGTCGCTGTTGTTCGATGCCGTCCCGAAGAGCGCCATCTGCGATTTGCGCACGGGCCGGTCAGCAAAGGGGCCGTCGATGGAGACGTCGAGCCCGAACTGTGTGTCGGCAGCTGGCGTAATGGCGAGCGATTTCCACGGAATGGTGTAAGTCACTACATAGTCGCCGTCGGCAGCCAGCGCCCCTGTGGCCGTTGCCCCGGCCAGAGACGCTGGTGAGCCGCGAGCGATCCAGACGGTCGGCGGGTCTGTTTTGTTGTCGGCGGGCTTGAAGATAACCTGGAACACACCGGGGCCATAGACCGCATTGCCAAGACCTTCACCGGGACGCCTGAAGTCGAGGAACAGCTCGATACATGAGCCAGCGACACCCGGCCACGCCACCGGTGGACGGTAGTTCGCGTCGTGCACCTTCACGGCGACCGTGAGCGCGTCGCCGGTCCACGCAGCTTTTACCAATCCGGAAAGCTCGGAAGGTCCCTTCCAATACTGCGCTTCCTGCAACGATGCCAGCGCTGGCGGGCGCCCCATCATGACCTGCTCCGGTTTGCTGATCGAAAGCGGTGCCCCAGGGAGCGAATCAAAGTCACCTATGGCGGTCGATACTCTCAGTACCGATACCCGTGGGCGCGCCTTGATTGGGAATGGCACCTCGTATATTCCGCCGCTAGGCGTGCTCAATGCCGCATTGACTGTGATCTGAGCAGGCGCGTCCATAGCCTGCCGCGCCACGGTTTCAAGCGTTGTCTTGCCGCCCGCAGGCGCATTGAACGATGACCGCGACGGCGTCAATGTCCACCCGGTCGGTGCCTGATACGTAACGCTCCCCGTCCATGCCGTCGCCGCCCGATTGTTCAGCGTGTAGCGTATTCGGTACCCGCCGTCGGGTTCGGCCATTGTCCTGACATCCTCGATGGGCGACGGCTGCTCGGTAAGCGTCCCCTTGGCGACATGAATGTAGACTGGCTCGGCGGTCAGCGCAACTTGAAGCAAACCACCGCTTGGCGCGAGCTTCGGCAACGTCACAGGCTGTCCGAACAGCGACACGGCATTGACACCCTGCCCTCGCACGTCAAACACAGCTGTGCGCTTGCCAGATATAGACCACGCCACCGCAGTCGATCCACTGCCAACGGTGCGAAAAACACCGCCTCGGATATCGCCGTCATTAATCGCCACGCCGTTTTCGAGGTTGCTCGATTCCATCTGCGCGGTCAGCACTCCAATCGCCAGCGTGTAGCGTGATGGTGTACGGATGCCGTCCTTGGTCGCGGACACCATTGCGAAGCCGTCGTCTCCGTGCTGCTTCGTGATCCAGTCGAGTGCAGGCCAGTTGGAGTTCCAGCCAAAAAAGGTGAACGCTTTCGCCCCAGCCAGGAAGTTGTACACGCAGTTGCGCACAATGGACAGCGACCCGGTAGTTTCGTCCAACGCGTAGTTCGGCCAGCCGTGCGGGATGCTCAGCGTCGGTGTTCCTCGCGCTATTAGATCATCCAGCCGCTCGGGCGAAATCGGCTTGTCCACAACCTCTCGAAGCGCAACATACGTGCCGGTTTCCGAGTTCAGAAATGCCAGTGGCTTACCATTCTTCGCCGCAAGCGCCCGCACCTGATCCAGCTTTGCGGGAAGATTGCTCTCCTCGGGCAGCTTCGGGGTGACATAAGTATGGAACGAGATTGCGTCCATATACTTGGCGCCGCCGAGGTCAAAAACTTTAGTCATCCACGGCACGAAATCTCCGGTGCCACAGATACCGTAAACTGTCGCCTTAGGATCAACCGCATGGATCTCCTCAAACGCCGCCTTCAGCACCGCGACATAAGTCGCAGGGTCCATGCCGCCAGGAGGGAACGCGTTTGGCTCGTTCTGGATCTCCCACAGCGACACCTTTCCCTTGTAGCGTGACGCGAGTTCGTGGACAAACTGGCGGTAGCGCCGGTCGTCGGGCTTGCCGCCGAGTGAACCCCACGGATATTTCGGCATTCCCTTCCCGTCGAAGCCGGGCTCACGCATCCACTCCAGCCACGGCTCGCCACCAATGCAGATGTAAGGCGTTTGCCCCTGCGCAATAGTCCAGTCGATGTGCGAGTTCCAGTTCCACTGCGCCGATGGGCTGTCCGGATCGATGCCCCAGCTCCCATTGAAGTCCTTGATCCATGGCGGGCCAACGATATACCCCCAGCGAGCATACTGGTGTCCGATCGCTATCGGCAGAGCATCGGGCCAGAAACCCAGTTGGGTGCGGTCGGAGTCGTGCAGTCCGAAACGCGCCGTCCCGACACCGTCCGCAAGGCGTTGCGCATACAGGAAGTGCTTATCGATTGTCGCCGCCTGCGCATCGCCCGACACTACCGCCCTGAGGTGGTAGATGTCGGTTGCAAGCCCGCCAGGAATAACAATCGGCATTGCGACCGACGAACGAGGCGCTGCCTTAGTGGACTGCACCCAGTCGAGCGTCTTGCCCGAAAGCTCCGTGGTTGCATGAAACGTCACCGTCGCCGTCGCTGGAACGCCTTTGGGGTTCACGACATACATCACAGGCGAATCACGCTTGTTTGGTGCGGCATTGACGAAGTAAGAATCGAACCCCATCAGCGTTGCGGCTACTTCGCCGCCGGGTGCGGGATTCGCCACCGCCGCGTATCCGTTCTCCCAGCCGAGCGCCAATGACCCTTCCCCCGTAATGTTGAGGTCGTCAACGTTCAACGCGGACACCGTCAGCGTATCGATGACCAGAGGAACGTTCAGCGGCACCGTGGCCGTCGCGGTCCCGGCCGTCAACGTAACAGCCTTCGGGGTGATCGCGAGTGTGACTTGTGTCCAGGTCTGCGGCAGCGTGAATCCGGTCAGCGGCGCTTCTTTCCAGTTACCGGGCTGCCGGACCTTCACCGACATCACGCGGCCCGTCGACGCAGGCGAGATCTCAATTACCACCTTTATGTCGCCCTTAGACAACGTCACCGGTGCCTTCCCCTGCCTGCGGGGATCGTCGCGCAGAGCAACTGTCGCGGTCGCCCCCTGACGCGTATCCAGCACACCCGCCAGAGGATACTGGAACTCCGCATCAACGCCCATGCAAAGCCCCTGCGCCCCACCCGCCACTGGCGCAATACTCGGTACGCGTGGGTTCGCGACATTGGACGGGTAAACGAAGATCGGCGACGGCGCGGCGGCGGCGTAGACCGGCGTGAGCAGCACAGAGCTCAATAGGAGACACAACAATCTAGCATTCATGGGGCAAGCCTTACGGGGGATCTATCAAGAGAGCGGCCACGCTGAAATCACAGCGTGGCCGCATTGGCAAAATTCGCGCGGCAATTAGTCGTTGGGGTCTATAGTCCACATGCCCTTAGGGGCGGCCATGGTACCTGTAGCCCCGATGGTCAACTCGGGCCTCAACGATTTTACGTGTGAATCGCAAAACAAGTAATTCCACGTTTCTGTGTGCACAGGTGCAAGTGTCTGCTGTTGTGCGTTGGGCGAATCCACGGATGCGCCGGTACCCCATCCAAAGCAATTGCTAGCAATCGGCAACTCCGTAATCATGAGTGTCGTCGCTGGAGCCAAGACTTCGTTTAGCTGCCGCCCAGGTATGTATTGGGCGTTTGCACCGCTCCCTGTAGGAAGCACCGAGTTTCCAAATATGCCCGTGTGCGTCGTACCAGTTCCAGGGTTAGCAACAGCGTATGATCGGACTACGTTGGTGGATGCACGAACGACGCTGTCGTCGGGGCAGGCCAAAACAAGAGGCTGCGATAATGTTGTCGTACCGGTCCTGTATACGCGAAATCCTAAATACGGTTCGAGTTCCTTATCCCATTGGTTCCAGTTCGCGCCGCCGTTCCAGTACGACCACGCAAACGGGTACGTTTCGTCATTATCCTGAGAGTACTGATGCATCGCCAATCCCATTTGCTTTAGGTTACTCGTACAGGTTGATTGACGCGCCTTTTCCCTCGCCTTTGCGAAGACCGGGAACAGAATAGCCGCTAATATTGCTATTATAGCTATAACAACGAGTAATTCTATTAAAGTGAAAGCTTTTGCGTGATTATTACGTTTCGGTTTATATTTCATTTTCAGTATACCCGCGTAGATCGAATTTTGCCCAGTCGTAACCGATCCATTATGCAGCACCTGTTGCACCTGCAAGAAAGCGCACATAGAGTTTCCGCAGTTTAGAACTTGGCCACTCGGAATTAGTCGTTCGGATCGAGCGTCCACATGCCTTTCGGAACGATCAATGTGCCACTACCTACTGTAAGTTCCGGTCGCAACGACTTCACATGGCCGTCGCAAAAGAGGTAGTTCCAAGTAGTAGTGTGAACCGGCGCCAGCGTGCAGTCTTGGCTATATGCTGAGGCGCAGGTGCCAGGAACCGTCTGGTGCGGTGCCTGCACTGCGGAGGCACCAGGTCGATAAACGACATTATTAGCAAGGGGAAATTCGGTCATGAGAAGCGTTGTGGAGGATGACTGAATCTTCGAGATGGCGACCATTGGCTCATAGTTCGCAACTGCCGAGTTAACGTCTGCCAACACCACGCCCGTTGAAGCCCCGGAGTTTTCTGCAGCGCGAGGGCTAGTCACAGCGTACGTTCTCGCATAGTTGCCCGTTGCCGCCCATGACCCTCTGTCAATTGTGTCGTCCGGACATGCTAGCACTAATGGCGGAGCCGCATGATTGTTGCTCGCATTAATTCCAACAGCGAAACCAAGATAGGGCCCGAGCGCAGTATCCCAGCACCCAAGCGGCGTGCTCCAAGTCCCATTGTAAATCCAGACTGGTGGCAGCACCTCGTCGTAGTCTTGCGAATACTGGGTAAACGCGATGCCTATCTGCTTCATGTTGCTCGCGCAAGTTGTTTGTCGTGCCTTTTCTCGTGCCGTGGCGAAAACCGGAAAAAGTATAGCTGCTAATATCGCGATAATGGCTATAACTACGAGCAACTCGATAAGAGTGAAACCTTTTCGCTGCTTAATCACTAACTGTTGAACATTCATCGTGTCAACTCCTTTTCACGAACACCAGAAAACACACTGTCGCGCCCGGACCGTGGCCGCGTCGTGGA
The DNA here is from genome assembly GCA_036504535.1 of Capsulimonadaceae bacterium. GTDB lineage: Bacteria > Armatimonadota > Armatimonadia > Armatimonadales > Capsulimonadaceae > JARLGU01. Next base: position 168,510 of record DASXUY010000050.1, read on the forward strand.
GCTGCGCGAGACCACCTCAGACTGCAGCGTAACCACCAACGGACACCGCTCACCACGGACAGCGCGCATAATCATGTCGACACACTCCCCACCCATCTGCTCCAACGGAGGGCGGACTGACGAGAGCGCGTAACGGCGCGAATGGACGTAATCGTCGAACCCGATAATGGCGAAATCCTTCCCTGTCTGGAACCCAAGTTCAGCGGCAGCATCAAGTACACCGTACGCCACCATATCGTTACAGGCTATGATCGCTACTGGCTCGGTCATCGAAAGCAAGAGCGCTTTACCGTCGATATAGCCCTGTTCTTGATAGTGGCCGTACCCGCTGAACTCCACCGAATGGCTCGGGTCTCTATAATCGCGCAGTTCAACACCGAGCCCAACGCTTGCCTGGACCGCCTGACGGACACCTTCCCGACGGTCCGCTATCCAGAACGCGTCGAACGGCGCCATGTAGACGATGGATCGCCAATCGCGCGAAATGAGGTGCCGCGCGGCCTCGTATCCTGCGTAAACGTCGTCGTAAGACACCTGCCTCAGGTGAATGTGCGAAGGTGTCCGGCCAAACATCACCACCGGTACATTGGCTACTTCGACAACATCGACAAACGGCGGAATACAGGCTGTGCTATCGTCAGGTTGCTGAAGCGTGAACGTAATGATGCCGTCGACGCCTTCGTCGATCAGCGATTTCGCTGCCACTTCCATCGGTAGCCCGGGCACGTTACGTCCGACGTAGCGGTTGAAATAGTGCAAACTCACATTAGCATGCGCTGCCGCATCGTGCTCAATGGCCCGTGAACCGATGCTCTCAACCATGTTCTCGCCATGAATGCCGCTCCACATTCCAATGATGCCTAGCGAGATTGGTGTCGTCGAGTCTTGCATCGCCTTGCCTATCGAAAGAGTATCGATGCGGGACGCATCAATGCGGCGGTCGCCTTCGAGCGCAACGAATGTGCCCTTGACGCCTTTCGCCTCGACGACTCCTTCGCTGATCAGCGGAGCCATCGCCTGCTCGATAGTACGCAACGCCACCCCGTAGCTCTTCGCGAGCTCACGACGCGTCTGTAGCGCCGCGCCCGGAGCCCACGCGCCGGACGAGATCTTCAGCCGAAAGTCGGCGGTGATGCGCTCCGATAGCGATGCCGTTATTTGGATGTCGGAGGTTTGTGACATAGGGCGCTACTTGACAACAAACTACAACCGTAGTACATTAGTACTATAACATAGTACAAAGACTCTGTCAAGCACCTATTTTGCTTTTCAACCCGTTCGAAGCGCCGTCGCCAGCTACAAAGGAGCCGCCCATGATCACCATTTCTCGCCTGCTTGCAGGAGCAACGCTCGCCGCATCGCTTCTCAACATATCTGCATCAGTCTTCGCCGACACTCCAGCGCCCGTTCAGATGCTTAAGAACCCGGGCCTCGAAGGTACATACAATCCTGTCACGCCCAGCCCGACTACAAAGTCGCTCATTACGGGCGTCCTCCCCGCTGCGTGGCAGGACGGCTCCGACTGGGCCGATGTCGATATCGCCTACTCCGAGCTGACAACTGACGTCCATGAAGGCAAATCGGCTCTCAAAGTTGAGTACACCGCAAAGCGCGCCGGAGTGTGCCAGATGTTCCAGTACATTCCCAAGATCATTCAAGGTCATACGTACACTCTCACCGTCTGGCTTCAGGGCAACCGCAAAGTCCCCATCGACGTTTACCTGCGCCGCACCACCGCGCCCTACACCGAGTACGGCAAGGCCGTGGTCGTCCCCGGTATCCCGTGGGAAAAGGTGACCGTCAAAGCGACAGCTACCGACACTATCGACGCTTGCTTCATGATTCGCCCAGCCGCCCCGGTTACATTCTACGTCGATGATGCATCCATGACCGACGACGGCCCTGCAAAGTAACGTTTGCCTGCTACAAAGAAGGAATTCGCATGCGGTAAGGTAACCTTACCGCATGCAAGTTCAATCGTCAGGCAAAGCGCTTCGTCTCAGTGTTCTCGACCAGTCGCCCGTGTCCGAAGGGTCGGACGGCTCATCGGCGCTACGCAACACAATCGCCCTTGCGCGGCTGGCCGATAGGCTTGGATATCACCGTTTTTGGGTCGCCGAACACCATGGCTCGCCCGCGCTGGCGTGCACAAGCCCCGAGGCGCTTATCGGACCGATCGCGACCGCCACCGAGCGGATACGCGTCGGTAGCGGTGGGGTCATGCTGCCCCATTACAGCGCCTATAAGGTGGCGGAAACGTTCAGCGTTCTCGCTGGGCTCTTCCCCGGGCGCATAGACCTCGGCCTCGGACGCGCTCCCGGCACAGACGTGCGAACCCAGCTCGCTCTCCAGCGAACCCGTCGCTCGATCGTGCCGCAGGACTTCCTGGATCAGCTCAAGGATGTCATCGGTTACACGAGCGGCACTCTCCCCGAAGGGCACGAGTTCTCCCGCCTCGCCGATGTGATGCCCGGCCTACCGGAGCGCTCGGTCCCGTGGCTCTTGGGCTCGTCTGAGCAAAGCGGAGTGTGGGCGGCGGAATTAGGCCTGCCTTATGTCTTCGCCGATTTCATCAATGCCGATGGCGCGCCTGTTGCCGAGGCCTACCGCGAGACCTTCGTCCCATCACCAACCCAGCCAGCCCCCTATGTCGGCGTCGCCGCGTGGGTGGTTTGCGCCGAAACCGACGACGAAGCTGAGCGACTGGCATCAAGCTCACGAATGATGCTGCGCCTCCTGCGGCAGGGCCAGCTTGTGAAGGTGCCGTCGGTAGAGACTGCTACGCAATACTTGGCCGACAACCCGGAACCCGCCGACTCCCCGACTCGCAACCGGCGCACCATCCTCGGCACCCCCGCGACGATCCGCGCCAAGGTGGAGGCGCTCGCGGAAGAATACGGTGCCGACGAAGTGCTGATGCTCGCTATCCTGCACGATCCCGCCGCCAAGCTGCGATCCTACGAACTGATCGCTGACGCATTCGGCATGAGCTAGCTCAAGTCAGCTTAAGCGGCTGTCTTGGACGCTTTGGCTCGGGCGGCGCCGACGGGCTTCTCGAAGAGCAGGTAGAACAGCCACCCAACAGCCACGGCGAGCGGGGTCAAGATGAAGACCATGATCGCGGCGACTCTTGTGTCGGTGGTGTACGGTAGGTGAACCCGAGCCACGGCGAACAGCTGCGTGTGGATCAGGTAGAGGCTGTACGAGAACGTGCCCAGCCCCACGAGTGGGCGAAGCTCAAGGAAGCGACGCAGGGGCGTGTTCGTTGCGCGCGCCGCCGCGATCAGCCCGGTCGAGGTGACGATGCCGACCAGCAGATCGGCGAGGGCCATGATTCGGCTGAACGCCATCACCGAGTCGAACCACACGGTCGAGACCACGAATACAGCCGCGAGCGTCGCCGCCGATATTCGCCCCCATGGGGCGTTCGTCCGGAGCTGAGCCCAACGCTCCTGTGTCGAAAACGACACATTGGCCGCGAACATCCCCACGGCAAACAAGCCGCCGTAGTGCAGACATGTCGACCAGCTGACGTAGTCCTTGAAGATCAGAAACGCCGAGGTCGACATAACCAGCATCGTAACTGTCGATGCAACCGGCCCTAGCTTGCGCCACACCCACACCATCGCGGGAAAGAGAACGTACAGCTGCGCCTGGGTCGCGATGAACCAGAATGCGCCGTTGATGCCATCGTCGCGCATCCAGTTGTTGATCAGCAGCACATGCGTCACGATAGTGCGGACGGTCACGTGGCCGCCGACGTGACCGAGTACATCCACGATGGAGCAAAAAACGATGGCCGCGAAATAGGTCGGTAAGATCCGCGCCAGTCGCCGGGTGTAGAAGCTCTTCGCGCCTCCTCGCAGCAGTCCGTCCTTAACCACCGGCATCATCAGACAGTAGCCCGAGAGCACGATGAACGCGGTCACGGCATAGTGTCCCAGCTGCAGCCAGCCAGCCGCCGGTGACCACCACGCGGCCCGAAGCGCCACGCGCGCGTCCTCATGCCATAGCACGGGATAGAGGGTGAGGAACAGGTGGTGCGCCACGATGTAGAAACACGCGAGACCGCGAACCCCATCGATAAAATCGAGGCGCGGCTTGGTCTTCGGCGCTTCTGGCGCGCTTACGGCCGTCATTTGAGGCTCACCAAGTAGGCCGCCAGCGCCGCCAGTTGCGGCTGAGTGAGGCTGCTATAGGGCGGCATCGACGAACCCGGATTCATCTTCGCGGGATCCTTGATGTGCTCGATATGCCAGTTCACGTCCGAGATATCGCTTCCCTCGTGAGTCAAGTCCGGTCCGCGAGATCCGCCCTCCGCTCCGACGGTGTGGCATGATAGACACCGCTGGCTCACAAACAGCTTCGCGCCCATCGACACGAGCTTCGGGTCGCCTGGCGTTACGCTTGCCGCCTGCGACGTGCTTGGCAATGTTGCGGCCGGCTTTGACTCGGTTTCGCCGAACACCATCTGCCCCCCGAGAAAGCCCGTGTAGCTTACTGCAGCGGTCGCCACAAGTAGAAGCAGCAGCGCCGAGGCCGCCACACCAGCTTCCAGCTTGTCCTTCTTCACGATCCGCACGGCAACGTGAGCGATAGCCGTGATAGCCGTCACAAACGCGAACAGCCGATGTGTGACCACGATTTGCGGCAAGCTCGCGTCGCGGTAAACCCCCGCAGCCCCAAGCCAACCACTCGCAAGGGCACCAATGCTGCCAAGCGCGCCAACCGTCAGGCACCAAAAGCTCACGACACGCCATTCAGGCTTCTTGAATAGCGGCGCTCCGATCTCAAACAGGAAGCCGACTAGAATGAGCGCCACAGGGAAGTGGGTGACGGCACCGTGAAATTCGATCCAACTATAGTTCATGGGTTATCCAAAATTCTGCAAAAAGCGAGCGGAATGGCTGTGCAAATGCCGCAAAGGTTGATACAATAGCTCACCGCATTTGCCACATATGGCACTTATTATACTTGGGCGACAACATTGAACCGTCCCGCCAGCCCGTCCCGCCCACAACTCGATCAAGCGCTAAAGTGACCATCGAAGTTCCAGCCGTCAATTCCGACATAAGGAATCAAACCCATGACCATATCAGCACAGGCGCTTCATGCGCAGATCGACCATCTTGCGGAGTATGCCCGCAAATATATCGCGGGATGCCGCGCTGCCGCCACCGATGGCACGTTCATCTACATGCCCGACGGCGAAGGATGCTACCAGGCGCTATGGACTCGCGACTTCACGTATATGGTCGAGTATGCGGGCGAGATGATCCCGATGGACGAAACCAAGGCATGCATCGAGATGCTTATCGCGGGTCAGTCGCCGGAGGGAGTCGTTCCTGACCGCGTCTCCGTCGACTGTCGCCCCATCTACATCGCCGGCCCCGAATCATCGCCGATTGGCCGCTATAATCTCGACAATGGCGCGTTCCTCGCGATTGTGGCGAATGAATACCTCAAACGGCTCGCCCCGGATGACGCCCGCGCGCAGTTCGCAGCGTGGGCGCCATCGTTCGAACTCGGCCTCGCGTGTATACCGCGCGACGACAACGGCTTGGTGTGGAACGATCCCGCATTCCCGCATTCGCCGTACGGTTTCACTGACTGCATCGGCAAAACAGGCGGCCTCTTCATGGAGTCCCTGCTCACCTGGCGAGCGTACCGCTGCATGTCCCACTGGTCGGCAGAGTGCGGCGACGCTGGTCTTGCAGCGTCTTACGCGACCGCCGCCGCAGCCATTGAGTCCGCGATTGGCACGCTGTGGGACGATACCGAGCAGCTTTTTGTCGCAGCCACGGTCGACTGCCGCCAGGTGGACGTTTGGGCGAACGCCTACGCGGTCGTCATCGGCTTCCCGCTCAGCGCCGATCAGCGCGACTCGATTGTCCGGTTCTTCGCCGAGCAGTATGATACGTACGCGTACGCTGGCCAGGTGCGCCACCTGCGCAAGGGCGAGTACTGGAGCCGCACGCTCAATCCGCCGCGCGAGAACCTCTCCACCACCCGGTCGCCGGATTCGCCGTCGCCCGACCTGGACCGCTACCAAAACGGCGCCTATTGGGCTACCCCAACCGGCTGGGTGATGGAGACAATCGCTCTCCGCGACCCCGACCTCGCCGCCCGCATGTTCATGGAGATGATGGCCGACTTCAACCAGAACGGTGTGTGCGAATGCATCAACAAAGGCTACCGACAGCTCGAAACGTATGTTGTCAGCGCGACAAACCCGCTGTATTCGGCACGAAAACTGTTCGGCGGAGGATGATGGCGAGTAATTACTCAAGCAGATCTGAGCACACCTAGCTGTATGCTCGAAGAGTGCGTGGCGGCTTGCAGCTACTGCCGCTACGCACGCGGAATTCCCGCGCCCGTGGCACGACGTTGTTGTTTTCATGTTCGATCAAAAAAAATGAACTTCCCTGTGGCAAGCCACAGGGTATCGAAAGAAAGAACTGACGGCATTTCGTCTCACTCGCTTACCATTTTGTGAGGGAAGCGAACGTTTACCGACGTAACACGATTAGTTATTGCACCTTGCCGATCACTCGG
>DASXUY010000051.1:0-98915 GCA_036504535.1 Capsulimonadaceae bacterium
GTATGGGCTAAACTTCCGTAGTCATCCATCGTTTTTCCTTTCATGAACTTTGAGCGGTTCAAAAAGGATGATGGATGACTGCCTGAAAAGTCAAACTTTACGAGTCCCCCAGCAGAGCTGGGGGTTTACCTATTGAATTAAAAACTTCCTACTGCCGGAGGCGGGTCCCTTTGGCTCTTCCGAGATGACTTCGCCGTCTTCGGCGCGTCACTCTTCAGGACCCGTCGGAGGCTGCCGAGGAGCTATGTCTTGCATACGCACAAACGAGCCGTCCTCGGCAAGATAGGGGTCCAGCGTCACGCTGGTTTTTTGATCGAACATGAAAACAAACCCGTAATGCCACGGGGGCGGAAATTCCGCGCGCGTAGCGGCTGTAACTGCAAATCGCCACGCACTTTTCGAGCATAGCGCTAAATGCGCGACGTAATGTGACTAGTACTCTGTTAACTTAGTCTTGAGGGGTGAGACGTAGGCACACCCGAAGGCATACACGTGCTGCGCATCAGCGACATATCAGAATCAAGACTTTGTTAACTAAGTACTAGTTACGATCGAACATGAAAACAAATCCGTAATGCCAACAGCGCGGCGGGTACGCAATGACTTCGGCGTCCTCGGCCAGGCGTAGCGCCAGTACCTGCAAGTCGAAACAATCTTGGGCCAACTAACCCCTAAATTTGATTTAAATGCGATAGCCCTGCTATTCTACCAAGCCGCAGGTATGACACGCTGCCGCGCTCATCGCAAGCCCCATTTGGTTGCCACGACGGCATTGACCTTTGCGCTCGCCGTCGTAGCTGCGCCGCACTCGTCCGCCAAGCCGCGACCACTGCCGACGCTTCCGCATCCTCAGTCTGCCGCGCCGCAACTGCGTATCGTTCCCATTCCCCCTGCGCCGCCGTCGAGCGTGGTCACCGTTGTCGACGCGCTCGGAAAGCAGTTTCAGATGCCGTTGGTGTCGTTCGTGCCCACCTATCCCGTGGACATGGCAAAGGCTGGCGCGGCATTGAACGCGCGCACGGCGCAGGATGCCACAGCGCAGCTGGCCGCAGCCGTGGACGGTCACGTCGCAATGATCGGCCCTGTGACCGCCATTGTGCCCAACTTCCGCACGGACACCCCTTCGGCGCCATTGATCCCTCAGGTGAGTGCGGTTGTCAAAGCCAGCAATGGCCTCGCGGCGGCGTTCAGCGCCATTCCGCAGGCAGTGCGCCCAAGGTCGCTGGAGCCTGCGGGAATGCCGTTCGCATCGCTTCCCACCGAATCCATTGCTGCTATCGACAACCTGACCGTGGACTCGCGCCCCGTGGCTGACGCGCTCTTTGCCGGACAGCGGTCTGCTAACCGAGCAGTATCGTTCAAGCCAGAACTGATTGTCAGCGTTCGGTACGGCACGACACGACTCGGCTACTTCGATCTGTGGGAGCAGAGGGATTCGTCAGCGGTGCAGTGGGAGGTCGACAAGCCGCTCGAACGCGCACGGCGGCTGTGGGACAATGGGGCCACCCAATCGGTAGCGGCGACGCTCGCATTGCCGGACGTAGTCTACACTGTCATGAACCCCAAAATGACCGTAGCGGAGCTGGGAAAGGTGCTCGTGGACACCGGGCTGAATGTTGTTGTCGATCACGCCATCGCACCGCGCACCGTCGCCATCGCGCCTGGACGCTACAGCGCCCCCAACCTCTACGCAGCGGTGAAGGCTGCGGCTCGCCTGCGCTTGCTGCCGATCAGCGATCCTTCCTCGCAAAAGACCGCTTTCTTACTCACGGGTCCAAGCAGTACCGACGATAGCGCGCTCGTTCACGCCGCCGTAGACCGCGAGATCATTCGCGCCTGGCAACCATTCATCGAAACCCTGCAATTCATCGGCCCGGTGCGCCCCGGCGCGTTCAACTGGGAGCAGTTCGCCACGTTCGCAATGACGCCCTACCCCGACCTCCCACTCGCCCAGCGAACCGTCATCGACCGCCTGCTGCATACGCTGCCGAACCAGCTTCGCGACGACGAACTCGCGCGCCTAACGGTCACCTTCCGCCCCGCCATCCTCGCCGAAGGCAAACTCGGCGACAGCAGCACCGGCCTCACGGAGCAAACGGCAACGCTGTTTGCCGACACAGGGCAGTAGGGGCCAAGCAGGGTTCAATCCAACGCTTTCTGGCTCCCCTCACATTTCCAAGGATTGCTGGCGACTAGAAGACACTTGCTCGCCCCCGTCGACCGCTCAGAAGGACGCTTTGCGGCACTTTCCTAGGCCGCGAAGGCGGCTCACTCTGCCCTTCCCAGCCGCGCCTTCAGTCGCCAGGCTCTCATCGGCCTATAGCGCTAGCACGGTTGACATGGATAAAAGGCAAGACGATATGAGGAAAGGTGGCCACAACAGAGCCGAGGGTTTCCACCACTCTTTCTCCCCTCTCCTTATCCTAGGAGAGGGGCCGGGGGTGAGGTCTCGTTTACACATGACACCTCTTTCCGACTTTATTATTTAACATATTGACATTTTTAAACAAACATGCTATCCTAATACTGTAGATGAAACACCCAAAGAGGTCATCACTTGCACATTGACAACTGATTCTGAACTATCGGCGACATATGTCGCCCTCACCAGCACACCAAGCGCATTATGGCCACCAAATCGCATATTATGCGCCGTGGTTTCGCCGACTTATGCTCATTATCCGCGAATTTCATACCCCTCACGAGGAAAACGCATACCCACCTCGATTTCTATGATTATGCGGCGGACAATGCTCTCCAAGCCACAAAGGAGTGATCCACGTGAGCGCAAAAAAGCTTGAGGCTTGCCGCAAGATAAGCCTTGCAGGCAATCGGGCCGCCTACTACTACAAAACAGCCCAGCACTTGAGTTCGCTCGCGAACAGGGGGTGTCCTTCGTCAGACCGGGAGTTCAGTCCCGGTGCCAGTGGCGCATGTCCCAGCCCATCTGATTCCCCCTCGTCCTTATCTTAGGAGAGGGGGCTAGGGGGTGAGGTATTTTCCAACCTACCGTGGCACTTCCAGCCTATCGAGGATGCCAGCGATGATTCGGTCGGCGGTGGTGCCTTCAATCTCGGCTTCTGGGCGCAGAATAAGGCGGTGACGAAGGATGGACGGCGCGATGGACTTGATATCGTCCGGTATCACGAAATCGCGACCACGCATGGCGGCGAGGGCCTTGCCGACCTGGAGCAGCGCAATCGACGCACGCGGGCTGGCGCCGAGGACGATCTGGCGGTGATCACGGGTAGCGGCGACAAGAGCGACGATATACCGGAACAGGCTTTCCTCGACTCGCACGGCGGAGACGGTGCGGCGAGCGGCCTGAATAGCGTCGCCGTCGGTGACCGGGTGGATACCGACAGTGGTCAGGTCGTTGGGGTCGAAGCCTTCGTGGATTCGACGAAGGATACGCTGCTCGTCGTCAGACGACGGGTAGTCGATCAGGATCTTCAGCAGGAAGCGGTCTAGCTGCGCTTCGGGAAGCGGATATGTCCCTTCGAACTCGACCGGGTTCTGTGTGGCGAACACCATGAAGAGCGGCGGCAGCTCAAACGGCTCGCCGTCGATGGTCACGCGGCCCTCCTGCATCGATTCGAGTAGCGCGGCCTGGGTCTTGGGCGGGGTTCGGTTGATTTCATCGGCAAGAAGTAAGCCAGTAAAAATCGGCCCCTTCTTGAAGTGGAAATCGCCGCTTTGCATGTCGTAGATACGCGACCCGGTGATGTCGGATGGCATCAGGTCGGGCGTGAACTGAATGCGGCCGAACTCCGAGCTAATGGCCGCCGACAGCGCACGCACCAGCAGCGTCTTTGCGGTGCCGGGAACGCCTTCCAGCAGAACGTGTCCCTGCGCGAAGAGTCCTGCAAGCGCTGCTTCGATGACACTGTCCTGCCCAACGACCGCCTTCTTCACCTCGGCGGTGATGACGATCGCAAGCTGGGCCACGCGGTCGATTCCCTCCACTTGCGGCAGCGGCTGCTGCACTGCGGGAGCGGGCGTCTCGGGCTCTAGCGGCAGGAGAGCGTCGGACCGAATTGCGGCGGCAAACTGCTCCGGAGACAGGTCCGGCGTGGCGTCAGGCGACGTCAGCTTGCCTTGATCGTGCAGAGCCTGCAATTTGGCGACATAGTCGGTTTCTTCGGGCGCGCCCTCTCCGACGTTATTGTTCGGCGTTGTGTCTTCAGTCAATGCCCAGTTCCTTTCTGAACTTTTCCATCTGCTTGACGAGTTCCAGCAGCTCCGCTTCGCTGAGCGTGCCGCTATCCAAATTGTGTTCGCAACGGCCCAGCAGCCTCTTGAGCTGAACTCCGTTGATATGCCCGCGACGCGCGGCGGCGTCGGCAAGGTCTTGCAGCGATATGTCCGACGGCAGCGACAGCCTGGCGCACACATCGCGCAAAAACTGCCTGTAAATCACTTCCAGCGCTGGCCCAGTTGCCCGAGCGCCCCGATAAAGCGACGCCACCGACGACACATACTCGCCGCTGGTGCGCCGCGAACGGTCTACCGGTGGCTTTGGCGTCCCGAACCTCGGCGCGAGCACCAAAATCATGACGAGCGTGGCAAAGGCGAGTTGAACGAAGGCGCCCTGAATAGGCGAACCCAGCGCCGCCCAAACCGTTCCACCTTCGTCGATATCCCCGTGGTGATACTCGTCAAACAGAACCCGCTCCCCGGGGCTCGCAGACGATGTAATGATATTGGTCAGGAATGCGGCGTTGTCGGCACGAGTCAGATTATTGTTGCACGCGAAGTAGCCATCCGCGATGGCGATAACCCGTCCCTTACCAACGCGGTACATGATAGCGACCGGTTCGCCCTCGACAGGTCCCTTACCGCTGCGATTGGGCAGCCTGCCGAACAGAACGACCGCATCGCCTTTCGGTCGCCGAATACGGTTCCCGCCGTGTACGGCCAGCGCGCCGACGCCATTGAAGAGCGTTAGCGGCTGAAGTGGCGCGTAGTAGCCCACCCCATCGCCGCCGCGCAGACCAGCGCCTACCGTGAACCCGGCTGCATCGCCAAACTCGCCGTCAGCTACGGGCTTCGCTGGCGTTGCCGTTCCCGCCGTGGCGGGGCCGGGTAGCTCGTTCACCATTAGCAGCAGGGTTCGCCCCGGCTCAAGCCACGCGCGGACAGCCAGGGCATCGTCGCTAGTGAGCACGCCGCCACCAGTCTTGCCGCCGAAACCCGAGGCTGAGCCGGTCGTTGTTGGCTGAATGGCGATCAAAAGCGAGCTGTTCGTGGGCAACGCACGCCACTTGGTCCGCTCAACATCAGACTTGTAGCCCAGCTTGTTAACAAGGTCAAATAAGCCGCGTGAGCCTGAGCCGCGATCATTGTACACGGAGGGATTCGGCGTCGTCTCATACCCGATCAGACGCCTACCGCCCGTGTCATTGCCCGCCAGCATAATGCCAGCGACGACAAAAACTACAAGCAGGAGAATGATCCCCGTGACATCTTTTGTAAGTATGGACTTCAGCTAATTCGGCCCTTTCAGGCTGTTCTATTGCGTCCCGGAGGGACATTCATGAACTCGATAGTCTCTGAATTTCGACGAGTATTGATAGATCCGAATAACAACAAAGTGGCGAAAGTAGACTCAGGTCTCGCAGCATCCTTATGGGTCGGAGACCCTATCTTCAATAACTAGCCATGGCTTTCAAGCCGTGGTGGTTTCTGGCGTGCCGTCGACCAACCAAGCCCCGATGCCTGCCGCACCATGCCCTACGCCGCAGTTGCCTGCGCCGAGACTGGAGCCGACAAGGCGGCTGCCTGGCTTCTAACGGCCTGATAGTGCTCAACTGCCTGCTCGTAATCGGAAGAGGTCGCTAACGCGAAGCCGTACCAGATACGATCAAAGTCTCGCGTCATGGGCAGCAACAGATCGTAAAGCGGCTCATAGCGCCCCGATCGCAGGTCGCGCAGGTACTCCCAGTTCGTCTTCGAGCGGTTCAACCGCACGATGCCATCGGTGTCCAGCGCTACGAGCAAAGCGACGTACACCAGGCGGAATGCGCTCCGATGGTCGGCGGCGGTGGCATGCTGATTGGCAAGGTCCATCAAGCGGTCAAAGTTGCGCGATGCGACCAGCTCGGCTTCTTCCTCGTTCATCGTGAAGAGCGATTCAGGGCGACGCTTGGCGGCAGGCGTGCGGTTCCGATAGAGGCCGTAAAAGTACCAAATCAACACGCCAGCCGCGAACGTGACGATCACGATCAGGATCGCCAGCGGGATCTTCGGATTGATATGTGGCGTCGAAATCTTAGGGCCCTTGATGGAGAGCTTCTTCATCAAGTCATCCCACCATTTCGAAATCTTGCGCCCATAATCGTCCATCTGGCTCGGTGGCGGTATAGGATCGGAAGCATACGCGCTCGCGCTCAAAATGCTGCGCGTGGCGGCGACGCCAGCTGCGGTGCGTGCCACGTCGGGGTTCTTGCCAAGGTCAGCGAGAATGATGGCTAACTTAGCGCGCGCCGCGTCCAGTCTCGACTGCCGTGCTGACGACGGTTTGAGCGCGTCGCCCAGGTAGCTGGCGAGCGAGCTGTTGTCGATATAACACAGGCCCTGGCCGAGTCTGACGGAGCAGTGCAAGATGGGCGCGAGCGCGGCAATAGCCGTCGCCGATCCGCCTTCTCGGTCGGCGGCAATAGCCGCATCCACGCGGCGCAGGGAGGCGGCGTACTGAGTGCGACTCATCGGCGGCGACGCGGCGCTGACGCGGGCGGCGAGCAGTGCCACGGTCAACGCAAGCGCCAGGAAAGCAGCGATGGGCGATATGGATTTGCCAAGCGTCATGGCCGCGCTCCTTTCCGTGCAGTTGCCGCCTTCGGCAGCTTCGCGGCGGGCGGGAGTTCGACGGGTGGATACCCAAGCGATTGGGCCAGGATCTCCATGTCATAGCCTTCTTTGCGAATGCGAAGGTCGAAGTAGAGTATGGACACGACGCAGACCTGGAACGGCATCAAAATCATGATGGCAAGCTCAGTACCGATGACGCTCGAAAGGTCGGTATGCGCGGCAAGAAGCGGCAGCAGCGGAATTGCCGACCGCACGGCCAGTTCAGCAATAAGCTGTATGACGCCAATCGTCGCGAGCATCAACACCATCCAAAGGAACCAATGCACCGAATGCGCGCCAAGCAGATGTGACCCCTGCCCCTTTGCTAGATTGAACGACCTGCTGAGGCCCTTGAACAGCCCCTTGCTGTTTTCGACGACCAGCGCTTGAATGAAAAACTGGAGCGGGATGCAGCACGCTTGCACGATAAAACCAGGCACGACGCACATGGCGTAGCCGAAGGATACCAAGACGAAGTACACCAGGAACCCAACAGCGACGGGCGCAATGAGCGGAAGGGAGCGGCGGAACGATTCGCGCAGAGTGATCGGCTCGCCAAGATAGCGTGCACACACAGCTGCGGTGAGCGCTGAAATGGCGAGAGCCGCAAGGACGGCAGCGAGCGGGGCTACGACACCAAGTGGCCCAACATAGGGGCCAAGCCACGCCATGACGCCGTCGAAATCACCGGGGGTATCGGCGATCATGTCCTTAACGGCGGGCATGATAACGTACGTACCGACGCCGACTGCGGGAACATACACGATGCCTACGATCAGCAGCAGAAGCCCGAGGTTCTTCTTGTAGAGGTCGAACGCCTCATCGAACAGGTCGAGCATCCCCATAGGGCGGTAACGGCGGCCATCGAATTTCACGATTGCACCTCACCCGTGGCTCCGGTTAGTGAGCAGCGCAATATGGCTAATCCGGTGAGGTTAACGTGTCGCATGGGGCAGTACGCGGGTTGATGCGAGAATATTCGTGGACGCCGACTCCGATTTGCGAAATGGAAGGCTGCGCGCCTGATCCGCGCAGCCGAGTTTGTGATTACTGGGACCCGGCGACCTTCACCAGGGACGGACGGATAACCTTACCATGCAGAGTGTATCCGCTCCGAAGCTCCTCGGTGACGGTATCCTCGGGCATGTCGGTGCCTTCGTCGACCATGACCGCTTCGTGAACGTCGGGGTTGAACTTCTCGCCGACAGAAGGAATGGGTTCGACCCCCTGCTTGGCTAGCGTGTCGAGGAACTTGCGCAAAACGGCTTCTACGCCGCCGACAAGCTGCTCGTAACTCTGCGCCTTTTGGGCAGCGCCAAGACTAAGCTGGAAATCGTCGACGATGGGTAGGACCTCTTTGATCAGCCGCTCGTTCGCGGTAGCGCGGATTCGCTTGATCTCTTCCTCGCTCCGCCTTCGATAGTTGTGCAGATCGGCGACAGCGCGGAGGTAATTGTTCTTGTTGCTCTCGACCTCGGCCTGAAGCGCCGCCAGCTGTTCTGCCGCAACAGCAGCGACCGCCGCTGCCGCTGTATCGTCAGCGGCTTCGCCTTCGGCACCAGGTTTAGGAGACGGCGACGTGAACAAAGCAGCGAGATCGTCGGCATTCAGCGCTTCGTCAAGCTCGATTGGCTGTCGGCCGCCTGATTCATATTCTGCATCCTCGTCGCGAATGATGCTCGGTGTATACTCCGCGGCAGGGCTGGCGTCAGCGGTGATTTCCTCGGCTTCTTGCGAGCCGTTAGGGTTCAATTTCTTGGTCATACTTCTTAAACTCTCGTTAGCACGGCGAATAGTTCAATCTTGTCCGTGCGGTTTCCTTTGTCATTATACCTAACCATGGACAGCCTGAACCCCGTTTCGCCACACATGACCATGAGGGACTCCAGGATAGTTACGAATGATGGGCCCCCAACAATTTCTCAATTTCATCCAAGATTGCCAACGCCGTGTCGTTCCGACAAGAATCATCAAAAAGAATCAAAAACCTACAGCGCGGCCCTGATTTCGCCACAATAACAAGTACAAATACCAGAACTTGCCCGTTGCTGGAAAATTTGTTTGCAATAAACGACTCAAATCGCCGTTTGTGCTTTATAATCGGTGGGTAGAACTTATAAATAACTGGTATTAACCTCAGTGAAAACATGGGGTTCGTTGTGAAGGGACCGCAATAATGAAAATCTTGAAGCCCTTTCTGTTGGCAGTAACAATGTTCGTAGTAGGGATGGCGATGACAGTTGCAGCGAACGCAGCTGACGTACCAACGAAGCGCGCGCCAGTTCAGGCAACTGGATTCGGCATGAAGCCACCGGTTACCGAGTTGATTGGGACGGCGTACTTTGCGGTTCTTGATCTACGCTCGAAGCCTGCAACGCCAGCGGCTACGCCTAGCACGACGCCCATGATGATGAGTCGCGTTCCGGCGAACACAAAGGTCGGCGCATCGTGCGAGGTTTACGTGACGCCGACAGAGACACAAACCCCGGCTAAGTAGTCGAAGTATTGAAGTAGGGAAAGCCGCCATATGGCGGCTTTTTTTGTTGCGTGAGGGCTGTTCGGTCGCGACCTGCTCTACCGCCCCATGAGTCTCGCCCACAGCGATCGGCGGGGAGGTTCCGCAGCAGGAGGAGCCACGACGCGCAGTTCCTGTTCTCGGGCCAGCGCGTCGGCGAGTCGTCGGCAGGTTTCGCGTTCAGCTTCCAGTGCGCTGCGCAGGTCAGTCAGGCGGCCTTCCTTCTCAGCGAGGAGGCGTTCGTATGTGGCGACGATGAGCATCGTGTCGGTCGCGTTTGTTTGAAGCGCCGGGGCAGACTGCAGAACAGCTTCGATCACATTGGCCGACCCTGCGTCAGGCACTGCCGCAGGCTGTGGCTCGGTGGGTGCCGTTTCGGCTTGCTTTGCAGGCTCGTCGGCCCCGCCGGACTCCGCAGCTTCGATTGGCTCAACAGGCTCCGCTGCCGCGGAGAAGACCGCATCGCCTCCCGGAAGCTCGGATTGCGCCGTCTCAGTCGCAATCTCGTGCACAGTGACAGGGGCGTCCGTCGTTACATCCGCCGCTGGGCCAGATCCGGCGATCTCGTCGTACAGGTCGTGCGGCACGATCTCAACCGTTACCAGCCCCTTCTTCGTCGTCCGGTACTCGCGCAGGAGCCGCGCCTTGCGGTCCGGGCGTGTTAGAATATGGCGAAGGGTCTTCTTTGGGACGCCCAACTGCTCGGCGGCTTCGGCGATAGTGTAGCCTTTATCGGATGATGGGTTGGCGGGCATCGGTCTACGCTTTCAAGTGGCTGTGAGGCGAGGTCAGCTTTACTTTGTTCGCCAATTATTGGCTATTCTGTGTTGTTTCGAGCTGGCGTTGCTTTAGCTCGACCATCTCGCGAAGCTCGTCCTGATACGTGGCCATCTTCAGGGCGATATCGGGGTCGAACGAGCCCAGGATGCGAACGGCCAACAGGCCCGCGTTGGCCGCGTTGCCGATCGCAACGGTGGCGACAGGGATGCCCTTGGGCATCTGGACAATGGACATGAGCGAGTCCATGCCATCGAGATATTTGAGCGGGACGGGGACGCCGATTACGGGAAGCGTGGTCAAACTCGCCACCATGCCCGGAAGGTGAGCGGCTCCCCCTGCGCCAGCGATGATGATCTTGAGGCCGCGCGATACGGCGGAACGGGCGTATTCGAGCATGCGGTCTGGAGTGCGGTGAGCTGAGACGATGGCGATCTCGTAGGAGACGCCGAACTCGCGGCAGATCTCGGCGGCCGCCTCCATAGTCGGCAGATCCGAGTCGCTACCCATGATAATCCCCACTACGGGTGCGTCAGCCATTGTCCGCCTCCTCGGTCCAGAACGCCTCGCGGGCTCGAAGAGCTTGCTCCAGCGCTGCCTTCGGGCTGTCGCCAAGCATATTTATGTGTCCCATTTTGCGTCCCGCCCGCGTTTGAGACTTACCGTACCAGTGAACATGCGCTCCGGGAACAGCGGCTGTAGCTCGCGCCACTCCTGCACCTGGCGAAAAATCGCCTGTCTTGGTGCCCAGGAGGTTCGCCATCGCGGCACCGCCAGCCAGAAGGTGTGTGGGGCCAAGTGTGAGGCCGCACACTGCGCGGATGTGCTGCTCGAACTGCGATGTGGCGCAACAGTCCATGGTGAAATGGCCCGAGTTATGGGGACGCGGCGCCATTTCGTTAATAAGGACGCTGCCGTCACGCGTTAGAAATAGCTCGACACCAAACAGGCCGACGCCGTCGACCGCTTCCACCGCCGCAACCGCCGCCCAACGAGCATTGTGCCGAACGGATTCGCTTAGCTCTGGGGCGGGTGCGACGACCGTGTCGCACCGGTGACCGTCAAACGTCTGCACGCTCTCGACAACAGGATAGGCCGCGACCTGGCCGTCTTTGCCGCGCGCCACCATCACGGCGAGCTCGCGATCAAACGCTACAAACTGCTCGGCGTACCAATCCTGGGGCTCAACAGGCAGTTTCTCGTCCCACTCTTTTTCGCTCCAAACGATTTCGACCCCATAACCATCATAACCGCCGTGGCGCGCCTTCAGCACCAGGGGATATCCCCAGACGGCGCCAAGGGTTTTGGCTTGCTGCATATCGGTCACCAGCGCGCCTTCGGGGCCAGCGAGACCGTTCAATGCGAACTGCTGCCGTTGAATGAACTTATCGGTGAGGTAGGTAAGGGTCTTCGACGACGGGAACACCTGCGCGCCAGCATCCTCAAGCACGCGAAAATGAGCCGGATTGACCCACTCGTGCTCAAGCGTGATGACATCGCACTTCGACGCCAACTCCTGCAGAGCTGCAAGGTCGTCGTAGCGACCCGCGACGCGATGCGGGGTGACCTGGGCTGCGGGGCCGTCTGGGTCGGTGTCGAGGACGACAACCTTAAAGCCCAGGCGCTGGGCTGCTTGAGCGGACATGCGGGCAAGCTGCCCGCCGCCGATGATGCCTATGGTTTGAATGGGGAACTTCACGGTAGGATTCTACCTCAACAAGCAGGTCGCGAAATCTACGCAACGGGCGTTGCGCGTTCATTCTCAGCGCGATCAATGGAAACTTTCGATAAAGATCGGGTAAGCGGAACCAATAAGGCGCGCGATGAGTTAAAATCGTAACATCGAAATAGTTCGATATATAAATAAGCGATCCGTCAACGGAAACTTATAAACGTTTGAATAGGAGACGCATCCAAATGCCTTTTGCAACAGACCCAGCAGTCGCCGGGCTATTCCAGCCCTTTACCCTTGGTCCACTTGAGCTACGTAATCGTATCGCGATGGCGCCGATGACCCGATGCTTTTCGCCGGGGAATATCCCTGGCCCCGATGTTGCCGCCTACTACAAGAGTCGCGCGGAAGGCGGGGTCGGATTGATCATTACTGAAGGCACCTTCATTAACCACCCCCAAGCCAACGGTTATCCCAATGTGCCCGCGTTCTACGGCAAGGCGCTTGAAGGATGGAAGAAAGTTGTCGATGAGGTACACTCCGTCAACGGAAAAATAGCGCCTCAGATTTGGCATACGGGGCCAGCCCGTCGTCCGGGAATCGAGCCGGATCCGTCGCTACCCGGTATCGGGCCGTCGGAAGTAGTCGTCGACGGCAAAGTCGTTGTCGCGAAGGCGACCAAGCAGGATATCGATGATATCGTGGCTGCGTTTGGGCAAGCGGCAGCCGACGCTAAGGCGACTGGCTTCGACGCAGTCGAGATCCACGGGGCGCATGAGTACCTGATCGACGCGTTCCTCTGGGAGAAGACGAACACACGCGACGACGAGTACGGCGGGTCGCTTGAGAACCGCGGGCGGCTCGCGATAGAAGTGGTCAAGGCAGTTCGTGCTGCGGTGGGACCTGATTTTCCGGTGATCTTCCGGTTCTCTCAGTGGAAGCAGCAGGACTATACCGCGAAGCTTGCTAACAACGAAACCGATCTGGCGCGTGTGCTATTGCCCATATCCAAAGCCGGCGTGGATATCTTCCACGCCAGTGTCCGCCGCTTCTGGGCGGCTGAGTTCGAGACGGGACCGGAAACGCTAGCGCAGCTAACGAAGCGTATTACTGGCAAACCAGTAATCACTGTGGGTGGTATCGGCATCGGAACCGAGTTCCGGGGCGACTCCACGCAAGTGGCGACGGATCCGTTCCGTAACCCGAACAACATTGTCGAGGTTTCGCGTCAGTTAGTCGAAGGTAACTTCGATATCGCCGCTGCTGGCCGAGCGCTGCTCAACGATCCTCAGTGGCCGAACAAACTGCAATTCGGTAAGCGATCCGAGATCAGGCCATTTGCCGACGAGGCGCTCAAGAGCCTGGTCAGCGCCTAGCCCTCACCTCGCCTTCCGATTATCGGGAGGCGAGCTTAAACCCGAAGCGTAGAAAGGGGAGTGGAAAGCGGTGGATTTCGATAACATCATCAAAGCAATCGCCAACCCCATGCGCCGCCAGATGCTGGCGTGGCTGAAGGATCCCGTCGCGCACTTCGGGCCTAACGAGCATCACGACTGTTGTGGCGGTGTCTGCGTCGGCAAGATCGTCGAAAAGAGCCAACTGTCCCAATCCACCGTTTCTGCGTACATGGACTGCCTGCAGCGTGCGGGCCTTGTAGTGTCCATGCGTCGCGGCCAGTGGACCTTCTACAAGCGAAATGAACCCGTGATAGCTGAGTTTGTAGCCGCGATAGGGGCGGAGTTGTAGGGGACGGGCAGAGTGGTAGGATGGCTCCGCCGGCCCCTACGCGGGGAGCGCCAGGATGTCCCTTGTCGCCGCAGGAGCGGCGGTGTTGCGAAGGGCGAGGCTCGCTTAGCGATAGGGCGTATTGGGCGGTAGATTGGACTGTGGGCGATGTGTTCGATAGTTCTTGGGCTCGGCCCAAGAACTATCGAACACATCGCCCACTCTGCCCGACAAGATTACAACCCAGATGCTTAGCCAACTACACTCCATCGCCACAACCTCGCCGTCCTCGGCGGACTAGAAAATGCCCGCCCGGCACGAGGGCATCCTAATTCCTCTCACATCCCACAACAATTTCTCGCAACACCTTTCCGGATTCGCAGCGCTCGCGTGAGTATCTTAAATGAGAGGCTGAAAAAGTTGAACGATTCGCTGTAGGGCGAGGTATAATCCCGTACAGGCGTTCCCATTTCGCGGACGCTTCTCGCAACGATCAGCGTTACGGCAAAATCAACGCCGCCGTATCGCTTTACGATAGGCAAAGCCGTGCTATGCGGCACGGAAAGCCTGGTTAAGGGAGAATAGGTAAAAGAGTGGACAAAGAGAAAGCCCTGGAATTGGCATTGGGACAGATCGAGAAGCAGTTCGGCAAAGGCAGCATCATGCGCCTCGGCCAATCACCCCGCCAGACCGTCGAAGCGATTTCGACAGGCTCGTTGGCGCTCGACATCGCGCTCGGAGTGGGTGGCGTGCCGCGTGGGCGTATCACGGAGATCCACGGCGCGGAATCGTCGGGTAAGACGACTATCGCGTACCACGCAATCGCCGAAGCGCAGAAGATGGGCGGTGTGGCGGCATTCATCGATGCCGAGCACTCGGTAGACCCCGAGTATGCGCGCAATTTGGGTGTCGATATCGATGCGCTCCTGATTTCGCAGCCCGCGACCGGCGAAGAGGCACTTGAGATCATGGACGCGCTCGTCCGATCCGGCGCAGTTGACATCGTGGCGCTCGACTCGGTTGCAGCGCTAGTACCGAAGGCGGAAATCGAAGGCGAAATGGGCGACTCCCACATGGGGGTGCAGGCCCGGCTTATGTCGCAGGCGATGCGCAAGCTCAACGGATCCATTTCGCGCACCAACACCGCCGCGATTTTTATCAACCAGATCCGCGAAAAGATTGGCGTCATGTTCGGCAATCCTGAAACCACACCGGGCGGTCGCGCACTCAAGTTTTACGCGTCGGTGATGCTTGATGTTCGCCGCATCGAAACCCTCAAGCAGGGCAACGATATGGTCGGCAACCGGGTGAAGGTGAAAGTGACCAAGAACAAGGTCGCGCCGCCATTCCGCGTCGCCGAGTTCGACATCATGTTTGGCAAAGGCATCTCCCGCTCGGGCAGCATCATCGATATCGGTGTAGAGACCGGCCTGATCAACAAAGCAGGCTCGTGGTTCACGTATGGCGACCTGCGTATCGGACAGGGCCGCGAGAATGCCAAGCAGTACCTCGAAGATCATCCCGAGCTGATGGCCGAAGCGGAATCCAAGATCCGCAACGACGACAAGGCGCTTGAGATCCTGACCGTCGGCGCGGCTGAATAGCGATGAACCGGGGGTGGGGAAGGACCTCACCCCCAAACCCCTCTCCTTGGAAAGGCGAGGGGAACCAGAGGGATTTCGCCTACCGCACTCATATTCCCCTTCGCCTATCAGTGCCGAAGGCGTGGACATTGCTATGTCCGGGGATTAGGGCTCCCAATGTCTCCCACCCAACTCGCCGTCATCCTCGAAACGCTACGCTATCAACGTGAGCTGACCATCCACGGCGCCGAAAAGGTGACGCGAATTGGTGGCGCGACGGTGATCACCGACATCGGGCATCGCGGTGAATACCCGAGCGCGAACGATAACCATATCCACGGGCTGGGCGTGCTCGCGTCAGTGACCGAGGAGTTGCTCGACGATCTCATCGCCCATTACCGTGCAGCTGGAATTCCCCGTTTCTTCGTCTACCTAAGCCCAAGTGAGCAGTGCGATGAAATCGAGCGTTGGCTCCTTGAACGTGGGTTGTGGCTACGTCTGCCGCAGGATGTGCTGTACCGTCTGGCCGATCAGCCTCTGGCGATGCCGGGGTCGGGAGGCATCGTCGACGGACCAAACAAGGGGCTGGACCCTTACGATTGGGATGTTATGCGATACGCTGACATGCCCGGGATGTACCTTTATGGCGCGGTAACGGAAACCGGCTACGAGCATCACGCGTACGGCGTCCTCTACGCTTACCACCAAGCCGCCTATCTCGGACCGGCTGGCACGGAAGCTGAGTGGCGCAGGCGTGGCGGGCAGACGGCGCTTATCGCAGCGCGGGTCACGAAGGCGCGTGAGCTTGGTTGCAAGCATATCTTCGCTGAGACGTATCAGCGCATCCTGAAGACCAGTTACAACAACCTGCTCAAGGCAGGATTTGTCCATGCTTATTCATCACCTATCTACGTTTGGGAAATCGACTAGTCAGGCCAAGTCATCCCTATGTTCTGTGGTAATGATCCGCATGAAAAACCATCATTTGCTTTATACTAAGCGTCACGAGTAGAATACTGCTAACCGAATTTGGTGCTTGCTGGACCAGTGCCAGAAGCTCCGCGACAACAGGAAGCAGTTTGTTTTGACTACAGTAACGACGGTTCCACAAGCGGCGGCAAAGACCGCCTTCAAAGTGCTGGGCGCGGTGAGCGTCTGCCACTTCCTTAACGATGTCCTGCAATCACTGTTCCCGGCGACATACCCGCTGCTGAAGGGCGAGTTCCACCTGACGTACGCGCAGATCGGACTCGTGACATTTGTCTTTCAGGTCACCGCATCGCTGCTGCAACCATTCATCGGCCTCTACACCGATAAGAAGCCGTCGCCCTACTCGCTGCCGATAGGCATGACGTTTTCACTCGTCGGCCTGCTATTGATCGCTACCGCTACGTCGTTCCACGGCCTGCTCTTCGCCGCCGCGCTGATCGGCACTGGTTCGGCGGTGTTTCATCCCGAGGCGGCGCGAGTTGCGAGGATGGCGTCGGGCGGCAAGTATGGTATGGCGCAAAGCGTCTTTCAGGTCGGCGGCAACCTTGGCAGCGCAGTCGGCCCGCTGCTGGCGGCGGTGATTGTCACGGCGCGTGGACGCGGCTCAATCGCGTGGTTCTCGCTGGTGGCTCTGCTCGCAATCGGTATCCTGACTGTGATCGGCTCGTGGTACAAAGCCCACGTCGCCGCGCGATCTGGAAGGGGCACTGCTGCAGCGCGTTCCGCTACAACCCTGCCGAGGCCAATCGTGTTTCGCAGTATCGCCGTGTTGCTTTGCTTGATATTCTCGAAGTACTTCTATCTGGCCAGCTTCACGAGCTACTACACGTTCTACTTGATGAGCAAGTTCAACGTGACCGTTCAGCATTCGCAGGTATACCTGTTTGTGTTTCTGGCGTCGGTTGCAGCTGGCACTATACTGGGTGGGCCGTTGGGCGACAAATACGGTCGGAAGCCAGTGATCTGGGTGTCGATCCTCGGGACGCTGCCGTTCACGCTGCTGCTGCCCCATGTCGGACTCGTTGAGACGGCGCTGCTGACAATTCCGATAGGCTTGATCTTGGCATCGGCATTCCCTGCGATCATCGTGTACGCCCAGGATCTCCTTCCCGGCAAGGTCGGTATGGTGTCCGGTCTGTTTTTCGGGTTTGCGTTTGGCATGGCGGGTATCGGTGCTGCGCTGCTGGGTCATCTGGCCGATGCTACCAGTGTGGAGAATGTCTACCGCATCTGCGCCTACTTGCCGCTTGTGGGATTGTTGACGGTGTTCTTGCCGAATGTCGGCGGGCCAAAGCCAGCACTATTTGCGGAGACGCCGCCGATTGAGTTGGAGGAGCCGCCAGCCTGATGCCAGCAATTAGCGCCATCGAGCCGCAACGCCGCAAGGGTCGGTTCAATATCTTCGTCGACGGCGATTTCGTGATCGGTGTGGGCGAAAAGGTGATCGCTGACCTTGGCCTGCGCACGGGCAAGGAGATCACCGCCGAGCGTCTGAACGAGATCGCGGTAGCGGAGGAGAGGCGGCGCGCCATGGACAACGCGGCGCGGCTGCTTGAGATCCGGCAACGGTCCGCGCGCGAAATCCGCGACCGCTTGAAGCAAAAAGGCTACGAGGGCAATGTGATCGACGATGTCGAAGCCACCCTCAAGCGGCTCGGGCTGATCGACGATGCGCAGTTCGCGACAGCCTGGGTGGAATCGCGCTCTCGCTCGCGTCCCAGCGGCGCTCGTAAGCTGCGCAACGAGCTTGCGGCAAAGGGAGTCGCTCGGGACGAGGTCGACGACGCTGTCGCGGGCGTGACCGGAGACCACGAGGCGGAACTTGCTCTCGCCGCCCTGAGCAAGAAGGTCCGCTCACTGCCCGAGGACCGAGCAGCACGCCTTACGGAGCGGACACGCCTTGCGGGTTACTTGCAGCGCCGCGGGTTCGCATGGCCCGCGGTTAAAGTTGCTCTGGAATCGGTGTTCGACGTGGTAGATGAGGATGCGTGACACCTTCCCGGTGCCCTACAAAGCCTCTTCCACAATGACCGTCGAGCCGCCCACGAGGTGTTCGGGAGACCCCAAGGCTTTGGCGGCAGGGTTATCACCCGCTGGCCACCCGGCTATATTTGTCGCACCTTCAAGTGTCACGCTATACTGACCTCCAGTCGGAGTCAATGGCCGCCGCTTGCCAGTGCGATCAATCAGCACGGCGGTGTTCCCTTTCGCGGGGATCTTGATGGCGACCTTACCGGTATCGTCCGTAAATGCCATCCACAGCCGCTTGTTCGCGACCAGGTCTTCGAACTCGAATAGATCGTAGCCAGTACGCCAACTTGGATCGTAGGCCGAGTTGCCTTGCAGGAAACCGACGCCCGCATGCCCATGCCGCTGCCCGAGCAATGTCGCGTTGGCGAACTCGCTTGTGAGCAGCTTGTACGCTGCCAGTGCTGGCTTTGGTTCGATGGGGACCCGTACGTAGAGACCGTGGCCGTTGGAGTTATCTAGCTGAAAGTGGAAGAACTTGCTGACCCCGCCAAGAGTTCCCCATGCGTACGACTGCAGGAGATAGTCACCATACTCATCAGGCGTGCAGCCTAGAATCTGCGGCTTCTCAGGGGTTGAGTTGTCTCGAATACCCATTTCCGTGATCCAAATTGGCATTTCGGTCCCAATGTAATCCCGCATCATTTTCTTGTTGATTTCAGCATAGTCATAGAGGTCGGTTGCCCGGCTATATGAGTGCTGGTTCATGATGTCAAAGTAGTAGTTGTTCTTGCGGGCGTCTGGGTCTTTTGCCGCCGCTTTCAGGTACTCCTCGAAAAAGCAAGACGTCGGCGGATAGGGCGATGGTACTTTGAGGTGATGGAGATTCAAGTAGCCTTCGACATTGGCGTACGTCATCGAGGCAAAAAGAACTTTGCACGTAGGATCGGCCTTCTTGGCAGCCAGATAACATGCTTTCTGGTACGGCAGGAAGTCGGCCCCGTTTCCGATGAAGTAGTGGCCGCCCGGCAGGTCTGGTTCGTTCCAACTCTCCCAGACATGAATGAGCCCCTTGTATCGACGAACAGTCTCGTAAACGTATTGGCCGAAATAGTTGCGCGGATCGTCCACTGGCATGATTTCGATGCCCGCTTGGGGCGCGTTAATTGCTGATTGCCTTTTGGTTTCGACTTTTGAAGCCCGCGCCCAGTCAGCTCCAAAACCAAGCAGGCCAAGCCATTCCAGCTTGGGATATTGCCTGTGGACTTCAGCGGCCTCGTCAAGTGTCTTCCAGTTCCAATTGTCGGGGTTGGGATCCGAAGTGGGGCGAATGGTCCCAAAGGTGAAGTCCGCGCGCACCATTCGTGCGCCAGCGTCCAGCATTGCAGGAGCGTATTCCGGATTCGTTCGAATGTTGCCGTTCGAGCACATGCCGAAGGGGTACTCGAATACGTGGCCGGACGTATGGAGCGGTGCCGCATTCAGTTCAGCACTTGGCGCGTTCTGGGGCGTATCCGAAACCGCGCCGCAACCACCAACGGCTGCTGTGAGAACAAAGAGAGATACCGCGAGAGATTTGAGTTGCATTGCTAAACTCCCAGTCCTGCCTTCTTCCGTACCTTCATCCACTGTAGACGACCAAAATGCTGCGTTGATCAAAAAATGGGCACCTTGCGGTGCCCATTTTACGAGAGGTAAATCTAGTCCCTGTCGCTGCTCCTCATTATCCCCAATATTTGGAGGATGAATATGAACAGGTTCAGGAAGTCGAGATAGACCTGCACTGTGGCGATGATATAGTCGTCGGGCCCGTACCGGTGCTTGATGTTCGAGAAATCGTACAGCGTGTATCCGATAAAGATAGCGGCGCCGATCACGGAGAACAACAAGCGGCTACCCGCCACGGCAAACATGCCCGGCAGAAATATGCCGATGAACCCGACGACTAGGAGCGCAAGCAGTGCCCAGAAAAGGAACTTGCCCAAGAACCCAAAGTCCTTGTTGCTAATCCAAATATATGCGCCAATGCCTCCCACCGTCGCAGCGGTAAGCGCGAACGCTTGCGAGATGATCTCGCCCCCCGCAATATTGGCATAGGCGGTGAGGAGCGGGCCAAGCGACAGCCCTTCGAGCACGCCGAGGGCGTATAGAAGGATCAGGTTGAGCCCCGTGGCTTTACGCGCCATTCCCAAGACAAAGACGCAGATGAGCGCGCCAATGCCGAAAATGATCCCCGTTCCAGCGGGCAGATCGCGCCCCAGGTACGCTGCTCCCGCCGTCGCAAGGAGCACCGTAGAAAGCAGATACGCCACGCGCGATAGTAACATCGCGCTCTGGCTGGCTGAATACCCATTTTGAATGTAGTTGTACTGTGGAACCATCTTTTGTTACACTACTCTCCGTGCGCGTCCAATGATTTCGCCGTCTTTCGCGCACCCCAAGTTGAGCTTAAATCCTTTCCGCATCTCGGCACGGATTTGCAGACAATTGTCGACACATGAATTTTCGAATCGAGCCTTAACGCGTATCCTGTGCCTTGCCTGCGTATAGTCACTGACACGTCCATGATATCAATACCCAATTTCACGTGTATGTTGTTCCTGTACGACGCTCGATGCCGTCAAGAAACAGCGATCTGTTGGTCACGCATGCTTGGGTCAGGGCCGACTAAACACCGGAAAGTGTGGCCATAATAACCAGTGAACGTGTCTACACCGTTCGTACCCGCACTGGGTCTACCTTGCGGGCGGAGATGTGATCTGATCATGACACAAGACTTGAACCTCTCGATGTTCCGTGCCTACGATATTCGGACACCGTCCCACAACTTGACTCCCGAGCTCGCCCACCGCCTCTCCCGAGCTGAGGCACGCTACTTTATCGAGACATTGGGAATCGACACTGTCGTACTCGCGCATGACGCCCGATCGAGCGGCCCAATGTATCTCGACATCGCGTCACATGTCTACCGAAACGCTGGCCTCAATGTGCTCCTGCTCCCTGGCGTTTCGTCTACGTCGCACTTTTACTTCACCGCGATGCAACATTCCGAATGCGCGGGAGTGATGTGCGGGGCGTCGCATAACCCCGCAGGTGACACGGGGCGCAAGACGGTTGCGCCGCGAGTCAAGCCCATTGCGGAACATATCGGGCCAGCAGGTGGTCTCGACAAGATCAAAGAGCTGTATATTGAAGACGCTCCCCTCGCAAACGCTCGCCGTGGCTGGATCAAGCCAGTCAATAATCTCGCCGAGTATGTCGAATACAGTATGGCGCTTGCCGGCGTTGAGCCGGGATCGCTGAACGGAGTCTCCCTGCTGCACGATTACCTCTTCGGTGCAGGAGGACGCGAAATGATGGTCGCGTTCGACCTCGCATGCGCCTCGCTCGATCCATGGCACTTCGCTCCCGACGGGCGGTTCCCGCTAGGAGATCCGAATCCGGTCAAGGCGCCCGTGGTCAAAGAGGGACTTGACGCTCTCGTCGGAGGGAACTACCTCCTAGGCACATTCTTTGACGGTGATGCCGATCGCGTGGACTTTTACGCTGGCGATGGACGCTATTTGTCGTCCAGCTTTGTCTATGCGGGCATCCTCCCGCTGATAGCCGAACGGTTCGCCGGCAAATCCATCACCGTCTTCGCCGACCTGAAATCAAACCCGCTAGCGCTGATCGAAATGGCGAAAGCCGGAGTTGGCGTCGGTGTCATGCGCAACGGCCACTCGCAGATCAAGAACGCGCTTTCCGACGACCCCGCTACTATCGGCGCGGTTGAGGAGTCGGCCCACTTCTACGAATCATTTTTCCTGAATGGCGCTGGGCCGTTCAGCACCGAAAACACCCTCTACATAGCCCTGCTTGTTGCTCGAGCATGGAACGAAAACCCAAAGCGGTTTGAAGAGCTGTTCGCAATTCAGGGCGCAACCAGCCGCGAGCGCGAATGGGGCCACTACTTCCCAACCGACACCGACCGCCAGAAAGCGCTTGACGCAGTCCAAGCGCACTTCGAATCACAAGGCGCGGTGGCACGTAACACGACGCAGGGCGGCATGGACCTGGAAGCGACCATGATGCGCCGAGGATTGCCGTTCGAAATCGCTACCGATACCCGCCTCGAGTCAGGATGGGTTCAGATCTGCCAGCGGATCAGTCAAAGCGAAAACGGACTGGCTCGCTGGGAAGTAGTCGCTGGCGACGCGCAAATTGCCGCAGACGCGAAGGCGACAATCCAGTCGCTCGTGAAGCAGTTCGGCGGCAGCGAGCCTTACCAGGGGTAGCAGAGCGGAGTGGTATGCGGCCGCTTCGCTATCGAGCGTCCCTATTCTTTGCCGAACTTATTGCTAGGTTGAGAACGTCCCTCTTGTAAGCGAATGCCTAATCCGCGACCATCTCCCGGGATGTTTGAAAATAAACAAGCAAACCAACAGGATTAATAGCGGTTGGCGAAGTATATAGATGTAACACGCATGCAGTTGTCAATGTGTTGTCGTTGCGGCCCTTGGAACGTTTACCATCATGCATCGGACTACAGCTCCCCTTATCTTGACCACTCTAGCGCTCTTCGTCCTTGCAGGTCTTCCGACGATGGCCGCAGAGACCCTAAAGCTTTCGGCTGATCCGTGTTTCGGGCAGATGCGTTCCAGCGGCACTTATCCGATTCGGGTCACGATTCAAAACCTCGGATTGCCAACTCGTGGCACCATTCGGGTCCATCCTGGCACCGACATGTTGGACAATCGCACCTACTCGTTTCCTGTGGATCTCCCGTCTGGCACGATCAAGGTTATAACGGCGTATCCGGTAATGCCGCCTTACACAAGCGGCGTCACGGTCGAGTTTGACGGATCGCCCCGAATCCGTCCCGTGCAAGTTCCCGTTGTGCCTAACTACGAAGGGTTCCGGCAGATTCAGGTTGGCTACATCGGGGACGATGATGGCTGCCTTGGCCCTCTCCGTCGATTTGGCGGCGATAAGAGCGCGGGCTATGACTCGTCAGATATCCACTTTCTCGACTGCTACTGCAAGCCAGAGAATGCGCTAGATCGTGCTCCAGGATATGATAGCCTGCAGGTGCTCGTGCTTGGTGAAGGAGCCGAACGCTTGACCGATGCCCAGTGGGCCGCGATCGAGCAGTGGGCCGTTGACGGCGGCTGTGTGCTCTTCGCTGGCGGCGCGGGCAGTGTTGCTTATCTCAACAGCCCGGGGGCATCTCCGATGAGTCCGCTGTCAGCGGCTCAGGAGACGACAACCGGATCGTTGAACATTCCCGGTATTTACGTTTTGGCCAAACAGGCACGAGTGGCGCTGATTTCCGGTGCGACGCGCCCAGGGACGTATACCCGCCGCGACGCGACCGGGCAACCCGTCTATTGGCGACGCCGCTACGGGCAAGGCACAGTTGCCCTGCTTGCCGTCAACCCGTTCGCGGACCCGATACGCGGCGATCTTTCGGCTGGCGCACTGCTGAGCGCTGTTACCCTGGGGACTCGCGTGACAGACGGCGGTGGCTATTCGGAGGAGGACGACGAGTATCAATCGGGTCCCAGTAAGAGCTACTCTGCTGCCACTAGCCGAGTTAATCCCTTTAAGGTGCAACTGCCACCGACTTCCACAGTCGCAATGATTCTCGTTTGTTACATCGTGCTCGCCGTTCCCGTCACGTTTTTCGTGCTTCGCAAACTCGGCCGTCTGGAACTGGCGTGGGTCACAACTCCCATATTGAGCATTGTCTTCGCATTCGCCTTTTACCTCTTCACCGCACAGCTCTATAAGGCCGGCCTCTCTCGGCGAGCCACGGGCACGCTTGCGATTGCTGCTGGACGGCCCCTCGCGGCGTTCAGCGGGTCTTCCGACCTCTTCTTCCCACGCGGCGGCAGCTACGAACTCGCCATCCCCAACGGCTGGGAAATGGAGAACATGGGCGCAAGTGACTACGGCGGCGGGGGCGGCTCCGACAACTTGTCGCCGCTGGATACGATCGACACGCGGGACGGCATCGTCGCGCCAGCTTTTGCGGTCACGAATTTGGCATTTCGCCGGATCTCCTATTCCCAGGCAGTTAACCTGAATGGGACCATCGCCGGATCTCTTCGCCGCGCACCGGACGCCCGTGGTCGTATGAGCTACTCAGGAACAATCACAAATACGACAAGCGTTAAGCTCTCGCAGCTGACTGCCGGCACCACCCAACTCGGATCGCTAGCACCCGGCGAAACTCGAAGTGTTAACTTTGCTTCCTGGGGCAGTAACGACGAAGTCAATCCGGTGGCGCCCGAGTTTCAGGTCGCCAAACAAACTTATAAAGGGTCTGGCGGACCTGGAGGTCCTCCACGGTATGCCCCGCCCGACGCAAAAGGCGCGGCGGCGCTTCCGTTGCTCGTCTCCAACGACCACAGCAGCGTGACCGTCAGCGGGCGCGTTTCCGGGCAGCCTTATGGGCCGCAGTCAGGAACGGATGTCTCCGGCGATTCGAGTGTTGTCGTGATCGTGCATATTCCGGTGACAGAGGCAAACCCATGAGCGAAATTCAGGCGACCAAAGGCCGAGCACTCTCAACATTCGCAGAGCTGTTCTTCGATAACCCGATGATGGACGAAGCCAAACGAGAGACGCGCCGCATGATGCGCACATCGGCAACATTTGGCCGAGGCGGACTTGCAGTAACGCTTGGTATCATCGTCATTGTGTACCTGTGGCTACTTGTGCAGACAGTCCTCACGCACGAGGACGGTACGCCATTCTTCATCTACGTTGAGCTTGCGTTGGTGACCCTGGCCATGCCCGGTTCCATCTACGCGGCAATCAGTGGGGAGCGTGAAAAGTCTACATGGGACGCGTTGGTTCTCACCCGGCTGACTCCTGCTCAGATTGTTGCTGGCAAACTGGTCTGGCGGCTGCGTCTGCTGATCGCGATCGCGGTAATCATGCTCATCCCGGTCGTACTCTGCCGCATCGGGGCTCACCGATATCTGGCGAGCGAAACAGGAGTGATTGTGTCGCAGGTCATGATCGGCCTATGGGGCATTATGCTCAGCAGTTTTGGCCTATGGGTGTCCAGCATCACGAAACGCAGCATCGCTACACTCTCAATCATCGCCGTTACAATCACAGCGCTGCTCCTAGGATTGCCGGTACTCTACCAGATGTTTGCGTCGATGAATCAAGCGTATCCACAAGCCTATCGGTCGCAAGGCACCGAAGACCCGGTATTCAATCTCATGATGTCGGTCAATCCGTTTACCGTATTGGGGGAGATGCTTGGATTTGGTTCAATGGGCTACAACAATAGCGGACCGTGGCGCGATCCAAGCGGGACGACCGCGTGCGTGGTGTTCGCTGCATTAACGCCCATGTTCATCATCGCGTCTTACCGTCGCCTCACAAAGCTGGGCGAGCCTGGAATAAACTGACCGCGCGACATTTAAACACAACTGGAAAGCCATCGACATGCTAGAACTCCACAACTTGCGAAAAACTTACGGAACACTGGTCGCAGTCGAAGGAACGACGCTGAAACTTGAACCGGGCGACATTTTCGGCTTCATCGGCCCAAACGGCGCGGGTAAGACGACCACGATCAAGATGCTGGCAACGCTAATACAGCCTACGGCGGGAGCGGCATTCATTGACGGCATCGATGTCGCAAAGTATCCTCTCGAAGTGCGGCCGCTGCTTGGTTACATGCCCGACTTCTTCGGTCTGTACGACGACATCAAGGCGTGGGAATATCTGGAGTTTTTCGCGTCGGCGTACCGCATCCCGAAATCGGACCGTGCCTCGATCATCGACAGCGTGCTCGAGCTGACCGATCTCACGGAGAAGAAGGACGCGTATGTTCAGTCGCTTTCGCGCGGCATGCAGCAGCGGCTGTGTCTGGCTAAGTGCCTGGTCCATGACCCAAAGCTCCTGCTTCTCGATGAGCCAGCATCGGGCCTTGATCCACGCGCCAGGATCGATATCAAGGCCCTAATCGCCGAGCTTGGCCGCATGGGAAAGACGATCATCGTTAGCTCGCACATCTTGCCCGAGCTCGCGGACTTCTGCAACAAGATCGGCATCATGGAGCGGGGCAAAATGCTGGTCTCCGGGCACGTCGATGCTATCGTCCGCCAGCTTCAACCGGGGCGGCGAATCGCAATCCGCACTCTCGGGCCCACCAATGGGCTTCGTAAGTCACTTGAAGCGTTTGAAGCGGTACAGACCATCGTTCCCGATGAGCAGGACGAATGCGCGCTCACACTGGACTTCCACGGCGACATCGCTGGCGAAGCTGCTCTCCTTAAGTCGCTCGTTGACGGCGGCCACGATATCTGCTCGTTCCATGAGACGGGCCTTGACCTTGAGGACGTGTTCATGCAGATCACAACGGGCAAGGTTCAATAGGCAGAGGAGACACGACCTTGGCGATCTCAATCAAAAAAATGGAAGGCCTTTGGTCAAACCCGGTCATCGCCCGCGACATGCGTGTCCGCCTGCGGGGCGGCCGAGCGTTTGTTAACCAGGGCATCTACCTTGTCTTACTCAGCCTCATTGCAATGATGGGCTACGCCATGTCGACTCGCGATGGGCAGATGGGCATGATGGACCCGGTAGCAGCGCAACAGAGCCTTCGCCAGTTTTACTACTTCATCTTTACGACTCTCGGCGGTCTCGTGTCCGTGATAGCTCCCGCTTTGACCGCAGTCGCCATCGTCTCCGAGCGGCAGCGGTTGACGCTTGATCTGCTCGTAACAACACCGATGACCGCGATGCGAATGCTCACCGGCAAGCTGCTCTCGTCGCTCGCGTTCCTGATGCTCTTGCTGATTATGTCGTTGCCGTTGTCGTCGCTGTGCGTCATTCTCGGTGGCGCGACAATTTCCGACGTGGCCCAAGCGTACAGCTTTCTCATCACCGACGGGCTGGTATTTGCGGCCATTGGTCTCGCCTTTTCTTGCACTGCGAAGAACAACAGCCAGGCGATCCTGTTCACATATGGAGCTGTGGCTCTGCTTGTGATCGTGACCGGAATGACAGGTTCGCTTGTAGTTTCGTACGGGTTCTCGGGCCGCCCTGCGTCCGGTCTGCCCCTATGCAGCGTCCTCAGCGTTCTCTGCCCGTTTTTGGTCAGCATCATTCCAAGTACGAGCGTCAGCGTGTTTGGGCTTAATGTGCCGCTGTGGATCGCGTCCGGGATCCTGAATGTCCTGCTCATCCGCGTCATTCTCACGGGAGCGGCGCTGAAAATAGGAATGTATGGCCCCACGCTTATACGGTCACTTCGAATACAGGTGCTGCTCCTCACGGCTCTCGGCGGCTACATCGTTTCCACACTATTCACCGCGCGCCCCTTTATGGGAGGTGGCTTCGATTCTCGATGGATGTTCTATATTTGGTTTGGAATGGTCTGCTTTCTGTCACTCTTTATGCCAGCGCTTTTTGGCCCTCATGCTCCCGAAGACGATCCGCCAGGCGCGACGTTCAAGGAGTGGTACGCGCCGCGACGTGCCCTCAGTGCTGACTACGCCGGGGCGCTACCCTACTTTCACATGTGGCTGACCTGTCTTATGGGAGGCACATTGATTGGCGCTGCGATAGTCAGTGCTGGATCGACTGGCACTCTGGCGACGAGTGTTTCTGGGCTCTACATGGGGTCCGCAGCTATACCCAGTTCCGGTCGCGGCTTTGACCAGTTGTGTAATATCGCCCCAGCGGCCTGGTTTTACCTCTCGGCCCTTGGGTTTCTCGCGTGGTCTATCGCGCGTCGTGCGGCGTGGATATCCACGGGCTCCGCCCCAGCGCGGGCAATGACCTTCCTCGTATTCGCGTTCATACTGCTTGCTCCGGGGCTCGTACTGCTGACTACTAATTCGGTGAACGACAATCCGGCCAACGAGTCGAGCCTGCTAGTTCAGCTATGGCTCCTCGCACCGCTCAGCATCGGCAACGGCAGTGCATTTCGGTATGGGGGCGATTCCGCTCTCTTGATGCGTTCAGGCGCGTTAGCGTACTTCCTCGGCACGATCATCTATCCGTTCTGGCTCGCGATCACGCCGGGAGCAGGTTCCCGAAAGGCCGCGCGCACTGCAAAGGAAACTGGATGAGCATAGCTGTCGAGCGTTCCCCAGGCATCGACCTCAGCGCGTTTCGGCGGCGCATACGCCTGCTGCGCGCCTGGCGACTGGGCTCGCTCGGAGGGGCCGCAGGCGCACTCATCGGTGTCGCCGCGCTCATTGCAGATAAGGCTGGTGTGTGGGATGCGACGCCGCTTCAGTTGGCTTCAGTCATTGGGTGTGGTCTCATCATTGGCATAGTCCGCGCAGCTACCGAGCGGTACAGCGATGCGCAGGTAGCACGCAGCATCGACCGCCGCGGGATGTTCGACGACAGGCTGAGCACGGTCTTCGACGCGACAACCGAGGGCGGCGACGACTTTGTCGATGCGGTTCGCGAGGACGCCGGATACCGGATGTCCGCGCTTTCGCCCAAATTGCTGTATCCGGTGCGCTTTCAGAAAGAGCATGCGCTCTTCTGCGGTCTGGGTGCGCTTTGCGTCTTGCTCTACCTGCTCTTTGACACGCTTCTGTTGTTACCACCGGCCGCACGCCGCGAAGCCGAGATTCTGAAACGCGAGGCGGCTCAAGTGCGCGAGATCGCCCGGCCTGTCCTCGCGCAGTCGAAGCGAGCCGACGCAACAGCAGAAGACAAAGCGTTGGCCCGCGATCTGCACCGGTTCTCGCGCGACCTGGAAAAGGGCCGCATGTCCAAGCAGGAGGCGATGATACGCGCCAATCAGCTCGCCGAACAGGCGCAGAAGCTTCAATCGGCCAAGTCGGCCGCGCTTGGGCGCTCGCTCGACAAAGCGCAGACGGCGGGAGCGCGGCTGGAGCAGATGGCGTCCCAAGCCAAGCTGGAAAAGAGCGACGCAGCGAAATTGGCGTCGCAGGCAAGCGATCTTGAGCGACAGATCGCGGCAGCCGAAAAGCAGCTTGCCGATGCGCGTGCGGGACGATCCCACACATCCGCTGCCGAGCAAAAGGCGATGCAAAAGCGGCTTGACGATATGGGCAAAGCGCTGCACCGGATTCGCCTGAGTCAACAGGCGCAGGAGATGCTCAGCAAGCTGGCGTCGACGCCCGAGTACCAGCAAGCCCAGGAGCTGTTGCGCAAGCTTCAGGAGCAGGCCGAAGCCGAGGACGACGGCGAGCAAACACCGCTCACACCCGACCAAATGCGGCAGATGGCCGACCGCCTCGAAGAACTCGCCAAGCAGCTGAATACGGACGAAAAGCTAAAGGAGTATGCCAAAGCCCTCCTCGAAGCCGCCAAGAATGCCCGCCTTGGTCAGCCCGGCAAAGCCGCAGGAGCGCTCCTTGGCGCATTCGGGTTGGGTTCTTGCCAGGGCAACGGTCAATCGGCAGGCGGCCTCAGTCTCGGTGGATCGAAGGGAGCTGGCGCACCCTCGAAGGACACGTGGGTTGGCGACCACGGGACGCTTAACCACAGCGACAAGAGCTCGCTACTGAATGTCAAGTTCCAGGATCGCGTCATAACCAGCCAGAAGGGCAAGACGGGGCCGGAGACGTACACCGAAACAATGGGGCCAGCGCAGATGGGCAAGAAATCCGGTGTTCCGTATCAAGAAATGTTGCCAAAGTACGAGAAGAGCGCCGAATCAGCATTGGCAAAGAGCAAGATCCCGGCGCGAATGCGAACCCAAGTCCGAGACTATTTCGCGTCCCTGCACTAACCAGGCTGAGCCTGGACCCTTATCGCGCCGAAGACGGCGCGGGGTGTTGGCTGTACACAATGCACTCGTGGCGTGCTTGTCACTTTGTCTCCCCTTCTAACAGAGGCGGAGGCTCAAATGGACATTCTGATGTGCGCGGTGGAGAGGTTTTTTGCACTGACACGTGCCCAAAGGAAGTCAAGTTATTTTATCACTTCATCAATCTCTTTCGGGTTGGCGGCAGAAGAGGAAAGCATATGGAAGCAGAAGAACGAGCAGCAATTTTTCGCGACGTCATGGAGCGGATCCGGCTTGAAATTGGCAAGGAGGTCGTCGGCCAGGACGACACAGTCCTTGGTGCACTCACCGGTCTCGCGGTGGGAGGGCATATCCTGCTCGAAGGCGCACCAGGCCTTGGCAAAACCTTATTAGTGCGCACTCTGGCAAAATCGATAGGCCTGTCGTTCTCGCGCATCCAGTTCACCCCCGACCTGATGCCCGCCGACGTCACCGGGACTAACATCCTATCGCAGCCCGACGAGGCCGGTCATCGCGATTTCGTGTTTCGCAAAGGGCCTATCTTCGCCAACATCATCCTGGCAGACGAGATCAACAGGGCGACACCCAAAACCCAATCGGCGCTGCTGGAAGCGATGCAGGAGCACTGCGTGACCGCCGACGGCCGCACGTATACGCTCGAAGAACCGTTTCTTGTCATGGCCACGCAAAACCCCATTGAGAACGAAGGGACCTATGTCCTACCCGAAGCTCAACTTGATCGCTTTCTGCTCAAGCTGATCGTTCCGCCGCCCACAATCAGCGAACTCGCCGCGATTGCCGACCGCACGACAGGGGCGAAGGGCGCCAGTGCCCAGCAAGTGGCGACGCGCGACGAGATACTCGCCATGCAGACTGTCGTCCGCGATGTCCCAATCGCCACAGCGGTCCGCGATTACGCGATCATGCTCGTTGCCGCATCGCACCCCGAATCCGAGCACGCCCCGGCGGAGGTGACGCGCTATGTCCGGTATGGCGCGAGCCCACGGGCTGTGCAGGCGATCATCCTCTGCGCGAAGGTGTATGCGCTCCTGGCTGGCAGGTTCAACGTCGCCAAGAGCGATATCCGCAAGGCCGCGCTCCCCGCGCTCCGTCACCGCATCCTGCTGAACTACGAGGCTGAGGCCGACGGTGTTACGACGGCGACAATGGTCACCGCCCTGATTGCCCGCGCTGAGAGTATGGACAAGGAGCCAATCGCGGTTTAGCCGCGACGGGGATTGCACGTTGACCGAAACTGTCACACAACCAGCGACGTTGGGGCTTCTTTCCGCCGTCGAGCGACGCCAGATCGAGCGCCTGCGGTTCGCGCCGCGTCGTCGATTCGCTGGTCGCGTTCGCGGTGAGCGAATCAGTCGCCAGAAAGGTCACAGCATCGAGTTCTCCGACTTCCGAGACTACAGCGTCGGCGACGATCTCAGGCGGCTCGACTGGAGCATCCTCGCGCGTTTGGACAGGCCGACGATTCGCACGTTCCAGGACGAGGACGATCTTGCGGTTTACGTTCTCCTCGATTGCAGCGCTTCAATGGACTTCGGCACGCCGACGAAGCACGACGTGGCCCGAAAAGCGGCTGCAGCGTTTGGGCTCATCGGCCTACTCGGCCAGGACGCGGTCTACCTGCTAGAACTAGGCCACGCTGGTCGACGCAAGGCGCGCGCGCTGCGCGGTCGAGGGAACGCCAGCGCCGTCGACAGGTGGGCGTCGAACTCGAAGGCTACCGGCTCGGTCGGGCTCGCCGATGCGCTCACGCAGTTCGCCTATTCGGGCAACTATCGCCCTGGCCTCGCCATCGTTATCAGCGACGGCCTGGACGCCGCCGCACGCCAGGCCATTCGCGCCGTAGGCGCTCGCGGCCACGAGGTACTGATTGTCCAGACACTCAGCGCCCTCGAACTCGATCCCGAGATGGAAGGCGATCTACGCCTGCTCGATAGCGAAAGCGGCGATGTGGTCGACATTACCGCTCACTCCGAGGTGGTGCGCATTTATAAAGAGAACCTCAATGCGCACTGCGAAGACTTAGCAGACGCCGCCCTCAAGTCGGGTGGGCGCTACATGCGTATCCTGTCACACGAATCCGTGGTCGATGTCTGTGTCCGCGAACTTCGACGCCTCGGCGCGCTTGAGCAATCGTGACACACTCGCAAAACTGCCCATGACATTCTTATCCGCTGCGTCATTCTTCTGGCTTATTCCGGTACTCGGGACGATCATCGTTCTGTACCTGATGAAGATGCGTCGGCTCGACATGCGAGTGCCAGCGACGTTCCTATGGCCGCAAATGACGTCGGACGTTCGCGCCAACGCGCCGTTTCAAAAGCTGCGGTTTTCAATACTGCTCCTCTTACAACTTCTCGCCGCCGCTCTACTCATCTTCGCGCTCACGGGCCCAATGCGCAAGGTCCATGGCCTCGCCGGGTCGGCAACGGTCATCGTCCTCGACAACTCGGCGTCGATGGCGGCGACCGATGTCTCGCCAAGTCGCTTCGGCGAAGCAGTGCGACGTGTCAGCAACCTGATCGGCGGCATGCGTCCCGGTGATCGGCTCGCGCTGATCGATGCAGGCGCATCGATGCGGATCGTATTTCCGCTTACGTCGGATAAGGCTCAGATGCAGCGAGCGATCGCCGGGCTTTCTCCAAGTGACGCACCGACCGATATCGGTGAGGGGCTTCGACTTGCGGCGGCACTGGTCGCGGGCCGAACGAAGGGCCGGATTCTCGTCCTCTCCGATGGATGCTTTGCACCGGTCACCGACTTTGCTCCGGGCAAGGCCGAGCTCCAGTACGAGCAGATCGGCACGAGCTACAAGAACGCCGCCATAACCGCGTTTAACTCAAGCTTGACCCCTGCAGGCGTGCTGCAATGCTTCGCATCGATTCGCAACTTCGATTCGTCACCATTGCCAGTGACGGTAACGTTCAAGATCGACGGTCAGGTAGCGAATGCGCGCGTGATGACCATTCCGGCGGGCCAAGCGATGGCGGCCACTGTCGACGCGCCGCGTGGGGCGTCGAAAGCCGACGTCGAGATCTCGACGCCGGGAGACATCCTGGCTTCCGACAACCATGCGACGCTGTTTCTTAAGAGTGCTGGAACGGTACGTACCCTCCTGGTATCGAACGGCAACCTGTTTCTGGAGCGCGCGCTCAGCCTGAAC
Source organism: Capsulimonadaceae bacterium (assembly GCA_036504535.1). Lineage (GTDB taxonomy): Bacteria > Armatimonadota > Armatimonadia > Armatimonadales > Capsulimonadaceae > JARLGU01. The sequence continues at coordinate 33,007 of DASXUY010000051.1, forward strand.
CCGGCGATAAAGCTTGCCCTCGCCGCCTCCCTTCCCGAAGGCGAGCGATTTGGCACACCTGGCGCGAGCGGATACGACCTGGTGGTCTTTGACAATATCCCGCCAACGCCTGTGAAGTCGAGCGCCATCTGGTCGTTCGGCTATCCCGGCTCGCAACTTGGCGTCGCCGATAACGGCATCGCCGCGCACCCGAGTGTTGTCGATTGGTCTCGCGACGATCCCGTGACGCAGTATGGCGACTTTCGCGGCATGCAGATCGACCGCGCTCATATAGTGCGGACACTTCCAGGCGCAGGGGCAAGAGCCGTCGTCACCGGTTCCGGCGGACCGCTGGTGGTGACGTCGCATGCTGCCGGGCGGCGAACCATCTATACGGCATTCAACATTCTCGACTCCGATTTCCCTCTTCGGGTCTCGTTCCCAGTCTTCATCACGAATGGTATCGACTGGCTAACCAGCAATGAGCAGCGTGAGAGCGGAGCGGGAAGCGGGATAATGGCCGCGCCCGGCAGACCATTTACCGTTGCCGTCCCAGAAGGCAGCGCGACTCTTGTCCGCCCAGACGGCGGCCATGAACGCGTAGCGGCACCATCGGGCATCGCGACCATTCGCAACCTCGATAAGGTCGGAGTCTACCGACTGACCGGTTCAAATACGAAAGTTGCAATAGCCGTGAATATACTCGACGAGCAGTCGAGCGATATCCGTCCCCGACCGACACTGAACCTGTCGGGAGCCCGGGTAGCTGGGACGAAGTCGCAGAGCATCTCGCTGGCGGAGATTTGGCGCCCCATACTCCTGGGCGTCTTGGTTGTTATGAGCCTCGAATGGTGGGTGTTTGTGAGGCGAAGCTGACGTGATATTCTCAAACCCACTGTATCTACTGCTCGCGATTCCCGCACTAGCGTGGGCGTTTTGGTCTGCCCGGTTCATGCACGGCATGCCGCGAGGCCGTCGAAAGAGCGCGCTCGCGATACGAACCATTGTTATCCTCCTCGTTGTTCTGGCGCTCGCCGGTTTGCAGAGTGTTCGACCCAACAGTGGGGTCTCAACCGTATTCGTTCTCGACCGTTCGGCCAGCATGCAAACCGCGCAGACCGTGGCAACGGAGCAATTCGTCTCGAAAGCGCTTGAGGGCCGGGGCACGAACGACAGTGCGGGGCTGATCGTTCTCGGCAAGTATCCTGTGATCGACACCGAAACCGGTCACCTCAGGAGCTTGGGACAGATCTACGCCTCTGCGGAGCCATCGTCCACCGATATCGCCGCTGCGATCCGACTGGCATCGGCGACGTTCCCCGAAGGTTCCGCAAAGCGCATCGTCCTGCTTAGCGACGGCAACGAAACGACCGGGGACGCTGCCGAGGCTGCGCAAGCCGCAGCTGCTGCGGGAATCGAGATCGACGTCGTACCGCCAGCCCGGGCACCGGGCGCACGGAATGAGGTCGTCGTCCAGACCGTCGACGCCCCCGGCGAAATCACCAAAGGGCAGCCATTCGAACTCCATGTCGTCGCTCAGGCAACGGGTCATGCGAGCGGCACGCTGCATATCGACCGCGATGGCGCGCCGGTGGCTGCGGTGCCGGTCAGCCTCAGCCCGGGCAGCAATGTCCTCACGGTGGGCCAGACTGTCGGCGCACCTGGGTTCTACCGCTATCGCGCGACACTGGATGTCGATAACGATACGGACACACGTAACAACACGGGCATTGCGTTCGCCAACGTTCGCGGACGTCCCCGCATCCTGCTCGTTGAAGGCAAGAAGGGCTCGGGCGCTGCGCTCGAAGGTGCCATCAAACTGCATGACCTCGACATAACCCGAACTGGTATCGAGGGACTTCCAACATGCCCGGAGCAGTTGCAAAACTACGACTCGCTCATTCTCTCTGACTATCCGGCTCAGGGTCTCACCAACGCGCAGATGACGATGATTGCTGCGGCTGTTCGTGACAGCGGCATGGGATTCGGCATGGTAGGCGGCGAGAACTCGTTCCTGCCCGGCGGCTACTACGAGACACCCATCGCCGACGTGCTGCCCGTCGATATGAATATTCGGCAACGCAAGGTGTTCCCGAGCACGTGTATCGAGATCATTGTGGACGCATCCGGAAGCATGGGCATGATGGAGGACGGCGTCGAGAAGATCAAAATCGCGGCGACTGCGGCGGCGTCGATGGTACGGATGATGAGCCCGAACGACCTCGTTGGGGTCGCTGGCAGCACCGATGACATCGCGTTTGTCGCGCCGATCCAAAAGGCCATCGACAAGGACGGCATCGCTGCCCAGTGCGGACGGCTCGCTGTTGGCGGCGGCGGGATCTACATCGAGCCGTCGCTCGAGTTTGCGGACCGAACGATGACTCCGGTGAACGCCAAGGTCAAGCACCTGATTCTGCTGGCCGATGGCGACGACTGCGACACGCAAGAGGGAGCGCTCGCGCTTGCCCACAAGATGGTCGGAAAAGGCATGACGGTGTCTGTCATCGCAATCGGATCGGGCAAGGACATCAACTTCCTTAAGTCACTGGCGGCAGTCGGTAAGGGTTACTTCTATCTGGCCGACCATGCAAATCAATTGCAGCGGCTGGTGACTCAGGACACGTCGGTCATGTCGCGTTCCGCTATCGAAGAAGGTGCATTCCTGCCCAAAGTTGACCCAACCGATCAGGTGCTGCATGGGATCGACCTGCCCAGTATGCCTGCGCTGTATGGGTACGATCTGACCAGCGACCGGCCCCTTGCCCGCACCCCGATGCGAACCGCGAAGGACGATCCTTTGCTGGCCTACTGGCAATACGGCCTCGGCACCAGTATCGCGTTCACTAGCGACGCTCAGCCAAAGTGGGCACGCCCATGGCTGTCGTGGCGCGATTTCGACGCACTCTGGTCGCAGGCGATACGCATGACTCTCCGGCAATCGAGCAGCGACCGTATCCAGATGAGCGTGCGCCGCGTTGGCAGCAAGGGCCAACTCGACGTTGCCGCGTTCGACCCGTCAGGCAACCCGATTAACGGCCTGACAGCTAAGGTGAGCGTGACTGGACCGAACGGACGAGCTCAGACTGTGGCGATTGAGCAGACTGGCCCCGGCCGCTACGGAGGCACGTTCGATGCCGATCAAACCGGCGGCTACGTCCTAACTGCCGCGCAATCCATAGGCACATCGTCCAAGCCTCAGGTGACCCGAGCGGGTTTCGCAGTCGCATACCCGCCCGAGTACCAGTCTATCGGCACGAACACTGCCTTGCTCAGCGATATCGCGGCAACAACACACGGTCTCGCGCTTAGCCGCCCTATACAGGCATTTCGACCCGCTGTCCATCCTGGCGAATCGGTGCAAGACCTGTGGCCGCTGCTGGTTCTGGCAGCGACACTCCTGTTCCTCTTCGACATCGCTGTTCGCCGCCTGGCATTCTCCTTCGCCGATATAACTGGCTGGATACGGTCCGGGGCGGGAGCTATGATCGGGAAGCGCGGCGCACGCCAAAATGCGCCACAAGCGGCGACGATAGCGAAGCTAAAGACCGTGAGGGATAAATCACGCGTGCCAATATCGACTGGAGCCCCGCCCGCGACTGCGCAACGTTTCGAAACGAGCACTCCACCTACCAGCGACGAGACCGCTGCAGCGTCGAGCGGCGATGCGCCGGATCAGGCCACGCCTGCCGACAAGCCCAGATCGGCCGCCATGCAGACACAGCAACGGCTGCTGGAGATAAAGCGCAAGCAGCGCAAGTAGCTTTCAGCGACACCTACCCACCTACTCACGCACCAGCCTGTCACCGTACCGGCTGCCGCAGGACCGTCTTCAGTTTCGACGGCTCGGTCTTGCGCGGATCGCCAAGGTAGATCTCGTGATGCTTTCCGGTTGGGACAAGCCCGTGCTGGGGCAGGTACTCCGCGTGTAGGCGCGCGATTGTCGGGGCTTCATCGGCGTACGGACCGACGTGCATGATCTGCACGCTCCGGCCTTCCTCAAGCTGTTCATACCTCAACAGCTCCAAGGCGGTGGAAAGCTTCTTCAATCTCGCTACTCTCAGAGCGACAGCGACCATTTCTGCGGTGATCCATGCAGGTTGCATGATCATCATGGTCCACTGCCAATCGGCCTTAGCGGCGGTTGCGAAAGATGCCATGTCATCGACCCACCAAAGCCCCTCAAGAGGCGGGACGACATAGTCCCTGTCCTGTTCCAGCTTGCTGGCAAACTTGAGGACGTACGCCACCGAATACAGAGCTTCAATCGCTGCAGCGTAAGCAGGCGCCGTATTGGGATCGCCGCATCCGTCGATCATCAGGAAGTTCATCGGTGGCACCACGACTTCGGTGAAGCCCGTTGAAGGCGGCGAATACAGTTCTTTGAATTCTTTGCGAAAATCAATTTTTTCCATGGCTATTACTCGCAAGTTCTACTTAACAGAATACACCTTGACGTCCAAACCATCGTCGTCAACCCAATGCCCGTGCCAATCTAGTCGCTTATAATTGACAATAGTTGCGTCCGAGGTGAGCGAGAAGAACCTCCGACCGAGCCGTAGATACTCATCTCCACATTCACATCTGTAGTGGGAACATCCAATCCCCTTCCAACCGTAAATGGTCGCCGCAGGAAAGGAGTAACTGCGCCACGTGCTGCAGGCACCCTTGCGGCAGGTCGGAAACGCGACAAAATGGTGGATGTACTGCTCGACGATTCCTAAGCACGCTATCGCCGCTAAGGAAGTACCAATCACGAACGATATGATTGCCACCGACCACATTGCCCATGGGCCGTACTTACCAAGAAGCGCTGCAAAACCGACCCCGATAACCGCGCCAGTAGTAACTGCCCCAGCGGCAATAACGAGATGCGGCAATCCAAACGCGTAACCTCGGTAATCATATTTCATCATCGACAGTTACCGCGAGGAGTTCACTTTAGCCAACTGTTCGATATTTGACCCCGTAACCTTATTCGCCCATCCACTCGTCGTACTTGCCGGTTGCGCCAATTGATCGAGTGTTGACCTGTCGGCGCGTGCCATTGGAAGCCACGACATACTCATACGCCGCCGTGGTGCCGTCGGCGTATTGGAGATACAGCTTGCCGCCGCCAGCTGACCATTTGCCGTGGTCGTCTCCGCTGCTCTGGCCATTGACGCCCCCGACAAAAGTCTGGTTACCGCCAGAATCTTTGCCGGAAACGCTGGCGCTGGTTTCGCCTTTTAGGCGCATGGTGAACGTTCCATCCTGGGCAAAGACAGCATGGTATTCCTTGGAGCTACTGAACTTGCCGTCGGGTGAGCTCTTGTAGCGCCAATACCACCATCGCCCGATAAGGGCAGAGTCGAGTTGCTCCTTGGCGTCGGCGATGGTAGAAAATATGGTCCGAATTGTGGCGTCGCGCTTCGACGTGATTGCCTTGTCTCCGAAGCTCGCGAGGCTCACTGCATAGCCTTTGACAATGGTCGTGAAGACCTGGGCGCGCGTCGTAACCGCGCCGTTTTGGCCCTCGTACGTGCTGACGATACCCGGAGTGGCGTTACCGGTGATGCCCTCGGTGGTCCCGACTTTGGCTAGCTGAGGGGCGAGGCGCGTGATTTGCTGATCCACAAAAGCCGCGACCATGGGGTCCGACGCGTCCTTGATGCCGTTGGCACTATCTGCCGTGACCAGGTAGATCTCGCTCGCCTGCCCGCCAGCCGTCGCGGCGTCTGCGGGCTTTAGAAGCAAGACGCTTTCCGATTCTATCGCGCTCCACGCCGGCGGATACTTGATCTGCAGGCCAGCGGGATGAGCGTAAACCTTCCAGCCAGCGGTCGTGCCAGAATTGGTCACCGGTTCACGAGTCGGAGTCCGCGCAGGTGGGGCGGCAGGGGAAGGGCTTGCGCCAGCTCTGACGAGCTTATATGACTGCCCGCCGCTGGTCAGCGTCATCGACCCACCAGTCACTGTGGCCGTGAAGTCGTATTCCGAGTCGCCAGCTTTGAACCGTCCAGTCAGAACCGACCCCGATAACGTGGCTGTGTACGGCATCTCGGCCCCGTCGAGCGTAATTGCCCCTTGATACGCGTCGCCATTGCGCGCAACACGCATCGATAAGCCGTCACCAGTGTACGTCCCGACGATTGCAGGCTTTTCGACAGCCTGTGCCGTGGCGGCGTGGCACTGCGTAGGCAAAATTGGTACGGTGCCAGTAAACAACGCGACGACAATGACGGCATGAAGTGCGGATTGTCTCATCTCAAGGCCTCCCACGCGACGTACAGCTTACAGGGTCGATTCGCGTATATGAGGGTGCATTCCTGCACGAGGTGATAGGGATTTAGGATGCCCTTGGGCCGGGCTGGCCATTTTTAGTCCGCCGAGGACGGCGAATTGTGGCAGTGGGCTGGGTGAGGGTAGCAATGGGTTGGTTGTGAACTTACCGGCAAGAGTGCGCGATGTGTTCGGCTATTTTGGGCAGAGCCCAAATTAGCCGAACACATCGCACACACCTCCGAGCCTGTTGCCACGTGCCCGTTCACGCTAAGCGAACCCTACCCCACCGACAACGCGCCGCGTAGCGGCATAGGGGTCCAGCGACACGCTGGTGCCTCCCCGGCACGAGGGGCCGCCGGAGGCATCCAAAACCATCTTCCCCTTACACGTCTAGGATCACAGGCATGATCAGCGGCCTTCGCGACGTCTTCTTGTACAGCATCTTGCTGATGCCGTTGCGCAGGTTGGTGGAGATCGCGGGGATATCGGGCTCGACTTGCTCCAGGCTGCTGAGCAGTTCGGTGGCCTTTTGCTTGATCTCCTCGATCAGCAGTTCGGATTCGTCCATGAAGACGAAGCCGCGGCTGGTGACTTCGGGGCCGATGACCAGTTCGCTGTTGTCTCGGTCGAGGCCAACGACGATTACGAGGAATCCGTCGTTGCCGAGGTGCATTCGGTCGCGAAGGACGACTTCGCTGACGTCGCCCACGCCGGTACCATCGATGAGGACCTTACCGTGCGGCGCTTTGCCGATACAGCGCACCGACTCTTCATCCATCTCGATGATGTCGCCGATTTCGACGCGGATGATGTCTTCCTTCGGCCAGCCCATCTCCTCAGCCATTTTGGCGTATCGCGCCAGCATACGGTACTCGCCGTGAACCGGCATAACGTAGCGCGGGTTGACGAGGTTGAGCATCAGGCGAAGCTCTTCCTGGTAGCCGTGGCCGGACACGTGCACCGGCATCAGCGGATCGTAGATAACGTTCGCGCCGCGCTGGAAGAGGTGGTTGACGGTGCGCCAGACAGCATCCTCGTTGCCGGGGATAGCGGTGGCGCTGAGAATGACGGTGTCCCCTTCGCGTACCTTGATCGACTTGTGGTCGTCGATGGCCATACGGGACAGTGACGCCATCGGTTCACCCTGTGCGCCCGTGGTAACGACGCAGACTTCGTGCGCTGGCGTAGTTTCGATATCGTGCGAGCTGATACGGAGGCCATCTGGGATCTTCAGGTGACCGAGTTGCATCGCCACTTCCATGTTCCGCTCCATAGAGCGGCCAAGAAGGGCGATTTTGCGCTTATACTTGACGCACTTATCGACAGCTTGTTGGACTCGGTGGACGTTGGATGCGAAGCAGGCGATAATGACCCGCTTTTTAGCCTGTCGGAACACGGTGTCGAATGTCTCGCCGACGATCCGCTCGCTGGGGACGAACCCGGCGCGCTCGACATTGGTGGAGTCGGAGAGAAGGACGAGAACGCCTTCTTCACCGATTCGCGACATGCGGGCGATGTCGAACAGTTGACCGTCGACGGGAGTCTGGTCGAACTTGAAGTCGCCGGTGTGAACCAAGGTGCCAGCTGGGGTGTGAACGGCCAGTGCGACGGCATCCGGGATGGAGTGCGAAACGCGGACCGGCTCAACGTCGAAGTTCTTGCCGATGTTGACGTAGTCGCCTGCGTGGAACTCCTTAAGGATGGCCGAGTTGTACTGCTTGTACTCTTGCAGCTTGGGCTTGGTAAAGCCAAGGGTCAGCGGGGTTCCGTATACTGGAACGCCGGGGAGCTCCTTGAGGACCCACGCGAGCGCGCCAATGTGGTCTTCGTGACCGTGAGTAAGAACGATGGCGACGACTTTCTCTTTGTTCTCGATCAGGAATGTGACATCAGGGATGACAAGGTCAACTCCGAGCATCTCGGCGTTGGGGAATGCCAGGCCGCAGTCGATGACAAGGATTTCGTCCCCGCACACGATGGCGGTCATGTTCTTGCCAATTTCGCCGATACCGCCGAGCGGAATGATCCGCAGGCGGTCTGTTGGCGCTGAGTCAAGTACAAGGATTTCGGTTGTCGGTATGTTTTCGGATTCGTTCTGTGTTGTCTTAGGTGCTCTTCTTCTATCTGTCATGTTGTAGTTTTATGTTCTTCCACGCCCATCGGGCCGTAGCGAAGTTCAACATTGCCGCACGAGCGCGGGTGAAGTCGATCTTCAGTTAATAGCCTCATTTGTTCCTGACCGGAGGCAGCGATCAATTCTTTTGGCGGCACCGAAGCGCCGAGAGTCAGCCGCGCTAAGTGCGCGTGCTCATTGTGATCAGCACGTTGCGCTCCTTCGCGCAGCGGGCCATTTCCTGGCAGTGAGCCAGGTCTGCGAGCGTCCGGTCCGAGGTTGCTTCCCCGGCGAACAACGCGTCGCGTACCGATTCCGGCATTTGAGGCAGGATGGCGATCCATCGCTCCGCCCAGCCATCTAACTCTTCGGGAATGAACGGGATGGACGGTCCGGTCCAAACGTTCTCCTCGCCCCATTGCAGTTTGCCATCTGCAAACGCCACAGCTAACTCGTCCACCGAAAGGCTGCCATATTGGGCGTCCCACTCTTCAGCCTGACGAAGCTTGTCTTCGAAGTACTCCTCAACGAAGCTCGGGAACAGCCCGGCATCGTTGAGCCACCCTTCAGGCAGTACTTCCCCTACCCGATCAAAGATCGGCTGGAAGCTGGCTTCCACTTCGGCGACAGGAAAGCGCGTCTTATCGTCGTCCAAATATTCGAATAGAAATCGCAGACTCATGATGCTTCGGTATTCGCGACGCGCGATGCCATCGTCGCCCTGGCACTGAACGGCCGGTCTGACTCAGAGCCCCTACGGGGCTTCGTGTAGGTTGCGCTGCGCGCCTCTGTTGCTAAACGTACGGGTTCGGCTTCGTCAGGTAGCCTTGAACGTAGTCGGCGACTGCGTCCTCGAGCGATGTGAACTCGACGTCGCATCCGCAATCTCGCAGCTTGGCGAGGTCGGCTTCGGTAAAGTACTGGTACGAGTCGCGGATGTTCTCCGGTGTCGGTATATAGTCAATTCTCTTGGGCAGCTCAAGCGCTCCAAAAATGGCTGCGGCGAGGTCGTTGAACGATCGCGCGGTGCCAGTGCCTAGGTTGTAGATGCCGTTGGCTTCCGGGTGATCGAGAAACCAGTTGATTACCCGGACTACATCGTCGACATAAACGAAATCGCGCTTCTGTTCGCCGTGCGCGTAATCGTCGCGGTGCGACTGGAACAGGCTCAGCTTGCCCGTATCCTGGATCTGGCGGAACGCGTGCCAGACGACCGACGCCATGCGGCCCTTGTGGTACTCGTTGGGACCGAACACGTTAAAGAACCGCAGCCCCGCAATCTGATCGGTCCAGCCAGCCCGAATGGCTTCGGCATCGAACAGCCACTTCGAGAACGCATACGGGTTCAACGGCAGCAGGCTGGGAGTCACCTCGTCCTCGTCGCTAAAGCCAAGCTCGCCGTCGCCGTAGACGCTGGCCGAGGACGCGTAAACCATCCGCACACCATGCTCGATGCAAAGGCGCGTCAGGCGACGCGTGTAGTGAGTGTTCTTCGTCAGCAGCATGTCGGCGTCGGTTTCGGAGGTGTCCGTTCGGGCGCCAAGGTGCACGACCGCATCCGGTCGATAGGTTCCGTTGCCGAGACCGATGAGGAACTCCTCCGGCGCGACAATGTCACGGAATGCTTTCGCGCGAAGGTTTTTGAACTTCGGACCCGAGCCGAGTGTATCAACGACAATGACCTTATCGCCGCAATCAAGCAGCGACTGAACGAGAACACTTCCAATAAACCCGGCGCCACCGGTCACTGCTATCATAGGATAAATTCCTTTGGTAGGGAGGAAATCACCTCACCCCCGGCCCCTCTCCTAAGATAAGGAGAGGGGAGTAAGAGAAGACATTATGCCTACACTCTTTCTGGTTCCCCCTCTCCTTATCTTAGGAGAGGGGGCTAGGGGGTGAGGTCATTCCCCTCTACAAACCATACGCCTCAAGGGCGTCAACGACGATATGCTTTTCTTCGGCGGTTGCCTCGATCATTGGGAGGCGGTAGTTGGCCTTCTTGATGATGCCGAGGTACTCCATGGCGTACTTCACGGGCACCGGGTTGGTGGCACAGAAGATGGCTTTCGAGAGAGCCATCTGCTTTAGGTGGATCGCCCTTGCGCCTTCTAGGTCTCCTTCGAAGAACAGCTCGTGCATCCGCAACAGGTCCTTGCCGATAATGTGCGACACCACGGAGACCACGCCGACACCGCCGACGGCGAGGATGGGCAACGTGGTGAAATCGTCGCCGCTATAGATCTCAAAGCCGCGACCTGCCTGCGACGCTATAGTCGCGATCTGCGCGAGGTCGGAACTGGCTTCTTTCACCGACAAGATGTTCGGAACGTCGTCGGCCAGGCGCTTGACGGTCGCCGGCGCGATGTTCGAGATGGTTCGTCCAGGCACGTTGTAGAGCATCACGGGCAGCTTGGTCGACTCGCCGATGGCCTTAAAGTGCTGGTACATCCCCTCTTGCGACGGCTTATTGTAGTAGGGTCCGACAACGAGGACGCCCGCAACACCGGCTTGCTCGGCGGCCTGTGTGAGCGATATGCTTTCGGCAGTGTTGTTCGAGCCGGTGCCAGCGATAACGCAAGCGTCGCCGCCGACCGCTTCCTGAACGAGCGAGTAAAGACGCACCTTCTCGGCAGCGGTCAGGGTCGCCGATTCGCCAGTCGTCCCGCAGACCACGAGGCCATCGGAACCGTTGGCAACCAGATGCTTTGCGAGCGCTACAACCTGCTCTTCGTCGACACGAAGCTGGTCATCAAACGGCGTCACCATTGCTGTGACGACATGTCCAAAATAAGGTCCATTAGCCATCGATACAGATCTCCAAAACGTTTGGGAGGAAGGCGACCTCACCCCCGGCCCCTCTCCTAGGATAGGGAGAGGGGAGTAAGAGAAGACATTATGCCTACACTCTTTCTGGTTCCCCCTCTCCTTATCCTAGGAGAGGGGGCTAGGGGGTGAGGTAATCCCTTCCCGCTCCGCCAACCGGCACTAAAGTGTCGGCCTAATCGCAGAATCCGCATTGCGGATAAGTACCCCTGACGGGCACTCCGTGCATGAGTCGCTTCGCGACAAATTGTTGTCTATTTCTTGCCTACAAGCCCCAGTTCGACCAGCTTTTCGGCGATCTGGACGGCGTTGCCGGCGGCGCCTTTGCGCAGGTTGTCGGCGACGACCCAGAACACGAGGCCGTTCGGGTTGGTGACATCCTGCCGCACGCGGCCGATAAACGTGTCATCCTTGCCGGCTGAGGTCAGCGGGGTCGGCCAGGCTTTGGCAACGTCGCCTCCGCGGATATCGTCAAGTACCGTGACGCCGGGGAAGTTGTTCCACAGTTCGCGGGCTTGATCGGGCGTGATCGGACGCTCGGTTTCAACGTAGACGGCTTCGCTGTGCCCAATGGCCACCGGCACGCGGGCTGTGATCATCGGGGTCACCTTGATGGTGTTGTCGCCGAGGATCTTGTGGGTCTCGTGGACCAGCTTCATCTCCTCGGACGTGTAGCCAAACTCGTCGAACCCGCCTATCTGCGGAATGATATTGGCAGCCACCTGCGTGGAGAACGACTTAGCTTCCGGGAGCGGAGTCCCTTCGACCAACGCCTTGTTTTGCGCGTCGAGGTCCTTGATCCCGCCGCTTCCAGCACCGGATACGGCCTGGTACGTGCTGATTAGGACGCGGGTCAGCTTACCGAAGTCATGGAGCGGCTTGAGCGCCATCACCAGCTGCGCGGTCGAGCAGTTCGGGTTGGCGATGATGCCTTTGTGGCCCCGGAGCGCTTCGCCGTTCACTTCGGGCACGACCAGCGGGACATCGTCGCGCATACGGAAGTCGGCTCCGTTGTCGATAACGATAGCGCCGCGTTTGACCGCCTCGTCGCCGAACGTCACCGCCGCGCCTTTCTCGCCTTCGGTTCCGGCGAACAGGGCGATATCGACGCCGTCGAACGACTCGGCCGAAGTGCCTTCGACCTTGTATTCGCGACCGTCCACGGCAATGGTGCGCTCGGTGCGCGCCAGGACTCGGATGTGTTTGGCGGGGAATTTGTGTTCAGCGAGGACGCGAAGCATTTCTTCCCCAACGGCTCCGACGCCCACGACGGCGACTTCATACAGCGACATGGCTTATCTAGTTTCCTTCATTTGAGAGCGCCAGCGGCGGCGCGCGAGTTCATTGTGCGGCGGGCACATGGCGACCCTAGCGGTTCGCCAGTCGGAGCTTCCTACTCAACCGGCACTGAACTGCCGGTCTGACGAAGAACACCCCTTCGGGGCTTCTTGCCGGTGTCGCTCCGCGACGGTTTTTGCCTATGAACCCCACGTCGCGCGGACGGCCAAACATCGGCGCGACCTACCGCGAGACACTCTGCGAGCATTATTGTCCTATAAGTATGACATGCGAGTCGGTTGAATCGGGTCCCTCACGGGAAATTGGGCTACAAGGCGCGTCAATTAGGACCGAAGGGCAGAAGTTCGGGCGCTATGCGCATATGCGGTATGCATAGCGACTTTTATGCATGCGCATACTCCTCATGGGAGCAGGTTGCGGCTTTATCGGCGGTCAACTTCGACACAATTATCGACTCGACTTCGATGAGTGTATATATTTATTATACCTTATATATTTCCATATGACAACACAAAAGATATAAACGTTCGTTTATATTTGCGCTTCTACGAGGAGTTGTTTGATGCCGGAGTCGTCGCTGTTGAATTTCGCGAGAGCGGCGTGACAGAACTCGATAACGATCCCGTTGTTTCCCGCCTCGAGTAGCTTACGCCCCAATCTGGTGGGTACTCCCTGTGTGACATTGTGCGGGCATCGCTCAACGTCCAGCGACGACATCAGGTATCGTTCTGCCTCAGGGATGTTACCGCCCCGCATGGCAATCAGTCCGAGCGCAGTCTCTGCCCTCATGGTGGCGTGCCCTGGTTTACCATCTCCTTCGTTGTCGATTCCACGCACTTCTTGAAGAGTTCGAATGGCGCTAATCTGGTTGCCTGACCGGTACAGTGCAAGTCCGTAATCAAGAAACAACCCCGCATTTGACGGCCCTACCGGAAGTGGTTGACTGGATTCGAATGCCTCCACAGCCTCTGAATATCGTTCCAACGAGGATAGTAGTTTTACCAAGCCGCCAAGGTATATGCCAGCGTAACCGCTATCGGTCGCGACATGACTGACGGCCAGTCGATAATACTCAACTGCCTTTTCGGCGAGCTTCAAGTCCGGCTTTTCCGGCATGACGGCATTGGATGGCAGCCCGAAGTATTGGAGAAAACCCTGATCGTCACTCTCATCACCGCTCCGCGAAAACATGGCAATTTGACGGTAAATGGACGCCAAATTATAGAAAGACGCTGCATCCGGTTGACTGTCTCGCATTCTAGCCTCAAGGGCACTCGCTATTCTCTTCCCGTAGGATGGATCACGGTAGATAGCGGTCGTGTTCTCGAATTTGATCCACATGCAGTCCGGATGATGGGTAATCAAGTGCATGGTGTGCTCTTCGAGTTTCGCTATATCTGGATTTCGTCGAGCGTACCATATCAGCGCCGCAACCCTTCTCGCAAGATCCCTCGGGTGCTTGACCAGAAACGGCTCAAATTTACTAGGTTGGCTTTCATCTTCACTGAGATCATGCCAAGGAGCTAGCGACCGCTCAGAGTTACGGGAGGCTTGGGCGCAAATTGCCACAGCAACCACTGCGAATGCGCCTAGCGCAGCTCCGGCCCAACTCTTGTTCATTCTATTCGCTCCATTCCTATAACCGGCAGCAGGCGAACGGTCCAGCTTAATACTGGAACCACCATTTTACTATGCCCCTGCAATTGCCCACTGCTGTAATGGACAATTGCTGAAAATGTCCGCGCATGCCACAATACGCCATCGGAGGACACTATGACACAACCACTCTTTACGGGAGTTCACCATGTGGCGATTATTACCGCCGATTATGCGGCGTCGAAGCGGTTTTATGTTGACATCCTTCAGGCCGAGGTGATCGAGGAGCACTACAGAGCGGAGCGGGATTCGTATAAGCTGGATTTGCGTCTGGCGGATGGGGTGCAGATTGAGCTGTTCTCGTTTCCGTTCCCGCCGAAGCGCCTCTCGTATCCCGAGGCGTGCGGGCTGCGGCATCTGGCGTTCACGGTGAGCGATATCGATGCGGCTATCGCCCGCGTGACGGCCCACGGCGTCGCAGTGGAGCCGGTGCGGGTGGACGAGTTCACCGGCGCAAGGTTCACGTTCTTCGCCGACCCCGACGGGCTGCCGATCGAGGTGTATGAGATGTAGGAGCGCTCGCCGCTTGGGCGTCCTCCGCGGACAGCGCCAACGTGCCGTTGGATCCTTGTAAGGGACGGCGGGCAGCTGATTGCGACAAACGATGCGGTTGGTGAGCGGACGAAGCGCAGGATCGAGCAGGAAGCGAGGCCCATAAAGGGCCACGGCGGCCCGAGAGCCGTCTTAACACATTCCCACGGCAGGAATCTACGGCTTAACCGCCGCATCATTCCCCTACCAAGCCGCCACTACACGAAAGGCCACCGTGATGACACCCACACACTCCCCGCGCGCCGTTGAGCCTGGCGCAGTATCGGTAGCAGACGCCGCCCCGCTGGACCAGAGCGAAGAACTGCCCACGGTGCTCATTGTTGGCGATTCGATCAGCCTCGGATACACCGAACATGTTCGCGAACTGCTTGCCGGGAAGGTCGACGTTTACCGAGTGCCCGACAACGCAGGACCGAGCAGCTACGGGGTCGCGCATGTGCGTGAGTGGGTGGCAATAACGCCGGGCCGATGGAACGTGATCCACTTCAATTTTGGGCTGCACGATATCAAACTCGCGCCGGGATTGGCTCATGATCCGTACCCAGGCGGGCATCAGGTAACGGAAGGGCAGTACGCCTCCAATTTGCGTGAAATGATCTCCGTATTCGCGTCCACGGGCGCTCGGCTGATCTACGCGACGACCACCCCAGTCCCGACTGGCAAACTCGACCCGCCGCGCCAGGTTGGGGACGAGGCGGCGTACAACGCGATCGCTACGGGAATTGCAGGTGAGCATGGAATTGTCGTGAACGATCTGTACTCGCTCGCGAAGTGTCAGTTGGATATCATTCAGCAGCGTGAGAACGTTCACTTCACCGATGACGGATATCGTGTGCTTGGAGCTCAGGTTGCGGCATTTGTTGAGGAAGAGTTGAGGAAGAGTTGAGGAAGAGATAGGAGCGCTCCGGGCCGCGCGGCCTTTTTTATATCGCTTCGCGGTATGTGGCAGTTGGTTAGTTCGCTACGTAGCACCCGTGCACCTATTCGCCAAGGTAAATGCATAAAGCCGTAGGTAGAGTACCGAGCCGTCTTTGGGTATTGACGACTGTGCAAGAGATATAATGAAGTGGAAGGTCGATCACGTAGACCGACTGATCATGGAAATCAAGATGCAATATAACAAAGACGCTCGATTAAAGCCGCAGACCGTGGCGGTTCATGGCGGGGAAAAGCCGGATGCGGCGACGGGAGCATCGAGCCCGAACATCGTGATGTCGTCGACGTTTGTCGCTGAAGCGGACGCGTCGTTCTCGTCGGAGAACTTTGGCGACGATACTCCGTTCTTCTACTCGCGTTGGGGCAACCCGACCGTCGACCAGCTGGAGCGTAAGATCGCCGCGCTGGAGGGCGGCGAGACGGCGATTGGATTCGCCAGCGGAATGGCGGCGATCAGCGCGGTATTTTTCCACAACCTGAGCGCGGGCGACCATCTCGTGATCGGTGACGTGGTTTACGCCGCCGCCGCCGAAATGAGTGCGGACCTGCTGCCGCGCATGGGTGTGCGGGTGACCCGTGTGAACACGAGCGACCTGGACGCGCTTCGAGCGGCGGTCACTCCGGGCACGAAGCTGGTCTACCTGGAAAGCCCCTGCAATCCGATCCTGCGGCTCACCGATATCGCCGCCGCGACCGATATCGCGCACGCCGCCGGGGCGAAGGTGGCACTGGACTCGACATTCGCGACGCCGATGGCGACGCAGCCCATTTCGCTGGGTGTAGACTTCGTGGTGCACTCGCTGACGAAGTATATCGGCGGGCATGGGGACGCGATTGGCGGCGTTGTGGTCGGGGCAGCGTTGGAGCTAGCGCCCATGCGCAAGCTGATCGCGATCCGAACCGGCGGGATTTTGAGCCCATTCAACGCATGGCTCATCATGCGCGGAGCCGCGACACTGCCGCTGCGTATGAGGGCGCACGAGGAGAACGCGTTCGCGGTCGCCCGGGCTCTGGAAGCACACCCGAAGGTTGCGCGAGTGATCTATCCAGGTCTGGAATCGCATCCGCAGCACGAACTGGCGAAGCGGCAGATGCGCAACTTTTCGGGGATGCTGACATTCCGGGTCCACGGCGACGGACCCGCAGCGGCGAAGGTGCTCGCGGAGAGGCTTAGGGTGATTCATAACGCCGTCTCGCTGGGGCACCATCGAAGCCTCATTTTCTACCTGCCAACCGCCGACATGCTCACGACTTCGTTCCACCTGGACGCAGCGCAGGAGGCATCGTACCGCGAGTACGCTGGCGACGGGATCTTCAGGCTTTCGGTGGGGATCGAGGATGGGGACGATTTGGTCAACGATTTGGATCAGGCTTTGGCAGGGATTTAGGAGGCCCTCGTGCCGGGCGGGCATTTTTTATATCTCGCTTCGCTCGGGTTTGGTCGATCAGCTTGTTGCGAATGCCGAGCGAAGCGAGATACAAAAATGGCCAAGCGGCCACAGAGCGTCTCCTAGTCCGAAGCCGAAAACTCGCTAACGTTCACCTCAAGCGTCGTCGTGGTCCCGGGGCCGAAGAACGAGCACCAGGCGCAGTCTACCGCGTCTCGGCCAGTCGCGACGGTGACGAGAGCCGGCCGGGCCTGGACTTCGGTGGCATCGAATGTCACCCAGCGGCCGTCGAGGTACGCTTGGAAGAACGCGTGCAGGTCCGGCGGGTCGAGTTCGAGGCAGTAGCCGGACACGTAGCGCGCCGGGATGTTCATGGCGCGGCAGAGCGCAATGCCGAGGTGTGCGAAGTCGCGGCAGACGCCGACCCGCTCGGCCACGGTGTCGAACGCGGTTGTCGCGGTCGTGCTGGTGCCGTATTGATACTTGACATGCTGATTGATCCATGAGCTAATGGCCTGAACACGCGCGAATCCGGGGTTCGTATTACCGAACTCTTCGTACGCGAGATTCTCCATGCGGTCCGACGGGCAGTAGCGCGACGGCAACAGGTAGTGCATGATGTCCGGCGGCAGAGTCATCACATCCGTATCGACAGCCTGCACGAGCGGGGACCGCGAATCGGGAATGGTGACGAGGGCCTTGTATTCGACAATCACCTCGCCAGCGGGTAAGAGGACACGTCGGCATGGGTTGTCGTAGATGTCACGAAAGGGTTGTGAATCGGCGTACGGTGTGATGTACAGTTCGGCCGATTCAATATGCTGGACGCCTTCGATGTTCGCTGCTTCGATTTGCAGAACGGTCGGGGCGGGGGCGCTGAGTTCGAGAGTTGCTTTGAGATGGATGTTGAGCTTCACGGCGATGAGTCTACCCACATTTCGGGTTAAGTAGACATTAAATGGTGAAGGTTAAGAAGAGCGCTCGCCGCGCGGGCGTCCTACGCGGACAGCGCCAGCGTGCCGCTGAACCGTTGTGCTGCCGCTGTTGGTTAACAGTTGGGTAGTTGGAGATCGTAATAATGGCGGAGCGACGTCCGAATGGCGACGAAAAGTTAATAACGGATCTGCCGTTGATAAAGCGGTATTCGCGCAGCAATGAAGCGGCGGATTGGCGGTTTCGGGACCATGTGAAGCATCGGCTCAACATGTCAAATGTTCAGCTTGACGCGATTGTTCAAGAGGTGACCGACGATGTTTGGTCGCGCATCGATTGCCTCTCGTGCGGGAACTGCTGCAAGACGTTGCAGATCACGGTAGATAGGCCCGATGTACTGAGGCTGGCGAAGCGCTTGGGGGTGTCAGAGAAACAGTTTGCGCGGGACCATGTCCGAACGGACAGAGACGGCGTTACGCACCTTCTCTCGGGACCGTGCCGGTTCCTTGGCGATGATAACAAGTGCTCGGTGTATGAGGATCGTCCGCAAGCGTGCCGCGATTTTCCCTACTTACGAGAGCCGGACTTCCGCAGCCGATCGATATCGATGATCGAGAATGCGGGAACATGCCCAATTGTGTTCAATGTGCTGCAGATACTGAAGCGAAAGCTCAATCCCGGAAAGCGCTAGGCCTTCCCGGGCCATGTCCACTCCGCAAGGTCGTAGCTCCAAGCGATGCCGATGCAGGCGTGCGTGTCAAAGATCACCGATTCGTCCTCGGGTCCGCTGCCGTGGAAGAACATGACGTAGGCTTCGACACCGGCGACGTCGCACAGGTCGAGCACGAAGCCTGCCGTGAGGCGGCCCTGCGCCCAGGGCCAATCGGCCTGGCCAAGAGTGAGGGTTCCCGCGTCTGTCCACGAGCGAAGGTCGGTTGAGCGCTTGATGCCGACCCCGTTTTCGGGAGAGTGGAAGAGCACGTATCCGTCGGGCTCGTTCAGCACACACACGTTTTCGCCGGATTCAAAATGGCCGTTATAGGTCCAGATCGTAAGGTCGCGTGAGCTTGACAGGCTGGCACCGTTTTGTTTGTAAAGGCACCAGTAGAGACCGGGATCATCCTTGTCGACGAGGATGTAGGGGTCAATCATGCGCCCCATTTCAGTGTCGGGCACATCGGGGCCCTTGACGCGCAGCAGCTCTGGCTCGCTCCAAGTTTCCAGATCACCGCTACGCATGATCCAGACACGCGCGGTGTCGTTGGCGTACTTTTCGCCGTTCTGGCGTGGGTAGGTTTGCAGCGACAGCACCCACTCGCCGTTGTAGCGGACGATGCTGCCCGGTGAGCTGAAGTTCTCGGCCTGGTTGCGCCGCGTGAGGATGCGCGGCGGTGACCATTTGAGCAAATCGGTTGACGTGCTCTTGGCGAGGTAAAGGTACACCGCGCCGTCGGTTTCGACGGTCACAAGGGTGTAGAACAGGTGCAGGACACCGTTATCGTAAACGGCGCAGGGGTCGCGGTACGCGGTGGTGGCGTCGCCAGCGATGAGGATGGGCGACGGTAGGCTAGAAAGGTCGAAGGTCGGCATGCGGTAAGGATACCTTACCACCCGGCTTGGCTCGGACCCTTTGCGCGCATCGAAGAGGGCAGTGGCATGCCGACCTCAGCCTCTCACGAGGAACAGCCTGTCCGTGGCGAGGGTTGGCGGCAATTTTTTCGGGGAACGCCTCCTCGAAGGCGACCCCAAACATTGGCGTAACGCCACGATTGGGATGTAGCATAGTGGTTTTGGCCGGTTGGTCTGGAGGCTTCTACGGCGCGAACATGTGGTGTCGCCTTCTGCGGGCCATTCGCCAGGCTGGGTTCGTTCGGAGAGGTGGCGATGTCGACCACTCTTAGCAAAGAAGGCATTTTGCTTTTCCCAGGCACCGATTCATCGGATGCATGCCGCATGCCCCAGCACCAAGCGGTATGCTTGGTGCGGGGATGCGTTGCCTATGGCAAAGGATCGAGGCGGAAGAGGCGGGTCTCGCCTGCGATCAGGTCGGCGGAGATACCTTGCGTGGCGATTTGCTCGCGGGTGAGCACCGCATCGTAGCCCTGTGAGAGAAGCGGCGTTATGTCGCGGACTCGGTATTTCGCGGCCGTGAGGCCGGGGATCGCAATTGAGCCGCGTGTTCGAACCGCTGTCTTTTGCTTGTCGGCGTTAGGATAGTTGCTTGTCCATCCCGTGCCTTCGTTGCGCAAGACGGCCCACCGGGTAGCGTCTTTGACGTCGATGAAGCCTCGGAACGTGTCCGGGGTGATCGTGTATGGCTGCGGCTCGATCTGCTTGGGAGTGGCAACTGCGGGCGCTGCCCACTTGGCTATGTCGGCAAGCTCGTCCTTCCAGTTGAACCAGTCGGGAGTGCCCCACAGCATGACCACCTGGCCATTGCCGACCTGGTGCAGGGTCGCAGCTGGGCCGCCATCGCTAAACGACGCAAGCACCGTTCCGCCTGGCACCGATTGCTCGCGGTACCGGCCGAATATGAAGTACGGCAGCGTGTGTGCCCAGTCACCCCACGTGTCGCGGTTGTACATGCTGTACGGGCCAAGTCGGAAGACGAGTGTGCGACCACTGGCAAACACAGCGGATCCGTCAGTCTTGGCGCTGGCGGTTTGTCCCGCTTGGCCGAGCGACTGCTGCCCGGGATTGCCCTGCCCGGTCACGTCCCACGGATAGAACGCGGTGTAGTCGCGGGCAAGCTTGAACTCGGGGCTCATGTTCCAAGTGGATTTCGGCACGGGCAGCCCAAGGAGACGCGTCAACACATGCTCGCCATCCGAGGGTTCGGTGGAATAGTTGCCGCCTGTCGGGGCCAGTACGAGCTTGCCGCCGTTCTTAACGTAGGTTACGAGCCGCTGCATAGCGTCCATCGGCAAGATGCGGGCAGTCGGATCGACCACGATGCACGGCAGGACTGAGAGTTCGTCAGCCGTCGCCGTTTCATCAATCAGCTTATGCGGCGCCGCTGTGGCGCGGTCAGCGAGCTGCTGGTAATCGTCGAGGCGCGGCGTATGGAAGGATCGTATCCCATACCGTATGCTCGCCTTCGAGTAGAGCAGTCCAACGACCGGCGGAGCCTCGCTTGCGGCGTGAACGACAGTTGCTTTGCCGAGGTCGCCCTGGAAAAGAGCCAGCCACCCGGCAAGCGATTGCGTTCCCGTCGTTCGGTCGGCATTGCCGCTTTCGTCCCAGCGCCAGTGCGGCATCCAGAAATGCTGGACGTTGAGGTTATTCTGCGAAAGCAGATTACTCATGCACATCGCCGTATAGTAGGGTGTGTAGAACGACATCTGAATGCTTTCAGCGCGCTTCGGGAACGGATAGGGTTTGGTGTATCCGTCGAGCGAGCCTTCCGACGAACCCGCACAGACGAACATGTCGTGATCTTTGTAGTACTGATCGCTCAGATACCGTCCATGGGTTCCAATTGGCCGGCGGTCGTCGTATTTG
This sequence comes from Capsulimonadaceae bacterium, assembly GCA_036504535.1. Lineage (GTDB taxonomy): Bacteria > Armatimonadota > Armatimonadia > Armatimonadales > Capsulimonadaceae > JARLGU01. Next base: position 54,451 of record DASXUY010000051.1, read on the forward strand.
CGGATCGTGCCAGCGACGAGGTCGCTGAAGAAGCTTTCCTGACACCATGTGCGGAAGTCAAGGAAGTCTCGCCATTCGGGTCGCGGGTCGGGCTTTTCGATTGATCCGATGCCAAGGAATAGGTCGGTTCTGGGAAGCTGAACATCGTCCCACGTCCCCAGCTTCGTATGCCATCGAGTGCTCAGGTCTGGCAGTGAGAAGCCGCGGACATCGCGTAGATAGCGCCGGAAGCCATCTTCGGATGACTTGGAGTAGTCGACGTAGTGCCCCATCCAGGGGTGGTCGGCCCAGAAATGGTCGAAGAAGATCGACAGCGAGCTGTAGGCGACGAGAGTTGGGTTGTTTCGGTATCGAAGCGCAAGCTGTGTCAGGAATTCGCCGTAGTGTGTGTGTAGCGCCCTAGACGACGGGCTCTTGAGGACATCGTTTCCACCGCGGCCCCAGAGTCCGTTGACCATACCTTCCTCGTCGGCCTGGCCTTCCTCTTCCATCCACACAGGGATGCGGGTGCAGTCGACATTGATCATGGCGTGGAGGCCGTGCTTGGCAATGAGGGCTAATCGGGCATCGACCTGATCCCACCAGTAGACACCGGGCATGGGTTCGATATCTGGCCACCGCGGAAACAGCTCAATGGTGTTGACGTTCTGCCGCTTGACGTCTTCAATCCACGCTTCGAACTTAGCAAGATCGGTATTCTGGGTGTACCGCGGGTCCCACTCGGCGCAGCATAAGAGGTGATTGCCATTTTCGAAGATGTCAGCGTAGCGTAGCACTTTGTCGCGGTTAGTCCACGGTGTCGCGGCAAGCAGTTCCTGCTGTCCGACCAGTTGCGTGATGTGGTCAAGTTCGCGAGCACCGGACTTGAGCGACAAGTCAAGCTGCTGCATCGGTGTCGCGGCATCCAGCGTCAGCGGAAGCGAGATATCGCAATAGTCGGCTCCGGCTGCCCACTCAACGGCGTACTTTTCGGGAGTACCGATGGCGTCGCTTGGATACTTGCTGCGCGAAACGGTAAGCGTCGTATCGGCGGGCGTTGCGCCGTCTGGCCGCCAAACGCGCACCTTACAGGTGGTCAACTCGCCGGGCGTATAGACGTTGGTCGGTCGCTGTGGATTGAGGACCAGGAGTGCGCCCAGGGGGCGTACGGCACCTGACAGCACGGGCATTTGCGCCAGTTCACCACGGACAACCTTGACGCTGTTCGCTGCGAACCGAATCGGCCTGGTCGCTTCCTTGATCTTGTAGGTGATCCAATACTGGCCCTTCGCAGTCAGCGGCATCTCTAGCGACTGGAACTTCGCGGCAACGCCATTATCGTAATTCGGCACTGTCCACTGTCCCTGGGCGACTGGGCGACCATAGAAGTCGCTACGAGCCTGCCACGTGATCGTGTAGTCGCCCTTGCTGTCGAGAATGTCGCCCGCCATGATGAAGGGGGCCCTGCCGAACGGCACCTCGCCAAAAACGTACCGCTGGCCGAGTTCGCTTTGCCAATAGTATTTGCTCTTCTCACGGGCCACGCTATCGGCGAACACCGATCCGATTTCGACATTGACTGGCTTCTTGATGTCGGCCTTGCTGGAAACGTGAAGCGTTACGCCCTCGAACTGAAGCGGGGCGACAGGGAGATGATGCTGCAAGCCGCTTTCGACGCGAATGAGCACCTCATCGAGCCGCCCCATTTCACCGCCACGTAGACGAGGGCATTCGATGTAGCTCCAAGCGCCGGGGATGGGCGACGATCCGTATTGGGCGTAGCTATAGCCGACACCGGTAGCGTCGCGAAGCAGGAACCGAACGCCGGCGGTCTTGTCGGTTGTGAATCGCTGTGACGTGTAAAACCACATGCCAACGCGGCGTGACGTGGCAGGGATAGACACGGGCTTCTTAAGCTTCACCGTTATCACGGTATCGTCAGCAGGCTTATCGATCGCAATCGCGACGCCGTCGCCTTTCGCGCTAGGCGCAAGCGTTGCGGGGCTTCCAATCGAGGACGACACCGTCCATTGCGCCGGTTCGTTCGGCAAGTTGAGCGACGTAAAATCGGTGGCTCCAGCGGCCAGCAAAGGGCCAGCGGCAACGCAGGCACCGAGAGCAGCGGTGGCGCGCAGGGTCAGCTTCTTGTTATGGTTCATGTTCAGTCTTTCTGTTGCATTAGGCTTGGAGGTGAAGATGTAGATATAGGATCGCTCAAGCCGCGAGGGCTTTTCTTCTCGCTTCGCTCCCTCTGTCGCAATACGCAGGCCCTGTTGCTTCCCGTCAAAAATCTCAACGCCTTGCTACGAGAAACCAACGTACGGCCACCCTTTTCTAAAGAATGCCCCGGCGGCACGAGCCGTCCTGAATCACTTGACGTCAGGATCGTACGACATCACTGAAATGCGCGAGAAGTCGCTGTCTCCACCGGTGGCCCACAGCCCGCATTGGCCGCAGTTGACATATTTGTTTAGCTTATGGTTCGGCCAGTCGGCGACTTGCCCTACGGTCTTGCCGTCGATGTAGCCGATGCGGTAGTCGCCGACAATATCGAACCGCAGGGTGTGAGCACCGCTAGCAACCGGGCCGTCGATGAGGACGGTGTCGGCCCCGCTAACGCGTTTCGTTATCTGCCAGCGATTACCCTCTTTAGCCGACTTGATCGAGAACCCGTAGAGGAACTTGCCGTCTTCGGTTGCCTGAAGGACAACTCCCGCTTCGCCTGCAGCAGGCGGCGCGACCTTCGCAGTGATCGAACTATCGCTCAATTCTATCATGTTGCCGAACTGGGTGAGACCACTGCCGGTTCGCTTGTCTCCCGCCCCAGTCCACTTCCCGGTAACGTCTGCCCACTTATCCATCGCCACGGGCCGAGGCGGATGGGCGGAATCTGCGCCGATGTACCACAGGTTCTGACGCGCTGTCTTGTCGGCGATGGGGACCGGCGAGACGGTGCTGGCGACGGTTTTGCCTCGCCGCTCAATGCGCGCGGACTGGATGCCTAGGGAGAATGGCGCCTTGAATGCCTGGGGGCCAGCGGGAACATCCTTCTTGAACGTCTGATCGCCAGTTTGGATAACAATGGTTGCAGGCTTGGTTAGAAAGGCTATGGCTTCGACGACATCGTTGGCTTTGGTGAACTGGACCTTTTCGGCGGTCTGCACCTGGTAGTCGACGAGGGTCGGCTTGGCGTCGTACGGATGCGGGCGGTGCAGGATCTCGATGATGTCCTGCTTGATCTCAGGCTGCTTGCCGGTTTTGAACCAATCGGCGTAGTAGCGCGTGATCGGCTGCCACGCCATAAAGTGGTTGTCGGAGGGTCCGATACCTGTCTCGCCCCAATCGTTCCACGTGACCAGCATGAGCCACCGATATCGGTCGCGGTGGGTGATGTTGTATTCCCAGTGACGGCGGTAGTACTCGCTCACATCCATGTCGCCATTACTGTACTTCCACCCACGGTTGTAGTAGAGGAAGGCGTTTTCGCCCATCAGCATGAGCGATTTGGGCCAGTAGGCCAGTTGGCGATCATACAGCTTCTCTTCCATCATTGGGGTGAACGAGCCTGCAGCGAAGCTCATCGTCTGTATGCCAGCCTCGGGATCGTTCAGGTACGGGAACTCATAGGCCTTGCTCCAGACTCCGACAGACGGCGCGAACGCGATGGGCTGCCCCTGGTCGGCGAACCAGTCGACAAGCTCCCGTTTGAGCGCGACAGAGACCAACTCGTTGTTCATGGTAGGCAGCCTGCCGTTGGGGCTCGGGCTGGTAGCACCGTACGGAAAAACGACCGGTTTGCCGTCATAGGTGAGAAACGCTGGCGACTTGAGGCCGATATCTACCCAACTCTTGATCTTAACTCGCGAATCGGGGCGCTCCAGGGGCGATTTGAGCGTCGCAAAGTCAGGCATGATGCCGATCTTGAAGTCGCCGACGATTTCGGCGGCCTTCAGGAGTGTGCGCCACGTTTTGCGGTAGCTTTTCGGCCCAGGCGAATCGTCGTCGCCAAGCTCATCGACCAGAAAGCCGTCCAAGCCGTATTGCTTGGCGATCTTGATGTCCGCCACGAATGTCGCCAACGCTGGGTCGGCACGATCAATCGGGCCGAGGATGGGGCGCGCTGTGATCCCGCTTCGCACGTTTGTCTGAGGTGCTATCGGTGCCGCGTACCAGTAGGGATCGTCGGGGTTGTAGCCGTACGCAAAGTAGCACGGCATGTAGTGGGCGAATACCATGTATGGCCCTGACCCTGGCGCTGGGCCATTGATGTGCTGATCGGCTGCGTTGGAGGGAAGCGTCGCGACCATCCCGAGGATAGTCGCGGCGATGCGAACGAGGAGGTATTTTTTCATGGTCTTGCTTTTGTTTCTAGCCCGATTACTGCAGGTTGAATGTGGCCTGAACTGCCTGGTCCGTGCAGGTAGTCATGGCAGCGATGACGCTTCCGCTGGAGATCTGCCCGCCGCAGTTCCCGCCCAGCGGGTTACTGGCAGCAAGGCCGGTGTTCAGGTAGCCCCCGGCTACGGTTTGCGGCATGAGCCATTTAACGTGCCCGTCGGCGAAGAGGAAGACGGAGCCGCCACTGTGCCGCCCAGTTTCATCTTTGAGGAGGTTTGCGGGAATGACACCGAGGTCACCATGCAATCGTCCCGACGCGTACCACTGCTGGCCGTTGTTCAGGTTAGCCGCCCCTGTGCACGTTCCGTATGCGGCTCGTGATATCGTTTCGCACGAGAAATCAAGGCATGGGCTGACGGGTGTGAAAGTTTGCTTGTTGTATATCTCGAACGCGTAGATCGTCTTTGCGGCGGCTATGACCTGGTTGACCTGAACGGGCTTCGTGGAATTCGTCCCCTGATCAGAAAACTGCATGTTCAAAACATACGATATCGACGGCTTGCTCGTCGGGTTCGCCGTATCGCTGGGGCATACGAACGCGCCAGTTGCTTTGACGTACGGATAGATGCTGCCCGCCCATCCCATTCCGGCTTTACCGGAGGATAGCTGGCCGATGGGATAGCATTCGTCGAAGTCCTGGACGTACTGCATGACGCCTAGGCCGATCTGCTTCTCATTTGAAGCGCAGGTGGTTTGCCTGGCCTTTTCTCGCGCTGTAGCGAAGACCGGGAAAAGTATAGCTGCCAATATAGCTATAATCGCTATAACTACGAGAAGCTCTATCAATGTGAACGCTTTGGCTGTCTTCATCGTGTTCCTCCAAGAAAGTAAACGTACAAATGCAGACTAGACTCCTGCAAGCGCGCGGCGCTGCTGCAATATGCAGGAAGTCGAACTCCGTTCGATCAGGTGAGAATGCAGGCAGATCTTCTGGCTGACTGTCCCCTTTGTCAGGGCCTCAATCGCGAGCCTCGCCGTTTCGGCTCCAATCTGCTCCAGCGGTGGCTGGAAGGTCGTAATGTCCAAAAGGGTGGCTTCAGGTTCATCGTCGAAACCCATGAGAGCAAAATCCCTCCCGGCTTCAATACCCATTGATTTAGCCGCATTGTAAAAGCCCGTAGCGCTGTTGTCATTGCAACAAATAACAGCAGCGGGCACGCGGCGGCTTAGGATGACTTCGGCAGCATCTTGTCCGGCGCCGATATATCGACCTGCGTCGTTTCGTTCTAGGACCGTGGTCACTGCAAGAGCATCACCGTCGTACCCGTACGCTGAAAGCGCGGCCCGGATGCCCGCAAGGCGCAACTGAGCCCAAGGGAGCGCTGAGGTTGCGACGTAGGCGATATCCGAAACGCCCTTCCTCACGAAATACTCACCAGCCTGGTAGCCAACATCGTAACTGTCGTAATACACACTCAAAACGGGACGCTTAACGTCTTCACTCGCCACTATTACCAGCGGGACACGACCATCAACCGCATTGACGACTTCATCGATCCGCATCGGCGTGTGGATCGCGTCGAAAATGATCGCCGTGCAACCGGCGTCTATCAATTCCAACACGCTCGCAGCTGAATCATGGCCTGTCCGAACCATTGAGACACCGCCCGCCTTTGTGATCTGGCGCTGAACAGCTCGAAGAAGGATATGGTTCCAGGTGTGCGGGTTAACGCCGCCGACAACCACCCCAATGCGCGTCCCTTCCGGCAGGAGGGTGCTGCGCGTTGCTGCCGTACCGCCGGGCTTGACGGAAACTTGTGACGGGATCGCGAGGACCACAGTGCCGCGTCGCCCGTCGCCCTGCAATAGCTTTTCGTCGGTCAGCGCCGCCATTGCCCGCTGCAGCGTGTTGAGTTCGACGCCGTAGTGCTCAGCCAGGTCTCGCCTGCTCGGCATGGCGGACCCGACTGGCCACTCGTTGAGCGCAAGTCGGTCACGCAGATCCTGCTCGATGCGCTGGTAGGGCGCAAGCGGCGAGAAAGATTTTAGTGGGCGCGATGTCATAGCGATTTGCTGTCCAATAACAATGCAGCTTTTGTATTAACGTTTATAGCAAGACCTTGATGCAATATGATTATATAACGACGGGCCCCTGCTGTCAAGCAGTATGTGATCATCTTTTTTGTATCATGCAGTGAGCGCCACCATGATACAAAGCTGGAGGCAGACCTCACCCCCGGCCCCTCTCCTACGATAAGGCGAGGGGAGCAAGAGCTTACGCTACGATAGATCCGCCAGCGGGACCTTGCAAAGGTAGAACGCGGTGACGCCGTCGATGGCTACATATAGAGTTTCCGATGCCTGATCGATAAACCCGTGCGGGTAGCAAAGGACTTGCTTGGGAGCGACGGCCTTCGCCAGCACTCGCTTGATGGGCCACGTTTTGCAGCCATCATCGCTGACCCAGATCTCAAGGCTGGTTCGGTGGTCCCAGCCGGGAACGTCGCTCGGATTGTGGATGAGGATCGTGCGCTCGCCCCACTTCAGCAGTGTGATTTTCGAGTTGGCGCAAGGAATATCGGACTGTACCGCTGGCGACCAGGTTCGCCCGCCATCGAGACTCTCTGATCGATACTTCCACGGCGTCCCTTCTGCGCGCATCAGCATGACGATGTGGTTGGGCGAAACTTCGACCAGATTAGGCTCCCAAAGGAAGCGTTCGTCCTTGAGATATCCGTGGTTACTGAACGTCTTTCCCTGGTCTTCTGACCTGACAGCACCCGCGATAAACTGCCAGCCATCGTGTGGTTTGAAGCCCTTCCCTTCCTTTTGCCAGTTGAAGCCGGTGAGGACTTCTTCCCAGTAAACGGGAAACAGCCAGCTACCATCCGCCAGGACGACGCCCTGTCGGTAGTTGACCGAGTGGAGGCCCGAGGGCATGCTCGATGGCTCGGTCCAGGTCGCCGTGGCCGAATCGTAGAACGAACGGAAGGCGTGCAGATCGAGGTAATGGCTAGCGGCATCGAGCGTGTAGAAGATGATGAACGGACGCGGCCCTTCGGTAAACATCTCCGTGGCCCACACGCCGCGAGCATCGTGGGAGAAGAGGATTTCCGGCTTGGTCCATGTCGCGCCATCGTCGACGCTGCGTGTGATCAGTACCACGTTTTCGTCGTGCGGCTCGCTTGGACCGCCAGCGTAGATGAGGGAGACAAGCGAACCGTCGGGCAAGCGGCGCAGGATAGGTTCGCGGCCATATTGCCAATTGTCGTCCGAGTGGAAGATGACTGACGGCTCATATTGGAAACGGTTACCGTTAAGTTCAAACATGCAATACGACTCCTGTGTCAGGCGCAATCGCGAAATGGTGGCGGCTTTGTATCAAGGTATGTATCAATGCCTTGAGTCAAAAGATTATAGTACGTTCGGCTGTGGATGTCAAGAGGGGTAGCGGGGGTTGAGGAATTCAGAACCTCTCCTCCCCGCACGCGGGTCCCCGCCTCTCCTGTAGGAAAGGCGAAGAGGTAGGAAAGCTAAGCGGTACCCGTGCGGGTCCTCCGAGGAGGCGGCGGTGCGGCGGCTATTTCCGCATGACGGCGGGCAAAGTCGGGACGGTCACATTGTCCGTCGACGTGATGTTCGTGGTGGTGGCGGGGTCGTAGACCACGCCGGGCTGGGCCGACGGCGAGCCTTCGAGCCACTTGTTGCCGGTGACGTTGATGTCCGTAGAATAGAATGCCGCAATGGAGGCGGAGAGCGCTCGCACAGGATCCAGCTTTGAGTTGTTCTCGATAAGATTGTTGCTTACGGTGATGTTCTTGCAGGTGTTCAGCGATACGGCTGGACCAGGGCAGTTGATGAAGCGGTTGCTGTCTATGAGAATGTCGCGGAAGAGAGGGTAGCCAGTCGGCCCTGCGGGAGTGCGCGGAGCCCCGTATATGATTGCGCCGTCGAACTTCGCGATAGTGTTCGTGGTGTCGAACACGTTGTTTCTTATGACAATGTTCTCGGCACCGTATCCTTCGGCCCAGAGCGTGTCGACGATTTCGGTTTCTAGCTGGACTGCAGTGCCGCGAACATGGTCGAACGTGTTGTTTTCGATAGTCGCGTTTCGTACTCCGAGGAGCATGCCGCGTCCGCCGGTATCGTGGAGCCGGCAATTGACGATCTTCACATTCGACGTGTTGTATTTCGTGTTGATAAAGATGGTTTGCGGCAATACGTTAGCGGGGAGCGGATCGGCAAGAGTAACGGTTAGTTCCGTGCCCTTGATCGAGGCGGCGGTCACCTTGGACGAATATCCAAGCGCCGAGTAGTCGGCGTGGCGCAGTTCGATCGTGTCGCCAGCATGAGCGTATATACGGAACCGGCTCGGCCCCACGAGTGTGAGCGTGTGATCGTCGACGCGCAGCAGTCCTTCGTAGACGTTATCGTGGATGTTGATGCAGTCGTCGCCAAGCTGCGTAAACTCGCATCCGTCGAGAAGGAGGTTGCCTTGAGATAAGCCGACGTGGAACCCATCGGCCGTAGTCGCAAACGGGCGGCGCGTGCCGGGGCGGCGAACGACGCGGCAATTGCGGAAGCCCCAGTTGTGGGCGTCGCCGAGGGTAAAGAAGCCCATTCCCGGCATGGAGTAGATCGTGACATTGTCGAAGAGAAAGTCGCTTATGTCGCCGATACGAAATGCGCCCATTTCGTAGTACATGTGACGAACACAGAACGTATCGCCTACGGTTAGTTGAACGGCCGCCTTGAACGTTACCCGCAACGTGTTGTCATTGACTGTTTCGAACTTGCTCGGCGCGCCAGACACTCGCGGCCGATTGATCATTCGGAAAGTGTCGGGCTCCATCGGAATCATGCTCTGCCACGGTGATGTCTTTATCTTTTCGACTTCAACGGGCGTGAGGTCAGGGAAGGTCAGGTCCGCCTGCGTGCCGTCGGCAGTGGTCGCTACAACGCGGCAGAGCGATGCGAGCGGAATTGTGGTCCAATCCCAATCGATGATCAGGTTTTTCAGTATGCAGCGCGTGTCGCGGTAGGCGGTGATTACCGCGTTGCCCTGATGCAGTTTCTGAAAGATGAACTCAGAGCCTTGTCCGTCTATCGTGAGGTCGGTGAGATCCAGTAAAGGCACGGAGTCGTTCGTGCCGAAGCGGTAGATGCCCTTCGGAATGAGAAGCGTCGACGCCTTCTTTTCACGGCAGGCGGCGAGCGCGGCTTTGATCGCCGCCATGTTGGCGTTCGCGACCTCTTCGGTGACACGTCCCACAGGCGGATCGGCGACCAGGTTGAAATCGGCAGTGGAGAGGGTGACGGCTGGCTTCTGGGCGCGGGGCGGCTCGATTGTGAACGGCGCGCAGCCGGTTGGGAGCGATTTGGCAGCCGTTGTACCAGCCTTCGCCACAGCAGGCTTTGCGGGAGCAGCGCTCTTTGTCGCTGGGATGTAAGTGTAGCCGAAACCTTCGACGATTTTGAACGAGTCGATGATGATCTGCCCCGGCCCCTTATCGCCAACGTAGATCAGCCAATCGTCTGAGTCTTTGATGGTCACGGGTAAAGTTGCAACGCCCTTCATTCCGGGTTCCCCGAGCCAGGTTCGCCAAACGTCACGGTCAGTCCCTAGTTTTCGGGATCGAGCGAACATGTAGAACGAGTTTGGGAATTCGGTGGACTTGACAACCTCGTATTGAATAATCGCGGTGTAGTCGTGGCCGACTTTAAGCTTGCCGGTTCCCGCGACGAGGATATGGTTGTAGCCCAATCCCGTTGTCGTCAACAGGTAGCGTGTACCATCGGCGGTAGGCGCGACCTTCACAGGGTATTCCGGAGCCGGGTGGAAGTTCGCGGGGTTCCATTCGTAGATGACCGGGCGCTGGTCTGTTCCGGTAGATGCCGCTAACGTGGCCGACGCTCGTGGGTTGGCGGTGACTGCAGGTGGCCGTGACGCTGGAGGAGCGGCGACAGGCGCAGCAGCAGTGACAGGCTGCGCTGGCTTCGCGGCGGGAGGAGGGGTTGCCGCTGGTACCGTGGCAGCAGTCGGGGCAGCGACTGCGCTCGCAACAGCTACATCGGTGACAGGTGCTCCGGTGGGAGCCGCAGCCTTTTCGAGCACAGGCGGAGTTCCGGTGAAGCTCACCTGCGTGGCGATATAGGGCGCGGACGGACCGTTCAGGCTCGACATTTTCGACTCGGTATAGCTTTGCCAAATGCGTTTGGTGAATGTCGGCGTATACGCGATCACATTGGTGCACGCCATATTGGCGTTGCTCAGCGTCATCTGGCGGACGGCGTTGTTCCATGCGCGGACGCTGTCGAGCTTGGCGTTGCAGTCATGCAGCACGAGGCCGAAGCCGAGGTTGTCGTAAAGGTCGACGTTTTCGAGGGTGGTGCTTACCGTGTCCTTGTCAACGTAAGAGTTTGCGATGCCGTTGTCGTTCCCCCAGAATTTACCGCCGCGAACGATGCTCTGGATGGAGTCGTGCGACGAAAAGCCTTCGTCGAAATTGTTGAAGCCCTCGATGTTTTCGAAAACAAGATCCGTGCTGGCACCGTGGAGATTGAAGCCGTCGTTGGTGGACCCGCTGGCGCGAACGTTGCGGTAGATCTGGTGCGAAACGTTGTTAATGAGGACAGCAAAAGCGCGTGTGGAGACTTCCCAGCCCTCTTTGCTGACCCCAGCGCGAAGGGTGAGCGTGTCTTTGGCGTCGTTCAAGTCAGCGTACTTGGTGAACTGTCCCGTGGTGAAATCCTGGCGCAAGCGCTCGCCCTTGTAGGTGATGACGCAGGGAAACTTGATCTTGCAGCTGGTGACGCCGTCGTGCTCTTCCCACGCTGTCAGCGGCTCAAAGCCAGTGATCACATTGCCGCCGCCGTCGAAAATGATCGGCGCGTCGGCTGTGCCTGACGCCATGATGCGCAAGATCTCGCGATAAGGCCCCGTGTTCGGCTTGACCTTGATTGTGTCGCCAGGCTGTGCGATCGACGCCGCTGAGGTAAGGGTCTTGTACGGTCCGCTTCCAGTGCGGTCAACTTCAAGAACACGGTGGGCCGGAGCAGCGTCCGGTGCGGCGGTGACGGGTGCTGTCAACGCGACCATGGCTAGGATGGCGAAACAGGGTGTGCGGTACATGGAGGGCTTTCTTGGCAAAAACCGTGCGGCACACCGATTGTGCCGCACGGTTAAGGGAGATCTATTCGTGGAACAGCGTCGGCGCCACTCCGAAATTGCGGCTAGCCAATTGGGACGCTGGCGATGCGAGTTCTTTGTCCGTTTCAGCTTCAAGCACATCGCTAGGGAGCCACTTCACGTGGCTGTCGGCGTAGAGGACATTTCCGCCACCGTTGTGGCCGCGGTTGATGGTCGCCTTTACCGAAGCCGGAGTTACAGCGCCGGTATCCTTAGTGTTGCCTTCAATACGCTCGAACGTTCCAGGATTGTCCAGAATCCACGCGCCGGGGCCGTTCATCCACGATCCAAATACGATGCCGTCTAGCGCCGGGGTCTGCATTTTCGACATGGGAAGCGCGGGCAAATAGCTCTGAACGCTTGCGCTCCCTGATGTCGCGGATGGCGACCATTTTTGCATGAAGTAGAAATTGTAGCCGTAGCTCACCTTTTGAAACGGGCCAGCAGCGTACTTTTGCGGATCGGTCGGCTGTATCTGGTCGTCGCTCAAATCGTACCAAACGCCATAGCTCTTGATGTAAGGGTGTAGCAGTAACCCAAGCGGCGTATGCGGTTGACCGATATTGGCGCCTGAACGGATAGTGTACGGGCTCACCTCATCGTAATCTTGGCAGTACTGCGTAAATCCCAGTCCGATTTGCTTCAAGTTGCTGGCACAGGTTGTCTGACGCGCTTTTTCGCGCGCCGTGGCAAAGACCGGGAAAAGTATAGCTGCGAGTATCGCGATGATTGCGATCACTACGAGTAGCTCTATCAGAGTAAATGCTCGTTTAGCTGCATTTAGGTGTTTCATGTTCATTGGCCCTTCGATGAGAGTGAAACTTCAGCTTCGCGCGGCTGTTGAGTGCAAGGCGCGGCCGTCGTAGCCCGGATAACGAGCGTTGGCGGCAAGAATTCATGCGACTGCTCACCACCCGCCAGGATTTCTACTGCGCGGCGGGCGATATTGGCTTTCGGGTGCGCCACCGTGGTCAGCGGCGGGTTCATGTAGCGGCTTGACCGGTCGTCGTCAAAGCCTACGACTGAGAGATCTGCGGGAACACTGATGCGGTTCTCGTTGCACCAGCGCAGCACGCCAGCGGCGCCCGCATCGGATGCGCAAACGATGGCGGTTGGGCGATGGACTTCGTCTGCCCAAACCCTGGGCATCATGGCGTAAGCGGCCTGGTCGGGATCATCCCACAGCCGCACTCCTGCGCTCACAGCCCGCATCTCGGTTGCGCGCTGTTCGCGGGCGACAGCGTTGAACGATGAGAGGCGCGCCTGCGGGACAATCAGGTCTTCGGGCTCGCTGAGCATGAATAAGATGCGACTATGGCCAAGGTCCATGAGGTGCCGTAGCGCCAGGCGAATGCCCATATCGTTGTTGGTGCCCACATAGGCCGCCGGGATATCGGGAATGACGACATCGACGGTGATCAGCTTGTAGCCGTTCGCGGACAGGGTGCAGTACATCTCGCGGGTCAGGCTGGGTTCGTTGGCAAAGAGGATGATCGCCTCGTCGATTGCAGGCGCATTCAGCTGCTCAACCGCCTGCGTGCCGGTGTCGCCGCGGTGTGTGCGGTAGACGTGGAAATCTAGGCCGCGCTCGGCGGCAACGGCAGAGAACTCGTCGATAAAGTCGATGCTGAACTGCGAGTTGTATTGGGCTGCGAACACGCCGACCGATTTGAAGGGATACGCCGCTGCAACAGATGGCGCTGGAACCGCTACCGGTGCAATGACTGGCGACTGAGCGGATTTTCGGACGAAGGTTCCCTTTGCGCGGAAGCGGCTGAGGCTACCCTGGCGGGAAAGGTCATCGAGGGCGCGCCGTACCGTGACTCGGGACACTTTCAGCTTGTCGCTAAGCTCTTCCTCGGACCAGAATCGCTGGCCGTCATCGAAGCGTGACTCGATGACGCGACCCAGGCGCTGGCGAATGACGACATGAAGCGGCTGCGGGTTGTTTCCCAGTTCTCGCGTTGGAACTTCATCAAGCCATTGAATTGGAGGTGCGGTACTCATAATGCTTTGTCAATACAATTGATACATAAGCATATCGCACTTCCGGGATTCTGTCAAGAGGGATATTCAGATTATTTTGAAAAACATACATACTATACATTGGATAGTTATAACAATAGATACAAATGAGATCTTCGTGCCAATGCAAGGAAGACAGTAGAGACTGGGACTTGAAGTCCCGGTCGATAAAAAAACGCGGCGGCGGAACTCACTTGGTCGTGCATTGCCTCTAGCAGCCAAAATCAGCGGCAGGCGTCACGTCGGTGACGATAACATCGCTGACGGTCATCTCCCCGCACTCGCAAAACAGGAACGCGGCGTCGCCCTGGAGTTCGCCCAGGCGGTTCACGAGACACTGTTTGCCGTTGATCTCGATGTCAATGATGTCATCGTGCAGCACAATGTCAAGATCGACGCGCTCGCCGTCGATGTACGCACCCTCGATCTCCTCGCCAGCCAGCCGAACAACCCCGGTATTCGCGGTGAAGGTGAGCGGGTACATCGTGTCGAACGATCCGCTGCCTCGTAGGCCAATGCCGAAGCGGTAAGTGCCACGTTTTGGGGTAATCGTGCCTTGTAGACGACAGAGTCTGGGCAGCGGCGAAAGTGCTGCGACCTCTATGGTCGCGGGAGCATTGAATTTAACGCTTTCTCTGTCCACTCTTGCGCCGAGGGTCAATGCGGTGAGCTTCGCTCCAACCGTCTTACCGGTGTCGGGGATCATTTCGGGCACAAATGCGGTGCCAAGGGATCCATCCGGCAGCGCTATGATCTCGCGGAAGACGAGGTGGCCGCCCCAGAGCCGCCCGCCTGAGTCCTTATCGCCGTCGCGCGAGCCAATCCATGCGACTCCAATCCGGCGGTTTTCGCCAAACGGCGCCGTCTTCATCACTGCGAGCATGTCGTTGCCAACCGTGTCGATGAGAGGCCGAGTCCAACTCTCGCCGCCATCATCGGAAACACGGTAATACGTTCGTAATGCCTGCCCGTACAGCAGGTAGCGCCGACCTGCGAAATTGAAACAGTCCGGGCATTCAGGCACAGACGCGTAACCCTTAATTGAACCGGGGAACAGAATTGGTCCCTCCAATTCCCACGTGGCGATGTCAGTGCTGCTGTACCGAATGACACAACCCCCAAGGCCTTGGAGAGGCGCTTTTTCGAGGCGCGCTGTTACGAGCAGCTTGACTCGCCCATCCGTGTCAACATACGCGAATGGGTCGCGAAAATCGCCTGGTGCATATCCAGTTGGCGCGGTAAGAAACGGGTTCGAGAGGGTCTTGGTGAAAGTGATGCCATCGGCGCTTATCGCATGGCTGAGCTTCTCGGTGCGCTCCCAGGTTCGCGTCGGATAGAACGCATGGAACTGCCCACCGTAATGCAAAATCGAACCGGTGCAGAGCGACGCCTCCCAATCCTGGTCGATAGGCAGCGCCAGCGGATGGCGCATCCAGTGAACGAGGTCGGTTGTCGACAGGTGCGCCCACTGGTGGCCGCCCAGCCCGCCACGACCTTTGTGGTGGCTGTCGTCAAGCAGGTAATAGAGGTGAAAGATGCCGTCATGCGAAAATGGCATACAGTCGCCCGCGTAGTAGTTGCCGCCAGGTCGGGCGTATTGCATATGTGAGTCCTTGTTGTGATTAATTAGGACGGCTCGGGCCGCCGGGGCCTTGTTTATAAAAGGGTGGCGCGTGCAGTTGGTTCTTTAGCAAGCGTTGCATGAGTTTAAGGGCGATTGCGTTAATGATAAACGATACGAAGTTAAGCGGCAAGGCACTGAGACGCCAGTTATTTGTCATTTTAGGACAAATCAGCGCCCTTGAAGCTTACTAAAATTATCAATTATGCCGATTGCGCAAGTTATCAATGAAACGAGAAAATGCTTAGGCGGTCCTGGCGATGAAGTGCGCCACGCCTTCCGACACAATGGAACGCCAGTGATTGTCGTCTGCCGCTTCCTCGGAACGATGCGCTCATCGTTTCCGTCGCCAGCGTCGTTCGAGCACCCGTCGCCCGTGATCACGCGGCTGTTTGTTCCTGTCGAAGGGCATGCGACTATCCGCGCAGTTGGACGAGAATACCGGCTCACGACTGACGCCATCTACCTGCTGCCTGCGGGAATGCCGTTCAGCGCGACGTACGAATGCCCTACCCTGTACGCTTTCCATATGCATGTTGCGGGGGAGTCTGGCGGAACGCTTTTTGACCCACGTCTCGGAATACGAGAACTGCGCGACGACAGGCTGCGAGCAATGCTGGTGGAAGCCATCTCAAGCGGGACCGATGGTATCGCTGAATCGATAGGGTTCGCCGTACTCCAGCGCTTTGTCGCCCCGGAAATGGACGAACTGGCCGCGAAGTATGCCCGAACCGAGCGGTTTCGCAATGTGATCACCGAAGTTGAGCAGCGGGCCACGGCAGAACTGACGGTCGAGGCGCTGGCGAGTATGGCGAATCTGTCGCCGTCGGCTGCGTCTAAGGCTTTCCGGCGCGCGACGGGCGTGACGTTGAAGGCGTTCCTCATCGGCGGCTTGATGCGCCGGGCGAAGGAGATGCTGACGTACACCGACCTGCCTGTTCGCGCCATCGCGGACGACCTGCGTTTCGCAGAAGTATCATATCTGTCGCGCATGTTCAAGCGCGAGACTGGGATGACGCCGCTGGAGTACAGGCGCGTGTCGCGCGAAGCGCGATAGCGCAATCGGCGAGCGCCGGCGCTCGAAGGAGACGAGAATGAGACGAACTCGATTATTGCTGACGCTGGGAGTTGTTGCCATATTCGTTGCCTTACGCAGCGCGGCGCTTGCTTCCAACTCGTTGCCACTGGAACTGAACCCGAAGCCATACCTGGCGTCGATTTTCACCAGCAACATGGTCTTGCAGCGCGAGATGCGTAACCCCGTCTGGGGATGGACCACGCCTGGGGCGAAAGTGACGGTCGAAATCGCGGGGGACCGGGAAACCGCGACAGCTGGTAACGACGGCGCTTGGAAGGTGCTGCTTAAGAAGCTGCCGGTAGGCGGTCCGTATGAAATGGTCGTTACAGGGCCAACGGATATCCACCTGACCAATGTCATGTCGGGTGATGTCTGGATCTGCTCGGGGCAGTCGAATATGGAGGTGGGTATCAATGCCGCATCCAACACCGAGCAAGAGGCGGCTGCCGCGAACTATCCTGACGTGCGCGTGTTCAAGGTACGACTTGACTGGGGCATCAACCCGAAGGCGAAGATGGACGATGCGCAGTGGTCGCCGGTCAACCCGCGCATGGTCTGGGGCATTAGCGCCGTCGGCTACTTCTTTGCCCGCGATCTCTACAACGAGCTGAAGATACCCATCGGCCTGATCGACACCGATTGGGGCGGGACAACATGCGAGGCGTGGACAAGTTCCGATGCGCTGTCGAAGATGCCAGACTTTAACGACTACCTGCAAAAGCTAGAGAAGGAACGCAAAGGCATTCACGACGACTCTTATGAGCGCGCCATTGAAGCGTGGTGCACGAAGAACGAGCCGCCTCACGCCGATTTCACTGCGGCAACGTTCGACGATTCGGCATGGAAGGAGATGAAGCTGCCCGCATTCTGGCAGCTTGCTGGTCTCCCTGACGCCACAGGCGAAGAGTGGAAGACCACGCGCATCGTGTGGTTCCGACGCGTCGTCGATGTGCCGGAGAGCGCAGCGGGCAAGGATGCGGTGCTGCATCTCGGGAAGATCATCGATGCCGACGCTACCTATGTCAATGGCCTTAAGGTTGGCGAGGGAAGCGGAATCAAGTACAACGGCCTGGGGTTTGGCCCGTCGCGCAACTATGTCGTGCCCGCATCGGCGTTGCATGCCGGGAAGAATGTGATCGCCATACGCGTGCTCAATAGCCTTTGGCGCGGCGGGATCTGTGGCAAGCCGGATCAGATGCGGCTGTCGCTGGCTGACGGCAGCTCAATAGATCTCACCGGCGCGTGGCGATACTGCCCTACCCTGCTCACCAGCCCGGAAGCCACGCCGCTCCCGAAGCGCGAGAAGGGCGGAGTGAACGCCACCGCGCCAACGACTCTGTTCAACGCCATGGTCGCCCCGCTTATCCCGTATGGTGTTACCGGCGCCGTTTGGTATCAGGGGGAATCGAATGCAGACCGGGCGTATCAGTACCGCACTCTGCTTCCAGCGATGATCGGCGACTGGCGCAGCCGATGGGGACAGGGCGATTTCCCCTTCTATATCGTTCAGCTGGCAAACTTTGCGATGTGGCGCGACGAGCCCAAGGACCCAGCCGACGCCACCTGGCCCGAACTGCGCGAGGCGCAGGCGTTGACGGCGGCGATTGTGCCCAACTGCGGGCTCGCCACGACAATTGACATCGGCGAAGCGGAAAACATCCACCCACACAACAAGCAAGAGGTCGGACGGCGGCTTATGCTTATCGCCCTGGCGAGGCACTATGGCAAGCCGGTCGTGTGCAGCGGGCCAACGTTCAAATCCAGCCAAGCCGCCGCCCACTCCATTCGAATACGCCTAGAGCATGTCGACGGTGGTTTGGCTGTACACGGCGAAAAGCTCACCGGTTTCGCGATTGCTGGCGACGATAAGCATTTCGTCTGGGCCGATGCGACCGTCGACGGCGACTCGGTGATCGTGTCATCTCCCAGCGTCGCGAAACCGGTGGCTGTGCGGTACGCATGGGCAAATAACCCGACGTGCAACCTCTTCAACGGCGCTGGCCTGCCTGCCGTCCCGTTCCGCACCGACGATTGGCCCGGTCTCACATGGCCAAAACCCACCGGCAAGTAGCGTAACGCTGGGCCACCCTTACATAGAAATGGCCAGTCCGGCCTTGGAGGACATCTGGAAAAGATGCCCTCTGTGGCCGGGCTGGCCATTTTTAGTTAGGGATCACGTTGAGTTGAGCCTTCGTTATCGAAAGCAGGTCTATTTCGCGGGCGAATCAACCAGCGTGAGGTCCACCTGCGTTGAGCGGGCTTTGGCGGCGTGGACCGATACGGTCACATCGACAAGCTTCGTATTTGGCACGGCAACAGTCGATAGCACTTTGGTTTCAACCACCTTTGCCTTCTTCTTGTACGCGATCCCGGCGGTCGCCGAGTAGGTCTTGCCAGCAGGCGGCGCTGCAACGCGGAAGACGAGGCTGTTGATATCGACATCGATTGGCTGCGTGTTCGCGACATGCGCACTTGTCGGAGTGGGATAGTCGACCAGGAGATGCCACGGCTGAAGGATATCGGTGCTGATTTTCGCGCCGTCCACGTGAACCATCAAGTAGTGCAGGAATCCGCCCTGTTCCGGGGACGCATCAAGCGGGGCCCCTGCACCGCCGCTGATGATGTACTCGACGCCATCCTTGACCGTCCGGTAGTAGCGATGATTGTGACCAGCGTACACCGACCGAACGCCGTATTTCACCATCAATGCATGAAGACGATCGCGCACAGCTGTGTCGGCCATGCCGCTGTCGAGCTTGGGATCGTCATCTGCGGGTCCGAACGGGTAGTGGTGCAGAAACACGAAGATGTTCTTCGCAGACACGTGCGCCTTCAGGTCGGCTTCCAGCCACGCCCACTGAGCAGTGTCGAGTTCAGCATTGTGGAGCGACCCATCCGCCTCGATGGAACACGAGTTGAGCTGAATGAAATGGCTGTTGCCGTAGTCGAATGAGCCGTAGAGGTCGCCCCCCATCCGCTTCTTGTACACGGGAAGCAGCGCGATATCGAGGGTGTATTCGTGGTTGCCGGGAGCGTTGAAGACGGGCGAACCGGTGAGCGACGCTGACTTGAGGAACACATCGTATTCCGCGTCCGCCTCTTTGGGCGTGTCTCCATAGCCTTCGATGCAATCCCCGGTCCACAGCGTGAACGCAGGATGCAGCAGACCAATTTCGCGGCAGATGGCGTCGAGCGACGGCGGCATCGGCTCACCGTGACCGGTGGAGCGGTTGTCACCTGTCACAGAAAACGTAAAGTGGTCAGGGTCAACAGGCGCGACCAGCACGGACTGAGTGGTCGGGATGGATGCCAGCGGCGCTGATAACGCGGGGATCGCAGTAAGGGCGAACGCGACCAAGCCGAGCGATAGTGCAGTAAGTTTCTTCATAGGATTCGTCATTTCGCGAGATTTCCACTCTATTACAAACGAGGAAAGGGCGGCCCATATCCGGACCGCCCTTTCGTGCACTGTGGGCTAGATTCGCTCCTGGCCCTTGGTGTTGCATGACCCGTCGTAAAGCGGCGAACTCGTAGGACCGTTGCAGTAGCTGTCCTCTTGAACCGCATCCGTAAGCACCTTGACGTGACCGTCGGCAAACGCCATTGCGCCACCATGCTGATGCCAGCGGTTCGCAGTGGTCATCGCGCCACCATTACCTGACCACTTCTCGCCCTTGTCGCCGTTCTCGGAAAGGAAGTCACGAAGGACGCGGGTTTCGGCGGGGCGGGCAAAGTAGCTGAGCGGCATCGGGACTGGCGGAGCCTGATCGAACCCGGGGTCGGCAGTGGTCGGCTTGCGGCCGAGTTGGCTGCCCAGGCAGTCCTTGGCCGAAGTTCCCGCGACGCAGCTATAGCTCTGGCCGCCGTAGCCATTGATGTACGTGAAGTTCTCTTTGGTGAACTTGTAGCTCTGGCCGAAAGCGTCGAATGCTGAGATATTCTTGGCTTCAGTGATCTGAGTAGCCGCTGCAGATCCGGTGGCTGCGTCGTTAAACGGGAGCAGCAGGCTCGATGCCGATGTATGGTTCGGGTCGCGGTTAACACCCTTGTCGTCTGCGCAGCGGAAGATGTCCGTGCTCTTGACATACGGCATGATTTCGAGGTGAATACCACGCTGTGCGATTGTGCCGCCGCTATCTGCGGCGATCTTGGCTCCGACCTGTGACTGGACATTCCACGAGATGGGCATGCACTCTTCGTTGTCCTGTGCGTACATCAGGATTGCGCCCATGAAGTTCTTGAGGTTGCTGGTACAGGTTGCCTGTCGAGCCTTTTCACGGGCCTGAGCAAAGACAGGGAAAAGTATAGCTGCGAGAATCGCTATGATAGCTATAACGACTAGTAGTTCGATCAAAGTAAAGGCTTTTCGATTTAAGCGCATTGGTGTGTTCTCCTACGACATGGTCAATGGCAATTGCCGGATGCGTTGTTGGCTTTATTGTACATCCCGCTGGCTTTGTCGCACTCCGCCTACTTTAAGCCTCAGTTAAGGTTTACGTTAGAATCCTCTAAGGTTCGTATTCCGCTTCAAAAGTGCCAGACGCGCGAACGCCCCCTACCTCGCTTCTCGTCGAGGTTGGGGGCGCTCACAATTCCCATTGCATCGGCCAGCGTTAACCGAGGATCGTAGCCAGATCCGCCTTGGGCGTAGTGATCGGAGTCAACTGGAAGTTCTCCACCAGGATGTTAAGCACATTCGGCGAGATGAACGCCGGTAGGCTCGGCCCTATTCGGATGTTCTTGATGCCAAGATGCAGCAACGTAAGCAGGATAGCGACGGCCTTCTGCTCGTACCACGAGAGCACCATCGAGAGCGGGAGATCGTTGACGCCGCATTCGAACGCCCCGGCAAGTGCGACCGCGATCTTGATCGCAGAGTACGCATCGTTGCACTGCCCGATATCGAGCAGGCGCGGCAAACCAGCGACAGTTCCGAAATCGTGCTTGTTGAACCGATACTTGCCGCACGCCAGCGTCAGGATCATGCAGTCATCAGGCACGGAGTCGGCGAGCTGCGTGAAGTAGTCGCGACCCGGTTTGGCGCCGTCGCATCCACCGATCAGGAAGAAACGCCGGATAGCGCCGGACTTGACCGCCTCAATCACCTGACCAGCGACACCGAGGACCGCGTTGTGACCGAAACCGACAAGAATGGTGTCAGCGGGACCGTCTTCCGTAAAGCCTTCGGCTGCCAGAGCAGCCTCGATGACTGGAGTGAAGTCGCGATTGGTAATATGGTCCACGTCCGACCAGCCAACCTGACCGCAGGTAAAGATCCGCTGCTTATACGACTCGCGTGGTTTCTGAATGCAGTTGGTCGTCATCAAGATTGCGCCGGGGAAGCGGTCGAACTCGCGGCCCTGGTTCATCCACGCGCCGCCATAGTTGCCGACGAGGTGCGGGTATGCCTTAAGAACGGGGTAACCGTGGCCGGGGAGCATCTCGCCGTGAGTGTAGACGTTGATTCCCTTGTCCTTGGTCTGCTCCAGCAGCGCTTTGAGGTCGGCGAGATCGTGGCCCGAGATCACAATAGCTTTGCCCTTGACCGGGTGGATGCGAACCGTCGTCGGAACCGGATGGCCGAATTCGGTAGTGTTCGCGGTGTCGAGCAGCTCCATAGCCTTCATGTTGACTTCGCCCACCTTGAGACAAAGTCCAAGAAGCTCGGGAAGTGTCAGCGTGTCCTTTGTGAGCGCATCGAATCCCTCGTAGAAGAATGCGTAGATAGACTCGTCTTCGTAGCCCTGCACCTTCGCATGGTCGACATACGCGGCGAGACCCTTCAGGCCATACGTAAGCAGTTCCTGGGTCGCGGCGACATCGGCATCGAGACGCTCGCGGCGGGCAAGGATTGAAATCGAGTCGCCCTCTTCGATCATGGATAGCAGATCACCGGGGATTTCAAAGGTAGCGGGCCCCGAAAGCACCTCGGGAGTTTGCCCCAGCTTCGCGCAACCGGCTTCGTACAGTCCGCGAGCCTTTGCCCGCGTCTCGCCAGCTTCGTTGATAATCGCTTCGAACCGGCTAACATCAAAGTTGACATTGGTCAGCGTCGCGAACGTTGCCCCGACAAAGAACCGATCAATCGCAATGTCACGCTGACCGACCGCAGCAGCGCGGTGGGCGTACATGGCCACACCCTTGAGGACATGGACGAGCAGGTCCTGCATGGCGGCGACTTCCGGCTCCTTGCCGCAGTTGCCGATATCGAAACAGCCGACGCCGTTCTTCGTTTGTTCACACTGGTAGCAAAACATATCTCTTCTCCTTTTATTAGCTGACTGAGTAGTAAAAATTGCTTTAGGATGCCCTCTTTGGCCGGGCGGGCCATTTTTGTATCTCGCTGCGCTCGGGTTTTACCACTCAGCGTTATGCTACGGACCGCGAAGCGTTATAATAAAAAAGGCCCGCCCGGCCTGAGAGGGCTCTTACATCCCCGCCATCGTGGCTAGCTTGTCTGCCGTGGTCGTGAGCAGGAAGGTGCGGACCTGCTCGTTGATCGAGTTCGACATCGCGCCGAGAACGCAGCAGTCCGATTGGCACTTTTCGCGCCCCAGCAAGCACTGCGATGGCGCGAATGGACCCTCGACCGCTTCGACGATCTGCATCAGGGTGATCGTCCCAGCTTCCCGCGCCAACCGAAACCCGCCCGACGGTCCCCGTACCGCGCGAAGAATGCCAGCGTGAACAAGACGCTGGTGGACCTTGGCCAGGTGGTGCTCGGACACGTTCAACATCTCCGAGATATCCGAATTGGAGATCTTCGTGTCAGGATTGCGGGCAATTACGCCCATCGTATGAAGTGCCAACGCGCTGGCTTCTGAGATACGCAGGAACGAGTACATAAACCTACCAAGCACCAAATCAGTAAACTGGTACTAGAATACCATTATTCAAAATACGGCGTATCCACGTTTTGGAGGATTGATGCAACACCGCTATGACGGTAGCAATTACGTGGGCGTCAGGGAGTCGGTTGGCGCGGCGACGGGCACAACAGCGGACGATTCGCGGACGATCAGTTCGCTCGGGATCACGAGGTTTCCAACTTCCTCGTCCTTCGCCAGCCGGATAAGAGATTCCGCCGACTTTTGCCCAAGCAAGAAGCGCTGCTGTCGGACTGTGGTTAGGGGCGGGGTGGCGTAGCTTGCGATAGAGAAGTCTCCGAAGCCAACGATGGAGAGGTCACGCGGCACATTCAGGTCGAGGTTGCGAGCAGCCTTGAGCGCACCCAGCGCAGAGAGGTCGCTGGCGCATACAATCGCGGTCGGCCGGTGCGCACTTTGCAGCATCTGCATTGCGGCCGCAAACCCTGCGGCCTCGGTGAAGTTGTCGCCCGCCTCCACCGGTGTCGGAAGTCCATTGCGCATCGCTGCCGAGCGGAACCCACGGAGTCGGTCGCGGGCATCAAGGTTACTGGCGACTGCGGTGACAAAGCCCAACCGCGTGTGACCGAGATCGACAAGATAATCGACCGCACTCTCCACTCCGTGGCGGTCGTCTATACGTACGCATGGGATAGTGCGTCGCCCAACATAACGGTTGATAGCGATCACGGGAAACCCGCTGTCACGGAGTCGCTCCACCAGGCTGTAATGAGCGGACGTAGTCATCAAGCACGCGATAGCTGAGCCTGGGAGAAGTATCGTCGGCGGCTCGGGCGCTTCCCAATTGAACGGCACAATATGCATATCGTGCTGTTCCATGGCGGATTGGAAGCCAGCAAGCAACTCCGGGAAGTAGTAGCTGTCCTTAGTGATTCCGCTCGACGGAATCAGCAGGGCCATCGGACGGAGCAAGTGGTCCGGGGCTGACGGTGCGTCACGGTCAGCGACGAAGGTGCCCTTGCCGTTCACCCTCCGCAACAATCCTTCGTCGATGAGGCCCGCTATCGCCTGACGCAATGTCATGTACGCCACATCGAAGCGCTTCGCGAGGTCGTGCTCGCCTGGAAGTCGCTCGCCGGGTTGCCACAGCCCGGCCACGATTTCGTCGCGCAGAGCATTCTCTACGAGGCGGTATTTAGCAGGCAATTTGGTGATTATTTGTGGCATATAGGTGTTCTTGGACTGTTCGCAACGATGCAATGGTATCACGGTGCCGGGCCCAGTGTCAACCTGCGCGCGGCAACATCATTTTCAGGGCAAACGCGAAACGGGTCGCACGTTTGAAGCCCTAGTTTGTGTATCCTGGATACCAGACGGACGCGTTCGCAGGGTTTTCGTACACCGTCGAACTGAGCCATTTGACGTGACCGTCGCAGTAGATGACGTTCATTCCGTCGGAATGGAGATCACCCACGCGCAGTGACGTTATCGCGCTGCCCTTCTGCCACTGGGTCGTATGCTGGGCAGGAAAGCTCAGGTCAGCGGCGCCACTGGCGTTCTTAGAGTTGAGCTCGCCGACAGCAATTGCGGCTGCGGGCGCTGCGAGACTGGACATGGTGACCGGCACAAAGGAAACCGGGTTGAAGGAACTCTTATCCAGGCGAACAGTGATGAGGTCGTTCACCATGTACTCCATCATAAGATACGGCGTGGTAGTACCCGGCAAGGTCCAGCCGAAATTCCCTGCCCATGAGACATGCGCTGGCCAGCTCTCGGGGCCAGGCTGCGACGGACAGAGCCAAATCTGAGTCGACTTGATATAGGGGTGCAGTGCAGTTGGCATGTAGTTAGCCTGAGGCACCCATTTGTTAGGTAAATTGATGGTGTCGTAGTAGTAGCAGGGATACGTTTCGTCGTAGTCTTGCGTGTACTGGATAAGCGCGAGACCGATCTGCTTCTCGTTGCTTGAGCACGACGATTGGCGCGCCTTTTCGCGGGCTGTGGCGAAGACGGGAAAGAGAATAGCTGCCAGAATCGCTATGATAGCTATAACTACGAGCAGCTCTATCAAAGTGAATGCGTTTCGCTTTTTCATACCAAACTCCTACCAGGCTGAGCCTGGACCCTTGCCGCGCATCGACAGCGGCGGTGATTATCAAGCAATCGTCGACGCGCGTACCTCCCCGAGCGTAGGCTGAAGCCAAATGTGAACTGCTTCGATGTAAACGCGCAGGCCCTGTACTAACATTCGTACCATGCTTTAGCCAATTCCGCAACCTCGCTAGAGAGGTTGCGACGCTGATTTTTGAGGCGTTGACGACAACGCCTGCTTCAGGCTGGTGAGAAGTGGGTTACGCTCCCCTGCCGGCTTATTGCGGCGGTAGCCCTGCCCCAATTCCCACACCATGATGCCGCCGAGGCCCCGCTCTTGAGCGAACCTCACCTTTTCGGCAATCAACCGCTCATCGTCATATGAGATGAACATCCGCTGCGCCGGATCTTCCGCATCGATCGAAAGATAGGGCGCGACCGCTTGATTGCTCCATTGGTATCGCGTGGTCGAAAAATACTGGTCCATGATCTTGCTGTACGCCATTGTTGTCGGCGCGGCTGCGCCCGGCGCCGTCTCGAGAGCCGGTCCCGACGCGCCCTTCCAGATGAAACCGTAGAAGGCTGTTCCGATGCTCAGCTTGCTTGCTGGCACGCCGCCGTCAAGGAAACGCTGTAGGCGGGCTGTTACCGATGGGTACGGGACACCAGGACGTAGCTTGACGTCGCCATTGTCGCTCAGGCACGAGTTGAACCAGGTCCGCGGTCCAATCCATCGACCCGAAAGATCGTAGGTCATGAGGTTGATCTGGTCGAATAGCCCTTCAAGCTTGGCGTACTCAGCGGGCTGCTGCCCGGCTGCGGCGGTCATCATAAGGCCCGGGTTAGCCGCCGTCAGCTGCGCGCGGATTTCGTGGACGAACAGTTCGAAGGAAGGAATATCGACAGTATTGAGAGGCTCGTAGTCGACATCGAGGCCATCGTAGCCACGGTCCACGACCAGCTTCACCAGGTTCGCTTCGAGTGCCGCGCGGGCTGCGGGATCGGCTACCGCAGCATGAAACCCATCGCCACCCTTATAGCCGCCGACGCAAAGCAACACTTTGCGCTTTGCTGCATGGGCGGCGGTGATGACTGCTGCCGATTGCTCCGGCGTGACATAGTCGGCTTTGGTGTTGGTGTCGATAGATCCGTCAGCGAGAGGCTCAACGGCAAAATGGATAAGGTGGGTGATCGCCGAGAAGTCGATCTCGCTCGGAAGAAGCGTGCCGTTGTTCTGAGACCAGCAAGCATAGTAGACGGTGACCCAAAACGGTTTCTTGGAAGTCTTCGGTCCATCGGCGTGTGCGACAGACGCGGCGGCGAGAAGCGCCACTACGATCAGAGTTGCCAGGTTCTTACGGCTTTTCGACATGCTGTTCCTCTATCCTCACCACCGCCCCATAATGGCGTCGCCAGGATTCGGATCATGACGGCCTACGCTGGAACGGCTGATCTCGAATGACGGAGCGATCACACCAGTCGGTGCGGATCGTTCTCCGTTAACAATTCCAAGTATACAGCGATTTCATTTATATGTCAACCTCTATAGAGAGATTCTTTTGTGCCTCATTCTATGGCCACTCAGTCGAACCAACCCATGCGTACTCTCCGTCTTGTCATAATGATGTACGACGAACCCAGGCCATGGAGCATGATAATAGAAATGGATCGCAGAACATCGCGTTCAAAACTGGTTCGCAAGGGCGTCATCGCCGTTGCGCTGCTACTTGCGGTGGCGGGCGGCACGCAATGGTACCGGTCCCAAATGCCAGTAAACGTCCACCTGCCCAAGCCCACGGTACCGTCGCCCAACGCGCGCGACTATTACACTGCGGCGGGCTTGTTGCTTGTTGATCGTGGGGTAGTCGGATATGCCGTTGACAGTAAACCCATTGGATCGGCGACGAAATTCGGGGAGGCAGACGCTCTGCGGTCGAAATGGGTACCGACGGGGCGCGCATTGACACTCACTGAGAAGGATCGGCTTGTCGCTGAGAACCAAGCGGCACTCGCAAAGCTGCGCGAAGGGATGCGTTATTCGTACTGCGACGCGTCGCCAGCATCCTTCAATACGCTATTCCCGCATTATAGCTATGACCGCGCGATGGCCAGGCTGCTGTCTCTCGAGGGCCAAACCCTCGCCGCACACGGCAAGTGGGACGATGCCGCTGGCGCTTACCTCGATACAGTTAAGCTGGGCGGGGATATCACGAAGGGCCCAGTCCTGATCGGCACGCTGGTCGGGATCAGCTGTCAAAAGGTCGGCAGGCTGCACTGCTACGACGTTGTCGGACACCTTTCCGCAAGCACGGCGCGCTACAACTCACGACGCCTAGAATCCATCGACGCCGCCATGCCGGACGCGGGCGAAGTTCTCGCCGGAGAGGAGCGATTCACGCAGGGATCGCTTCTGGAACTCTTCAGAAGCCGCGATTGGAGGAAAGCATTCATCGTGGGGTCCCCCGGCGACGAATCGCAGCCCTATAGCGTTACGGCAACGTGGCGCTTGCAGATGGAATCGCCGAGAGTGGCGTACGACGGATACACGCGATACATGGACCAATCCGTCGCCCGCGCCCGCCTTCCTTGGCCGCAGCAATTGGCCACAAGCGTCCCGCCCATGCCTGACGATCCGTTGAATTACTGGCTGCTTCCGGTCTTCGCGCGCACCGAGTCGCTCTATTTCCGGTCACACGCCCTCAACCGACTGCTCGCAACCCAACTTGCCCTGCGTGCGTTCTATGCCGAGCGCAACGCGTACCCATCCACCCTTGCCGAGCTTGCGCCGCGCTACCTGTCCCGCCCGCCTCTCGACCCCTTCGCCGATCATGCGCCGCTGAAGTACCGCCGCACCGACCACGGCTTCGTTCTCTACAGCATCGGTCCCGACGCGCAGGACGATGGTGGCAAGCCAATTGTCGCCGAGCCTAAGGTCAAGTCGAAAAATCCATACGAGATGACCAATGACACGACGCTCGCTGGCGATATCGTCGCAGGAACGAACTACTAGCGCCGTGGAACGCAAGGCAATATTGGGAACTTACCGAACAGGCATCGGGTTACGAGGGCATGACACATTTTCTCATTGCGACTGCCCTCGTCCTATGCTGTCTTTGCGGAGACTATGCCAGAGCGGACACCAATGCGATACCGCCGCAGCACACATTCCCAACCGTGACATCCTCGGACTTGAATGGAAAGAAGGTGACGTTACCTCGGGACTTTGACGCCACTCTCAATTTGTGCCTGATTGCCTTCGACCGGGGTCAACAGAAGAATATCGACACGTGGACAGCGGGGACGAAGGAGCTTGTTTCCACGACTGGCGTATCTGTTTACGAGATACCTACCATCAAGAAAATGCCCGGATTCATTCGTGGGTTCATCACGTCGGGAATGCGGCAAGGCATCGCCGAGGAAGCCGTACGGGCCCATACGATCACGCTGTTCATCGACAAATCCCCATTCCGCGCCAGCCTGGGATTGGGTACGGAAAAGACGATCTACGCCGTGCTAGTCAATCGCACGAGCGAAGTCCTTTGGTCGCAAGAAGGCGACTACACCGACGCCGCAAAAGCTGAACTCGCGCGGGCAATCGCCGCCGCGAAGTCGTCGCCAAAGCCATGATGCGCCGCCACCTACCCCGCTGCCAGCCTCACGCGCACAAGGAAATCGTTTAGCGGCGCTCGCCCAGTAGCGTCGTTAGGCAACGTTGTCTCCGCCATCGCTGCCTCAAGGTCGGCCGTAAGACGGCGGTATTCGCTCTCGTAGAGCGACATATCAACCAACGGGAGCGCGGCATGTTCCGCCTCGCCCGATTTGCGCGCGACCAGGTCGGTGATATAGCTCAGCTTAGCGGTGTCGTTGAGCGTGACGATATTCGACTCAACCTCGCCGGTGCGCATGAGGTGGATACCGGTGAGCAGGACGCGAAACGTGTACAACAACGGCTTGATGAGCGCCGTGTCGCCCTTGACGAACTGACGCCACGTCGTGTCCGCGAAGCCAAGATAGTGCTTGGCGTGGTGACGTGTCACGCACAGCTTTGCGATTTCGATCAGTTCGGCCTGTTCGGGCGACGTCAGCACCACATGGGGCGAAAGAAGCTGTTCGAGGACATAACCGTTGCGCTTGAGGAGCAGCAGGCAGAACTTGCGCAAATCATGGGTGACGATATCCGCTTCAACGCCATCGCGAACGGTCGTTTTCTCGCTCGTCTCCGCAGCGGACGCCAGCCCGAGAACCTTCGTTAACGGTAGAACGTGCACACCGCGCAGATCGTAATCCGAGTCGGGCGACGGGAAGCCGTAGAGGTGGGACCCGCTGACCGTCACAAACACGAGCTTTTCACCCAACTCTGCGACGAGGCTTTCGATGACTGCCCGAGTCTTGGTGGAGTCGGCTCTGGGATTGATTGCGTATTCGTTAATCATGATGGGTGATATTACCCGGCGAGCGAGGACAGCTACCTTGCCGCCGCGCTCTATCTCACTCCTATGAAGGCATTTGTGTCAATTCAGAATATAATACAGATAATGAACATCAACCCTCTTTTCGCGCCAACCTTCGTTCTCGGTGTGGTTATCTACGCCATCACATTGCGCCGGTTCGCCTGGCCAAAGGCACCAGTGACGCGCATGGCTGTTGCGCTGGGAGTTCTCATCGCCGCCTTGCCGGGAGCGGCGTTCGCCATCTACTACATGCACTGGTTCGACAAAGCGGCACTCTTCTACGAGTTCCGCGCGCTTCCCGGCACCGAACTGACCGCCGCAGGCCTGGGGTTCTCAATCGGTGCCGTTGCCGCTCTCGGACACACAAAGCTGGTGCGTGGAGTTCTACAGGTAGCTGGGGCGCTCATACTGGTGATCTTCCTGAGCGTTCCCTACATCAAGCCTGTGGTTTGGCCCCTGGACTACGGCGCGCTAAAGGACGAAGTGTCGGGGAAGGTGACGCGGCAAACGTCGAGCTCCACATGCGGCCCCGCATGCGCATCGACACTCCTCCGCGCAGCTGGACTGCATGCCACCGAAGCGGAAATGGCCCGCGAATGCTACACATCCTCGTCTGGCACCGAGAACTGGTACCTGACACGCGCCCTGCGGCGTCGTGGGCTAGCCGTCCAGAGCATCGTCCGGCCCCACCCCACATCGCTGCCGTATCCGTCCATGGCCGGTCTCGGCTTTGGCGGTGGTGGCCATTTTGTAACAGTCCTCGGGAAAACCAAGCAGGGCTATATCATTGGAGATCCTTTGAGCGGTGAGCTTACACTATCCACAAGCGATGTGGCAAAATACGGGTTTTCGGGCTACTTTATGATCGCTCGTCGACCGCGATAAATCTGGCGCCAGCGTGCCGTCAGGCTGCTCATATATCGGTGACGGCGGCCATCAACAGACATTGGTCATCGCGCAGAGTGCCTCGTGAGTAGGCGTCGATCGCTGCAACCAAATGCGCCAGCGCAGCGGCTGCATTTGGCTTGCCGAAAACCTTGAGCATCAGGCGCGCGACACCTTCCTCGCGAAGCATCGTCCTCCGGCTGGGTCCAGCTTCGATCAAACCGTCAGTGAAAATCGCTATCATATCGCCCGTATTTAGCTCAATTCGACGTTCAACATACTCGTCATACTCGAGTGCCCCAATCACCGTTCCGGTGCTGGACAGCGCTTCAATTTCTCCAGATCCCGCGCGTAGGACAAGCGCCGAGTCTTGTCCGCAATTGACATAGCTAAAGGCTTTCGTGGCAGCATCATAGCGCCCGACGAACACAGTGGCAAACCCTGAGAGAAGGTTCCGCTTGTAGATCGTATTGTTGACTCGTGTTAGCGATTTCGCTAGATTGCTGCCGTCGCCCAACTCGTATCGCATAATGTTCCGAATTGTCGCGACTTGCGATGCGGCATTGAGGCCCTTGCCTGACACGTCGCCAACAACCAGGTACGTTTCGCCGTTGTCGCCAGCGAATACGTCGCCAAAATCTCCACCTACCGCAGCTTCATCAAGTGCAGCCTTGTAGTGGAACGCTAGATCCAGTCCCGGTGCGTGGGTGGGTATCGAAGGCTGCAGTGCCGTTTGAAGCTGGTGCGCAATCGCATTCTGGCGTTTCGCTGCACTCGCCATCTCAACTGCGGCATGTGCCAGGGTAGCCGCTTGCTCAAACAAGGCGACTTCCCAATCTGCCCATATTCTGGCGCGTGTCATTCCGCCATAGAGCACTGCAACAACTTCGCCGTCATCGAAGAATGGGACGACGAGCGCACCACGGTGATCATGCATATCAGCGTGCTCTTCTGGCGACCGCAGTATGTGCGACGACGCGGAGCCCGGCACCACTCCAGGGCAAACGTCATCGAGGATCCATCCTAGATCTGCCGCCTTGTGTTTACCGGCCAAAGACGCAAGACCGATTCGGCGCCAGTCCTTGCCAACAGCAATTGAGTTGTCATCGATGCTATATGTCGCATAGAAACAGCGATCGAGGCGTAACGCGGCGCCGATTTGCTTTGCAACCGTCTCTTCTATCGTGGCGGGATCTGCGGAGCTTCTGATCTCGAAACCAATTCGGTTGAGTACAGCTTCTCCTTCGGCTCGGTCCTGAATGTCCTTCTCCATGCGTGTCCGTTCGGTGACATCGAAGAAGGATGTCACAACCCCAATTCGCTTCTTCGTTACGTGATCAACAATAGGCTGAGAGTTAATGGACATCCACGTGGTTGTCCCGTCAGGCTTCCTGATGCCCATTGTGACGTCGTGCAGCGGTTTCCCCGTCGCGAGAGTCACCGCTGACGGATGCTTATTTGCGTAAAATCTAGCGCCGCTTGGATAAATCGCGCGCCACTCAGGGTCCAGCGACGTCTGGCCCATGATCTGGTCCTCAGTTACTCCCAGTATCTGAAGCGCGCTGGCGTTTGCCATGATGATCTCGGAATTGATGTTTTGGACGGTGACTCCCTCGGCAAGGGACGCGACTACAGCACGATGACGCTCTTCGCTTTCTCGAAGCGCTGCGTCCAACCGCAGCCGATCAGTGATGTCGCGGGCGACACACAAGATTGCGGGAGCATTTCTGTAAGAGACGCGGCTCAGCGCCACTTCGACATCGAACGCGGTGCCATCGATACGTTGTATCTGCTCCCTGTTGGGAGGGAGCCGCTCCCCGTTCAAGACTCTTTGCACCCGCTCAAGTGCAGTCGCGTGGCAATCCGGGTGAACGAGATCCGTG
This sequence comes from Capsulimonadaceae bacterium, assembly GCA_036504535.1. Lineage (GTDB taxonomy): Bacteria > Armatimonadota > Armatimonadia > Armatimonadales > Capsulimonadaceae > JARLGU01. Next base: position 86,818 of record DASXUY010000051.1, read on the forward strand.
ACCGGGCGCCCCACAACTTGATCGTCTGAAGTCGCCCCAACCTGCTTAAGCATAGCATCGTTGCACAGCACGACAATGCCACATTGCATCACCGATACGGCATCCAGACTGAGCGCGATCAAACTGCGGTACAGGTCCTCACTCTCGCGCAGAGCCGCTTCCATGCAATGGAGCTCAGTTATATCAGAGAGAACACCAATGCAGCCGCGGATGCTGGACGAGTTGTCACGGAGTGGGGTTACGTTGGTGATGATGTGCCGACGCGTACCGTCCGCCCGGAGAATGTCCATCTGCTCCCCGGTCACCACCTCACCGCATACTGCCGCTTTTCGAAGCGGCAATTCAGCAAGCGGGATTTCGTGGCCGTCACGCTCGAAAATGAAAGGTGGATTTGGAGATTCGCTATACGCGCTTCGCGCCATATTCGCGTCAAGCGGCATACCTAACATCGTTGCGCCAGCGGGATTGGTACGGACCGTGCTGCATTTTGCATCTGAGGCAACAAAGAGCCCGACAGGGGCAAGCGAAAACAGGATTTGGAAATCGGAGACCTGTTTCACTAGGTCCGCATTACGCTTCTTCAACTCGTCGTTAGCTCGCAAGAGGTCGCTAACGGCTCGAGTCAAAATGATCTCGCCTGCGACACTGCTATCCACATTGTGGAACACCGTGACGGCTGATTCAACATGCAGTGACTTGCCAGCGCCGCATTCATGGACCGCAGCGCCGACGAACTTATCGCCAATTGACATTGACGCAATCGTGGTTGCAGCGTCGTCACATGTCCATCGACAACGGTAGACGTCACTTACGTGCCGCCCCAAGGCGTCCTCTTGCCGAGTACCGTAAAGTTCAGCCGCTACCCTGTTGAGAAATATGATCCGCTTTTCCGTATCGACAACAACAACGGCGTCTCCAGCGTGCGAAAGCACCGTCCAAGCTAGATCAGGATAGCTAGACAATGAAGGCGCCGTTTCGTTTTCACTTGAGCGGAAGCCGGAATTTATCCTACGCGTTATTGCCATGTTTGTGCAGTGATCCAACCCCTCATTGGAAAGAATTACTACAATAAAACGATTTAGCTCATCGCGTCGTCGGCAAAAACATTATACGGCATAAATCTCGTATTCTAACCTAAAAGAATCTCCAAATACACTCTCTTAATCAGGATGAACACATCCGGAATCCAGGGCCAACAACGCCGTTTTTGTTGTCGGGTAAAATATGCTCAATATCTCATACTCGTAATTCTCGCGGTCAGATACTCGTGGAACCCACTGCATTACGCCGTTGGTGTTGGCATATTCTCCCGAGTTCTGACGAAAGGTCCGTTCATGTCGCTTGAATCCATTTCCCCTATCGATGGGCGCTATGCCCGCCAGACCGCCGAAGCATCGGCCTACTTCTCCGAGGCGGCGCTGATCAAATATCGCGTCGTCGTTGAGGTCGAGTGGCTGCTCGCGCTGTCGCAAAATGCCGCCATCCCACAGGTGCGCGCATTTACTGACGCCGAAACCGCAGCGCTGAAGGCAATCGCGGCGGACTTCGACATTGCTGGGGCTGAGCGAGTCAAAGAGATCGAGCGTACAACCAATCACGACGTCAAAGCAGTGGAATACTATATCAAAGAGCAGCTCAGCGGCACATCGCTGGTGGATGTCAAGGAGTGGGTTCACTTCGCCTGCACGTCCGAAGACATTAACAACCTCGCACACGCCCTGATGCTGCAAGGCGGTATCACCAAAGCCCTGCTCCCCGCCGCCACTCAGGTCGCCGACACCGTCGCACAACTGGCGCAAGATTTGGCCGATCAGCCGCTGCTTGCGCACACGCACGGCCAGCCCGCATCCCCGACGACGTTGGGAAAGGAGCTGGCCGTATTCGTCGCACGCTGGGACCGACAGCTCAAGCAGCTGCGCGCGCAGGAATACCTCGGGAAGATCAACGGCGCGGTAGGCAACTGGAACGCTCACGCGGCCGCCTACCCCGACCTGCCGTGGCCCACAATCGCCCAGACCTTTGTCGAGTCGCTGGGGCTTACCTACAACCCGCTCACCACGCAGATCGAATCCCACGACTACCTCGCAGAGTGCTTCCACACCGTGATCCGCTTCAACACGATCACCATCGACCTGGCGCGGGACATCTGGACCTATATCTCGATGGGCTACTTCAAGCAGCGCGTCATCGCGGGCGAGGTGGGCTCATCCACCATGCCGCACAAGGTAAACCCCATCGACTTCGAAAACGCCGAAGCGAATCTCGGCATCGCCAACGCCATGCTTGACCACCTCGCAGGCAAGCTCCCCATCTCCCGCCTGCAGCGCGACCTGACCGACTCGTCAGCCCTTCGCAACATGGGTGTCGGCATCGCTCATAGCCTGATTGCCTACAAGTCGCTCCTGCGCGGTCTCAGTAAGCTGACCGTCAACGCCGACGCTCTCCACCGCGACCTCGACAACAACTGGGTCGTCCTCGGCGAAGCCATTCAAACCGTAATGCGCAAAGCGGGCCACGAGAACCCGTACGAAAAACTCAAAGAGCTCACACGCGGCGCCACAATCGGCCCCGTCGAGATGCGCGCGTTCATCGAAACCCTGGAACTGGACCCATCCGACAAAGCACGTCTGCTAGCAATGACCCCCGCCACATACGTCGGCGTCGGCCCCGCCCTCGCAGCGCTGGTGAAACGCGGGTAGTGTAAGGTGGCGGGGAGACGGGGAGCTTGCCGATGATCGCCCGACTGCGTATGTTAGTAGATTGGTACTTTGCGGACCCGGATATCGGGATACGGCGGGGCCCGCTGTCGATTATTGGATGGTGGGAACTACGGCGCTTCGTGTACAACATCATCGTCGCTGTCGCTGGGTCAGCTGGTATTGTCGTTTACTATTTCTTCATCCATTGCGCCAACGGGTTGGCACCCGGCGATGACCTTATCGAGCCATTTGCACTTATGGCTGCGCCATTTCTCGTTAACATCGCTTATACCGCAGGCTGGTTTTGCGAACTCATTCTCAACTACAGCTTGAAGAATGGGTCCGAAAAAGCTGGGCCTGTGCTACTTAAGCTGGGGACAGGATTTTCACTGTTGGTTGTGTTTCTGCCTGGGGCCATGTGGGGCTTTATCTATCTTTATAGGCCCATCACTAAATGGCCGCCATAGCGGATCTCATTCGTCATACCGAACAAAGGTGATCGCACAATGACCACGAAGCGCATTCTCATCACCGGCGCCGGAAGCGGACTCGGCCGTGGGCTCGCCGGCCACCTTGCCGCGAGCGGCCACAAGCTGCTGCTGCTTGATCGGGACCGAGATGGCCTCGATGGCACAATCGCGGCTATCGCAGACCCGTCAAGCTGCCTCGCAGCCGAGGCCGTCGACGTCACATCCGACACGCAGGTAAGCGCCTTTGTCGCCAAGTTGCGCGGAGGCGTCGACGTGCTCGTCAACAACGCTGGCCTGCAGCACGTCGCGAAGGTCGACGAGTTCCCCATCGAGCGCTGGGATACATTGATGGATGTCATGCTGCGCGGCCCGTTCCTTCTTACCCGGGCTCTTCTGCCAGCTATGCGCGCCAACGGCTACGGGCGTATCATCAACATCGGGTCCATTCACGCGCTTATCGCATCGCCCTACAAGTCCGCATACGTTGCCGCTAAGCACGGCATGATCGGCTTTTCGAAGGCGGTGGCGCTGGAAACGGGTGATGTCGATATCACCATCAACACCATCTGCCCCGCGTATATTCGCACCCCACTGGTCGATGCGCAAATCGAAGCGCAGGCCGTCGCGAACGGCATCTCGACCGACGAAGTGATCGCGAATATCATGCTCGCGCCTATGCCAAAGGGCCGCTTCATCGGCATCGATGAGATCGCGGGCACCGTGGAGTTCCTGATGAGCGATGCGGCGAAGAACATCACCGCCCAGGCCATCGCCCTTGATGGCGGCTGGACCGCCCGTTAGGATTCAAGATCGCCTCCAGGGCCGGCGGGGCGATTTTTGGGTAAGGGTGTCAAAGCGCATAGATGAGCTAGCGCTGGACGTGGCGCGAAACCCGGCGTGTGTTACAGAAAATATAAAAATGGCCCGCCCGGCCAAAGAGGGCCTCCTAATCCTATGAACGACGACCTAACCCCAGAATGGACACCTGCCCCCGACGCACTCGACCACGCCAACATCGGCTGGGCGATTCGCGAAACCGGCGTCGCGGACTACCCGGCCTTGCATCGTTGGTCAATCACAAACCGCGCCGACTACTGGCGGCTCGCAATCAATCGCCTGGGGATCGCGTTCCACACGCCGTACTCCGCTATCGCCACCGACCTCAATACCACATGCTCGCGTTGGCTCCCCGACGCGCTCCTTAACATCGTCGAATCATGCTTCCAAGCGCCACCAGAGAGCGCCGCCATCGTGTCCAGCGGCGCAAGCGGCGACCTTCAAACACTCACCGTGGCCGAGCTTCGCAGCCTGACCTCGCGAGTCGCCAACTCGCTCGTTCAGGCGGGCGGTATGCCTGGTGACCGCATAGGCGTCATCCTTCCAATGACACCAACCGCAATCGCCGTTTACCTCGGCGTTATCGCGGCGGGCATGGCCGTCGTTTGCATCCCCGACAGCTTCGCAGCCGACGAAATCGCGACACGCCTGCGCGTCGGCGACGCATCACTGGTCATCACCCAGGACTATGTCAGGCGTGGCGGCAAGGCGCTCGCACTCTATGAGCGTATAGTTGCAGCTCAGGGACCGAAGGCAATCGTTATAGCCTGCGGAGCGGGGGAACCGGTCACGCTACGTGACGGCGACACAGCCTGGGATTCATGGCTCAGCTCCGATGAGTTCTTCTCCCCCGTGCCAGGCAACCCCGACGACACGATCAGCATCTTGTTCTCGTCGGGCACCACCGGCGATCCCAAGGCGATTCCATGGGATCACACCACGCCCATCAAAAGCGCAGCCGATGGCCACTTCCACCTCGATACACGCCCCGGTGATACGGTTTGCTGGCCGACAAGCCTCGGCTGGATGATGGGGCCATGGCTTGTGTTTGCATCGCTCATTAACCGTGCCACAATCGCCTTGTATGAAGACTCGCCGCTCGAAGCTGGCTTTGGCCGGTTTGTGCAGAACACCCACGTCACCATGCTCGGAATCGTGCCAAGCATCGTACGCGTCTGGCGAGCCAGCGGATGCATGCAGCAGTTCGACTGGACGTCGATACGTAACTTTGGCTCCACCGGCGAATGCTCGAACGCCACCGACATGCGTTACCTCATGCACCTTGCAGGAAACAAGCCCGTGATCGAATACTGCGGCGGCACCGAAACAGGTGGCTCGTACATCACCGGCACTGTCGTGCAGCCATGCATCCCGGCCACGTTCTCTACACCTGCGCTCGGCATCGATTTCGACCTGCGCGACGAAAACGGCGAACAGGCGCGCACCGGTGAAGCATTCCTCGTCGGCCCTTCCATGGGCTTGTCCAACCGCCTGCTCAACCGGGACCACGAAGCCGTCTATTACGATGATTGCCCCCCGGGATCGTCCGGCATCCCGCTACGACGCCACGGGGACGAAATCGAGACGCTCGCGAACGGCTACTTCAGGATGATCGGCCGCAGCGACGACACAATGAACCTCGGCGGTATCAAGGTTGGCTGCGCGGAAATCGAGCGAGTCGTCTGCCAACTCGATGGTGTGCAGGAAGCAGCAGCCATAGCAGCACCATCCGAAGGCGGCGGTCCATCTCGCCTGGTGCTGTATGTCGTCCCAGCATCGAACACGCCTCCCGGCGATCTGCGTCTGGCTATGCAAAAAGCCATACGGACGCATCTCAATCCGCTCTTCCATATTGACTCGGTCGTTACCGTGCAAAGCTTGCCGCGAACAGCATCCAACAAGGTGATGCGTCGCGAGTTGCGCAAGCAGTTTATGCAACCACCCGATAGCCCAACGAAAGCTTAGTGAGGCCCATTTTCAATGTCCACTCAACAAAACATCTACCTTCTCGGCACCGCACGAACAGCGATCGGCCAGTTCGATGGCGGATTAGCTAGCATGCCAGCGACGGGCCTTGGTGCTGAGGCGATACGTGCATCTGTTGAACGATCGGGCATCCCTGTCGACGAAGTCGATGAAGCGATCATGGGCAACGTTATCTCTGCGGGTCTCGGACAGAACCCGGCGCGGCAAGCCGCTATCGCGGGTGGGCTACCCGTTACGACAGGTGCGTTCACGGTGAATAAGGTATGCGGGTCGGGCCTAACGGCCGTGATGCTCGCAGCGCAGTCGATACGATGCGGCTCATCAAACATCATAATCGCGGGCGGCATGGAGAACATGTCGCGCTCGCCCTACCTCCTGGACAAAGCGCGCAACGGCTACCGGCTTGGCAACGGGGTTCTCATCGACTCTCTATTGCGTGACGGGCTGGCCGACGCTTACGGGGACGCGTCCATGGGGCAGTTCGCTGAGGCGTGCGCCGAAAAATACGGCTTCTCGCGCGAGCAGCAAGACGATTACGCCATCGAGAGCCACACATTGGCTCGCGACGCGATCCAGCGTGGCGATCTCGCATCACAAATCGTGCCCGTCTCCGTCACAGCAGGCAAAACGACCACTACCATCGATACCGACGAGCAGCCGAGGCGATTCGACGCCGACAAGATGCGCCGCCTCAAAGCGGCGTTTGTCGATGGCGGCACGGTCACGGCGGGCAACGCATCCAGCATCAACGATGGCGCCGCCGCAGTGGCCGTTGCTTCTGACGAAGCAGTCAAGACCTACCACCTGGCACCGCAAGCGCGCATATTGGGCTGGGCAAGCGCATCTCGCGAGCCGGCATGGTTCACCCTCGCCCCAATCGATGCCATTGGCAAGCTATTGACGGGCCTCTCGCTCACTGTGGACGAAGTTGATCTATTCGAAATCAATGAAGCGTTTGCCGTCGTAGCGCTTGCCGCCATCCGCGATCTTAACTTGCCACGAGAAAAAGTGAACATTCACGGGGGGGCGATAGCGCTCGGTCATCCGCTCGGCGCGAGTGGCGCACGGATTCTCGTTACATTGGTGCACGCGTTGCAAACGCGCGGCAAGCGCATTGGAATCGCGGCGCTGTGTATAGGCGGCGGCGAGGCTGTCGCGGTCGCTGTCGAAAACTTACGCTAGGTTACCCGCCTTCGGGTACCCACTCCTCGATTGGTGCGTATCGGGCCAGCAGAGTCTCTTCGTTCTTCGTACGTGGCGCATTGAAGCTTCGCAGAAGGACGATAGTGCCGCCAGGCGACGTGCTCAGTGCGAGAACGTCGGCTGTTTCAAGCATCATGGTAAAGCCCATTCCAAGCGAGACCCGAGTCGAGAATCCACGCTCCAATGTAGCACGCGCCAGATCCGTCGGCGCAATTCCAGTGCCGTGGTCTGCGATCAGCAGCGATACTTCGGCGTCACTGACCCGCACTTCGGCCGTTCCGCCATTCCCGTGCTTGATAGCGTTTGTCGCCGCTTCCGTGGCGCAGACTTCCAATTCGTCCAGCTGAATATGCATCACGTCGCGCTGCAACACAGCTTCGCGGAGGTGACGACGAAATTCCCCAACATCCCGCGGCTCTCGCAATGCCATGGTGAATACCGGTTCGGTCGCGACCATTCCGCGCAGCTCAGACTCATCGCATAGGACCAGACGCCCAGATGTGACCGCCAGCAGCACCTCTCGGTTAAATCCCAGCCTGCGCTCTTCGCTCTCGATGAGGCTTCCGTTGAGATGCTGCAGGTCGCGAAACGCCGAATGCAGGCACCCGGTAACACTTGCGACAATGAACATGCTGAGCAACAGCGTAAAGAACTCAAGCGCCTGCTCAGGTCGGCCAAGGAACGCTGGCGTGGCTGGCGTATGGTCTACAGCAAAGAGGTTGAGGCAAAGCGCAATGATCGATGTTAGGTAGCCGCCTCGCAGTCCGAGAAGCGCGCCGCCAAATGTGACCGGAATCAGGTACAGGATCGCGTCTGGCTCGGTGCCCGGCAAAAGCGTGTGAATGAGGTTGATACCCCACGTGAACAACGCGAGCATCGCGCCAGTAACCAGCACCGCGATGTACGGATGAACGAAAAGCCCCGCACTGCTCAAATACCCCTTGGTGTTTGGTGCGCGCTTCGTGGCGAGCCGATTTAGATATCGCAATTCAACAGGACGAGCAACCAAAATCTACCTCGAGGGCCACGCGACGCTTTTCCCGTGCCGCATTGATCGTTTTTCGGTTTCAGGTTACCCATCTATCGCGGTGCCAAAACTGCCAACCTGAATACCATAGAACCCGAGCGCCAATGAAATACAACCGCAGCAAGCTGCGGCTTCCGTTGTCTTTAACTAGGTTCACGATTCCGAAAGCCGGAAGCGGAGCAAGCCAAGGCGCACGAGCCAAGGGACTTGACCCCGCTCACACCGAGCTGTCTTCAGCGAGACAAGGGTCCAGCGTCACGCTGGTTGGCGCTCAACGGCACACCTATGTTATAATTGGCTTGTTGATTGCTCCAATGATGGGCGACGACTATAAGCCATGAACTTACTGATTCCTACACTGCCAAGCCATTTCGTAATCGTTGCCTGCGAGTTAGTTGGGTTCAACTCGCCGCTGGACCACCCCTGGGTCGAATTGCCTGAGACCCGCGACGATCCGCACGTCCATTCGTGCGATTGCTACAAGCAATTCGGCCGCGGCCAGAGCGGCAAATGCTACCTGCAAATCGAGGTCCCGCTGCGGGGCTACCGGTTTATCACTGAGGACGGCGAATCGCGCTATGTCCTTGGACAGTGCGTACGCTGCAAGACAATGTTTTGGTCCGAAGCTCGATAGCATTCGCGCAGTCCGCAGCATGCCAGATTCCACCTTAGGCAACAACGGCGGCGTTTCAGCACGCCTGCTTTTTCGTCCATTTTCCCCTGCGTGCTAAAAAAAGATTCACAACTTCGCGATTTTCATGTTTTCAGGCGTATCCAAGTGGGTATAAATTACATGTACTGCGATCTCTCCTTTTACTCGCTCCACGGCCCTGTGTCTTGGGGCTTTTTTTTGTCACCCCTTAGAAGTAACCTGACCAGCGACCAAATGTTCACCCATATAGTGCCTCGTTATGGCCTCGTGAACTGCATCCACTAACTCCGCTTTCACCATGTGGCGCCCGGGACAGCTGCTGTGAGTTGTGCGCGGGTCCTCACGGTGAAACCGTAGCGTGTGCGAATCGATCCCCATCGCGCCGTGCAGCGTAGCGAGACACGCCACCAGGTTCGAGCGAACGGGATCACCGAATGGCTCCATAGCATAATCACCCAGGGTTTCGACGCCCCACGAAACCGCATTCCACGACGGGCTGTGCACCCCAGGTGTGGTCAAGGGCGTGAATACCCAGATCCCATTCTGGTCGACGAATATATGTGGTCCCGCAGACCACTTCATTGTGTCCCGATAGTACGAGACAAGATTTTGCATATGCTGATTGGTTAGCCCATGTGGCCGTTGCGCCAGTGTCGGCGCGCCAGTATTGTGCACGACCACAAACTGCGGCCGCCAGCGCGTGAACGATAGCTTCGATACGTACGATTCAAACTGCGCAGGAGTGAACCTCTGTCCAACAATGCCCTTCCAAGCCATTTATTCTGCCCTCCTAAATTAGAACTTATGTTCGTATTTATTATATCATAAAATGATCTAAATGGCAAAATAGTTTAACCCAGAGACATAAAACATCCGCCTCCAGGCGAAAACTTCGCTGGAGGCGGATAGAGTCTGTTTAGCACAGGTAACTGGGGGCTACTTCTTCTTGGCGAGTTCCGCCTCGATGACGCTGACCACTTCTGGCCGATCTGGCAGCAACCCGGGCGCGAAGCGAGCAACAACCTCTCCATTGCGGCCAATGATAAACTTAGCAAAGTTCCATTCGACGTCGCCGCCAAACTGCGGATTCGTGCTCTTTGATGTCAGGAACTTGTATAGGGGGTCAATGTCGGTGCCCTTTACGGAAATCTTGCTGAACATAGGGAACGAGACGTTGTACGTCGACGTGCAGAAAAGGCGGATCTCACCATTGGTACCAGGCTCTTGCGCCCCGAAATTATTGGCCGGAAAGCCAAGAACTTCGAAACCCTGCGCCTTGTATTTTTCGTAAAGCGCTTCGAGCGGCTTGTACTGCGGGGTGTTGCCACAGCGCGACGCGACATTTACAAGGATCAGTACTTTGCCCTTGTACTTGGACAACGGCACATCCTTACCGTCGATGTCCTTCATCGTAAAGCTAAGCACACCCGATAGCGGCTCAGCATCCTTCGCGGATGCAGGTACCGTGGCGGACAGCGCGAGAACGGCAATAGCGAGCAATAGCATCATAGACTTCATGACAGTTCTCCTGAGCGCCGCCTGATAAGCGGCCATCTTAACGTTTCGGTCGTTTTAACGATCATACCTGCAATGTGTGGATTTTGGACCGAGTACCCAATAAGCCAGACCGCCACGCATCGTGACTTCAAAGCGCCAAAGGGTTTACGATACCTCAAGCACCTAGCTGCCAATGGTGATAAATTCACCCACCAATGGTGAATTGTATGCTTGATTGATCGTCGCAATGGTGATATTATAGACTCGTGCTCATAACGAGTGCAGCGATAGCCCCACTGCTTTCCGCGATCTACCGCGATACCAGTCCGCGCCGCCGCTTGCAGTACCGATGCCCAAGTCGTCTCCGGACATCGACCAACTTCTCACCAATACATCGAGCGGTCCGACAGTTTCATCGTCGAGTGCTCAATACAGCATTTCACAATAGGCTATTCATCATGATGACCTCGCGCGAACGATTAAAGACGATTTTCGCTGGGGGAACGCCGGACCGCTGCGGGTTCTGGCTCGGTAACCCACACAACGACACGTGGCCCCTCTACTTTAAACACTTTGGCATCAACGACGACAGCGCAACTGCCGTATGTGACGATAACGATGTCACATCGCACGCCCACATCGGCTGGAGCGCGGAGGAGAAACTGCGGCGCATGCTCGGCGACGATTACCGCTGGATCAGCCCACAGTGGACCTCATACAAACACCCCGATGGCAAGCCGATCTGGGAGCATCAGCACGATGCCGCTCGCGGTCTGGCATCCGGCGGTGTGTTCGCCAACTGTGAGACGGTCAGCGATGTCGAAGAGTTCCCGTGGCCAAATCCAGATTACCTCGACTTCACCGAATGCCTTCAAGCTCTCCGAAATACCGGCGACTTTTATCGCGCATCGGGGATGTGGACCTGCTTCTTCCACGATGTAGCCGACTTCTTCGGGATGGAGAACTACTTCGTCAAGATGTACACCGACCCGGAAGTAGTAGAAGCAGTGACACGCAAGGTGTGCGAGTTTTACCTCGAAGCCAACGAGCGGTTCTTCGCGGCTGCTGGCGACGAAGTCGACGGATACTTCTTCGGCAACGATTTCGGAACCCAACTCGATCTTCTTGTCAGCCCCGGCCTCTTTGACCGCTTCATCATGCCGTGGTTCCGCAAGTTTACCGACCAGGGCCACCGTCACGGCCACCAGGTCATCTTGCACTCGTGCGGCGCTATCCACAAGGTAATCGACCGATTGATCGACGCCAAAGTTGACGCGCTTCACCCGCTTCAGGCAAAAGCATCGGACATGGATGCGGCCAGCCTTGCCCACGATTTTCGCGGACGAATTGCTTTCATGGGCGGAGTCGACACGCAGGACCTGCTCGTGAACGGCTCCCCCGACGATATCGTCGCCGATGTCCGTCGCATCAAGTCACTCCTAGGACCCAACCTCGTCGTAAGTCCGAGCCACGAGGCGCTCCTGCCCAACGTTTCCGGTGCCAACGTCCTCGCCATGTCTTCGACTGCCCAGGAGTGATCACCAGCACCACCCAACCCTTCGCCCCATCCGAGCGAAGCGAGACCTAGTAAAGCACGACGGCTTGAAAGCCGTGGCTTTTCGCGCTTACCGATTTGCCTTGTTGACTACGTTGCGCTTTTTATTGATTGCGGATATAGGCACTCACAGCTGCTTCATTTTTATGGCCAACCGTTTCGGCAAAGTAGC
>DASXUY010000052.1:0-76073 GCA_036504535.1 Capsulimonadaceae bacterium
CTTGTTCGCGGAGTAGAAGCCATCTAGCATACCGTCACAATCCCAAACCGATCATCCCAATCGTGGCGTCCTGCCGCTGTTTGGTGCCGCGTTCGAGGACGCGGTCCCCGAAAAAAATGCCGCCAACCCTCGCCACGGAGCGGCTCAATCGCCGTGAGGCGCTGCGGTCGGCATGCCACTAACCTTCATTGCAACCACCAAAACGGCACCTATGAAAAGAAGACCGCCCTCCGTGCAAAGATATCATCCCACGTTGCCACGGCTCCGAATGAACCCAGCCTGGCGACTGCCCCGCAGAAGGTGGCACCACTTGTTCGCGGTGTAGAAGCAACCAGGTCTACCGTCACATTCGCAAACCCATCATCCCAATCGTGGCGTCCTGCCGCTGTTTGGTGCCGCGTTCGAGGACGCGGTCCCCGAAAAATTTGTCGCCAACCCTCGCCACGGAGCGGCCCATTCGCCGTGAGGCGCCGCGGTCGGCATGCCACGATTCCAATTGCATCGCCAAAATATGAGGATGCAATGTTGCCTCAAATTGGTATTCATCCCTCCCGCGGCGACGAGCTCCGAGGAGTTGACATCTCGTTTGCATCAAACACACCGGTTAATCGTGAATCACACCCAAATCCGCCCACATGGCAGGAATGCGCGGCCCCCATGTGTCACAATAACGATACCCTTACTTGCGCGTCGCGATTAGCGCATCAGCGATACCTATGCTGGAATCAGACACCCCGGACAATCAGCCGCCACGAGACAATGCAGCCCCACCGGACGAATCCCAGGGCTCCCCGCCAGACACAATAGTCGCAGACGATGAGCAGCACACCGTCTTTTTCACCGGCGACCCTGGGGCCGTAGCTGACTCCGATATTGTCGAAGCGCCTCAGAAACTATTCGCCGCAGAAGCGCGCGTCTCGGGCGTGTCGCTATCCCAGTGGGGGCGGCGTCTTAATGCAGCCATTACCGACTGGCTAGTGCCGCACTGCGGCCCGATCCTTCTTGCCGCAGCCATCCTGCTATGGCTGTGGATAACATACATCCGGTAAGCCAAACCGGGAAGATTGGCCACACTCATGAACCGCCTCCGCATCGGAATCGTAGGCTTGGGGTTCGGCAAGCACATCGTTAACGAGTTGCTGAAATCGCCAGCCAAAGACATCATCGAACTCGCCGCAGTCTGCGACACTCGCCCCGACCTCACGAGTGAGGTCGCCGCGACAGCAGGCTGCAAAGCGTACACATCGCTCGACGATCTCCTAAACGACCCAACCATTCCCGCTATTGGGCTTTATACTGGACCTAATGGGCGTGCTGAACTAATACGGCGCATCGTGGACTCAGGGCGCGATGTCATGACCACCAAGCCACTCGAAATCGACCCTGACGCTGCCCTCAAATCGCTTCAACATGCCGCCGCACTTGGACGAACCGTCCACCTCAATTCCCCCAGCCCCAGATTGCCTGCCGAGCTCGCGCAAATCTCAATATGGCAGCAGCAGTATGATCTGGGTCGTCCCGTTGCGTGCCGACGCGACGTGTGGGTGTCCTACAACGAGTCGGCTGACGGCTCATGGTACGATGATCCCGAACTCTGTCCCGTGGCGCCAGTCTATCGCCTCGGTATTTACCTTATCAACGATCTCGTCCGCCTCTTCGGGGCCGCTGAGCAAGTCACGATACTGCAATCAAGGCTGCGAACAGGCCGCCCAACCGCCGATTCAGGACAGCTAGGCATACTCTTTAAGAACGGCGTAATCGCCAATATCTTCGCCTCGTTCTGCGTCCTCGATGGTGACCACTATCGAAACGGCATAGTCCTGAACTTCGAGCGAGGGACGATTTACGGCAACGTCGGCCCTAATCGGCCAAACGGCTGTGGAGTTGACCTTTCGCTCGTTCAAGAACGCAACAACAAACGACAGATAGTCGCAAGCGTAACCTGCGAAAGCTATAGCGGCGGCTACGACTGGGCGACTTTTGCGGCGGCTGTTCGCGGAGAAACACAGTCCGGCTTGATCTCTCCCGAAGAAGCCGTCCAAGGAGTTCGCCTAATAGTGGCGATGAAGGAAGCGCTGCGCAACAACGGCGCTGCACAGGTAAAGGGCTAGAATGACATCGATCGATCTCAGCATTTGTTGGCAGTTCGACAACACGTCGCCTCGTGAAGGACTGCGCCGTCTCGCGTCACTGGGATATGAGGGTATCGAGCTTTGGCCAAACTATATTAACGCGTTCCCATTCGACGAATGGCTCGCCGCGCTGAAACAGTCAAAGATGCAAGTCTTCCAACTGTGCCCTTACTTCAACTTCATGGAGGGTCAGCCCAAGATCGACGCGAGCCGCGAAATGCTAGCTGAGTACCTAAGCATGGCCCGAGCCACTGACTGCAAGCGCATACGGGTCTTCACTGGTCCCCCATGGGGTGACCGCGTCGTGGGAGCGAACGACGCCACCGCAACGCAGTGGAGCGACGCTATAGCCTCCCTGCGCGAGTTCTGCGACACCGCAGTGCAAGATGGCGTTGAGCTATGCCTTGAATGCCACGAAGGCAGTCTGATGGAGGACGCCCCAAACGCGCTCAAACTCATCGCGGGTGTCGACCGCTCCAACCTCACCGTAAACCTTCAGATACCCTTTGCAGGCGAGGACTGGAAATTCAGCGTCGAGCAACTTGGCCCTCATACGACGCACATCCACATCCACAACTGGATCGGCGATCCAGCCCTCGGTAACATTACCTTCCTCGCCGAAGGCTCCTTCGATTGGAAACCAGTCGTCATCCGACTCGTCCAAGGCCTCGGACGACGCCTCACTCTTTCCCCAGAGCATATCACGCACAACAACCACGACGATGCATGGGAAACCGCCGAGCGAGACATAACCTACCTAAAAGCCCTCCGCGAAGCCGCCGACTCACTAGTATAAGTCCAACGAGAAGCCAGGGTACTACGATGCTTACAATCTACAACGAGGGAAACCCCCGTCTATAGGAGACCAGATTCCTATGGGGCGGAGACCCAATCTTCAATAACTAACCACGTACTTTAGTGCGTGGTGGCTTTGGAGTCAAACTCCTATGGGTCGGAGACCCTATCATCAGTAACTAACCACGTACTTCAGTGCGTGGTGGCTTTGGAGGCCAAATTCCTATGGGTCGGAGACCCTATCTTCAATAACTAACCACGAACTTTAGTGCGAGGTGGCTTTGGAGTCAAACTCCTATGGGTCGGAGACCCTATCTTCAGTAACTAACCACGTACTTCAGTGCGTGGTGGGTTCTAACTTCACTGAGTGCTGGCTTCGTAGTCAGATTCCTATGGGTCGGAGACCCTATCTTCAATAGCTAACCACGTACTTCAGTGCGTGGTCGGTTCTGACTTCACTGCGTGGTGGCTTTGGAGGCCAAATTCCTATGGGTCGGAGACCCTATCTTCAATAACTAACCACGTACTTTAGTGCGTGGTGGGTTCTAACTTCACTGCGCGCTGGCTTCGTAGTCAGATTCCTATGGGTCGGAGACCCTGTCTTCAGTAACTAACCACGTACTTTAGTGCGTGGTGGGTTCTAACTTCACTGCGTGGTGGCTTTGGAGTCAAACTCCTATGGGTCGGAGACCCTATCTTCGGTAACTAACCACGTACTTTAGTGCGTGGTGGGTTCTAACTTCACTGAGTGCTGGCTTCGTAGGCAACTTCCTATGGGTCGGAGACCTATCTTCAATAGCTAACCACGTACTTCAGTGCGTGGTCGGTTCTGACTTCACTGAGTGCTGGCTTCGTAGGCAACTTCCTATGGGTCGGAGACCCTTTCCGCAATAACTAACCACGTACTTTAGTGCGTGGTCGGTTCTTTATTGTGTGGTGGGCTTTCAATCGGGGCCCTGAAAAACACGAGCGTCTCACATCAAAGGATTACCACATGTCAACACGACATCAATGCATCGTAGCCGTCCTGTTCGCAGCCATCGCCCTAACTCTCATCTGCTTGCCATCCCGCGCAAGCGCCGAGCCAGAGTCCCCCGTTAAGACAATACACGTGGACGATCCGGCGATCACCTTTTCGCCCGGCAACTGGACTGGTGACTCCGGTCGCGGCGGCGCCATTTACCGGCAGACTTGGTATCCTGGCGCGTACTTCCGCTTGGAGTGGACCACGACGGGCAAGCCAAACCGCGTTCGAATTAAGCTTGATCCGTCGGTATACGGCGGAGTTGTGAAGCAGACTCCCCGCATCACCTATGTGGTCGACGGCCGGTCGCGAGTGGACGTGCCATGCGACGGCGACATCGACGTTACCGAGGTGTCTCCCTATCGAGAGCACAAACTGGCTGTCTATTTCCAAACGTCGCTGCAATCCGAGAGGTGGGGAACGACAAACTCCGGCGGACACAATGTCGTTCGAGTAACAGGTGTCGAATTGGACGCCGACGCAGCTACCGTGCCACAAATCCAGCCACTGAAGTGGATCCTCGAAGTCGGCGACAGCATTACGGAAGGAAGCGGCACAACTGGGAATCTCGACGCTTATTCCTACTTTGTAGGGCAAGCTTTCAGATCACTGGGCTACGAATATTGCGTCAGCGCCTGCGGGTGGAGCGGGTGGCTGCAATATGGTGATCGGCCCAAAGACGTTCCGCCATATTATTTCGTCTCAGGCAGCTCCAACGGTGAACACGGCCTCTACGATGCTGTCCAAAGCCGGTGGGATAAAATCGATGGCAACGACCACTCGTTGCTTGACATCACAGGGCACATCAGCGGGTATGGCGGCAAAGGCCAGGAGCCGTCGCTTATCCTTATCAACTATGGCACCAATGACGCATTCTATCAATCGAACCTGAGCGACCTGCAAGCGAGCATCACACAGGCCCTTGAAGCGTTGAGAATAGCAGCGCCGAACGCTAAACTCGTGCTGATGATCCCGTTCGAACAGTTCTCCGCACCGACGATCAAAAAGGCGTTCGCAGCATACCAGACGCGGCACTCGACCGACCACGCCACATATCTGATCGACCTCGGCCCAGAGGCTGAATCCGCCTTGCGCGGTGAAGGCTACTACGGCGGTGTCCACCCCAACATGCGTGGCCATGCCGTTTTCGCGGCCCGAATCCTGGCAGCAATGGCTGCGAAGGGCATACTGCGGCCCGGAGATTGAGTCAAGGACAGTTGCGTTCCGGGTCGTAAAGTCTCTAGGCAGCGCATAATCCAAACTTTTATACTATTCTTAGTATCAAATAGACATCACTCAATGTCAAACGAGGCATATTTAGGGTACAATATTAGTAAGGCGAACTAACACCCAACGCGGTCGCCTTCTTGCGTTCCAACGCTTGTGCACCTTGAAATTAATGGCCGAATCTGAACGCCAACGTTACTTGTAGCGCTGCATACAATAATATCCGTAATATCCATGAATATTGCGATTCAAAATTGCCAAAATATTCACAAATAGCCACACACCCGTCCCGCCAAGAAGTAGTCGGACAACAGATTACCTACGAAGTGGGGACAGCGAGCGGAGCCTGTGCTCGCGGCTTCGCCAAGCGGTGCGAGCAGTGGCCGAGCATGGGCATTTTGCGCAAAAAAACGAATCGCGTTGCGCGACGCAAAACACGCAAAACCAATTCTGTCTCCCCTACTAGATATCCTATGAGTCGTCATGAAAGTGATCCTCCCATATAGATGAAAAGTTGCGCGGCGCAACCTCTTTGTCTTCCTTTAGGGGAGACGGAGCCCCACGAAGTGGTAAAGAGAGGTTCCGTATTTTCCAAGCAGAAGGGGCCGGGGCTTGGGCCTTTCTGCTGGCCAGATGAGGTAATGGCCACGACCCTGGCCCGCCAAGAAGCTGTCGGACAACAGAGTCCCTACGAAGTGGGGACAGCGAGCGAGCCTGTGCTCGCGGCTTCGCCAAGCGGCGCGAGCAGGGGCACCTACATCTGGCTCCCTTCCCCTTATCCTAGGGGAAGGGCTGGGGATGAGGTGCCCTCGAAGCGCTGAGTCTGGGGTGCGCAACCTGTGCTAGTACTTGATAGATTCCCAGGTGCGTGACTTGGAGCTCGCTTCAACGGCGTCGAGGATCACGTTGGCGCGATAGCCATCAACGAAGTTAGGCGTCGGCATCGTGTCAGTCGCAATCGCCTGGAACGCGTCAAACACGAGGTTGATGAATGTGTGCTCGTAGCCGATAATGTGCGCCGTTGGCCAGTAGTGCCCCGAGTACGGATCAGCGCCTTCGGTAACGTTGATCGTTCTGAAGCCGTGCGTGCCCGCGACAGTGTCCTCGGTGTACACATCAAGCTCGTTCATTCGCTCCATGTTGAACGACAGCGATCCCTTGCTGCCGTTAATCTCAAAGCGATTGTAGTTCTTGCGTCCCGGCGCAAACCGAGTCGCTTCGAACGTTCCTACAGCGCCGCAATCAAAACGTGCCAGGAATAACGATGCGTCGTCAACCGTCACATCGCCCATGCGCGAAAAGTCTGCCTCTCCGGTCAAGCCGCTGCTCGACGCCAACTCTGGCCGCTGCTTGACAAACGTTTCAAGCATGCCCGTAACCTCAGTCAGTTCCCCGACAAGGTAGCGAGATGTGTCAATGAGGTGTGCCGCAAGGTCGCCATGCGAGCCACTCCCTGCGATATCCTTACGTAATCGCCAGACGAGCGGGAAGTTAGGGTCAACAATCCAGTCCTGAAGATAAGTCCCGCGCCAGTGATGTATCTTGCCGATCACTCCATCGTCGATCAGCTTCTTCGCAAGCGCGATCGCAGGTGCTTTGCGGTAGTTAAAGAAGACAGCATGCTTCACGCCAACACTCTGGACCGCGTCAAGCATTGCCTTTGCGTTGCCTGCATCGTTAGCAATAGGCTTCTCACAGAAGACATGCTTCCCGGCTCGTGCTGCTTCGATTGCAATATCGACATGGGTATTGCCAGGCGTGGCAATGTCGATGACATCGATGTCCTCGCGAGCAATCAGCTTGCGGACATCGGTCTCATAGCTTTCCCAGCCCAAGCTCGATGCCGCCGCGCTAACTCCCGCCTCATCGCGGCCGCAAATGGCTTTGAGAACAGGTTCGACTTCTAGCTCAGGGAAAAAATGTCCGACCTGACGATAGGCATTAGAATGGGCCTTGCCCATAAACTTATAGCCTACCAAACCAATGTTCAGTGTCTTCTTTGCCATGGTGTATTCTCTTTTAGAATGTGATTGGGATGGTCGATGAACTTGGAAAAAGGGATAGGCCGGAACCAGATTTCTGGTCCCGGCCAAATTCCTGCCGAGAGTTACGGCTTAGCTTTAGGCTTTGCCGCTGGCTTCGCAGGGACTGCCAGCTTCGGGGCGACATTGGCCTTGGGCGCAACCTTAACAGTTGGTACTGGCTTCGCCGCAGGAGCGCCGATCAGCAAGTTAACAACATTCGCCTTGCTGCGGAGCTGCTGAAGGTACGGTCGTACTCGCTGCGGGGTCTGCTGAGCGAGGTTCTCATCGTTCAGCTTCTTGATCTCAGCAGCGGATGCATGCGCACCGACACGCTCTAGGAAGATCAAGTGATAGCCGAACTTCGACTGAACCGGGCCGCTCACTTCGCCTTCCTTAAGGTTGAACGCAGCCTTCTCGAACGTTTCGTCAAGGCCCTGGCCCTTGCTAACCCAGCCGAGGTCCCCGCCGCTAGGCTTGGTAGCGTCGTCTTCGGAGTCGCGCTTGGCGGCATCCTTGAATGAGATCTTGTTCGCGGCTATATCAGCAGCAATCTGGCTGATCTTAGTCTTCGCTTCGGCATCTGGATGCGCCGGGTGACCGGGCAGCTGAGTCGTCGCTACAAGAATGTGGTAGATGTGAAGCTGACCGTCCAGAGACACGGGCGGAATGCTCTTAGCAACCAGCTTCTCAAGCTTGAGGCGGATCTTCACCTGCTGAAGCGCATAGTCTTCGCTGCGGCCCTCCTGCGAAAGAACTTGAGCCCACGTGAAGCCTGGAGGGGCCTGCTGCAGGATCTGCTTCTTGAAATCGGTGAACTTAGCCGTGACTTCCGCATTGCTCAGGGTAATCCCCTGCTTCGCGGCTTCCTGATCGACCAGCGTCGCGATGATCAGTTCGTTCAGGGCGGGCTGAGCGCCCGTCTTGAGGAAGTAGCGAACCAAGTCCGCGTTAGTGATAGCCTTGCCGCCAACAGTGGCAGCGTTGCCAGCAACATCAATCGATGAGGGAAGCTTAACGTTCGGACCGGGAGTATTAAGCTGCGCTGCGGTAACATTGGCAGGTTGCTGCGGAAACCCAAAATTGCTGGGCAGATTAGCGCCCGGCGGCGGAGGCGGCGGCGGTGTAGGCTGCAGATTCTGTGCCGGGGCGGGCGCCGGATTGGCGGCCGGAGGCGCTGGAGGAGCGGGAGCAGCCGAAGCCGCGGGTGGCGCGGGCGGTGCAGGGACCGCGTCCGCAGCAAACGTCGGCGTAGCCGACAAGGACAAAAATGCGCCAGCAGTGGCGACAACTAGCAGCTTGTGAAGTAGATGCTTCAAGTGTAAAATGAACCCCTTTCGGTGCAAACTTCCCAAGTCCAGACAGTTTTGTACGAGAAATACGACAACATGGAGACAGGGGGAAGCCTGCGATATCGCAGGACGAGTGAGTCGATGCTATGTTACTATTTATTCCGTTACCGCGTCAAGAGCATTTTTGTTCCGAATCCACTTGCACGGCACATATCCAACTCTTTTTGTGCAAACCGCACTACTTGCCCCCTAAGATCGAGGCTTCGGCGGCCAAGAACCTTCAATTACCTCCGTCGCCGCAAGCTTTCGTTCGGCATGAGCCAGCCTGCGTTTAGCAACCTTCCCAGCAACCCAGCGCCAAACCGATACCGGCCCAGCTGTCACGATCCACGCAACCGCAGCCATAAACAAGCAAACGTCCCAACCAGGTGCGCCCTTGTCGACGTTAGTGTCCGCCTTGAAAATGTTGCCGCGCGTAGGATAGGCGGTCAACGTGAACACTTCCGCCGCGCACAGGAACGCAAGTGCTATCAGCAGAGGCACGCAACCCATCAGTGTCGGATGCTTGTGGGCAAATCCCGCAACGAGAGCTGGCAAGACGACCGCGCATAGGAAGACGAACAACCCAACAAACACGCAAGCTATCTGGACATCATCCTTGGCATATGCCGTATCCGGCAATACCAGAATGAGCAAAAGGCATACTCCCATCAGTAAGCCGCCCCAGAACGAGAAGCGCCACGCAAGCTGCCCGCGTCGAGCGACTCGGTCACTTTCTGCAAGCTTATCGGCATCTGATGATGATGGATCGGAAGCGGCCATAAGTGTATCCGCGCGCAGCTTACCTAATTCGTACCGCTGACGCTTGCGAGTGTCCGCATTCTGGACTGGATGTCCGCCTTCAGCGCCGCGTGCCGAGGCTCCTGAAGCTTCGGGTCCACGTCAAGCGTCGCTATCGCCTCAGCACGAGCAGAGTGAAGCACGGGCACATCTCTGAAGATGTCGAGGAACGGCAGCGACTGAACACCCGACTGTCGCGTTCCGTAAAAGTCGCCCGGACCGCGCAGCTTCAAGTCTTCCTCCGCTATACGGAAGCCGTCGGTCGTAGCCGTCATGATCTCCATCCGCGCGATGCCATCGTCGGTTTTTGGGTCCGCGATCAACAGGCAGTAAGACTGCGTATCGCCCCGCCCAACCCGCCCGCGTAGCTGATGAAGTTGCGCCAAGCCAAACCGGTCTGCATCCTCGATGACGATCACGGACGCGTTGGGCACATCGACGCCAACCTCAATCACCGTCGTCGACACCAAGATCTGGATCTCTTGCCTGCGGAACCGCTGCATCGCATCTTCCTTCTCCGATGCCTTCATTTGACCGTGAAGGAGGCCGACCTTATACTCGGGGTAAACATGGTTTTCGAGGTGCAGCGCCAGTTCGGTCGCCGCACGAGCCTGTAGCTTTTCGCTCTCCAAAACAAGGGGGCAGATTACGTAAGCCTGTCGCCCCTGCTTTAATAGCCCCCTAAGCGTTTCATAGACCTGCGGACGCTCCGAATTGCGCTTCCAATGGGTTCGAATGGGCTTCCTTCCAGGCGGCAACTCGTCGATTATACTAATGTCGAGGTCACCATAGACAGTGAGTGTCAACGTTCGCGGGATGGGCGTTGCCGTCATCACCAGGATGTCCGGCGCTGTTCCTTTTAGACGGAGCGCGGCCCGTTGTAGTACTCCAAAGCGATGCTGCTCGTCCACTACCGCGAAACCCAGCTTATGGAACTCGACATCGTGCTGTATCAGAGCATGCGTCCCCACTGCAATATGGACCTCGCCGCCGGCAATAGCCTGCAAATTGAGCGCCTTCGCCTTGTCGCTCATAGAGCCCGTCAGTAGCACGACGCGGACCCCGAGTTCCTCAAGAGCGCGGTGGATGTTGAGATAATGCTGCTCTGCCAAGATCTCAGTTGGGGCCATGATTGCCGCTTGGTATCCGTTACGCACAGCCACAAGAAGTGCCGCCATCGCCACCACGGTTTTGCCTGCCCCGACATCGCCTTGGATGAGGCGATTCATAGGCTGCTGAGCCTGCATGTCCACGGCAATTTCACCGATCACCCGTCGCTGAGCCCCAGTCAGCGAATAAGGCAGCGCCCCGATCAATTCCTCGATGGGCGGGTCTACGATAGGGAACGCTGTTCCAGGCTGCTTGTCTGCTTGCCGCTTGCGCGCCACGAGTATAAGCTGGAGGCAGTAGAACTCGTAGAACGTCAGCCTTCGCTGACATGCCGCCCGCATCTGGTCGTTCGCAGGGAAATGTATCTCCCGCATCGTCGTCGCCATATCCGATAAGCCGAGGCGAACCAACAAGTCGGCAGGCAGCGTTTCGTCGAACAGGTACGAGTAAGCATCGGACGCGGCCCACACAAGCTTGCGCATACGCTGCTGAGTCACCCCTTCAGACAGCGGATAAACCGGGACAATACGGTTCGCGGCCACTGCATCCGTAGCGGCATCGTACGTCTCCCATTCGACTTCGGTTAGTTCCAGCCCGCGGCCCATTGAGCGCCGTGACGCTTTCCCGTACGCAATGATCTGGCGCTCTTTTAGCTTCTCGAACGCGGCCTTCACAAAGCGGTTGCCAAAAAACGTTAAGAACGCTATCCCGGTCGCATCGCGCAGGGCCACCTTGGTGATTACCAGCTTCGAACGCGTTGGCACAGTCTCGATGCTCACGACATCTCCCATCACGGTCACTGCCTCACCGTGCTTGACATCGGCGATGTCCTTAAACGATGTTCGATCCTCGTAGCGGTGAGGATAGTGCTGCAATAGCTGCCTGACGGTATCAATGCCCAGCTGCTTCGACAATGTCGCCGCGAACGAGTCACCGATCAGCGGAGTTTCCGCAAGCGGCGTGTCGAGGGTGACGACTTCGGCTTTTGGCATTTTTCGTTTGGCAGCAGATGGTGTTGGCACGAGATAATTATACCGGCTTACGAACTATCGTTCGTCCTAGACTCAAGCCACAACTTGGCCGCTCCGCTCAATGTCGCGGTACAATAGCTGTCTATGGCAAGAATTGTGCCCGCGACCAAGGAAGCAATCATGGAAGCGGCAAGTATCATCAGAAACGGCGGAGTGGTCGCGTTCCCCACCGAAACGGTCTACGGCTTAGGAGCAAACGCTCTCGACGCCGATGCAGTGGCGCGTATCTATGCCGCGAAGGGGCGACCCGCGTCTAACCCTGTGATTGTCCACATAGCTGACACAGCGCAGCTGCGTCAGATTGCGCATGAATGCCCACAGGCTGCGAAACTCGCCTACGAGTTCTGGCCAGGACCGCTCACTCTTGTTCTCCCTCGCCGGACAAGCGTTCCGGACATCGTAACTGCTGGCGGCGAAACCGTAGGCGTACGAATGCCGCGTCACAAGCTGGCCCTAGCGCTCATTAGAGCTTCCCGCGTGCCCATTGCCGCGCCGAGCGCAAACCGCTCAGAGCATATATCGCCAACGCTCGCCGAACATGTGGCGGAGAGCCTAGGCGACCATGTTGACCTCATTATCGATGGCGGGCCATGCGAAGTCGGCCTCGAATCTACTGTACTTGACCTCGCCAGCGCATCACCTCGTATCCTGCGCCCCGGCATGATTGGCGCGGCCGAAATAGAAGCCATACTCGGCTTCAAGTTGAACGAAACCGCCATTGACTCTGGTGACACGACGGACGACGAACCAGCACGATCGCCTGGGCAGGGACTGCGGCACTATGCGCCTAAGCGACCGGTAGAGGTTGTGCCAACTCGCGTCCTCTGGTCCTACCTTCGAGCACGCAACCTGCACGCAGCGTACATCATCCACACACATCCGCCTGCGTTCGTTGAGATAGGCGGTCTGCCGCACGTCATGCTGCCGAACGATCCTGCAGGCTACGCGGCGGGGCTATACGACGCGCTACACAAACTAGACAACATCAGCCATCACGAAGTCACCAGTATTGTCGTCGAGCAGGTGTCTGACGGCGCTGACTGGGACGCCATCCGGGACCGCCTTAAGCGCGCATCGGTTCCGGCGTGATACTCTGCGATCAATCACATCAAGAGCAACAGAATGCATACACACGCATCCACGCGGCTGCTGTCCTCAGCGAGGCCGACGATACAAACCGTCGCGCTCTTGATTCTGGCCATATTCGTCCTGCCGACCGTTTCCGCCGACGCCCCATCGTCCATGCCGCTGCCGCATTTAGCCGTCCCTATGGCGACCAGTGTGCCTGCTGTCGACGCCCCACTCACTGATCCCGCATGGTCGACCGCCGCGCGCATCGACGGACTCTCGCTGTGTGTCGGCCCGCAAGCCACTGGCGTTAAGCCCATTCCTACTCAGGTGCAGCTCGCCTGGACACCAAACTACCTCTTCGTGCGATTTGTCTGCCGTGGCGGCGACCTTTACGCCCCGCATGGCGTGACGCACGACACCCCACACCACGCGGGCGATGTGGCCGAACTCTTCCTCGATCCAGTCGGCGACGCACGCGAGTTCATTGAAATCCAGATCAACCCAGTTGGCGGTGTCTCCGACACTCTGCACCTGCTTACCACCGATGCTATTTCGGGCACTGATGGCGTCCTTCTGGACGCGGTCATATCGCGCGACATGTGGGACCTCCTTGAATGGGATCTTCGCGGGTTACGATCCGTCTCGTTCCCAATCATAGACGGTGATCGGGCCGTAGGGTGGGTAGCGTCGCTCGCAATCCCCGCCGCCCCCACCCTCAAGCGCCTTGGTGCCACACAGTGGCGTGCGGGACTAACGTTTCGCGCCAACTTCCTCCGGTACGACCAATTGCTGAACGACCATGGCACTCGGAACGCGATCTGCATGAACTGGTCGCCTGTCGTGTGGGGCCGTCCACACCGGTCCCCTGCCGCGATGGGAATCGTGACGCTCATAGACAAGTCGTCCGCTCCGTAGGTTACGTTCCCGCCCTTTCGGGTAAATACTCCCCAGACAAAGGGTGGCAGCACCGAAAGGATTGAAATATGACCGATAACAATGTAATCAAAGGCAAGCTTAAGCAGGCCGAGGGCCTTACTGAAGAAGCAGTCGCCGACGTAACTGGCAGCGACAAGCATCACGCCGATGGCATGCTCAAGCAAGCTGAAGGCAAGATCCAGGAAGCGGTTGGCCATGTTGCCGACGCCATCAAAGAAGGCATCCACAACGTCGAAGTCGAAATCGACAAGCACCGCAAGCACTAAGGCAGTTGGCAAGCGACTTGAAAACGCCAGCCAGGATCTCCCGGCTGGCGTTTTAGTATCTAAGCTCTCGACCCGCTGGAAAGCCCTAGAAGGGCGATTCGTCGTTGTCCGGCGGCGGCGTTGGCGTTATGTCCTCGTCGTCGTCCGGGTACGCCATATTCCCTGATACCACGCCTTGCTGGCGGCCGTCAAAGTATGAATCCACGTTGCCGGGATGCAGCAGCACTTCGCGTGGCTTCACGCCGTCCTGTGATCCAACTATCCCGCGAGCTTCCATACACTCGATTAACCTTGCAGCGCGTGTATAGCCAATCTTAAACTTGCGCTGTAAGGACGACGTCGAGGCGCCTCGCTCGTGCTGCGTCGTTAGCCATCGTACTGCTGGCTCAAACAGCTCGTCGTGGTCGCCGTCATCGCCCTCGCCGTCATCCGAGAAGCCGTCCGCAGAAGAGCTTGGGATCATCGTGTAGTTTGGCGCTTCCTGGTCCTTCAGGTACTTGACCAGGTCAACGGTTTCCTTCTCGGTGACGTAGCATCCTTGCACGCGAAGGGGCTTGTTGGCGTCAATAGGCAGATACAGCATGTCGCCGCGCCCGATCAACCTGTCAGCGCCCGGCGTGTCGAGAATCGTTCGGCTATCGATCTGAGTTGCGACCGCAAACGCGATTCGGGACGAGATGTTGGCTTTGATCGTGCCGGTAACGACGTCCACGCTGGGGCGCTGGGTCGCGATCACGAGGTGGATACCCGTGGCGCGCGCCAGTTGTGCGAGGCGGCAGATGCACGTCTCCACTTCTGGCCCCTGGGTCATCATCAGGTCCGCAAGCTCGTCGATGACAACCACGATATATGGCAGGCGCTTCTTTTCTTCAACTTGTCCATTAAAACCGTCGATGTTACGGGTGCCCTTTTCGGCAAACATCGTGTATCGCTTCTCCATCTCCTGGAGAACTGATCGCAAAATGCCAGCCGCCTGCTTGGTGTCCTTGATTACTGGCGCCAAAAGGTGCGGGATGCCGTCGTAAAGCGACAGTTCAACACGTTTCGGGTCAATCATCACGAAGCGGACTTCACGCGGTGTCGCACGGTACACCAGGCTTGAGATCAGCGAGTTCAAGCAACTCGACTTACCAGAGTTTGTCGTGCCGCCTACCAGCACGTGAGGCATTTTGGTCAGGTCGGCGTACTTGAAGTTGCCAGCGACGTCCTTGCCCAGCGCAAATGTGAGTTTCGACGGCGCGTTCACAAACTCCGCAGTATCAAGGCACTCCCGCAGCGTCACGATCTGAGGAACCTCGTTGGGTACCTCGATACCGATGGCAGCCTTGCCCGGAATCGGGGCTTCGACGCGCACGTCGATTGCTGCAAGCGACATCGCCAGATTGTCTGCGAGAGCGACGATCTTCTTCACGAGAATGCCCGGC
The DNA here is from genome assembly GCA_036504535.1 of Capsulimonadaceae bacterium. Taxonomy (GTDB): domain Bacteria; phylum Armatimonadota; class Armatimonadia; order Armatimonadales; family Capsulimonadaceae; genus JARLGU01. The sequence continues at coordinate 15,170 of DASXUY010000052.1, forward strand.
TCAAGCTCAACTTCATATCGGGTTACCGTCGGCCCCATCGCGACCTGCTTGACGTTGGCGCCGATCTTAAAATCGTTGAGCGTCCGCATTAGGATCTTCTGACGCTCCTGATTCACCGCCTGCGCATCGTTGTTCGGCGGCGGAGGCAGTACCAGGATATCCAGCGGCGGCAGCTGGTAGTTGGCGTTGGTCGAGTCTACTGTTTCACCCAGCCGGTCAAGATTGAGCGGCTTTTGCACTATCGTCTGCGCCTTTACTGGCGGCAGGGGCACGAACTTTGGCACCGCTGCAATGGTCGGCATGTCGTCATCAACCGGCGGCGCAGGACGAGAAGCGGCGGCCTTTGTCGATTGGCGAACGGGCTTATCCGGCGCGATGGCTATGCCGGTGTCCGCCTTCTCCTCCGCATTTCGCCGACGCTTCTCCGTCACAACCTTTGCCGCAACCGTCTGTACTGGTTCTGCCATGCGGCGGGCCCCTGTCGCCATGTTCTGGATCATGTGCAGCAGGCGCATATCGGTCAGCCATACGACCGCCATGACGAGGAGTGCAAAATACAGAATCGGGGTCGTTACCCCCAGCAGGCTTGATACCGCCAGGTTCAGCGCAGCACCCGCCAGACCGCCGCTGTGGGCGACGTGATTGAAATTGAACGCATCCTTAAGCATTGGGTGCGCATAGTCCCACCAAGCGAGAAATACGAGCCATAGGGCCAGACCGCCACCTATCAGTTCTGCACGACTTGTTGGACGCTGCCCGTAGATAAGAACGGCACCTGCGCCAATCAGTAAGAATGGAACGAGATACGAACCGAGGCCAAACAGGACGCCAAGCGCGGTCGCAAGGCCTGAGCCAAGAGCCCCCGCTTTTCCAAACGCAGCGAGGCTTACCAAGGTTACCAATCCAAAGGCTATCAACCCAACACCCGTCAGGTCGTGCGCGAAACGGTCATTGTTTCGCGACGGCTTGGGCGGGCGAGGCTCGCGCGGAGTACGCGGAGATCGCCGGGTGGGCGGACTATCTTGTTTAACGGCCATCAATCTTGTCCATGGTCTCGGTATGAATACTCCAGATGCCGTCTAAGGTTCGGCAAACATACTGCTTATCAATTATAGCACAGACGCCTGTTTATATCAAGCAGGAATTACCCGTCAACACAACGGCATAGTAGGCTAGTACGACCACTCTTTAGTACTTTCAGCCAAACCTAGTCCGGCAATAATGACCGCCCCGCTCCAGTCCATTCAGCTCCAAGATACTTCGCGACCGTCGCTCCAATATCGGCAAATGAATTGCGCGTACCGAGGTCCACATTATGGCTAAGCCCTCCTCCGCACACGAGCACGGGCGCATACTCGCGGGAATGATCCGTCGACGCCGTCGTCGGATCGTTGCCATGGTCGGCAGTCAGTATAAGCAGGTCATCGGGTCGCAATTCAGCGACGATACCAGCAAGCCTGCGGTCAAACTCAGCCAGCGATTCTGCAAATCCGCGAGGATCATTGCGATGCCCAAACAGCATGTCGAAGTCCTCGCAGTTGGCGAATAAGAAGTCGAATCCATCACCGGCCACTGCCTGCTCGATTGCCGTCAAGTGCTGCGCATTTGCCTGCGTGCGTTCGGCGGTCGTAAAGTAGTCGCGAGGAAAAAGGTCCGCGACCACTCCTATTGCATGGGTCCGCTTTGCAGCGGTTTTGAGCGCTGTCAGTATATTGACCTTTGGCGGAAGCGCCGGAAAGTCACGACGGTTTTCGGTTCTCGTGAAAGTTGCCGCGCTATCGCCGACGAATGGCCTTGCGATCACGCGCTGCACGTTGTTGGGCGGATCCGCTAAGAACCGTGCCGCTTCGCACATCCGGTAAAGCTTATCTAGCGGTATCACGCTCTCGTGCGCAGCGATCTGCAGCACCGAGTCTGCTGACGTATACACAATTGGCCTACCGGTGCGCACATGGTCCTCACCGAGGTTTTTGATAATCTCAGTGCCGGACGATGCTACATTACCTATGATCTTCGTACCGAATGCCTGCTCCAACTCAACTATAAAATCGGCTGGAAAGCCGTTTGGGTAAGTGGGAAAAGGGATTTTCGTGACGATCCCCATCATCTCCCAGTGCCCAGTGACGCTGTCCTTGCCCGCCGACTGCTCGGCGCACCGCCCAAATCCACCCAATGCGGGCCCTTTCGCCGAGACGCCAGCCAATGCAGCCACTTTCCCCAGCCCCATCGCCTCAAGGGTGGGCAACGCCAGTCCGCCGAACGCGCTTGCGACGTGCTGCAGTGTGGCGCTCAGCGGGTCGGTATTGCCGTACTTTGCGGCATCCGGCATCGCGCCGACGCCGCAGCCATCCATTACTATGAGTATCACGCGTCGCGCCATATCAAACTCCAAAATAGGCAAAGCCCCGCGAACGGGGCTCTGCGACTGTTGCATGTGCGTTCAGATTGAGGCAAGACGCGCTTCGCGCAACCTCATCCCCAGCCCTTCCCCTACGATAAGGGGAAGGGAGCCAGAACAGATGCGAAACACGTGACAAGGCAGTGTTTACACCGGGAACGCTGCGTCGGCTAGCTTTCGCGCATCAGCGATTACGCCTGGTAGAACGCGGCCCAGGCCAGCATCGTCGGCAGGAAGGTTCGCGCCTTTTACGATCACCCATCGCTCGTAGTGAGTGGCGCTCGCATTCGGATCCAGCGTCGCAATCGGGCCGAGTGTCTCCAGTTCTTGGAAATCGCCCTTAGTGAACGTTTCAAAGTTGGAGCCGAAATCGGTATAGGCATCCGGTCCGTCGTTATCGGGCTCGATAAAGATCACCAGGAGGTCACCGTTCGATGCTGCGAATGCTCCCCAGCCTTCCGAGCTAAACAGTCCGAGCTTCTGGGCACTGTCGAGAGCTTTATCGGATCGCAGCTGGATGAAGTTCTTGCCCCACGTGTAGCGGCTATCCGACATGTCGGTGAATGGCCAGAACACTACAGGACGCGCGGGCAGGTAGTTATCGCCCTCGCCATGCCCCGCGAACGGCTCGTGCGGCAGGATGACGCGGCCGCCGCCAGCGGTGACAGTTAGCGCCCACGGGGACACGTCAATGGTCCATACGCCTCGATTAATAATCGTGTGCCCCACCTTGACCACCGGCGTGGTCGGTGCAATTTCAAGCGTGGTGACTTTCTCGATCTGGTTGGTTGGCTCTATAGGCTGGGTAAGCACCACGGCCCCGGCTACTTCGCTCACTGCAACCGGGTTGTTGTCGCCAGCGTATGTTCGAGGCGTGATCTCCGGCGCATGCCATAGGCGATGGCCACCGTAGTTCACCCACTCGTCGCCCTCGGCCACCTTGCCGAGCAGCTCGGCGTCGAGTCCAAGCAGGTTCGGGCCGCCGGGAGCAGAAAGATGGACCACGCGCGGGCCGACAGCAGTCGTCGCGACGAGTTCTACCGTTCCATTTGCCAGTCGAATGCTGTTCTCCCAGCCTTCAAAATTCACTTTTTCCATTAATGTTTCTCCACGATGTAATTTTTGACCTCACCAGGCTGAGCCTGGACCCTTTCCGCGCCCAAGAACGTGCGATAACGGCCCACTTCTCAGCCTGAATCAAACAGGGTATTGCGTTCAGTTTGAACGCGACTGAACTGCTAACATACTAAAACACGCCAGTCGCGACGCGCCGTTGGTCGCTATCAAAATCAAGGGATTACGGCCCCATCCGTACAGAGGAAGTGCGAAGGTAGATCGGTCGCCGAATATACCTCAGATACTATTCGCCCACATCGTGCGCGGTTCCTGCACAGTTCGAACGGAGAGCTTGTTTCAGAACGATTCTAAATGTCCGTGGTACGCAAACCAAATAAGCGTACACGCGGAGAACACCTCACCCCCGGCCCCTCTCCTACGATAAGGAGAAGGGGAGACAGAAGTATTGTAGTCCGATGCTCGGAGTAAGGGGGTTTTGCGCGTTTTGCGTTGCGCAACGCGATTCGTCACCCCTGCTCGCTCGGCTCGCTGTCCCCCCGGAGCGGGGACTATGATGTCCGACCACTTCTTGGCGGGACGGGTTCGGGGCCACTACGTCATCCCCCGGCCCCTTCTCCCAAGATAAGGAGAAGGGGAGACAGAATTGGTTTTGCGCGTTTTGCGTTGCGCAACGCGATTCTTTTTTTGCGCAAAATGGGCCTGATCGCTGGCCGACGGCATCTTGGCCGCCGAATTGCGTGGCAGCTTGTGGATATTTTGGCAAATTCGAATCGCAATATCCACGGATATTATGGTTATTTGTGTATGTAGCGTTACATTTGAGCGCGGTGATGGTCGTTAATATTGGTTATAAAGGTACAGATGCGTTAGGACGCATGAAGGCGGCCTCTTTGGGTTTTGTATCGCCTCATTCATATTATACCTCATATATACTATTTTGTCAAGAGTAATAGCAATTCAAAACGAATACCTCACCCCCTAGCCCCCTCTCCTTGGAAAGTAGAGGGGGAATCAGAGTTGTACGAGCATCGCTATAGCCGCATCAGGCTGCCGTCGGCCGCCACGGTTACAACGTCGTTGCGGCGCGATTTTGGCGTGACAGTCAGGCTGGTCAGCTTGCCGCCTGCTACAGTGCCTTCGACGGTTGTGTTCATAGGCGCTCGCAGTTTGAATGAGGCGCTCCAATCGGCGGGCCACGCTGGGAGCACGATTATTTTTGATGCGTCCGATTGGAGCAACATCAACTGGAGCGCTAGGAGACCGTGGCCGCCGTTGTCTTCGTCGGGCGTGTAATCCTGAAACGGTCCCCAAAACGTTGGGAATCGCATTTGAGCGTCCTTACTGACGGCTCCGAAGTTCCTTATGACGTCCCGTTGTGCAGATTCCGTGAACCCAAGATACGCTGCTTGAACGGGATCTTGCCGCCAACACTGGGTGCCGTGCACTTTTCGCGCAACGAAGGTGTCGCGGCCCAGCTGCAAGTTCGGCTTGCCGATGCCGAACAAGCGGAACGGGTAGATGGCGTACAGTTCAGGGTTTTCACTGTTGCGGCGCTCCGGATCGGGCGCCTCCTGGTACGGTAGAAGAGTGGGCTTTGCTGCAGTCGCGCTCACCGGCAGTTCCGGTATAATCGCGAGCACTCCCGCCCAATGCTTGCGCTGGTCTGCAGTGGTGGCTGCGGGAGGTAGATCGAGAAGTCCTCGTAGAACATAGCGTAGTCCGGCGATGTCTGGCGCAGGGTTGCGTACACCCCAAAATGTCTCGATTGAGTTATCGGGAAAAAGGTCGAGCTTTCCAGCCGCGTCTCGTCCGAAATGCTGTTCGAAGAACGTCACGCCGCTGTCCGCAATTGGCAGGAGCGTATCGCGCAGAAACGCCTTGTCGCCTGTAAACGCATAGTAGTCGAGTCCCATTGCAGTCAATTCCAGAATGGGCGTAAAGTAGTGCTTTGTGTAGGACGGCTTATCGCCTGGCGCAATGTTGGGGATGGTGGGCCAAAACGGGCTGGTCTCCTCGAAATATGTGCCGTCGTGTTTGTAGTATTCGCGAACCATCTTCTTGGTAGCGTCGAGCTTGCTCCGGTACATCGAGAACAATGGCTGCATCATGTCGAAGTCGCCCGATGCCAGCATGGGCCAGTACATCGGGCGAGTATTCTGGAACCAGTACATCCCACCCCAGTTACGAAAATCCGCAGTGACTTCATCGGAAATCTGGGTCTTCGTTTTGCTATCCCAACGATGGAGCGTGTAATCGGTGTTGAAGATTGACCCGTTGAACTTGATCGGGTACGCTCCCCGGCCCGCGCAGGCGGTGACGAAGCGTTGTCGGAACCACTCGGAAGTGACTTTATCGGCGTCGGCGTCACCGCTAACACATACCCAGCTACGGTTCCAAAAATCCGCCCACCACGCGCGATGCGCTTGCTTTGAGGTCAGCGGCGGTACCTTGCTCACGCGTTCAGCCAGCGACGAAGCCGCAGTCAGCCAGTCGGCCGGGGTCGCGGTCTGCGCGGTGAGAGGATAGATGGCAACGTGATGCTCCGCTCGGGCATCGGTCGACTTGAGCGACGAATCGGATAAAGCGGCAAGTTGATTGCCACGGATGACAGCGCCAAATGTGCGATCTGACAGCTCCGCGACTTTGCCTTTGGGGTTGCGATAGCACCAGGCAATCTGACCATTCGCCGCAGGGAATACGATATTGGCAAGCGATGCCTGCTCTGCGGCCTTGCGGTAGGAGTCGATAGACACGTCAAGTGAACGGGCTCGACCGGATGTTGCGTCGACGTGAATGGCCGGGTTGTTGGCGTCGACCCATAGTGTCACCGTCGTGCGGTCCGAGGCCACCCCGCCTTCGATCACGATCTCGCTCTCACGCAGCTTGAGGGTCTGCGAAAACGAGGTGCCAGCAGGAAACGGGTTCGGCGTAAGGCGGACACGAACCCGACCCAGCTTAGGGAGTCCCCACGGATTGCGCGCATCTCCCGCCCAAGAGTCGGTCTTGCCAATGTAGAAGAGGATATCGCCGCTGGGCTCCACCCACACGTTCAGACCGATGTCGCCATTGCCTATTGGCATCGAGCCGCGCGAATCGACGCTAGGGGAGTCCCATGTCACATCGGCGCGCGCGAGCTGCCCAGCGATATCGAACCGAGGCGCTTCAGGCAGCGGTACAGTTCTTGTAATCGGTGACGCCTGTATATGGGATGGAACCCCGAATAATGTGGCCTCACTCACCTGCATGTCTCTACCACCATTGACCGTCGGGAACACAAGCTTGTAGCTTAGATATGCCTTCGTGTTTGGAAATACAACCTGCTGAGTCTCGAATCGCTGCGCAAACGACGCTAAGGGCTTTCGCAGGATAATCGGTTCGAAATTCTTGCCGCTGTCATTGGAACCGTAAAGGCTAAAAGTGGTCGGATCCCTTTGCGGAGAGTCGTTACCCGAGATGATCGTCACGCCGGTGACAATCGACGGGCCACTTCTTGGAGTCACGTAATAGCCAGACCCGCTGTAATGCGCATCGTAGGTCGACGTGTTGAAGTACTTAGAGTTGGTACCGTCAATTGCAAAGCGAACAGCTTCATTGGTCTCATCGGGTGCGCCAAACCCCGCGTTGGTCGGATCCCCGACCGCGACAATCGGGTCGCCGGGTTGCGTAATCGCCCGGATAGGCGTGTCAGGGCCAGCAAGAGCAGGCGTAAGCGGTGTGAGGCTAATTAGGACCGACAGGAGTGCAAGCGAGACATTTGGAATGCGCATGAGGAGGCTCCATTGCAGTGGAAGTGGTGAGCACAGTATAGCAATGATAGAATGGCGCGTCAACCGGTGAGTACCACAAAAACCATTCGCCCTGTGACATGGAACCGCTGGAATGAAGTCCGCGCTCGGGAGATCATTGCGTCCATTGGAATGGACTACCAATTGCTCAAACAAACCCTCTTCGCCAGCCACCTTGCGCGGATGTGCAAAGATAACGCGTCGCAGCAGTTACATAGCGAAATCCATACGTATGGGGGCATGGATGTCGTAGAAGTGACTCTAGTCCTCGGGATAAATGGCGCCACTGTCATTGTTACGATTGCACATTCCTAATTCGCCACGTCAACCGCAGCGTGCCACCAATGCAAACAGCCTCGCTGAGTATTTCTCAACGAGGCTGAAATGGTGTAAATGTCTGTCGGTTTGCTAGCCCTTCGACGCCGCGAATTCGCGCATGTATGACACGAGCGCTTCGACACCGGCCTTCGGGAACGCGTTGTAGATGCTAGCACGGAAGCCGCCAACAGCGCGGTGACCTTTGAGGCCGTCAAGGCCGATTGTAGTCGCGCCGGTGAGGAATTCCTTCTCGAGCGCTTCGTACTTGGCTTGCAGGCGGAATGTCACGTTCATCAGCGACCGATCTTCGGGCGCGGTAACGGTGCCGTAGAACACATCGCTCAACTCGTCGATGGCGTTGTAGAGTACGGCAGCCTTGGCACGGTTGTTGGCTTCGACTGTCGACAGGCCGCCCTGGCCCTCGATCCACTTGGCAACAAGGCCGACGCAGTAGATTGCAAAGACTGGAGGCGTGTTATAGAGCGAATCGGAGTCGACATAGGTCTTGTACGAAAGCATCGACGGCAGATTGGTCACCGATTTTGCGAGGAGGGACTTCTTCGCCGCGACAATCGTCACACCGGCTGGGCCAGCGTTCTTCTGCGAGCCAGCGTAGATGAAATCGAACTTCGAGTGGTCCCGATTGAGGGCCATGAAGTCAGACGACATATCCGCTACAATCGGCACATCGGTCTCAGGAAGATCGAAAAGCTCAGTTCCCTCGATGGTGTTGTTGGTGGTGACGTGCAGATAAGTCGAGCTTGGCGAAATCGCGTAGCCCTTCGGTATGTAGGAGTATCCCTTGTCGACCGACGAAGCGATCTCGATTGCGCTCCCTTTGCCGACCTTTTTGGCTTCCTTCAGGGCTTTCGTGCCCCACTCACCGGCGTTGACATATTCGGCGACCCGGCCCTCGTCAAGCAGGTTCATCGGCAGCATAGCAAACTGCATGCTCGCGCCACCCTGTATAAACAGCAGTGAGTACTCGTCGGCGCTCAGCCCTAAAATACGAAGCAATGTGTCGCGCGTCTCGGCGTGGATCGCGTCGTACTGCTTGCCGCGGTGTGATACCTCAAGCACAGACATCCCGGAGCCAGCGATCTCTCGTACACCTTGCGATGCCTCTTCGAGAACAATTTCCGGCAGAATAGCCGGACCGGCTGAAAAGTTGTAGATGCGCTGCATAAGATATCGGCCTCCAAAACAATATAAGCGGCCCGTTTACAACCGAGCAGCTCAAAATCAGTGTACTCAATCACCATCGCCGGTGTCAAGGACTCTGTGATTATTTTCACGAAGTCGGAAAAGTAGTGCTGCTGGCGGATGACTTAGCGTTTTCCTTAACATGGATACGAACCGCGTTTGCGCATCCGCTGAAGCGGTGCCTGGGAAAATGAGATCGCCCTGTGGGCTAGGAGCAAGCGCGGCGGGGCGGCTGGCACAGATCCTCCACTTCGCGACGTCAAACGCGGAAAGTTATGGCTAATAAATCTCAGCCCATACGGCGAGATGTTCGCCCGAGGCACCGCTTCAGCAGATGTAAAGGCGATTAGCACCAAGGGCCTACCGGCCCGCTGCAATTGCCTTCCATTTCGCCGCAACCGCCGGGTCTGCGTCTACCGCGTCGCCGGTTGTATACTCGTTCGCGACTGCGAGCGCACTTTCCTTGCCAGCCATCTTGCCGGTGACGTCCAATGTGACTTTCGCCATGGATTCGTCTTTCATGCCTTCGAAGCCGCTATGATAAAACTTAGCTAGGTTGATCCCTGCCATCCAATATCCGTCATCCAGAGCCTGACTGAGTAGCGTTTTGACATCGTCTGCGTTTGTTGGTCCCTTGCCAAAATTCCAAAGCCAAAGGGCGAGGTCATTTGCCGCGCCCGGGTCTTGTTTGGCAGCGGCTTGTAGCAGCTTGCGGCCAGCAATCGTATCTTGTGCTCGGCCCCGCAGGCCATAGAGAACTGCGTTTCCGACGACCCGCTGAGCTTGAGCCTGGCCAGCGTCGCTGGCGATCTGGTAGAAAGTCATCGCCTGAATGCGGTCTTTTGTAGTGCCGTAGCCTTTGTCGGTCGCGACGCCGAGCAGATACGTTGCCTTGGGCTCACCGGCATCACTGGCTGCTTTTAGCATGGAATAGGCTTCCGTGTAGTCGGTACGCTTTTCGTCGGCCGTGAGATCGGCATCATGCTCAGCATCGTATTGCAGCAACTGTGCGCCCATGATTTGGCACGGCATGTCACCTCGGCGCGCACCGCTTTTTGCGTAGCGAAGCGCTTCACGTTCGGCATGCTCCGTTTCGAACGATTTCGGGTCAGCAGCCTGGTACTTGTGCCACAGCTGTATTTGGTCGGATGCCAGGTAGCGACATGCGACACTATCTTGGCTCGCAAGAGGTGCAAGCATAGACATGGCCCTGGCGTGATCCCTTTCAACCCCCCACCCGTTCTCGTACATCACTGCGAGTTGCCGTTTCGCGAGAGGGTCGTCGTTTGGGCTCTTGTACGAGAGCGTTGTTAGGAAACCGACTGCCCGCGCATAGTCCGGCGGACCGAGACGCGTGTCGGTGAGCAGTAGCCCAACGGCTGTTTCGTAGTTCCGCGCTGGCGGTGCGCCCGGCTGTAGCGCTGCCGCAATACGCTTCCCGAATTCGTTCTTGTCGTCCAGCCAAAGCAACACGGTCACATCATCGTTAAACAGGTTAACGAGGTCGTCGCGATGCTCTTTGATGCCGTCCTTATCCGCCAGGATCATGGTCATAAGCTTCATGCTCTGATCGTTGGCAGGGCCCGGAAAAACCGTGTGGGGATTGAAGAGGGCGCGCGCGTACCACTTAATCGCTTTTTTATTGTCGGCAGGTATACCGCTTCCAGTCTCGTAATCATACGCCAGTGCCAATTGGGTTTTCGATATTCCAATTTCGGCCGCTTTTTCGCGAAACGCTATTCCGCGTTCGACATCTTTTGGAAAGTGGTCGCCCGCAATAAGAGCTTGTCCATAGGCTTCCATCGCCGTGCTGTCAACTTCCGCGAGTTTCGGAAGCAGGGTAGCAGCGCGATCGAGGTCTTGAAATCCGGTACCGGGTTCACGGAGCAAATCATAAAGCCTGCCGCGGCATTCGCCCGATCCCAAGTCGGCGCCCTTTTGCCAGTATCGAATGGCGTCTGCATAACGTTTCAGGAAGTACGAGTCGAGGCCAAGAAATATAAGCGAATCCAAATCACCTGCTGCGGCCTTACGGATTTTGTCCTCCATGAACAACTCGGTGACTCCCTTCTCACGCGGCGCTGGGGGAGTGTATGACGGAGCCGATGGCGCGCTGTTGTACCACGGAGTTGCGACATAAGGCCGCGACGGCGCGAAGCTTTTCGCGAATTTTGCCTTGAGGTCAGACACATCGATGTTGGTGTTGAGATTGAGGTTCGATGAATTTGCGTAACCGTCGGTATGGTAGCGCCCGGCGTTGTCGTAGCCATAGGCATCAACAGCGTAGGCGTGGGCGGGAAGCGAGGCACAAGCAATGGCCGCAAGCGAAACGATGATAGATATTCCAGATCGCATAGTCACTTCTCCGTAAATCGCGTCAGGGTCGGTGAATGATTATCTGTTGCCCACTAGGCTATTCAGCCCTCGACCTGCATCACCGCAACAAGGCGGTAAGGTTGCGTAAACCCTACCCCTTGTATTCAGCCCAGAGTCGCTCGAATTCGGCGACTTCGCCTTCTAGCACACGAATGCCGCCGTCCCAGAAGGCGGGATCGCTTAGGGTGACCCCGACCTTGTCCATCAGTTGCTGCGGAGTGAGCGATCCGCCGGCACGTAGAAGGTCAAGGTACTTGTCGACAAACGGAGCACCTTCGGCGCGGTACTTCTCGTAAAGCGAAAGGACCAGCATTTCGCCGACAGAATAGGCGTACACGTAGAACGGCGATGCAATGAAGTGGTTCACGTACGACCACCAGATCCGGTGCTCGTGGCCAAGTTTGATCGAATCCCCGAACATGGCCTGGATATTGCGCTGCCAGTGGTCGCTGATGTCGTCTATCGTCATTTCGCCCTTTGTGCGGCGATGGTCGTGGATGGCTTGTTCGAAGCGGTACATCGAAGCCTGCCGGAAGATTGTTGCGAATGAGCCTTCAATCTTGTCGGCATACAGAGCTAGTCTGTCCTTCAGCGATGCGGTTTTTTGCAGCTTATCAAAGACCAGCATCTCGCCGAATGTGCTTGCAAGCTCGGCCATGGGCAGCGTACCGTGGAAATTGAGGTACGATTGAACGCGGGAAATAGAGGAATGGACACCGTGGCCCAGTTCGTGTGCCAGGGTGGTGACATCTTTGCTGCGGCCGAGATACGACTGCAGGATGAACGGATGCACATCGGGCGTAATGTAGGCGCAGAACGCACCGCCGCGCTTTGACTTTCGCGGTGCCGCATCGATCCAGTTTTTGTCAAAAAACTCAGCGCCAGCAGCGCGCATCTGTGGCGAAAACTCGCCAAACGCATCGAGGACGAGGTTCTTGGCGTCGTCCCACGCGAACGAGTCCTCACCGTCAAAGAGCGGCGCGTACCGGTCATAATGGGTAAGCTCTTCTAGGCCAAGGATCTCGCGCTTTATGTTGTAGTAGCGCTCGACAAGCGAGAAATTGCTTGTGCAGGCGTTCATGACTACTTCGACGGTCTCGTTGTCGAGTTCGTTTGATAGGTGTCGCCCTTGCTCAGCGTATTCGTACTTGCGCAGGCGATCTTTGACGAACTTGTCCTGGATGAGGGTGTTGAAGATATACGCGAGCGTCTCGGCGTTGTTGCGCAGGCCGAGCGAAAGCGCTTCGGCGGCTTTGCGACGTGTTGGACGATCGGGCGAGTAGAGGAGAGCAAGGACTTGCGATTGGGATAGGTCTTGATCGTCTACGCGGAACGTGATTCGGGAGACGACCTCCTCGAAAAGGCGGCGAAATGCTCGCGGGCCGGTGTTTGCGGTCTCTTCGAGCAATCGTTCTTCAGTTTCTGATAGCTGAAACGGCTTAGACAGGCGCTCCGTTAGTACATAATGAGTATAGGGCGCAACATAGGGATCTTGGAGCAACTTTCCGATAATAGCGTCATCCGCGCTAGCGAGTTCCAGGTCGAAGAAGAGCAAGGGCAGCGAGATTTCGGTCCCCTTCTCCATCATACGCTGCTTGAGCGCACCCCGGGCGGGGTCCGATGTGTCTGCGGCATGGCGCAGGCTAGCGTACGATCCGGGCTTGGCTGATTCCTGGGCAATGGCCTCGTATTCGCGTATCGCATCGCCTAGAGTTTTGGCGTCCAGGTCGGCGGAATCGATCTTGCCCTTGTAGCGTGCTTCGAAAGCTTTGGCTCGTTCGATGCAAGCGTTGACGGTCGCATCGATTCTCGGGTCTGTGGGAGACTCAAACAGGTCTGACAGGTCCCATTCAACATTGGCGGCGGTGTTTGATTGATCGCTCATGCAGGCGAGGATACCGCAGGCGGTTGCAAAAGTCAAGCAACGGAGGAATTCGCGGCAACTGCCCCGAACTAGGATAGGCACGCATCTGGCACAATGATGAACGATGCGTGAAGCACTTCAGGAGTTCTATCGGTTTATGACAAATCGACTTACGATTAGCGCAGAATTGAATCGGCCTTATGTCTCTGCCGCAACCTATGAGGAAGAGCCACTTTACGCCGTCCTCACCCTCAACCCGCAGTCGGATGGCGGGTCAAGGCGTGCTCCTCTAAACCTGTGTTTAGTCGTGGACTCGTCGGCAACCATGTATAACTTCCAGCTTTCGGCGGACGAGCGCGATTACTGGATGAGCCTGGCGCTCTCTCGGAACGAGATGGAGCGCGGTGAGGCCGACGAGCGTGAAGCTGTCTATTGGAGCGGTCAAACCCTGCAGGAGATGCAGAGCAGCGTCCGCAAACCGATGTCTATGGCCGTCGATGCCATCAAGCACCTACTACGCGGTCTACAGGCTGGCGACAAGGTCTCTGTCATCGTATTCGCCGATAAGTCGCACACTTTGTTCACCGAAGACGCATGGGCGTCGGACCCGGATCGGTGCGTCGACGACCTCGACGCGCTCCTCGATCAGCAGCTTCCTGTGGAGATCGGCAGCGGCACGCGCATGGGCTCAGCGCTCCGTTCAGCCGAGAAGCTGGTCACGAGTTCGACATCCAACGCCACCATCAACCGCATTATCGTGATATCCGACGGCATCGTTCAGGATGACCGCGCATCGATGGAAGCGCTTGAGACGATTAATGAAGCCGGTTATGCCGTGACTACCCTCGGTGTCGGCGATGAGTTCGACGAAGAGTTCCTGATGCGTGTCGCGGACACCACACGCGGCGCATACTACTACGCCGCCGACATTCAGGATATCACCGAACAGCTTCTCCAAGAATTGACCGTTATTAAGGCGACCACCATACAGCAGCTGTATGTTTCTGCATCGGGCGTCGACGGCTCCATGGTCCAGGATGTATTCATGGTGGTACCGTACATGACGATCTTCGAGGAGATGGAGAGCGGCGGCGGATGGGTTCGCGCCAAGGTTGGCGACCTGCCCAGCAACACGCCGACACGCCTACTGGTTCAGATTGCCCCTGCCCTACAGCCCGAAGGCATCAAGCCGGTCGCGGAGATTGAGCTCACCTGGCACGAGGCTGACGAGGAGTTCTCGCAGGCCACAACGATTGCCGCGTCGTTTAGCGACAATCCGGCGGTACTCGGCGAGCGAAACGCTGAGATCCAGGAGATGGTGGACAGGTTCAACGTCTACAAGTACGAGCGCGAGGCCCAGCGTGCGCAGTCGAAGGGCGACATCGTCACCGCCCGTGAGAAACTTGGCGCGGCTACCCGCGAACTGCATAAGCTTGGCGAAATGGCGCTTGCGCAGGATGTCGAAGCGCAGATTGCCGCTCTCGGCAGCCCCGATGGCGACCAGGATCCGTCGCGCATCAAGCGCATCAAGGCTACCACGCGCAGGCTGGGTGAAAAGCAGGCCGGAGCCACAAGGCAGCTCACTCCGAAGGAGTAGCGTGCGTATTTGCGATAGACGGTCCGCCCCGGGCCGTCTCCTGCCACTAGTGGCCCAGGTCGCTCTCGGTTACTTTCGCGCTTCGACTGTATGAACGCGCGGTTCCCATGTATTGCAACACGCTGGCGTGCTGCTTTGCCCCCTCGACCAGATCCGAGCGCTCTGGGAAGCCCACCGAGCTTGCGGCATAGAAGTAGTTACCGGCCCTGATCCCCGCTGTCACCCTCGCCCGGTCATCCGTTCCTATTGCAAGCGATGGAAATGGGCCGTCTTGATAGCCTTTGCCTGCGACGTCAAGTAGCGCGAATCCGCGTAATGCGCTTGTCGGCGCGATGGCTAACGGTCCCTGAAACGCGAACACAGGCCTGTCGTCGGTCGTGGTCGGATTCGCTGCGAAGTCACTCGCTTTCCCCTTTATATCTCCCATAAGCGCTAACCTGAAGTTGTCGGGTGAACGGAAGAATGGCGATACGGAGCCAATCGCGGGTACTGACGCTAGACGCTGCCGGATGAAGGCGTCGGACATGTCGAGCGGCTCGTTTGACCCGATCAGGCCAATCGCTGGCGTATCCGGGCTGAAGCTTGCGCGTACCATGATGGCGCTCGGAAACGCGTCGACGAACGTCCGCACCACGATCCCCTCCAGCGCTTTATCCATCTGGTAGGTCGGCAGCCAGAGGCAAAAGCGGCCATTGGGGGCCAACTTGCGTCGTACCGACTCAAAGAAGTCGTGCGAGTAGAGGCTTGCGGTGCCTTCCTGGGATGGCAGAAGCAGTGTGCATATGATGGTATCGTACGGCTGGCGGGCTTGTTCGACGACATAGCGGCCATCGTTGACGATCACTCGGCTTCGCGGGTCTCGGTAAAGGCGAGCGTTCCACTGCCCAAACTCGTTGCGAGCCGCTTCCTCAACCTGCGGGTTAAGCTCGATGGCGTCGAGGTGCTCCACCGGGAAGTCGAGGACGGCATTCGCTGATACGCCTGACGCCATTCCTATAAACGCTACCCTGCGCGGAGCTGGTGTGAGCGCAAGCGGCAGCCATGCTTCCTGTTGCTGCGAGAGCATGCCGCGCTCGGTGCCATTCAGCGTGTAGGTCTGGTTGAGCACGATATGGTGCGAACCGACGCTGTCGCGTGTGACCGCCACGGTTCCGCCGCCGCCTTCGTAGCGCGCGAGGAGTGTTTCGCCGTCGACGAGCACGATCGGCGTCTTGACGTACCATGACACGAAGTGACCTACGAAGATAGCAAAGCCAAGACCGCCGTACTGGATCATCGTGAGCCGTTTATGCCGCAAGAGAAACACAGTGCCAAGGAACGCGTACGCAACTGCCACGTGGACCATTGCGCCAGCAAGGCCATATATTGGCACAAGCACGAAAGGCCCCAATATGGCCCCTACTGCACTTGCGGCCTTGTTCATTGACGATAGTCTGCCAAGGGCTTGCCCTTGAGAGGTTAGCGATGTTTCGCAAAGCTCCCACGCCAGCGGGAACACCATTCCCACACACACTAGAAGCGGGCTGAGGGCTACGACTGCGAACGTGATTAGCCCGGACGCGTAATCCCATAGGCCCGGTCCCGGCGGCGTGACCGTGGCGCCGATGAGCGCGGCGAGGACCGGGATATAGAGCGCCACCAGAACGCCGCTCAAGAGTAGCGCCCACGGCATGAGGAGTTCGACCGCCACACCTTTTCGGCGGAGACGCGCTGCAATGAGACTGCCTGCGCCAAGGCAAAGTATGAAGGCGAACAGAGTTGCCGCGACCGTGAAGACCGAGTCTTGCACGATTTGGTGGGCGTATGAGATCACCAGCACTTCGAGTAGGATAGACAGCGCTCCGGACGAAATCGCAATCACGACCCCAAACCGAGAGTACACAGTTCGTTCGAGCTTAGGCAACTGGCTTTCTTCGCGCGAGGCGACTGCGGGCTTCGCTTTGACGATCAGTAAGGCCCCAACAATTATCTCGGTTGCGGCTGCCACTAGAAGGGCTGCCCGATTCCCAGCTACCATTGGCAGGAGCACGCCACCGCCAACGATGCCAAGCGCGGCTCCGACCAGGTTGGCACCGTAGAGAACCCCGCCCCGTGATGTGCGCGTTCCGAGCGTCGCGACGGCTGCTTGAGCCGCGAGCGGGAATGATGCCCCAGCTAGCAGCGCTGGCATGCCAGCGAGGAGCAGGACGTAGGCAACGTGCGCGCTGAGTTCGCCGCCGATACGCGCCGCGACAACGCTAGCTATTGATGGCTCAGCGATGTAGAGGACGGCTGCGGTCAAGGCGCACAGGAGTTCCACAAGGCCAAACGCGCGAACTGCATGGCCCTTGCGGGAAAGCACGCCGCCAATAAGGTTGCCAAGGGCAGCACAGAGGAAGAATGCCGCAATGACCAGGGTCGCGGAGACAACGGTGCCACCAATCCTGAGCGCTGCGATACGGATCCAGATAGTCTCGTACGCCAGCGCGCAAATGCCAGAGACAAGGTAAGCCGCAATGATTAGGTTCGCGCTGGGGTTTGTCGTGTCTGTCTCGGTGGAAACGGGCACCTGGCCCGAGCTCGCAGCACGCCGCTTCGCCTTCTTGTCAATCTTCAGGTTCATGGGGTACGCGAAAGCCTCGCGAACACGAACGAGCGTGGTTCGGGCAGGTTAACGCCAACGCGTCCCCCCAGATCGAACACAGTCCCCTGCCCCGCAAGCAGGTGGACGGAGTCGAACGAAACGATCCCACGCAGGTCGAACCCGATAAGCGCGCGGTCATTCAACTCGCGGAACGCGAGCAGGTACGCGTCGCCGCCGTCGTGCGGACGCGCCACGAAACCTGTCCATGACGTGCCGTCGGGCGCATCTCCGATCGGCGTCACCGTGGCGGCGTGTAGCCTGTCGCGATGCTGCTTCCAAATCGCCGCAAGTTGCCCGACGGACTCGACGTAGGTTGCGGGAAGCTCCGAGATTTCAAACCAGCCAAGAGGGCTAGCGATCATCGCCGTCGCAAACAGGTATGCAGGGCTGTACGACGCCGGGGCGAGCGGATCATCGCCGTATACGTGAGAATTCCGCGAGTTGTTCAGCAACTCAACGCGAAGGCGAACCGGGGGCATGTAGCGGGACAGCTTCCAAACGTTTCGCAATGTAGCGTGCGGCCAGTAGCTCTGCCAATCCGTGTAGCGGTTCTCGACGAAAACTGGTCCCGCTTCGATAGCGCCGAAGTAGCCCGGTCGCGTTTCGGCGGTTACGTCCAAGTCGCACGTAATACGCCCGCCAGACTCGGTGCGAACCGCTTCCATGAAGAGCTTGAGATTCGCCTCGCCGGCGATTGTCCGCATCTTGATACCGTCAAGTTTGAAGTAGTCAACCGAGTGTTTGCGGTGAACGTCAAGCAGCTTATCGGCATCGGTTCGCCAGTGAGCGAAATCATCGTCCGAGTCCGGTGCAAACCATAGGCCCAATCGGACCTGGCCATCCTTAGCGACCTGTTCCAGCGCACTAAATCCGCTTGGAAACCTGACCGGGTCGACGTCCCAGAAGCCCTGCTGCGAATTGAAGCCCTCCCAAATGCCGCCTTTCGCGACAGCTGAGTTGGCCGTGCGTCCGGCTTGCCAGCCATCGTCTAGCTGAACGACATCCACGCCAAGTCTGCGTGCAGCGGCGATCTCGCGCGTGACGAAGGCTTCATTGATGCGCGAATCCTGGCCACGGTCTCCCCATGTGTTGCTCAGGAACTGGGCGTCGCGCCCAGGAACCACTTCACGCAGCGCTAGCTGGAACCGCTGAACAGCATCTGTGAGTCCGTGTTTACCGCCATGGTAGACGGCTGTGACCCATCGATATCGCGTGCCGCAAAGGGTGAGTTGCCTGCCGCGCTTGAGGCGTAAGTCCGCGCTATCGGCGACGGGGCGCTCTGGCGGAAGCGGAGCAAGCTTGACGAAAACCAGGCCAGCGTGTGTGATCACATCCTCGAAAGCGAAGAGATTGCCGCATAGAGCAAGATCGACTTCTGACTGGTGAAGGCGGTACTCGTCCTCAAACACCAACTCATTGTGGATATCTGTCTGAGCAGCAAACCGAACATGTTTAAGCCTAAGGTGCGTTCCTGCGAACGCAAATGTCTCCGCTATATCGCCAAAACTTTCATTACGGTTTGGCACAGCAGACGATTCAATCCCGGTCGCCAAGGAATGAGACTCATTTGTGGCAGAATCAGCGGTTGAGCCTAAAGCCCCAACATGCTCCACAACGATGCTGGCGAGTTTTGGGAAGACTTGGATAAGAAGAGATGCACTGTTCTGCCCATCGAACTCAACCGTCACGTTGAGGCTCGCTGAGGAGACTATGCTCGCGTGTCCATCAACGGCTGTAACCTTCACGTCAGCGGCGACGGAAACGGCTCCATCGGGCTCATCGACGGCCTGCCACTGATATCCAAGCCCCTTGTCGAACAGGCTAACTGGAATTGCGCCATTACTGGTCAATCGCCATCGACGTTCAATAGCATCATTTCCAACAACTAGCGTTTCGTGTGTCCATGTGGCGTAACAGTCGCGGAACGACACTGCACCGGTCTCATTGTTCATAATAAGCTCCCGTATAGCTAGCACAATTCGCCAAAAAGGCGCTTACTTCCTGTTAACAACGAGCAGTGGACACGGAAAATCAACGGGGTAATAGAGACCAGCACGCTACACGGACGCCGGCGCGACCGCGATGAGAGCGTCCACTGCGGCACCGACTTCGATTGGCGTCACATCGCTCATGCAAGTGAATGCGCCGTTGCAGGTTGGGTGATTCCCGCACGGCGAGCACGAAAGGCGCTTGTAAAGGACAGTCGCAGGGGTAGATCCGTAGGGTCCGCTCACAATGGGATCGGTGGATCCGAAGATCGCAACCATCGGCGTGCGAACTGCCGACGCGATATGCATTGCGCCGGTGTCGGCTGTAACGAGCACGTCGCAAGCATCGACCACAGCGGCAAGCTCCATGACGGTCGTCTTAGCGACGAGATCCAAAATTGGCGCACCGTGCAGCTCGTTAACCACACTCTGTGCCGTTGCAACATCGTCGGGGTTCTTGCCGCCGAGCAATACGATGCGGCGTCCAAGTGCCACCTGCTTCTCGATAAGTCGCGCGAAGCTCTGCGACGGCCACCGCTTTTGCGGTCGGGAAGCGCCAAGGTTCACTCCGACAATCGCCCCGTCTCCATGCAGAGTGTCTAGCAGGCGCCGAACAGATTCGCGGTCTTCCGCTGGCACATCGAGGACCAGCTCCATGCATGACTGGTCGACTGGGACGACGCGCTTTATGGCGTCGAGCATGACATCGCTCATGTGCATGGTCGACGATTGCCGCGCCACGCTCAGCCGCGTTCGGGTCAATGCCAGCATCGCAGCGATCTTGTATGATGCGATTGGCGGCAAGATAACCACGCCGTCATACCTTCCTCGGATTAAGACCATTAAGAGCTGCCAGGAGCGCGTCCAAAAATCGCCCTGCTTTCGTTCTATCAGGTTATTAATGTGTGGATTGTGCGCAAGTATATCGAACGCGCCGTAACCTTGTTGCGACCCAGCAATGGCGTCTATAGTGGCGTCGGGGAATCGCTGACGAAGGGCTGCATGCACCGGAGTGGTCATGAGCGCATCCCCAAGATAGTTCATGTTAACGACGAGGATTTTCTTCATGACGCGTTCACGCTCTGAGCATCCCGTGGACCATCACCGAGCGTCCCGGGGATCAACTTTTCGATAGCTTTCAGCACATCGGTGGCAGAGATTCGCTTCATGCAGTCTACACGCCCGTTGCACGTCGGATTTCGATGGCACGGGCTGCACGGCAAGCCTTTCCATATGACCACATTTCTGTTACCGTAAGGGCCGTAAGCACGAGGGTTTGTTGGCCCATAGAGGCCGACACACGGCGTACCGACATCGACTGCGATATGGATTGGTCCCGTGTCTCCGCTCACCATCAAATCGCAGCATGCGACAACGCTAGCAAGCTGTCGAAGATTTGTCTTGCCCGCCAGATTTACACACTGATGACTCGCGATGATCCCTGAGATTTGATCAACCGTCTCGACATCCCTAGGCCCGCCGAGAAGCACTACCGATGCTCCGCCTGCGACGATTGCTTTGCCCAGTTCAGCCCAGTGGTCGGCAGGCCATTGCTTATAGATTGTTGACGCGCCCGCATTCAGCGCTATTATCGGCTTATGCAGTGCATTTATGTGCTCGTGAGCAAATGCAGAATCAGACGTTGCGAGGTAGCTTTGAACCGGCACACTGCCCTCTGGATAGTCAACGCCGAGCGAATGTGCAAAGCCCGAAAGAATGTCGATGGCGTGCCGGTCAGGATCTTTACCCGGCACAGTGTGTTCAGTCAGGAAGAAAAAGTTGCCCTCTCGGTTGCGGTCAAGGCCAACTCGTCGCTTAGCGCCAGAAAGCCATGTCACTACCCCGCTCAGCAGCAAGCCCTGCATATCGATAGCCGTATCGTATCGATCAGCTCGCATTTGCTTTCTCAAACCGAGCAACTCGCTTGCGCCGGGTTTATCGGATGTGACATAAAGCTTGTCGATATCGGGGTTCCCTTCGAGGAGGGATGCACAGCGGCGCTTCACGACCCAACCAATAAACAAATTGGGTAGCGCGCGCTTGATCTGGCTGACGACCGGAAGGGCATGGGCGATATCGCCTATGCTGCTCATCTTTACGACTAACAGGCGGCTTGGCTTCAGTGCTCCCGATTCCATTTCTCGAGCAACTCGGCAGGCGGCTGCACACGCCAGCGGTCATGGAGCCACAACCACTGTTCTGGATACTGTCGAACAATTGTCTCGATAGCGGCGTTGACGTCGGTCATAATTCGGTCTACGTCGGCGTGCTGATCTCCCGTCGATGTCGTGTCGATGCGGGGTAGAACGACGACTTTGTGCGTATCATCAGGCTGGCGGACGCAGAAGCATGGAACCAGTGGCGAGCCTGTACGGAGCGCTATGATTGCGGGGCCCGCTACGGTGCCGGATAGTCGGCCGAAGAAGGGCACCCAGCAGTCTTCCGACTTTTGGTCGGGAAGCATCGCAACAATTTCACCCTTTCGAAGGCGCTGGATGACAGGTTTTGCCGCTGAGCCGCGTCCCAGAACCTCGTATCCGCCATCCTTGCGTATCTTGTTGAACAGGTCGGCGAGCACCGCGTTCTTATCCATGCGGGCAACGACCGCAAGTCGCTTGCCTTCGACGGTGAGACGTTTCGCAGCAAACTCGAAGTTTCCAAAGTGGCCAGTAATGAACAGAATGCCTTTGCCTTCGTCGAACAAGTCGTTCAAGTACTTGAAATCGGCGTCCTCAACTTGGACCAGCTTCTTGACCTTGTCCGGGGCCATGGTTCCTACGTACGGAAACTCCGCGATGGCCGCTTTCGCAAAGTTACGAAACACCTGCTCGACGATGCGTCGCTTTTCGGCGTCGCTCAAACTGTCGCCGTATGCCAGTGTGAGGTTTTTCATCCCTACGTTGCGGTACCGGGCAGACAATCGGTATCCGACGGAGCCCCAAAATGCGGCCCACGGCAGAAGTGCCCTCAAGGGCAAAATACGGGCTGTGAACAGCACGAGCATAAACACACGGGCGACAAAACCCTGCCACAATCGCTTAATCATTACGCATATCCGCCAACCCGGCCCTTAGCTTGACCGTCTCCCAAAACAAAGCCTCATCGTCGATGGCCATAGCAATCCGTAAAGTATACACCGGGACGTCGAGGTAGCCAGCGGGGAATTTTACCGCATCCTTTTCGGTAGTAATAACTCCGTCCGAATTCGACTCCGCCAAGCGTCTCAAAATCGATTCACGCTCTCCGTCGCCATACGGCTGATGGTCCGGAAATGCCAACGTTTCCGCAACAGCACAACCCGCAGCCTCATGTAGCGCACTCGTAAACGAACCGGGCTGGGCTATACCACAAACGGGCAATAGCCGCTGCGCAATATGGGCCCTCGCTGCCTCGTTTTGTGGAGCAATTCCCGACGCTTTATGTGCAGCGAAGAACACCGATGCGTCTGGAGCCAACTCCGCTATGGTGCGCGACAGCGCGGACCTTTCGCCGCTTGTCAACCGCCCGGATCGGGTAACGAGCACAACCCCCGCACGACGCAATCCGCTTTTCGGTTCTCGCAAGAACCCACGCGGTAACGCGTGCCCGTTATCAAACGGCTGGCTGGCATCCAGAAGCACAATATCTAGATCGCGAGCAAGCTGCCAGTACTGAAATCCATCATCGAGAACAAGTACATTAGCTGCCATTTCATCGATGGCAAGGCGGCCAGAATTCCTGCGATCTTTGCCAACCACGACGGGAATGCCTGGAAGATTCGTCGCGAGCATCACGGCTTCGTCTCCAGCCTCGGCAGCTGCGAACTTGACGTGACCACCGCGATCGGAGACCAGCGCCACTTGGGGTGAAAGCGAGCCGCCGTGGCCGCGGTTGAGGATGGCTGGACGGTAGCCGTGCCGCAAAAGCTGTTTGGCCAGCCACTGTGTCGCGGGCGTCTTGCCCGTACCGCCCACCGCGAGATTACCAATACTGATGACAGTCACGTCCAGCTCGGTTCGCGGTCGGATGCCTACCTTTTCAAACCAAAGATAAATGGATAGTCCCGCTGCGTAAAGCGCCTCGAGGAATAGTAACGCTCCCCGGATAGCAGTGTATTTCAGGCCCCGGCGATTCCCGGAAAGTACGTCACGCCAGTATTTCTCGTCGGCCACCATAATTTAACTCTGACACCGTCGACTTGACTATGCAGGTGCCGCACATGCCGCCAAATGCGTTCGCTTACCAAACTCGTTGCTATGTCGCTTCGGCGCTGCCGTCATTGCCAACCCCTAGTATCGGAGCGCTTGTGAGTTCGACGTTCGCCAATTGGGATTGAAGCACAGCTGCAAACTTCTTGCCGCTCTTGCTCACTCCGTCCACACTACCCGCAGTAGCGTCAAATACAAACGGCTCGTGCAACTCAGCCAAATCGGGCACGATCCGCTTCTCGACCATCTCATCAGCCAAAGCCTGAAGCGTGTGTATACGTTCTCCAATCGCATCGGCAAAGGCTTTACGCGACGTGTCATCAAGGTCGCTGGGGACGGTGATTGGGTCGCCGTATAGCATAACGCCTCTGGCAAACGGCTTCGGGATTGTGTAGTGGTCCCACGTTGACAGGTTCCATCGCGGCCATGAGCCCACGCCGACGGGGACAACCGGACACCCCGACTTCTGCGCGATATAGATAGCGCCCGGATGGACGACGCCATGCGGCCCGCGTGGACCGTCGGGCGTGTGCGCGAGTACCCCGCCCTTCTTTAGCTCGCGGCGCATCGCTATCACGGATTCGACAGCGCCACGCGCTGAAGTGGAACCGCGAACCGTACGAAAGCCGAAACGATGAAAGAGGTTGTTTTGGCGATCGCCATCACGGGAAGTCGAAATCATTGCCCAATAGCCACGATTCCGGTAGCGATTTATTGGGAGGAACGTCCCGCCGTGCCAGCCAAGGAGAATAACGGATTCGCCATTGTCATTTTTGAGGTTCAGCAGGTACTCCTCGCCGTAGGCGTCGACGCGCACAGTGCTCGCGAGGGCGCGCGCGGTCCAGTACGCTGAGAAGGTGATCAATTTATCTTTAAGACGTAACTGTTCTGCCATAGTTTCGTCCAGTGCTAAGCGAGTGTCTGCTAACAAGCGCGCGTTGGTGAACCAGATTGCCGTTGGCGCTATTCCGCTTCCGGTTGCGTGCTGCCGGTGCGATACTGCGTTTCGTATAGGACTGAGTACCTGCCACCCTGGGCGAGTAACTCCGAATGTGTTCCAGATTCTATAACTCGGCCCTTGTCCAGAACTAGAATTTTATGCGCATTCACTACCGTCGACAAACGGTGTGCAATCACGAGGGTGGTTCGCCCGCGCATCAGTTTGTCAAGCGCCTCTTGAACCAACTGTTCTGAGGCCGTATCCAGCGATGACGTCGCCTCGTCCAGAATGAGTATTCGTGGATCCGATAGTATGGCTCTTGCTATAGCAAGCCGTTGGCGCTGGCCGCCGGAGAGTTTTACTCCGCGCTGCCCAACAATGGTATCGTACCCTTCACCCATCTCCAAAATAAAGTCGTGAGCGTTGGCCTTCCGCGCCGCATCTTCGATTTCTGCCATTGTGGCATCGGGACGCCCGTACGCGATGTTCTCCATCACTGTACCGCCAAATAGATTCGTCACCTGATCGACGATGCCAATCTGAGTGCGCAGCGATGGCAGCGTGACGTCGCGTATATCGTAGCCGTCTATCTTTACGCTGCCCGATGTCGGATCGTAGAATCGCGGTATGAGGTCCGACAAAGTGGATTTGCCGGAGCCGGACTCTCCAACAATTGCGAGGACTTGGCCGGGATGCATCTCAAACGAAATGTCGTCCAGCACCGGGCGGCCCGGAATGTACTCGAACGAAACATGGTCGAATACGACTTCGCCCTGCACATGAGGCAGTTCGTACGCATCATCACGCTCCATGACCTCGGTAGGAACATCGAGCACCGTGGTAAACACACGGTCGGCGACACCCTGCAAGTTGCGCCACGTCACCATAATGTTCGACATACCACCGACGCCAGTTCTGATGCGGTCGAGCATGACGACAAACATGGCGAGACGAGAGAGCGTTAGCGTGCCGTCGATCACAAACCCACCGCCAATAATAAGAGCGATGGCGATTCCAACGGAGCCAACCAGATCGCTCACTGGCATCAACGCTGCGGATCGGCGAACACCATGCATGAACCAGTTCTTTGACTGAACAGCCTGGCCCTCAAACCGAGCGATTTCGCGGTCCTCGCTCACGAATGACCTGACGAGACGTACACCACCCAGCGTCTCTTCGGTCGTGGTCGTTAACTCGCCGAGGCGGGTTTGGGTCTCGTGACTGATCGCTCGCAAGCCACGGGATACCTGATTCAGAGCGAACACGATAAAGGGCAACGTCGCGATGGTCGCCAGAGAGAGCTCCCACGACAGCCAGAAAATCGATACGAGGCCGACGATGGCGATGATGGGCGCTGATATGACGTCCTTTAGCGAGATGACGCCATTGCTAATCAGAGGTACGTCGTTGGAAATGACAGAAATCAGGTCGCCAGTCTGCCGCTTATCGAAGTACGACAGAGATAACCTTTGAAGGTGTCGAAAGATTGAGGTCTTAAGGTCAACTGCGATCCGTTGAGCGGCTTCCGAGAAGTACACCTGTTGCAGCCACGAAAACACGCCGCGCACGAGGTAAGCGACCACAATGCCCACTGATGAAATGACCAGCATTTCGTGCAGATGCGCTCTGAGGTGCCCGTGTGGATCAGGCTTCATCGACTCGATGACACTGCCCAATATTGCGACGAGGCCAAGTTGGATGCCAGCAACGCCGAGGGAGCTGATGATGCCAAGCCCGATCAAGCGCTTGTGGGGTTTGATGTACTTCAGCAAGCGATCTCGTGAGTTCGCGGCGGCCTGCTCGGGCGGTTCGCGCTTAGGATCGGACGATGGCGTGGAAGGCTCTTGAGTCACAGGATTTATTGGGGTGTCGATCGTTGTACTTCGTGGCACTCTTATCTCGCAATTGGGTGGTGATAGATTTGAACGGCGACAAAAACGAGAGCAGTGATCAGGGTCACTAAAGCCGTTGTTGGTTCGCGGTTATACACGACCTGTTTCCACGAAAACGTCAGCTTCTCGCCAGAGCCGTCCTTGTATGGCCAAAGTCGCGGGAATAGGCGCGGCACATGACGCATATAAGTTACATACGGCTCGCCGAAGGCTTTTGTTAGCGAAGCCTCTTCGGTTATAATCGCGGCCAGGTGAAACACCAGGAATAGCACAACGATAATGGCAACCGCCAACCAGCCAATGCCGGAGAGAAGTGCGTACCCTACCGCCAAAAGGAACGAGCCGAAGTAGAGGGGATTGCGGACGTAACCGTACGGCCCTGTGGTGGCAATCACGTTGTCTTTGTGAATGCAGCCAGCCGCCCAGAATCGAACGGCCTCACCGAGGGCGAGGAGGACGAAGCCCGCGATAGCGAGGTCGGGCGTATACTTACCCACCGTCACTGCGGCAATCAGAAGGCCAAGCGGGATTAGCCACGTAAATGTTGTGCGCTTCCGTGCGAGAAACCGCAATGCTGTGCTTTCCGATGCGCTAATGACTTTGATCTCCTCTAGTTAATTGTCGGGCAAAAATATTCGCTGCTCTGGCGATTCCACCGGGCTGCCCAAGCTGGTCGTCAACGACACGAGCCAGTTCTGCCTTCATCTTCATCAATCGATCTGGTTGAAGCAGCATCTCGACGGCGACATCTGCGATTGCCGCCGGCGACGCTTCCTCCTGGATCAATTCGGGACAAACCTGACGGTCTGCCAATATGTTCGGCAAACCGATATACTTGATGTCGAGCGCCTTCTTGCGAAAGTGCCACTCGATTTCCATCAACTTGGACCCGCGATAAACAACGATCATCGGGCGGTTGAGAATGGCCGCCTCAAGCGTTGCCGTTCCGGATGTCGAGATCACCAGATCGGCGCGCGCGATGGCATCGTATGTCATGCCCTCAACCAACGCCACGGGCGCGTTCACAGCGCCGGTGGGTCTTACCTTCTTCGCTCGGCGCTTCCCATCGTCGTCAACGTCAGTAGCGTCGACCAACAAGCCCTCGCTTGTGGCGAGAACCGGGCCCGTGCTAACGGCGGGCAACCCCATTGCTGCGGAAGCAGCTCGGCGGATCTTACCTGACGCTTGCTGCATGAGTTCCAATAAGCCTGCATTGCCCCCCCGCTGCTGCTCACGCTTCAGGGTCTCCTCGACCATCTCGCGGCTTAGGTTTGGCGCAAGAGCCACCAAGAACTGGGCCCCGGGCACCCTCGCAGCGATATCGCCAGCCGCTCCGAACATTGCGGGCAAAATGTGCTCAACTTCGTGCTTGCGGCTTCCAGGAAGCAGCGCGATTACGGTCCGCGTTGGATCGAGGCCAAGCTGCTTATCGAGTTCAGCGGGGCTACCCGACGGGTGAACGAGATCGAGAAGCGGATGGCCAACAAAATGTGCATTTGCGCCGACCGCTGTCAGGTGCTTCTCCGACCACGGAAACGGCGTAACAATTGCCTCAGCCAACCGACCAAGACGAGCTAAGCGTTTCGGCGACGGGTTTCGGCGCCACGAGCCGGGCGGCATGTAGTAATAAACCGGGCAGATATTGCGCTGCCGAACCCACTCGCCGAGAGGCACATTGAATGCGCCAAAGTCGACGAGGATCATCGCTTTTGGCGGATTTTTACGCAATTCACGCAGAATGGCAAGCTTCGCGGGATATATTCGCGGCGCTTTCTGAACCGCTTCTACAATGCCGATCGCTCCCCAGTCGCGGCTGTCGCTAATCAGGCGGACACCCGCCTGCTCCATGGCGACGCCGCCAATTCCCCAAAAGTTAAGCGCTTCCCCTGGTGCTAGCGAGGCAAGCAAATCCGGGTCGTTTCGCAGCGCGTTGATTAGTTGGGAGGCGTGTCGGTCCCCTGAAGCCTCGCCGGCAACCACTGCGATGTCCATGTAACTCCCCACCACCAGGCTGAGCCTGGACCCTTACCGCGCTTCGAACACTGCGTATGTTAGCATGCACTCGTCGTCACGCGTACGGCCCGCAGGCTGAGGCACGTGCCAACCTATTGATAATCCAACCAGACTGAGCCTAGGCCCTTATCGCGCCTCGAGCCCTGCGCATCTTAGCATGCACTCGTCGACCAGGCTGAGCCTGGCCCCTTACCGCGCTTCGATCACTGCGTATGTTGGCACGCACTCGTCGACACGCGTAAGGCGCGTGCTGAGCCTACTAACGACCGACGTCCTATTGTATTGCAATGGATCAAAGCCATGCGGGCTTAACGAACCCGTGGCTTGTCGTGCTGGCGACCGCCGTAGCCTAGCGGTATGTTTCGCATAAAATCGAGTATCAGGTCGCGCTCGGGGCTTACCGGAATGGTGTCCCGGATCTCGTCCAGCGCCTGCGTCACATTCATATTTGAGCGATAGAGCAGCTTATAGATCTGCTTCAAGTCTGTTCGTGTGGACGCTGACACGCCTCCTCGGCGCAAACCAATGATATTCAGGTCAAGCACATCGCACGGACGACCGTCGGCCATCATAAACGGCGGGACATCCTGAACGACCTTCGAGTAGCCGCCAAGCATGGCAAGCCGACCGATACGGACAAACTGATGAATACCCACAAATCCGCCGATAGTCACCTTGTCTTCGATGGTTACGTGACCGCTGAGGCCCGCCATGTTGGCCATGGTGATGCCGGAACCGATCGTGCAGTTGTGGCCGATATGCGAGTAAGCCATGATCAGGTTGTCGTCACCAACGCGCGTTACCTGTCCCGCGCCCGCGGCACGGTGGATGGTGACACATTCGCGAATGATGTTGTTCTCACCGATGATCAGGTAGCTCTCTTCACCTTTGAACTTGCGGTCTTGCGGTATGCCGCCAAGAACGGCGCCGGGCCAGATTTCGCTGGACGCGCCAATATGTGTGTGATCTTCGATAACGGCGTGAGCATGGATTTTGACGCCAGCGGCCAGTTTGACCGATGCGCCGATGACGCTGTATGCGCCAACTGATACGTCGTCCGCCAATTCAGCCGTTGGATCAATAACGGCCGTTGTATGAATGCGGGTCATAGATTGTGTGGCTCCTAACCAGGCTGAGCCTGGACCCTTTCCGCGCCTAGGAAGGCGCGATAGTGGCCAGCTTCTCAGCTTGAACCTAACAGGGTACTGCGTTCACTTTGAACGTAACTTAACTGTTAAGTTACTAAACTAACTCGACACTCATTAACGGGCGACGAGAGCGAACATCACGTCCGCTTCGACGACTATTTGGCCGTCAACACGACCGATAGCGTGGACTTTGCCCATGTTTCCGCGAACACGCAACAGGTTGCATTCGGTGATAAGGACATCACCGGGAACTACTGGCTGACGGAACTTCGCGTTGTCCACTGCCGCCAGGTATGCTAGCATCCCCTTGTTGTTTTCTACTGCGAGCATCATGATGCCGCCGACCTGCGCCATGGCCTCGATCACGAGAACCCCCGGCATAATCGCTTTCCCGGGAAAATGGCCCTCGAAAAACTGCTCGTTAGCCGAAACTGCTTTCAGCCCAACGCAACGCTTACCCGGATCGAGTTCAATCACCCGATCGACCAGCAGGAACGGGTATCGATGCGGGAGGAGCTCTTTGATCTGCTCGATATTGAAAATGTACTTATCCGGCGTTGCTTTGCCGTTGGTTGACTGCATCAATCATTCTCCTTGGTTGCCAGCGGCGAGTTTGGTTAGCTCAGCTGCCAACATTGTGTTCAACGTGTGGCTGGGTCGCAACGCCACAATACCTGCGCAGACCGGACGGCCCGCCAGGACAAGGTCGCCTATTAGATCGAGCACCTTATGTCGAGCGGCTTCGTTCGGATAGCGCAACGGAGTCGTCGGGTCCGCGCTGCCATCATCGTTCAGCGCAAACGCGTTTTCGCGGCTCGCGCCCTTGGCAAGCCCCATCTTCGCAAGGTACTCAAGTTCAGCGACAAACCCGTACGTCCGGGCCGACGCTATATCGCTTACGTAATTCGATCCGTTAAATGTCGCCGCAATCGGCAGCATAGACGGCTTATCGGAGTAGTCTAGTACCACCGTCGCCCAAAGGTGATCGGATGGCACAGCGGTCACAATCCCACCGCCTGGCCCGGTTAGCACGATTGGCGCCGATAGTCGAATAGGCTCAACGGTATCGTCGCCGCTGGCTAGACCAGCCTCTTCGATAGCAGCCACAAACCCTTGTGCGCTGCCGTCGAGGATTGGCACTTCCACTGCATCAAACTCAACTGTGGCATCGGTAATCCCGGTGCCACTGATAGCCGAGAGCAAATGCTCCACAGTGAGGAGTACAGCGCCGTCGACTTTCAATGCCGTGCAACGGGTCGTTCCGTCTATATTCGCCGCAACAGCGGCGATTTCCTTCGACGAACCAATGCGCCGGAATCGAATTCCATCGCCCCACCCTGCGGGGACGATGCGAACTGAGCCATGCTCACCCGTGTGCAAGCCCACGCCGGCGATTGTCGACGTGGGCTTGGAAACTGTTTTCCTGATTATGCTCGTCAATTGTCCGTCCGAACTTGTCGCGCTACCGATAACTTTCAATCGGCCTCAGGCAGCGCGATCCCCGCGCTTTCCAGCTGCGCAAGGCGCTTTTCAAGCGATTTCAGTCTCTTCTGTAGACCAGGAAGGCGCTCCATCTCAACCATTTTCCGCATCTCATTGTGGTGCGGCCGACCGTAGCGCCCACTCACGAACGAGCCAGCTGCGAGGTCGCCAATGACGCCTGACTTCGCGGCTACGATTGCACCGTCGCCGATGGTAATGTGGTCCTTAATACCCGCTTGTCCGGCAAGAATGACGCCGTTTCCGATGGTGACGCTCCCCGAGACGCCCACTTGAGCCACGATGACGCAGTTACGCCCGATGGTGCAGTTGTGAGCGATATGAACGAGGTTGTCGATCTTGGTGCCACGACCAATGGTTGTCGACCCGGTTCGTGCCTTGTCGATGGTGACGTTCGCGCCGATTTCAACATCGTCCTCGATGATGACGCGGCCGATCTGCGGGATCTTGTAGTGACGGTCATCGATGAACATGTATCCGAAGCCATCGGTACCAAGTACGGTGCCGCTATGGATCACGACGCCGCTACCGATCACGGTGTCATCGTGCAGAACAACATTCGGATAGATCACACAGTTGTCGCCGATGGTTACGTTGTCGCCGACGTAGGTGAAAGGGTAGATGACGGAGTTTTGCCCGATAGTAACGCCATCGCCAATCACTGCATTGGCGTGGACAGACACATTAGCTCCAAGAGATGCGTCCGCGCCTATCGAGGCCGTGGGATGTATGCCCTTAAAGATCTTGGGTTCGGGGGCAAAAATGCGCAACACCTGAGCGAATGCGAATCGGGGATTCTTGACGCGGATGAGCGGCTTACCATGCAGAGACCCTGTCTGCGGCACGATCACTGCGGACGCTCCGGAACGCGACGCATTGTCGAGGAGCTTCGCGCTCTCGGCAAAGGTAACATCACCAGCCTGAGCGTCCTCGATATTCGCGATTCCTTGAATCAGGACATTGCTGTCCCCTTCCACAAAACCATCGACTAGAGCGGCAAGTTCTCCAACAGTCGTCTGTTTCATAATGACTGCATCTCCTTCATTTTAGGGGAGCAGCTTTCCTACTCCACCCACCCACGGCCACGAAGTGCTTTCATCACCTGCGGCGTGAGATCATGCCTCTCCATCGAGGACTGCCAACCAACAACTTGCAGATTTGTCTGCTTTGCAACGTCGAGAACCGTCCGTCGGGTCTCTTCGCGGACGAGGCTCACTTGCCTTGACCGCTGTTCCGTCAAATACGCCATCGTTGCAACAATTCGGCGCTTCCAGTTCGCGTCTGCAGCTGCATTCACTGCGAGCGGCGCGCTTTTCGCTGCGCTCGCGTTGGCTTTCGCTGCCTGCACAACGAGCGCGGACGCCATTTCCTGATCGAAATCGTGCGCTGCGCCCAGAATTGCGCCACGCCGTTCGCCCATCAATCGCTTGTAGTCCGCTACCCTCGCCGCTGAACGAGCTTTGAGCTTCTCGTCTGCAGTCGCGACGGTCGCCAGCGTGTCCGTATGGATGCGACGGCGCAGTTCATCGAGCTTCGCGTCGTGTAACGCCTGGGCTACTTCAAGTTCTTTAAGGTGCTGCGAGTCAAATCGTGACAGCTGATCTTGACGTATCCCAAGCAACCTGTCCCAATAATTGTCAGGTGCAGTCACAGGATTCTTCGGGCTTCGATCTTTGTCGAGCGCCCCGATCTGCACGTTCAAGTTCAGCCGCTGATCGGCTCCTTTTCCAAGGATGGCCGCGAACTCGCTGTCCCCGTTATCGAAAAGCTTGTCGCGCTCGATTTCGTACCGAGCATTCTCCGACGCCTGCGCCGCCTCACGAGTCCCTGCAAGTGCCAGTTCGTTGGATCGCTGTAGGCGATTCTTGAGCGATTCGAGTCTGCGCTCACCTGATGCTACAAGACGGTCAGTCAACTCGCTCTCCGAGTAACCTGTCGCATCAGACAGCTTTAGCGGAACCGGCTCGAACTCATCATTTGCATTAATAACGGGCAGTCGTTCAGTTGCCGCGCCCGACAAAAGAGCGGCCTTATAAACCCTTAGCGCATTGTCCGTTTGCCTCACGAGGAGATAGTCCGGATTGTGCGTTGCTAATTCGGCCAAGTTAACGGTTCCCCTTACAGGGGGCTTAAGAGCCTTCGTTGATGTTGGCGATTTGCCAATTGAACATCCCGTCAGGCAAGCTGCAAAAACCGTTGCTATGGATATGACAACAGATACACCTGTTTTGTTACGGCTCATTGTCACTCCGAATTAAGAATTTATTTGGACCGCTCTATTGCGACCACGATTCTATTTATTTAGCTGCGCGAGAACGTCCTTGCTGATGTCAGCGGCCGTGTAAACCGCTACTGTGGAATCGAACACAACAGAAATACCCTGCTTAACGGCAACTTGGCTGATAACTTCCTTCATGTGCGCGTTAATCTGAGCGTTCAACTCCTGGCTCTTCTGATCCAGAATCTGTCGATATTCGCCGTTGAGGTCGCTCAGCGCCTGCTGCCCCGCCTGCTGCTGTGCAGTCAGCGTCGAAAGCCGCAGCTTGTCAGCTTCAGTCAGATCGCTTTCCTTCTTCTGCTGCAAAGCTGCCAACTCATCGGCATCCTTCTTTGATTTCGCCAGAAGCTGCTGAATGCTCGCTTTGTCGCTATCGGTCTGTACAGCCTTCTGTGAAATCTGCCCAAGCGTCCGTAGTTCGGTGTTGGAGAGCATCACGCCCTGCTGCTGCGACTGAAACGCGGTCTGCAAGCCCTGGCCAAGCTTCTGAAGCTCGATGTCGGCCTTCGCCTTATCGTTAGACTTGTTGAACACAAGCGCCAGATCCACGCTTGCGAACATAGGGCCAGCGGCTTTCGCGGGCTGTGGCGAAACCAAGGCCATGCCAGCCAGAGTCAATGCTGCGGCCATGAAGATGCCTGAGCGGCGAAGGACGCTATTCTTTGCTATATTAAACGATGCCATTCTTTCGAACTGCTCCTTGTGTATTGTGCGCCACAGCATACATGGCGATACGAAATAGAAATACGGCTTGTTGACAGTGATCGTTCAGTGATTGTTCCAGCTCCCGTTGGGCTAGAACGATTGACCGATGCTAAAGTCGGCACGACTGCCTTCTTTGCCGATACCATAATCCAGGCGGATCGGTCCGATGGGTGTCGTAATGCGAACCCCCGCGCCAACCGACTGCTGCATCTTGAAGCTGTCATGCTGCTTAAGTGCAGAGCCCTGATAGATACTGCCCCACGCGTCGCCAGCATCCGTGAAAAGCACACCCGTCAAGCTATTGCCGATGGGTATTCGCAGTTCGGCGTTGACGAGGAGCAAGTAGTTGCCCCAGTACCGATCTTCATCGTAACCGCGAAGACTATCGGCACCGCCAAGGAAGTACTGCTCCGAGAACGGTGTGTCCCTTGATGTAGCGCCGCCAAGAACACGGAACGCAATGATACGTTTGGGTTCAGTCAGCTTGCCCGGCGCGCGCTTTCCCTGAAGGCTGATATACTGCCGAAGGTCGACACCAAACTTCGGAGCCGTCAACCGGTGAGGGATCAACGGGCTCGGAGCTGGCGGCGAACCGACCGATGTCGCCTTGAAGAAGATCTGCTCAGCGGAAACGGAATAGAACCCACCTTCTGCCGGAGTAAAGTTATTGTCTCGCGTACTTCGAGTGGCGCGCAAGCCCAAGCCCTGGATGTCCGCGTCTTGGCGAATATACGTCTCAGCAAGCGGCAGCGCGATGTCGTTAGACTTCACCGATTCCGCACGTCCACTTAGCGCCAGGGTCGAGTGGTCGTCGATTGGCCGACTCAGGGATACCAATGCGCCTTTGCGCCGCTCAAGATACTGGTCATTGCTTCCTGATGTGGCACCGGAAAGGAATGAGTTCGTAAAGCGGTAGATGACCTTATCGTAGATGTTGATGCTGAAGCCGGTGTGATGCTTGTCGATCCACGGATCGCTGAACGAAACATCTGTTGAAGATGTGCTCTGCGAACCACCGACTTCCCACATGATCGCAACAGTCTCACCCATGCCTCGGAAGTTGGATTCGGAAAGCTCTGCGCGACCGACCAGCTTCTCGCGGGACGAGTACCCAACGCCTACAGAAACGTTACCAGTGCGCCGCTCCAGGACGGGCACGGCAAGCACGACGCTACCCACGTTCGGAGTGGAAATGTCAGCTGGCCCCACATTCTCAAACAGGTTAGTGTTGAAGATGCGCTTCAGGTCTTCGCTGAAAACGTTCTGGTTATACAGAGCGCCCGGCTTTTGTTTCATCTCGCGAGTAATGATGTACGTCTTTGTCTTCTTGTTACCCGTGATTTGAACTGCCGTGATGCGCGCTTCGATAATTGGTATCGACAGGACCTGAGTGTTTGGATCTATGTTGATATCTTCGGAAATCGATGCGCGATAGCCCTTGTCTTTATACAGGTTGATAATGCTCTGAATGTCCTGATCGAGCTTGTTCGTATTGAGAACTTCGCCAGACTTCGTACTCATGACTGCAAGTAGCTTGTCGGACAAGAAGGCCGTATTTCCAGTAAAGACGACTTTACCAATTTTTGGGTTTTCGACAACGGAGAATGTTTCGCGTACATCACCGCTGTTCTCGCCAGGCTCCACCTTGACCGTCACGACTGTGAAGTAGCCCATCGCATAGATGGCCTGGCGATCCGCCTCTACATCAGCAGGGTTGAACGGGGTTCCGGGCTTCTGTCGCAAAATTGCCGTGATTGCCTGGCGGGATATGTTGTTGTTGCCCGATATACGAATATCGGCTACTCGCGACCCGGCCGTAGACGGTGACGTGACAGGTGGTGCCGGGTTAGGCGTCGTCGATGCTGTCGGCCCCGGTATCAGGCTCGGCTGCACAACCGGCGCGGTGGTAAGCGGCACCACTGTAAGAGGCAACGTATTTGCCGCAGGCGGCTTCGTTGGAGACGGGGCCGGAACTGGTGCGACGCTAGGCGTATCGGCCGACGCAATTCCGGCAGGCACGGCTAGAAGCGAGGCAATAACGGCACATGAAAGCGCCTGTGACGACGCCCCTTTGATACAAACTCGTTTCAAATACTGGTCTCTCCTAACACGCCGGCAATCATTGCAGCGAGTCGTTTCACTCTAGTGGGATTTTGAAAATACCGAAGTCAAACAGTCAATCGAACACAGCAATCAACACTGTGGTCATCGAAACTTAGATCAAACGAACCAACCTAGAGCTTATAGTACGGCTCAATGCGACGCCGGATCATTCCGCGGGCCCGCGACAGCCGGGTCTTCACCGCTTCCATCGACAACCCCATTACTTCCGCTATATCGGCGTAATTAAGGTTTTCCATCTCGCGCAGAACGAGCACCGTTCTGTACTCGATAGGAAGGGCATCTACTGCACGATAAATCTGAGCGCGGAGCTCCTTCTGTTCAAGGATTTGCTCGGGCGCCATTGACCAGTCGGCAATCGACCGCGTCTCGGCTTGGCCCGTTTCAACGTCGTCTAGAGCCATTCCATCGTCGAGAGATGGTCCCTCAAATTCCTTTTGGCGATCCTTTTGCTTGAATCTATTCTTGCAATGGTTGAGCGCGATGCGATAGAGCCAAGTGTAAACCTTAGCTTCGCCCCTAAAATTCGCACTCGCACGATACGCACTGATGAACGTTTCCTGGGTGAGATCCATCGCTTCGTCGGGATCCCTCACCCACTGGAAAATGAGGTTGTACAGTGGCTTCTCGTATCGAGCCATGAGAGCGTTGAAATCGGACTTTAGCTCCCGAATATCTCGCTCATTGTCGCGTGCCGCAGCGTGGTCCGCATCGGAAGCGCTGAAAGACGACACATCCTTACGTACGACATCACGGCGCGTCGGCGGCACGGCCATCGCGCTACATCCTTTGACAGGTACCCCAGAAAAAAGTTTCAGGATTCTCTCCGAACGTCAGGCGGGTGATCAGTTCCCGTTATCAGAACCTGAAAACGCCTTCCAACGCAACTCCATAGCTGCGCTGATCGTCAGTGGAAACACTAAAACGAAGACGCTTGCTTAGGTTATACCCTAGGCGAAGCTGATATTGGGGAGGGTCGAGGGTAGACGCCACGGCGCCGCTTGTGCGGCTAGCCTCCATACGTGTAAACGTTACTTCGAGGCGAGGCGTCAACTGTTTTGAGAGACTGACAACAAACGGCAAACCAGGGTTATAATCGAGGCTCACATCGAGCCCAGTGGTATCGTACAAACTGTCAAAAAATACTGACCCGAGTTGGTTGCTGAGTACTTGCGCGAACAAGGAGCGCAATCCGGTGTCCACGGCGCCGTTTCCGATATCGCGCACGAACTGGCCCCCAAGCGCGGCCAATATCTGGCTCTCTGCGAGGGTTGGGTCTGAGCTGAACTTCAACGTTAAGCCAGTACCATCGCTGCGAAGAGTGCCGTTTATGATCGCCGTAATGTTGTACCGTTCACTGCCGCTATAGGCGCCGAGAAGTGACGGTGAGACGGCAACGCCGGTATTGACTGAGCCCTGATTTGAGACCAGCGTCCGCTGCGAAATGCTAATGCTCGTCTTGGCCTCCAGGTTGACGCCAATAGTCATAGCACTGGAGTCGGTTGGCGATTCCGGATTGTAGTTCACATCTACCGTGCCACCGGACACCACGCGGAATCGCGCCGTGGGCAGATTGAACGTGCCCTTGTTGATGATCAGCTGCCCCTTGAGATTTGGCACATCCAAGCTGCCGTGCAAGCCAAACCCACCGCTAGCGTCGGAGATCTTCACCTGAGGCGAATCGACCTTGGTGCCTCGGGCCGCCACCACTGTGACGTTGAATCGTGGGTTCACCAACGGTGCAGCCGCTACACCGCCCGTAGCAGCCTGGGCGGTTGGCAGTGTAATTGATGTATCGCTTAGCTTGATTGACCCGGAGATCAGCGGAGCGAGCATGGTTTGTGTGAGAGTTACGCCACCATCCACCAGCGAGCCAAATCCCGCATTGCCGAATTGCACAAGCTTGGGCTCTGCTACTCTGAACTTGTTAGCGGAAATCGACAGGTCAAGCGACACGCCGCCAAGGAGAGCGTCCGCGAGGCCTGTCGTGACAGGTGCCCGCCCGCCGCCAAAATACACTGAGCCACTCGCGCCGATTGAGCCGCCGTTCTTTCGATCGGAATCCGCAGTGGCGCGAATAACGCTGGCCTTGTTGCCGCTGAACTGAACCAGAGTCTCTATGTTGACCAGGCCAGTTTGGAAGCCGGGAGGCTTTACCTTGCCCTTCGATATCCCGATCTCACCCGACAAGCGCTTGTCCGCAAGCGTACCGCCGATGTCGACGTCGGCATGGAACATACCGCTGAACGCGCTCTCTGCCAGTTTTGGCGCAAACAACGCAACCACTGACAGGCTCTGTTCTGGTATCGATGCGTGAAGATTCATCGGAACGTTCGTCGGGAAGACCGGCATCGGCGTGCCGTTCACATCCTCCCAATCGAACGGTATCGACCCGCGAACACTCGCAATGTGCTGAATCGTCGCGCCATCTTTAAGCTTTTCGTCCTTGGAAATTGTCAATCCGTCGATAGTCAGTTGCCGATTAGCGATCGAGATCCGTCCACTATCGAGGCGGTCAAAATCGATGGCATTGAACGACGGCTTGTCCAGAGTGACCGATGCGGTCACTTCAGGTGAGCGGGTCTTTCCTTTAGCGACGATAGTCAGGTCAGCGAGTGTACCGCCGACTTTTGCCGTGCCTGGGAGAAATGGGTTGAGCAGCGCCAGTGATATGTTCGACGCTTCAAGCTGCGCGTCAATGGGTCCCTTGAAGTCCACCGTACCCGCTGCGCTCATATACGCCAACTTACCGCGCGATGTCAGTTCCTTGACGGTAAGCACTGTGCCCTTATACGCTACATCCGCATGGACTTGGTCGATATGATTAGCACCGACGACAATTCCAGTCGCGTTGACAACGGCTGAGAATGCAGGCTTCTCAAGCGTGCCGCTGACAGTGATATTAGGCGCATCGATCACGCCGTCAAATGGCTGCGGTAGCTGATAAAGCGCCGTAATGGCGCTGTCACTCAGCTTGTTCATAATCCAGTGACTGTTCTCAACTCGTGTCAATAATGTTGAGAGGCGCTGCCCTTCGACTTTGGCCGTCAACGAGACTGCGTGCGACTTTGTATCGACGCTATAGTTGGTAACGCTGTACTTGGCGCCGTCAAACGCTATCATGATCGGCACGCCGGTGCTTGAAAGCACGCCGTGATGTAAGCGCGCCCCAGCCTTAATGGTATCAAACGAAAAGACACCAACCTTGACGCTATCTGTTATCAGGAGTGCTGATACATCCGGGTCTTTAGCCGATCCGCTCACCTTCCCGGCGACCGCGACTTTGCCGCTCATGGGGATGCCTTTTGCGAACAAGGCTCCGAACCGCGCGACGTCAATATTGTTGCCGGTAAAGGACGCCTTCACAGTTTGCGCGTCCATGTCAAAGCTGCCGCCTCCCGCGACTACAGCGTCCTCGTAAACGAGACTGAAATGCGGGACCCTGAGCAGATTGTCGGCGAGATCGAATGTCCCCTGAACATTCGTTACGTGATACGCTTCAAATGTTGCGTTGGCGATCGAGAGGTCTCCCTTTAACTTTGGCGATTTTAAGGTACCCCCGAGCGTCACATTCGTATTAACAAGGCCAGTTGCCGATTTTAGCACCCTCTGCGTGTTGGGGTCGTCGGATTTAGCCAGGACATCGGGCGGAATGAAGCTGATGATGTCTGAGATTTGAGCACGATTAAGCTCGACCTGAAGATCAAACGCAGGGTTCTTATCGGCCACATGCATAATCGTGCCGTTAAGGCGTGCGAGCGCTGGCTCAACTTGGATTGTAAAGTCTTGAAGCTCGACATTACCCGCGTGATACTGAACGTGTCCGGTCGCAAGGTCAATCCCATTTTGCTTGTACTTCGGAGCAACAAGTGACAGTTTGCCGAAAAGGTTCGGATCCTGAATGGCACCAGTCAGTCGCCCCTTGAAATAGCCTGTGCCGTGCGTGTCTGGCGTCCCGAGTGCGTCCAGAATGGGGCCGATCTGAATACGCGCTGCGTTCACGGAAAGGTCGAACCGCCCGCCCGCATTCCCCGGCATTGGGATGTCGCCGGACACGAGAACGACTCCACCACGCTTGTCCTTGGCGTAGAGTTCGGAGACATGAGCGCCTTCGCCTTGCTGGTACTGGACGCGACCAGAAACACGGTCAAACACCACGCCGTGAACCGA
This sequence comes from Capsulimonadaceae bacterium, assembly GCA_036504535.1. Classification (GTDB taxonomy): domain Bacteria; phylum Armatimonadota; class Armatimonadia; order Armatimonadales; family Capsulimonadaceae; genus JARLGU01. The sequence goes on from DASXUY010000052.1 coordinate 55,353, forward strand.
AGCGTCGGCGATGTTGAGGGCTGCCTGCGCGTGGATTGGGCCGAGGACCGCAGACGGGACGCCATGCTTCAGCGGCGGTATACCTCCCGGAAGGCCGGGTTTGCCGCTTGACGCAACGAACCTTAGTGTGGCTATACCTCCGAGTTTGCCCACCTGTTGGGCAGTTTTGGCCGGGAGCTTTATTCCAGCCAAGTTGACGTTAGCCAGGCTCCCACTGAAAACCAAAGCCGCTGGACTTGGCCGCGTGTCCACCAAACCTTGAGCGGTGAATACGCCCCCACCCTGCACCTGGGTTGCACTGAGCGTTTTGATTGAGAGGAGGCCGCGGGAATACGTCGCGTCAGTGCGGATGTTCTTGAACGGAAGGCCGGCAAGCACCACCGATGGCGTCTCAAGTGATGCGCTGGCGTTGAGATCGAGAGCGTCTCCGGTAAGGGCTACCGAGGCCGATCCATAACCAGGGAACCGCACTTCAGGCGGCAATGGCGGCATAAAGGCGAGCGTGGATGGGAGCTTCTCGATTGGTAACTGAGGCAGGTCAACCCGGAGCGCCAGTTGCATCTGCGGAAAGCCGAATAACGCTCCGCTTACCTTGATGGGAATGCCATTTGTGACACCAGCCATCAACAGGGTCGCCTGGTTTTCAGTAAAGAAGATGTCGCCGCCGACATTGGTCGCGGGATGGGTGAGCGCTTGATGCTTTAGTTCGACAAACGACAGCCCATCAATGTGGGCGGTACCCTGTACGTCCAATTTGTGTTTGGGGAGCTTGGCAATCTGGCTCAACGTGACGTCAGCATCGATCCGTCCGCCGGTCACCTTCATAAACGGCGCGGCCTGCGGTAAGAAGTCGTCAACCAGGTACGGTGCTGCGGCGCGCTTTATGTTGACATGAATTCGAAGACCCTGATCTGAGCCATCATTCGCCAGGTCGCCCACATTCCGAAATAGCTCGCCGTCAAACTTCACGATTTCGAAAAGCCGGTTGCCGCTCGACGCGTGACCATTGAACGAAACGAACTGTGTGGAAGTCAAGTCAATGGTCGTCCGAATGTCCGTGATCGTCATCACCTTCTTGCGGAGAGCTGGAACTGCGGTTTCATCGCGGAAAAACAACGTGGCGTTGCGTAGGGTTACGGTTCCAAGATATGCCTGCTTTTCGGGGCGTGCGTTCTTGGGAATAAGGTCCGAGAAGTTGAATGTGTTCCTAGGAAGCCTCTCGACGTAGCCGGATGCGCCGTTGATGTCGATGTCGCCAATCGCCGCCGCGATATTCTTCGGGTGCTGAAACATCTCCGGAAGGCTGTACTTCACCGTCACCCGGTCGGCATCGATCATGGGGCGACCGTGGTCTTCGGCAAATGTGGCGTGGTTCGAGACGACAAGGTCCTCGAGGATGACTCGCCCTGGGACAGTGACGAGGTTGACCCGCTTAAGGCTCACTTCGCGGTGAAGCGCCTCACCCGCAGCCTGTGCGACTAACGGAGCCAGGCTAACGGAGAGCGCCTTGGCAAGGGAAAGGAGGTAAAAGCAAACGCAGACAATGAACGTAAGGACGGGCACGACTTCGATCAGTCGAGCCGCAACAAGGCCGCGCCGGGGGATAGGCGACTTTAACGCACTTGTCGGTACCGCCCTATGCCGCATTATAAGTCTGATCCTGAAAAAGCCATCAACAACATATTCTCCACTAGGACGCTGCAGTCGCCGTACGAAATCGCTACCAGTCGAAAGTTACATACTAGGCGAATCGTAAGTGCCGGCTAAACTGAGCTTAACCGGCACTTATTAACTATCATCGAAACCGACGATCTTTAGGCTGGTACCGCAACTGGCGGCGGGAGCAGGCCAACGGCTTCGGACAACTCGATAGCGTTGTGCGAAGACCGAACGAACGGGCCGCTCGCAACAAATGTGAAGCCTATCTCCATCGCGATCGCCTTGTATTCGGCGAACATATCGGGATGCACATACTCGACGACATCCAGATAGCCTTTGCCCGGTTTGAGGTATTGGCCAATAGTGATGGCGTCGACTTTCCACTCTCGTAGATCGCGAAGCAGCGCCACAACTTCGTCCTTAGTTTCGCTCAGGCCCACCATAAACCCTGATTTTGTATAGATCGTTGGGTCAGCTTCTTTAACGTACTTCAACACTTGAAGTGAACGCGGATACTTAGCCTGTGGTCTTACCTGCGTGTACAAGCGCGGCACTGTTTCTATATTGTGATTAAAGATGTGCGGCTTTGCGGCGACAACAACGTCGAGCGCTTCGGTCTTTCCCAAAAAGTCGGGAGTCAAAACCTCGATGATGGAATCGGGCAGCATTTCGCGCAGATTGCGGATAGTTTCGGCGAAGTGGTGGGCTCCGCCATCAGGAAGCTCATCGCGATTGACGCTGGTTACGACCGTGTGTCGAAGGCCGAGGGTTTTGGCGGCTTCGGCAACGCGGCGTGGTTCGTCCGGATCCAGCGGACCGCCGCGTCCGGTCTTGACGGCGCAGAAGCGACATGAGCGGGTGCACGTGTCGCCCATGATCATAAAGGTGGCGGACTTCCTTGACCAGCACTCCCAGAGGTTTGGGCAGCGCGCTTCCTCGCAAACTGTCACTAAGCGCTCCGAGCGCATGAGGTTTTCGACATCGGAAACGGGCTGGCGTTTGGGCAGCCGAATGGTCAGCCATTCGGGCAGGCGACGGACGTGCGGCTTGGCGTCGTCCGTCGCTGGAACGTGAGGCGTAATCTGTACAAGATCGGGCATTGTCTAGCTCTCCAGTCCCGATTATACCTTACGTTTTTAAGCCCTAAGGTTAGCTATGCGGTAGTCTTGCGGCCGGCAGCGTTGTAGATTCGCTCCATTGTCGCCGCACCGAGCGCGGCTTCACGCACCGGAACGAGTGGAACTTGCAGCTTTCTGCCCTGCTGCGCATCCCAGAACAAGTCGAATGCGTGCGGTGCGCCTTCAGGCAGATCGGTCACGAACTCTTCGCCCGTCGCGCCTTCGACTAGCTCGGAGTAGTAGCGCAGCTTGCCGTCGACAATCTGAATCTGGCCCTTCGTGCCAAACACGTCGATGCCCGAGTGAAGCTTCGGATCGACCCAGCTGCCTTCGAGTGTGGCGACAGCCCCAGATGCAAAAGTCAGCAACGCGGTACCGTATTCGTCGATTTCCGGCCCGGCAATGCCTGTCGCGTTGCCTAGCGATGCGGCAACGCTAACAACTTCGCCTTCGGTGGGTGTGAGCGTCGTCAAGATGAGATCGAGGTGGTGAGCGCCAAGGTCGAGCATAGCGCCTCCGCCAGCGAGCTTAGCGTCGGTGATCCACTTCCACTCGGTCGCGAACCAGCCAGCGAGCAGACCCTGATGGCAGTTGCTGTAACGAACACGCGTAACCTTGCCAAGATGGCCAGCGGCGACTTCCTGCTTGATGAACTGGTGAACGGGAAATCCGCGGCTAAAGAAGCCGGTCTGGAAGATCACCCCAGCCTTCTCGATAGCATCGGCGATCGCATTAGCGTCTGCCGCGCCGAGCCCTAGCGGCTTTTCGCAGAAAATGTGCTTCCCGGCGGCTGCGCAATCGGCCACGAGGTCCACATGCTGGCATGTTTCCGAGCAGATGATGACTGACGTCACTTGTGGGTCGGCCAGGATGGTCTTAACGTCGGCGAATGCTCCGCCAACCTCGGCTGCGCGCATTGCTCCACGCTCCGGATCGATGTCATAGACATACTTCACGGCCACTTCGTCTGCTCGCTTCTTGAGCATGTTGATAAAGCCCGGTGTATGGATGTGGGCAACGCCAATAAAGGCTGTGGTAAGTTTGGACACGATAATCTTCTTTCTCTGCCGGTGGCCGCATCTGTCGAACGGCACCGAAAATGGGTACGCCCCTCTACTTCCCAATGCGGACCTCGAATTCCTTCCAAAATGTAGAAGTTAGGGGCAGAAATTGAACAGTGCGCTCAATCGGACCGAGGGCCGATGCTTATCGTAAAGCATCGGCCCCTAGTTGATATCGATGCGGCGATTTGGGAGAAACCTAGTCGCGGTGTGCAAGCGGCATAACCTTGCGGCCTGGGTCGCCGGTATAGATCGCACGTGGGCGTATTAGGCGGTTGTTGGATAGCTGCTCCAGAACGTGTGCGGTCCAGCCCGAGATGCGCGCGACGGCGAATATGGGGGTGAAAAAGTCGGTGGGAATGCCAAGGACATGATAGACCGACGCCGAGAAGAAGTCGACATTAGCCTTGAGTGTTGTTTTGCCCTTAGCGGCGAGCGCCTTTTCGGCGGCACCTTCGACTGCTTCCGAGATATCGTACCACGTGCGGTTGCCGCTGCTCTCGGCGAGTTGGCGCGACATGTACCGGAGCGATACCGCGCGAGGGTCGAGCGTCTTGTAGACGCGGTGACCAATGCCCATGACCTTGCGTCCCGAGTTTAGCGCGTCGGATACGAACGCGTCTGCGTCCCGGGGATCTCCGATCTGCTCCAGCATGTGCATGACTTCAACGTTAGCGCCGCCGTGAAGTGGGCCAGCGAGGGCACCAATTGCAGCAGTAATCGACGAGTACATATCGGTCAACGTCGCCACGGTCACGCGAGCTGCAAATGTCGACGGGTTCAATTCATGGTCGGCGTGCAGCACCATGGCCACATCGAGCGCATGCTCGGACGTATGGTCGGGCTCTTCGCCGGTCAGCATGTAAAGGAAGTTCCACGCGGTGGTCTTGCCGGAGACGGGGCTCAAGATTTCCTTGCCCTGATTGTGCCTTGCGATCGCGGCAACAATGGTCCCGAACTGGGCGGTCAACCGGAGCGCCTTTCGGCGGTTTGCTTCGATGGAGTTGTCCCCGGTGTCGGGATCAAAGAACGATAGAAGGGAGACCGCTGAGCGCAGTTGATCCATTGGCGGCGCGTCCTTCGGGAACTGGCGGATATAGGCAAGCGCGCCTTCGGGGATCTGGCGGTTGGCGTCGAGATCCGCCATAAGCTTCTCTAGCTGCGCGTTGTTAGGCAACTCGAGGTTCCATAGCAGGTAGACGATTTCTTCAAAAGTGGTATTGAGGGCAAGGTCGTGGATGTCATAACCACAATAGATCAGCTTGCCTTCTTGTCCGTTTACCGACGTGATACTGGACTCGCCAGCGATAACGTCTTCCAGACCTACTGCGAATGCCTTCTCTTCTGCCATTTGTTGGTACCCTTCCCGCTGAGGATGATGCGCCAATATTATACCTGTCAGCCTGCGTGCCAAAAGGCGGCGGCTTCTCTGCCAAATGGCGGATTAATAGCCCAAATGGCCCAGCATTTTTGCCAAAATGAACGACTGGAACCGGAGGGCGTCTGGTAAAGTACAGTCACCGAAAGGATATGTGATGACCCTGGACACACTACGACACCGCTCCGCAGGACCGCTGACCCTGCTTGCGACGGTGGGGCTCGCTGCTCTGCTTGCCTCATCGCCAACGACCAACAAGGCCACGGTTGCCTCCGCAGCTGATAACCCATCGGTTTACAAGACGCTTTACACCGAAAAGTGCTCAGCCTGCCACAACCTGCCTGACCCTACCGTGAACCAGAATACGCGGGAAAGATGGCGCATGATTGTCGCTGGGATGAGCCGCCGCGCCGACGACAAGGGCATCTCAATCACCGACATTGATCAGCAGCATATCGTGGACTATCTCAGCCTATTCCCGCCCAAGAGCGTCCCCGGTGCCAACGGGCCGCTTGCCGCAAAGCGCGACGACGTCTGGGAGCTGGAGCCCGTTCGGTCGCAGGTCTTCACATTCACTGATCAGGCTCACCTAGCGTCGTTCCGACCTGAGACGGGGCGATGGAAAGTGGCGGTAGCGGACACGATGTGTCTCTCTGCGACAGCGACGGCAACGGACTCAGCGCTCCTTACCCATGTCGGCGACACTCTAGATGGTGGGCTGGACCTGCAGGCGCAGGTTCGCTTCGCAGGCTCATCGCCGTCCAAAGCCGCCGGTTTGGTATTCGGTTCCCTGAAGGCCCAGGCCTACAATGCCATCGTGCTGGATCTGTCCAAAGGTGAAGTACGTCTGGTGGCTGTGCGGTCGGGAGTTCAGACGGTCATCGCAACTGGGCCGCTCGGCGACCTCGACCAGGCTGCCGGATGGCATGTGGTGCGGCTGATGTACCGACCAGAGGCGCGTCGAGTGACGGTGTGGGTGGACGCCAACAAGAAGCTCGTGGCACCGTTCCCCGACTACGTCGACGGTGGCCAATACGGCCTGATCGCGTTGCCGGAAACGGCGGCTTCGTTCAGGAACCTGTACGCCGACATCTACGGACGATAGATGTCGGCGATCAGTCTTAGCTTTGCGGTGTGATCAACTCCAAGCCGCCCAGATACGGGCGGAGCGCTTCAGGAACAGTGACGGTGCCATCGGCGTTCTGCCAGTTCTCAAGCAGCGCCGCATACACACGAGGTAGCGCCGTGCCGCTGCCGTTCAGCAGGTGAGCGAACTCAGGCTTTGCTCCCTGTTGCGAGCGATAGCGGATTGCGCCGCGTCGCGCCTGGAAGTCGGTGCAGTTCGAGACCGACGACACCTCAAGCCACGCCCCTACCCCTGGCGCGTGCGCTTCGACATCGTAGCATTTCGCCGCCGAGAACGACAGGTCGCCTGCCGCCAGCATCAGGATGCGGTATGGGAGGCCGAGGACGTCGAGCACGTCGGTGGCGTTGCCAAGCATCTTCTCCAGCTCATCATACGACGACTCGGCTGACGTGAACTTCACCATCTCTACTTTATCGAACTGGTGGACGCGTAATAGGCCGCGTGTGTCCTTCCCTGCAGCGCCAGCTTCCCGACGCCAGCATGGCGAGTGTGCGACGTAGTTGAGCGGGAGGTCAGCGCCGTCGAGGATCTCGTCGCGGTGAATATTGATTAGCGCAGGCTCGGCAGTCGGCAGTGCGAACAGGTCGTCGGTGGCGTCGTGGTACATCTCTGGCGTAAACTTGACCACATGCGCCGACGCGGTGATGCTCTCGCGGTTAAGGAAGTACGGGGTCTGCCACTCGGTGTAGCCCTGCTCGTTTACGTGCAGATCGATCATGAGCTGTATCAGCGCACGTTCGATTCGCGCGCCAAGGCCCTTATACAGCACGAAGCCGCTACCGGCGAGTTTTGTAGCGCGCCCGAAGTCGATCAACCCGAGGTCTGCAGCCAAGTCCCAGTGCGCTTTCGGCGCAAAGTCGAAGTGACGCGGCTCGCCGACGCTGCGGATAACCACGTTGTTCGCCTCGCCTCCCGCTGGGGTCGTCTCATGCGGCAAGTTCGGGATCACGTTGAGGCACGCTTTTAGCTGCTCCTCAAGGTTGCGTTCTGTGGCGTCGCGTTCGGTCTGGCTTTCCTTGATCTGACGCACCCGCTCCTTAGCGGCTGTCGCTTCGTCCTTCTTCCCAGCCTGCATGAGCTGACCGATAGACTTGCTGGCGCTGTTCACCTCAGCCTTAAGGTCCTCGGCGAGCTTCAAAGCGGCGCGATACTCGCCATCGAGTTCGACGATCTCGCGGATCTTGTCAGCCGCGTCGACAGCTGGCATGCGCTTCGAAAGCGCCTCAATGACTGCGTCCGGTTCGTTCCGGATCAACCTGATATCGAGCATTGTGATCTCCCTGCCGAGTCGAAGTCGCTCAGCTTATTATTGCAATTCCAGTACGGCTGCGGGACGACTATGTTTCTGGTCTGGTGTCCAGATTGATTTTCGGTCGCTGCCGCCTCGCGCGCAACCAGTGGTACAGCCGTGGGGCGAGGACGCCTTTCGCTAAGTGACAGACTGCTGTCCCCATTGCGATACCCATCAATGCGCCTATGATGACCTGATACGGGTAGTGTGCGCCACATTCCACGCGGCTCCAGCCCATGGCGGCGGCGATTATGTACCATAGCACGCCTAGGCGCGGGTCGATCTCGGTGACAACGTAGGCCAGCGCGAACGCAGCCATCGTGTGGCCGCTCGGAAAGCCGTCCATAGCAGCCCGGTGATCTGGCCGTGGTGCGTGCACGAGCAACTTCCAGATATCGCCCAGCAGAACCATCACCAGCGGCGTATCCAACATCCACCACGCCAGACTGGCGCTTGGAGTTCCTCGCCGCCGGTACGCCGTTACGCCCACAACAATGAACGTCGCCACGATAATGGCAGTGTTGATCGTATGCCCGATAAAGTCGGCAATACGATGCCAGGGCTGCCCTGGCAAAATGCCGACGTAGCACAACGGCACCAAAACAGTGAACGCCAGAGCCGGGAGCCACCACCGCAAGATCGAGTTATGGCGAGGCGGATGGGGCAAGCTGAGCGTGTATTTCTTCACGCCCCCATTTTACCTTCGCCGGTCAATGAGAAGCACGAAATCGATCAGGCACTGAATATTCACGGTGGATAAACAGCAGTATTCATTCAGAATATTCATGAATGCTTACCTGTTTCACAACCAAACCTATACATATTATACCAGATACATTTCAGAAAGACAATGCTTTGGTTCGTTTTTGTACTAGTCGCTATAGGATGAATGACGACGTTACGCGTTGCCATAGCCGTGAAACCACTTGGTAACTCGACTCAACTACTGCTTATGTCGCGTGCCTCTGCAGTTCGTGCTTCAATGAGCTCGGTCACTGCTTTTGCGATGGCAGCCGGTGGCACCTTTTCGCGGCGATCGTAGGTTAGCAGGCCATTCATTTCCTGTTCAATATCGGTTAGCTGTGTATAGCAGAAGCCGGTAACGAACGGAAGCTGGCGAATGCCGTTCATCAGGTCAACAAATCGCACCAGCATGTCTTCGGATGAGATAGTGGTTCCGTACGCAGCGTAAAGGAGATCCCACTGCTCCTTCGGAAGATCGGGACGCGCCATCAGGAAGCCGCCGACTTCCGTAAGCATGATTGGCTGCCCCCGGTATTTTGAACCTCGGATAAACATAGGCTTTTCAATATCCCATGCATTTGCTGGAAGGTCACCTCCGGCGAGCTTATCCTTGTAACGCTCAAGTAAGCGTTCACTCGATGGCGAGTAGTCGTGGATGGCGCAGATGTCCGTGATGTCGGTGTGCTCCCATCCATCGTTGTCGATCACTGGCCGCTTGGCATCCAGCCGCCTGGTGAAAGCGACCATGCGCTCCAGGAAAGCGTATTGGCCAGGATGGCTCTTGCGGAGACCCGGGAAGCCCATACTTTCATTCACTGGCACCCACGCCACCACGCACGGGTTGTTACGGTCCCGCATCACGGCACGCTCCCACTCGGCCAAAAGGTGCTCTTCGGCCTCGGATGACCATGCCCGTGCATTTGGCATTTCGCACCACACCATCAGCCCTAACTTATCGCACCAGTAGAGCCAAACGGGATCCTCGATCTTCTGGTGCTTCCGTACAGCATTGAAACCCAGTTTCTTCACCCACTCGACATCGGCACGCAAGGCGTCGGGTGTAGGTGCCGCCAAATAGCTCTCCGGCCAGTATCCCTGGTCAAGTACCATAGCTAGATAGGTTGGCTTTCCATTGATCGTCATCCAGCCGTTTTCCAACTCCACACTCCTCAGGCCGCAGTATGACGCTACTTCGTCAAGGACTTTGCCTCCTTCGATAAGGCGAACCTTGAGATCATAGAGGTGTGGCGATTCTGCTGACCAGAGTTTGGGATTTGGGATAACGACTTCGATTTCCACGTTGGAAAGCGTCGTTTGAAGCCGCGAGGTGGCAACCGTAACCCCGTTGTCGATCACGTCAAGTTCCAGCGTTCGTCGCCGAGCTGGCGCATGCAAGAGCACATCGAGGCGGACAGTACCTGTCGCCGCCGTCGTTGTCATACGGAGGTTGTCTATTCGGATGGAAGGTACCGGTTCAATCCAAACCGATTGCCAGATTCCCGTGGTGCAGTAGTAATCGATGTGTCGGGGAAGGCCAGTCGTGGATTGCTTGCCGCGCGGCTGATAGGGATCCTGGCTGTCGCGTACTCGGACGGTAACGCGGTTTGAACCAGGCTTAACGTATGGAGCGATGTCGTACGAAAACGGCACATGGCCACCGCGGTTATGCCCGACCTCCGAACCGTTTACCCAGACGGATGCCTCATAGTCAACGGCCCCGAAATTCAACAAAATGTCGCGCCCGACCCACGGTTCAGGAATATTGAAGAGCCGGGAATACCATACAATTTCGTGGATGCCCTTGTCGCAATGACCTGACAAATCGCACTGGTATGGAAAAGGGACTGTGATTCGATCACGAAGCCGTCCCTCGAACCACCGCTCAGTCAGTCCTTGCCGACCATCATCGAAGTCGAACTCCCATTCACCGTTGAGGCACTCCCGTTCATTGCGCACGAAGCTAGGCCGTGGATAGTTGTCATACATTCGTTGTATTGGCTCCCAAAAAGTTATATGGCAAACCGGACAACACAATATACGCATCTTAAGAAACAAATAAACCCAGCTATTCTACTGGCCCTAATTTCGCTCGGAACCGCACCATTATTCGCCATCTCGAGTCCTCTCGACGTTTAAGCCATTTGGACTTAGGGAAAATACAGGTCGTCGTTTACACCAGTCACGAATGTCAATTATCTATTACTTTCGCTGACAAAACTTACCGTTCGAGCATATGCGTGGCTTTTGCACGCCTGGTGCGACGACTAGATTAAGGAGTCTTGACCATGTCAATGCCATTCGATATTGTGTGTTTATCCCATCTGCGCTGGGACTTTGTATTCCAGCGACCGCAGCACTTACTGACACGATGTGCGCAGTCACGACGCGTTATCTTTGTCGAAGAGCCAATCTTTAGTGGTGTCACGCCACATATGGACGTTTCCGAGCGTAGCTGTGGTGTGATGGTCGTTGTTCCTCACGTTCCCGATTCGGATCGAGACGCCGCAGAAGCTATCATAACGCACTTGCTGCCAGAAACGCTGAACGATCTGGATATCCATGACTACGCACTTTGGTACTACACGGCCATGGCAATCGGGATCTCGTCCGCACTGCATCCAGTCGTCACTATTTACGACGCCATGGATGAGCTTTCAGCTTTCGCGGGTGCATCGAGCGAACTTAAGACTCGCGAGGCTGAATTGTTCAAGCGTGCCGACCTCGTCTTCACAGGCGGTCGCAGCTTGTTCGAAGCAAAGCGATCTCGGCACCCGAACGTGTACTGCTTTCCCAGCAGCGTGGAGGTTGGGCATTTCGCGAAGGCCAAAGCACCCCAGCCAGATCCAAGCGATCAAGCCACAATCTCGACGCCTCGAGTTGGCTTTTTCGGAGTAGTTGACGAGCGGTTCGACATTGAGCTACTAGCTGGGGCGGCAGAACTCCGCCCGGACTACCAGTTCGTCGTCATCGGTCCCGTGGTTAAGATTGATCCGTCAACCCTGCCTAGACGCGATAACATCCACTACCTGGGCGGGAAATCCTACGGCGAGCTGCCATCGTACCTGGCGAATTGGGATGTCGCGATGCTTCCGTTCGCAAGAAATGAGTCCACCCGATTTATTAGCCCGACAAAGACGCCCGAATATCTAGCGGCAGGCAAGCCAGTCGTGTCAACAAGTATTCAGGACGTGGTTCAGCCCTATGGCGATCTTGGTCTCGTGAAGATTGCGGACACGCCGTCTGAGTTCGTAGCAGCTATCGACTCCCTTTTGTCACAGTCGTCCACAGCTCACACGGAAAGAGCGGACAAGTTCCTTGAAGGGATGTCATGGGACAAAACGTGGGCGGCGATGAACGAATTGATTGAGGAAAAGGCAGACCAAAAACTCGCCATGCCGACGGCAACGATCACAGAGTAGGAAACCAACTGCGGAGGAACGGACATGTTTGACTATTTAATCGTGGGTTCGGGTTTTGCCGGTAGCGTCATTGCCGAGAGGCTCGCTACGCAACTAGACAAAAAAGTGCTGATTGTCGATCGCCGAAACCATATCGGCGGGAACGCCTACGACCACTACAACGACGACGGCATTCTGGTTCACAAATACGGGCCGCATATCTTTCACACAAACTCGGAGCGGATATTCAGTTACCTCTCACAGTTCACCGATTGGCGACCGTACGAGCACAAGGTGCTCGCGTCCGTGGACGAAAAGCTTTTGTCGATCCCCATCAACCGCACAACGGTCAACGAGCTTTATGGTCTTAACCTGAAGGACGACGCGGAATGCCAGGCGTTTTTCGACACGCTCGCTGTAGACCGAGGACACTGCAAAACGTCGGAAGATGTCGTAATCAGTAAGGTGGGACATGAGCTTTATGAGAAGTTCTTCAAGGGCTACACTCGCAAGCAATGGGGACTGGACCCATCCGAGCTCGACGCTCAAGTGACGGCCCGTGTCCCCACCCGCACGAACACTGACGATCGGTATTTCACCGACGAATTTCAGGCTATGCCGCTGAACGGCTACACCCGGATGTTTGAGAAGATGTTGAGCCATCCGAATATCAAGGTGATGCTAAACACCGACTATCGTGAGATCAAGAGAATGGTGGCGTACCGCGAGCTCATTTTCACTGGGCCAGTTGACGAGTACTTCGACTACCAGTTTGGTAAGCTGCCATATCGTTCGCTGGAGTTCAAACACGAGACGCTCGATCAGGAGAACCTGTTGCCGGTTGCCGTCGTGAACTACCCGAATGAGCACGAGTATACGCGAGTGACAGAATTCAAGCTTCTGACTGGTCAAGTTCACCACAAAACAAGTGTCGTCTACGAGTACCCCAAGGCGGAGGGCGACCCGTACTACCCAATCCCCCGGCCAGAGTGTACTGCGCTTTATAACAAGTATAAGGAGCTTGCAGACAAAACTAAGGGCGTTCACTTTATCGGCCGCCTCGCGACCTACAAATATTACAACATGGATCAGGTCGTCGGGCAGGCGCTCGCGACATTCGACAAGATACGCAAAGGCGAACTAGAACGGCCCGTGGTATCGAGCGTGGTGTTGGGATCTCGCGCCAAGCTCGACCGATCTTCGGCGGCGCGGCGCGCGCGAAAGATAGCAGCGGAAACCACCGCTGTATGAGCGCGCAATACAGTCCCCAGCTATGGGGCGGTATCGAGTGCACATTGAACCGTGTTGGCTCAACCGTGCTAGATCAGGTAAAAATGACCGGGCACGACCGCCGGGTACAGGATCTAGACCTCTTCGCTGAGCTAGGCTTCGAGGCCATGCGCTACCCGATTCTATGGGAGCGCGTGGCCCCGAATGGTCTCGAAAGCGCCGACTGGTCATGGGCTGATGAGCGCTTATTGAGGCTTCGGGAACTCGGAATTGAGCCGATTGTCGGGCTTCTGCACCACGGGAGCGGTCCGGCAGACACAGACCTTCTGGACGACGCGTTCCCGAGGAAACTGGCAGCCTACGCGAAGGCGATCGCCCAGCGATATCCGTGGATCCAGAAGTACACGCCTGTCAATGAGCCATTGACCACCGCGAGGTTCGCAGGATTGTATGGTCATTGGCATCCTCACGCTCGCGATGAGAGGGTTTTTGCGCGGATCCTGCTGAACCAGTGCCGCGCCATTTCACTCTCCATGGAGGCCATTCGCGACGTCAATCCGGACGCTGAGCTTGTTCAAACTGAAGATTGCGGCATAACGCACAGTACGCCAAAACTGCGCTACCAGGCCGAGTTTCAGAATGAACGCCGATGGCTCAGCTTTGATCTGCTTACGGGATGCCGCACCCTCTCACAAAGTATGCGTGATCACCTTGCTTGGCTGGGCGTTTCTACTAAAGAGATCAAATGGTTTGAGGAGCGACCAGAGCGACCCCTGATTGTAGGACTAGATTACTACGTCAGTAGCGAACGCTTCCTCGACGAGCGCTTGGAGAGGTACCCGCATGAAAGCTGGGGTGGTAATGGCATCGACGATTATGCGGATGTCGAAGCAGTTCGGGTCAGAGCCGAAGGGCTCGAGGGGTTCGCTGGAACTATTCGTGAAGCGTGGGCGCGCTATGGGCAGCCTATTGCCATCACCGAAGCTCACCTGGCTTGTTCGGTACTGGAACAGATTCGTTGGGTTGGAGAGGCCTGGCAAGCCGCTAACTCAGCATGCGCCGCAGGCATGGATGTTCGTGGTGTGACCGCGTGGGCGCTCCTGGGGGCTTACGACTGGGACAGCCTTGTCACTCGCCAACGTGGTCATTACGAGTCAGGCGCGTTCGCCATGAACAGCGAAGGCGTACCGATGCCAACCGAGTTGGCGACGTTTATAGGGCAACTGCGAAGCGGACGATACATTGAGCATGAAGCCCTCAGCGACCAAGGCTGGTGGAACCGCGACGACAGACTGCTATACGAGCCCGTCTCTTGTAGGTCCCTGCCACGTGCAGCAAGCCTTCCCGTCGTTGGAAGCCTGTAGGAAGGCGGTGTCGCTTCGCGTTTAGAAGCGACACCGCAATTGTCTACTTCGACGCCTCAATCGCAGCTGTACGCTGCTGTATCGCTTTCAGACGGGCGTTGTCAAACTTTGCTCGCCTATCGAATGTGTAGATGCCATTTTCCTCAGGATAGATGTCTGTAAGCTGCGTGTAGCAATAGCCAAACATGTCCTCGTTGTCGAGCAGGATGGTGCAGACAGCTTCGAAGCGTGTGTAGAAGTCCTCCAGGCTTGTCGGATCAGATCCGTATCCCCAGGTTTCTGACGAGCCGGGAGATGTTGCCCACTTGAAGCCGCCAAATTCGCTCACGAAATATGGCTGCCCGCGATATGCAAGGGACATATCTCCGCTTCCGTGCAGATTGATAAATGGCTTATCTTCGCAGAGTTTGCTGTGCCGCTCTTTGAACTTTACAATGCCCTCTGCAAAATCCTTATCGCCGATATAGTCATGGGAGTCGTAAACGTCGATGTCTGCCACACGGTGGGAATACCCGGACGTATCCAGCACCGGACGTGTTGTGTCGAGCGCCTTGGCGGCAAGGAACATCGCTACTGTGGCATCATCAAGCACAGTGATTTCATCGTGCAACTGCTGATGAGTCTCGTTAAGCCCGCACCAACCGATGATCGACGGGTGCGAATAGTCGCGTTCGATAGCCTCAAGCCACTGAGCGACATATGTGACTCCTGGCTGCTGGTGGTCATGGTACGGGCCATAACCACTACAGCCCCAGTCGCCGAACTCGCCCCACACCAAATACCCTAGCCTATCGGCATGATAGAGGAAGCGTTCTTCGAATACCTTCTGGTGAAGGCGTGCACCGTTAAAGCCAGCGTCGATGGACCGCGTGATATCATCGATCAGAGCCTGATCGGTGGGAGCGGTCATAACGCCGTCAGTATAATAACCCTGGTCGAGAACGAGGCGCTGGAAGACAGGCTTGCCGTTAAGGTTTACCTTCTTTCCGTGAATCGACACGGATCTCAAACCCGCGTAACTTTTAACGCGGTCGACCACTGATCCGCGAGCGTCCACAAGCGTGATCTCGATATCGTAGAGGAATGGATCGTCAGGTGCCCACTCGCGTCGCTTACTGAAAGGCACCGCAAGGTCCAAACGAGGCGCAAGGTCGAAGTCCGCGCGTACGGACGCCTCCGCGATAATCCCGCTTCCATCGCTGAGCGTCGCATTGGCTGTCAGCCCCTGAGCGTTCGCGGTGATAGGCAGCTCTAGACGGAACGTACCACTGCCAAGGTCTGGAGTTATACGCGGTCGCTTCATTGCGATTTTACCGGTCGGCTCCATCCATACTGTTTGCCAGATACCGGTCGTGCGAGTGTAGTGGCAGCTGTGCGGAGCGTATTTCGTTGACTGCTTACCTCGCGGCTGCGACGCTCGGTTTTCATCGCGCGCCCTCACCACGATGCAGACGACCTCACCCGCTTTCGCGATACCGCTGAGGTCGCACGTAAACGGAGTAAAGCCGCCCCGATGGCGACCGACTTCGGCGCCGTTCACCCAGACCGTTGTGTCGTAGTCGACAGCCCCGAAGTGAAGGAGAATGCGGCTATCGTCCCAATCGGTCGGGATAGCCACTTCGCGGCGGTACCAGACTGCGTTGAGAAAGTCGGTGTTGGCGACGCCTGAAAGGTCGGATTCGGGGCAGAATGGTACGTTGATCTTGGATGCCAGCTCGCGATTAGCAAGGCCTCGTGCTAAGCCGCTATTTCCGGCATCGACTTCGAACTGCCATTCGCCATTAAGGCACAGCCATTGCTGGCGTTGAAATTGTGGTCTTGGATACTCGGGACGTGGGATGCTCACAATTGACCTCGAAGAAGGTTTAAAGTCTTCATCAGACTGCATTTTCAGGTAAATTGTACTATGACCATCTGAGATACGTCTATGGCCGAATCCAACACAAGCATTCGTGAAAACCACATCATCGGAGAAACAACGCGTGAACGAATTGTCACGCCCACGCTTTGCCCTGCGCTTGGTATGCACAGCATTTCCATAGCGGGAACGACTGATGCTGGTTACGGATTCTCGTTCACGCGTCAACGCCACAGCATGTGCCAGATCCTGGCTTGCGTTCATGGGTCAGGCGAAGTAATGGTCGATGGTGTTTGGGTACCTTGCCCTGCAGGGAGCGCTTACGTCACACCGCCACGGGAGTTTCACGCCTACCGCGCCATATGGGGCCAGCCTTGGCGCCTCGTGTGGGTGATCTATGACGGCGCTCCGCAGGATGTGCCCCGAATTGCTGTCGACCGTCCTACGGTAATAGTCGGCGACTTTAAGCCCCTCGAATTAGCGATTGGCCAGCTTTACGACGAAATGATGGGGTCGGCAAACTCGGGGATCATGCTCAGCCTCGCGGCGCTTGTGGACGGCTATGCGCAACGCTTGCTGGTGCCTCCTACAAGGCTCGCGCCAGTCTGGAACGCATTACGGGCAAACTTGAAGGCGCCTTGGACGATTACCGAAATGGCATCTATTGCAGCGGTTAGCACCGAGCACTTGCGCCGTCTGTGCTACGACGAGACGGGAACGAGTCCACTCCGCTTTCTGACGCAGCTGCGGATGCGAGAGGCGTGCGCACTTCTGGCATCGTCGTCGTACACGCTCACGCAGGTGGCTGAGCGCGTCGGCTACGAGAACGTGTTCGCATTCAGCACAGCGTTCAGGCGGTCTCTCGGCATCGCGCCCTCGGACTACCGCTCGTCCGGCGGTAGCGTCAATCCGTCCGGTGTCGCTTCTACTCCACCACCCCGCGACGCGGATCCTTCACCTTCAGCACGATCCACCCCACAGCCACAACGCTCATAACCAGGCATCCGGCGAAGACAGTGCGTGTGCCAAAGTGAGCAGCCGCGAGCCCGGCTAGCATGGGCAGAAGAAACGTCATGCTTCCGACCACCAGGTTAGCGACAATAATGTGAGCTGTTCGATTGTCGTGCGGGCAGGTTTCAAACACCATATTGAAGTGTGATATGACGCCCGCCCCCGCGCAGACTCCTGCGCACAAGTATGCCGCGACACACGCTGCCTGACCTGCTCCGGCAAGCAGGATCGTGAGCGCGATCACTTGAAATACGGCACCGATGATTAGCCCCAACCGGTGGCCGTAGAGGTCACCCAGTCGGCCGAATCCCATGTTCGCAATGGCGGCGCCGACGGTTAGTGCTGCTCCCGCAGTCACCAGCGTCCCCGCAGGAATCGCGCCACCGTCGGGCGACGAAAAGTAGTCGGCAATCAGCGGGACCATACAAAAACCAGCTGCCGTAAGGATGCGCCCGGTGAGGAACGACCGGAAGTTCGTGTCTGAAAGGCTGTGCTTGAAGTCAGCAATGATTGCACCAGCAGACGGCTTTGGAGCGTCATCGTCGGTAGCCCCGGGATCGTCAACCAACCAGAATGTCGCCAGCGAGGCGCACGCCACCACGGCTGCCGCGATGTAGAGCAGCGCGAACGGTCGAATGCCGTGCGCGCCGTTGAGCCATGCCCCAGCCCCGAGGGCGCCGAGTGTCCCTGCTGCCGCAGACGAGCAGAACGCCATCCCCATCACCGTTCCGCGAACAGCCACGCGAAAGATCCGTGCCAGCCAGTCCATCCACACCGCACCGATCACGCCGATAGAGCCGATGAACAGGCCATATGCAGCAAACACAGCGCAGCGGGTCACGATGCGGCCCAACACGGGCTCGGCTAGCAGAAGCAGCCCCATGAGAAGAATGGCCGGGATGACAAATGCGTAGTGGTAGGCAATCAGCCGCTTCTTCATAGCGGACCGCGACCGGAACAGGTACATCCCCAATAGTTGTGGAAGGATTCCAGATACCGTTTCCAGAGTCGAAATAGACCCGATCATCGCTGGCCCCGCCCCGAGCTCACGGAGCGCAACCACCAGCACCGTCGCCGATGAAATCATCGCTGATGTTGTGCCCCACAGCGCCTCCCCGACAACATTGACCGCAGCGTTGCGCCGCTCGGCAGGCTGCATTCTGAGGTCGGTGTTTGGGGCGGCTGTAGGGCTGATGGATGGCGTGGTCATTGGGGAGATGTTAGGACGGCTCGTGCCGCCGGGGCATTTTTTAGGTAAGGGTGGCGGTGCGATTGATCTCGCTTATCGGTCAGCTGTCATATATTATATCGCGTTATGCGGGTGGATTGGTAACGTGGGGTGTTCTTGATCGGAGGAGATAACCAACTTAAGGCCGAACTGACACGGACGCAACGTAATCCACCAATACTTTGTCATGCCATGAGCAGCTAAAGGATACTATCGACATGAGTCAGATCGTCACTGCTACGCCCCAGCATTTCGCACACCTGCGCGATAAGTTCGTCACCATTGTCGCATTTGGCGATTCGATCACCGCGATCAACCACTGTACACACGGTGGTCACAATTGGACAGGCTATCTTTGGATGGGCCTGTACGAGGTCTTTCCAAATGGCTTCACGATTATCAACTCCGGTATTGGTGGCAACCACCTTGCCCAGGGACTGGTGCGGCTCGAGCGGGATGTCCTGCGGTTTGATCCGGACATTGCCATCATTAGCTATGGCATGAACGACGTCTCCAGCACCACGCCTGAGATCTTCGGCCAGCAGCTAACCGAGGCCATTCGCCGCATACGGGAGCACAACGCGTGCAGCATTATCCTCCGCACACCCAACCCGATGGTTGACATGTGGAGCGGCAAGGAGCAGAAGACCGTCCCGCAGGATGGTGCCATGGTCCCGCGCGATCTCGCACCGTTTGCCGAGGCGATTCGCGAGGTATCCCGGGAGCAGGACACTCTGCTTGTCGATCACTATGCCCTTTGGACCGAATCGATGAAAAGCCCCTGCTACGGCGACTTCCTCGCGCTGATGCACGACCCCGTCCACCCCAACGAACTAGGGCACCGCCGCCTCTACCACGAGATTGCGCCTGTCTTCAACGCGTATCGCAACTTCTTCTACGAATGGGAGCGCGTCCTTAGCGACCAGTGCAAGGTTGCGTAGGATAGATTAGGACGGCTCGTGCCGCCGGGGCATTTATTAGGTAAGGGCGGCGGCACGTGTGGATTGAGCAGCTACTGCAGTGAGAGACGGTCATCCGATGTCCAGAAGGACTGCGTGACGGATCCGTCGACAACTTGCGCCATTTCGACGCCGTGCGATTCGTCCAACGGCACAAAGTCGTATGTTATCGATACCCAATTCTTATCAAGCGGGTCCTCCCATTCATCGTCATCGACGTCTCCGTCTTCTTCTGATACTTCCCCCTCTAGTGTATATGCGTACTGACGAGATAGCTCCCGGCATTCAATAGTCAGATCAGCGACAGAGCGCCATTCGAACTCTGTGGTTGACTCTGGTTGGTGAAAAACACCATATGACGCTACTGTTCCTGTACCGTCGGCACGGAACTCCCACACTTCATCAAACAATACGAGCTCAGTACAGTTGGTTGGTCGCCATATGCCAATGGGTCCCGAGGCGTATTTCGATCGATACTTGTCTGCCAAGTGCGCCGTTGACAGCAGGCTATCGTCGTGAGATCGTGTCCAAAAGTGCATACCAATCATTCGCTCAAGGGCAACAGTTTGAAGGCGGTCAAGTTCTCGAGCGTCTGAAACGTCCAGTGTGCCATCCTCTTTGGCCATGACATCCGGCAGGTCCAACGTCGACGTTTGAATGCCTTTCCCAGCTAGTTTAGCAAAGCAGATCGCCGCAAACAGCACCTCCGCCCCCGGATTATGTTTGAGCAGCAAGACCTTATGAGCTCGTAGCAATTCGATTTTGTCGCCAGATAAGGTAACTGCTGCGAGTACACCAACTCCGCGCTTATCGCAGTCAGCTGCGAACGCCTTGATATTCGAAAGCTGTAATAATGCGCCTTTCGCAGTACGAAACGTTTGTAGCGTCAGGTTGCATTCGCAGAATGCCCCTTTATTGATAGCCAGAAGATGGGTAACCGTTAGTCGTTTGGTATTGTCGGTTTCCGCCAATTCAATTGATCGATCTAGCATGATGTTCTCTTTCTTCACGAACCAGCCTAAAATGGTTGCGTGGATGGGCATTGTTGGCTAGATGACTCCTGAACTTCGATTATCCGACCAAGTGACCTTTCTCTTTATGTCGCCGTCTTAGCATGTATTGCTAAGCACAATTGAGTCAGAGACCACCGGCAGAGCCGGTGGCTTGAATATGAACCGCTCAAAGCGGATAGTTGTTGGTACAGATTGGGCCTCCTGAAGGAGGCTTACAATAGGCTCAGTTGATCCAAGCGCTTATCGGCTTGTTCCTGACGCT
>DASXUY010000053.1:0-96827 GCA_036504535.1 Capsulimonadaceae bacterium
TCGATCACCTGATACGCAAGGTGGTCGGCAGAGAGCCAGTCCCGAGGATCGGGAGGAAGAAGAAACGCCTGATCGGTACTGTAAGACAGAAATCCATGTGCCATGAATCAGAATTCGACGAGAGATTCGCAACATCATTCCTAAACCGTAAATCGACTGGACTTTATTTCGGGACAGCCTCCTAGTTATTGAAGATAGGGTCTCCGACCCATAGGAATTTGGCAGTGTGTGAGACGGGTTGCCGTCATCGTAAGGTGTACGAATTAATAAGGACCATTCGATAAGCCTACGGCTCTGAAGGGCTTGAAAGTACCCGTTGGGCACTCGGAGTGCGGACCGGTTTGTGGGTGGTTGAATGATCGACGGGTTCGGGATGGGGGCCTAGAAGGGCGGCGGGCGGCGTTCTTCCGGTGCTTTGTCGGCGGGCTTTTTGGGCGGTCTTCTAGCGGCGATTCTACGAGTTATTGAGATGGAGCGTATATTTCACGACACCGCTATTTGTGGGGGGACGTGGCGTTAGCACGATGCGCGTGATGGAAGCAGGGGCTCCCTGTTGATCGGTATAGCTGTGCGTTTCTGTTGAAAACACAACACCGTCGGCGTCAATACGGACACGGGCTGAGCCAGCGACAATCACAGGGCCTCGCTCCAACATCTCGACTTTCCGGTTCGTGCATATTGCGGTTTCGAAGAGGTCGCCTTCCTCCAGCATGTAGGTGTCAGTGACGGACAAACTGCCAGCGTTCAGGTTAAGTTCGAGTGTTCGTATGAGGCTGCGGAGACGCGCTTCGGCGACATATGCGGCAGTGAGGTCGAGGACGAATGTGACGTGGTCGTCGGCGAGTTCGTGTTTCAGGACGACGGCCTTGTATTCGGGGCCTTCGGCCTGCTCGGCACCGTTGATGATGGGGAGCGAATGCCCCATTGTTCTGGATGCGATGTGCTCGTACCGGGTCGCCCCGAAAAAGCGGCGATTGTATTCGGGAGCGCCGATCTCGGTGACGATTGGCTGGCCGTTCACGTGCAGGATGAAGCTGCCGCAATCGTTGTGGTTGTGGTGTTCGACATTGTGTCCGCCCTTCGCGGCAAATTCCCAGAGATTGCCAAGTTGATCTTTACGCCGCACTGTGATTACCTGGAGGTCGGTGAAGTAATAGTCGCGTGAGGGAGATCCGTGCTGAGTGGCGATTTCGGCTGGAAAGCTGAGGAGGAGGCGGGCGAGGTAGAAGAAATCGATACGGCCGCCAGGCGCGTCGAATCCGCCGACGACAATTCTCTGGTACTCGTTCTGCGATTCACCTAGAAGTTCTTGTAGTCCAAGGCGGTTGCCGAGATAGCCCAGCACAAATGGGTTGATGCTACCGCTTGCGGGCCCGTCGGCAAAGTTGATCAAGTAGCCGTTGCTGAAACGAGCCCGCGGAGCATACTGAGCGATCTCGCGAATCTTAGGATCGTTGTCGATGATTGATAGTTTTCCTGACGTCGCTGTTTCAAGCTGCAAGTTAAGCAACGTGAACCAGCCGAAGCCGTAGCTCCAATACCCGGGGCCTTCGCTACATCCGCCATCGTCGCCGAAGCCTTCCAGGAAATGGGGCAAGCCCGCTTTCGCGGTTAGCAAGACCCTGGCGAGCAAGTCAATGTCGGTCTCGATGGCGAGTGCCGCGCCAACGATGCCTTGCTGGCAGACGGCGTTCCAGTTGTTGGTGTACGAGTACCACCAGTGGCGGTCAGGATGGGTGGCGTAGTTCTCGAAAATCGTGTAACGGAGCCGCTCGCGAATTCGTACGGATAGCTCGGTCGGAAGGTCGGCACCGAAAACGATGAGCATTTCGGCCATCAGGTTCGCGGTTTCGCACGCGAACAGGTCGAGGAACAACGGGTCTTTACCGTTCTCACTGGCAACGTGCGCAGGAACCGCCCATGACTTTTCCTCGAAGATATCCGTCAGCTTCGTGACGGTAGATGCGATGTACCGCTCGCGTTCGGTCCCGTCTGTGAGCAGTGCGCTTATCGCCGCGCGAGCCAACTGGCGACGGCGTTCGAAGTACATGTTTTCGAATCGCATCCGGGTACCGGTCTTGGTGTAGTCGGCGTAAAGATCATCGGTGAGCAGCGGCATTGGGAGATGGATCTCTCGCTTTGCGGCCTCACGAAGCGGCGCCGTGAGAACGGCGACCAGCGGGTTAGCGGCAGCGCGAGTCCACTCAGGCGCTCCGATGGCGGGCAGCAGGGCGGGGCGCGGGCCACTTAAGGCGGCTACGATTTGATCGTGTGTCGGGTCGTCATGGATGAGATTTTTCATGGTGTGTTTGGTGTGGGGAGAAGACCTCACCCCCGGCCCCTCTCCTAGGATAAGGAGAGGGGAGTCAGATTATGCCTAAGATGCCTTGCTTTGTAGGATGACCTCACCCCCGGCCGACTCTCTTACGATAAGGAGAGGGGAGTCAGATGAAGGCTCAGATGCCTTGCTTTGTAGGATGACCTCACCCCCGGCCCACTCTCCTTGGAAAGGCGAGGGGGAGTCGGAAAGTTAGGGGTAGGATTCCGGGGGTCAATTGGTCGCGGTTGCGACGCCGGTTGTTGGGAAGAAGTTGTATTCGGTTGGCTCTGCTACGATTGGTTCGCCGTCGATTTCAGTGAGAAGTTTGCCCTTACGGTAGAGCGCGAAATGCTGCGCGCCAACGTTGAAGGGGATCGCAAAAGATGTGTATCCTTTTGGAGCCTGGTATTTCGTCTCGATACCCCCAGTAGTCACGCGAAGCTCTGCGGGAGACTTCAGTAGGGTTGTCACGTATAAGTTGTCCTCGACTCCGTGTTGGTCGGTCACCCTGGCGACGATACGCGGGTCGGGCTTCGGGGCGGGAGGCGCGGCGGTATTGTCGGCAGGTGGCGGAGCTATTGCTGTCGTTGCTGCTTTTGGATGGACGCGGTAGATGTAGACGAGCTTATCGTGGTCGATCTTGGGCTCTTTACCGATTTTGTACCACTGAATGAAATACTTTGCCAGCTCCGTGTAACCGACGTGGGGGTGACGCACGGGTGTCTTGACGACGCTCTCGTAGGTGCCCGCGATATCGACAGGGGTGATGTAGGACTCGTTGAAGTCGTTCCAGGTCACGATTTCGACGAAATCTGGTTGGTTAGCAATGATCGATTTCCACTGCTTTTCGACGCCAAATCCGCCGTGCGTCTCGAAGAAACGGCGACCGGGCTGATAAGCGCCCCAGTAGAACGGCGTATAGCTCGACATGACCAGCTTGTGCGCTTCACGGGCTGCTTTGACGTAATTGGTATTGATCTCGACGAGCTTTTCGTCGCCACCCGTTGCGCCAAACCAGAATAGCCCATCGACCGTGCCGCCCCACTTCGCGAACATGTCTTGCATGACCTCGTAGGAGGGCAACTCAGTCACTGGCTTTGGGTAGAAGAACGGGATAAAGCAGATGTCGATACCTTCCGCCTTATAGCCGTCGAGGATGGTTCGCCAGTCGCCCCCGCCGCCGAATGTCGACACGACAGGGCGGTTGTTGTAGCGGTAGTATGCTGGATCGTTCACGTAGGTGTGGATGATTTCGGGCACGTAGGTCATTTTCAGCGTCGCGAAGTCAAGAGAGAAGAAAAGCTTGAAGCCGGTACCGAGTTCGTTAGCGGCTTGGAAGAGCAGCTTGGTGCGTCGAGGATACATCGCTTCCGTGCCCCACCCGCCTTCATTGAGGGCGAAACCGTCGATGCCCGTCGCTTGCGCGTCCTGAATGTCGCGCTTATAGCCTGCCAGGTTTTCACCATAGGTGGCGAAACAAACCATGTAGTGGGCGAAAACGGGATGCTTTGGGGAGCTGCCTGCTGGCGAGTCTGCTCGCAATGGGCGAGTGGGAAGAATTGCAAATGTAGCAATTGTTATAGCGATTAAGGCGAGCTTAGTTAGGTTCATAATATGACGGTATTCCTTATTCAGCGATTTTATCGCAATGCGGACCAACGAACCACCGTGTTGCGGGTTCAAAAGTTTCCAGAAATCGCCGCGCTTCAATTTAGCCTCTTGACAATCAAGAAGTTGTCCACTATACTGGTTATAGTTGATACATGAAGTGTTACAGTTAGGATACTCGAAAGAAACATCCCATGGCAACCCTAGCTGACAAATCAGCGAAAATCGCGGAATTAACAAATCCCGTCTACCAGCGCATCGAGAGCGACCTTCGCAAGAAGGTCGAGTCCGGCGAGTGGCAGGCGGGCATGATGATACCGGGGCGTCACCGTTTGTCGGCGGAGTACGACGTTCACCAGCGGACAATTGATCGGGCAATTCGGGCGCTGGTCGCCGAAGGAACGCTCGAAACGCAGGGGACGCGGGGGACATTTGTATCGCGCCGATTGCCAGTTGGCGGGAGTAGTTTTACTTCTCGCGACGCGCTTCTAGCGGCACCGTTAGATGCTCCGGTGAGCGACGTCACCACTCGGTTGTGCGTCATTGGCGTTATTATCGTCGACGATCAGGTTAGCCGAGACGAAGAAGATATTTTAAGAAGTCTTGAAAAGGCCGTTTCGGGTTCAGGCTCCATTGTCATCTACCTTGACCGTAGCGCGAAGCCTGGCAAGGCCATGCCACTCTGCGAGGCGGCCGACAGGCTGGTTGATCAGGGCGCGGAAGCAATCGTGGTTGTCGCCTATAACGCGTCGCAGGAAACTCTCGAAACGTTTGATGTGCCGTTTGGAACTATCGGCGTGCCCCTTATCTATGTATCACCGACAATAGCGAACTGGCCATGCTGGAATGTCTACTACGACAATGTGGACGCGGGCTACATCGCAACGATGCATTTGATCGAGAAAGGGTGCTCGTCCTTTCTCTTCGTCGCAGACAACCAGTTCCAGTGGGCACAAGAACGCCTCAATGGAATGCGGAACGCGCTCCGTCGGTCGTCAGTTGCCGAAAAAAGGTTAACTGTCCGATTTGCTGGCCCCTATTGCGGGAGCGATCCAGAGCATTTCGATCTGGCGTGCGCGATGGGCAGAGAGATTTTCGCGGCAGGCACGCCTCAGGGAATTCTGGCAGCGAACGACCACATGGCTCGTGGTGTGCTGCAAGCAGCCGCCGAAATGGGACTGCGGGCAGGCGTAGATTTTTTAGTCGCAGCGTTTGACGATTCCGAGCATGCGCGTTCGCTCGGCCTCACAAGCATGCGGCCTCCCCTGGTAGAGCTTGGACGAAGCGCCGCGCAACTCGCAATCACTGCGCTAAGCGGCGACCAGACGTCTCAAAAAATCTGTTGGACGTCACACTTGATCACCCGAACGACGACTAATTGGTTAGCGTCGAAATGACCGCACGTCAGTGTCAGCCAGCGACATAGCAGCTGGCGTAGAAAGGTACTCCTATGGGACGCAGAACATGTCAAAGAACGACACCGATCAATGGATTCACTCTTATTGAGCTTCTAGTGGTAATTGCTATAATTTCAATATTGGCTGCTATACTTTTCCCTGTGTTTGCTACAGCACGTGAGAAGGCGCGGCAAACGACTTGCCTTTCGAACGAAAAGCAGATGGGTCTTGCAGCCCTGCAATACGTCTCTGACTACGACGAGGCCTATGCTTGCGGGCACAGTTTCTTTGGCATTGCGGGCCGCGGCTGGGCGGGCCAGCTTTATCCGTATGTGAAGGCGACAGACGCCTTCACCTGTCCGGACGACACATTCCACAAGAGCAAGCTGCCAACCGTCTCGTATGCGCTGAATATGCAGTTTGAGAGCCTGACGTCGCCCCGTCAGGTGTCCAATATTGTGTCCACCGCCCAGACTGTTTACCTCTTCGAGATATTTGACAATGAAACGTTTTCGCCAAGCGTCCCGTGTCCCGATTTTGGCTGCGAGAGCATTTCAGGTGCAGCTTACGGCGGCGCGAATACGGGGGCGTCGCTCGACAACAACAATCAGGTCTTGGCGACCGGTCAAATGTTTGGGGATACGGTAGCGCTTCCGACGAACATAATGAAAAGCGCGGTGGGCCGCCATTCCGACGGGTCGTGCTTTCTATTCGCCGACGGGCACGCCAAATGGCTTAAGCCCGGCATGGTCTCGTGCGGCTACAGCAACGGCCTCCTGGCGTACCAGAACCCGCTCGGCATTCCCTGCGGCGGGTTGGGGACGGACGGCGGCGTATATTCTGCAACGACTGATTGCAAGACTAAATCGCTGGCTGGAACGTTCAGCTTGAAGTAGGCGTGCTGGGTTAAGATTACTCCGAGTCGCTAGCGCTCGTCACGGGTGTGTACCAAATTTTGAGGTAGCGGTTGGCTTCTGAACCTTAGCGTTGCGAATCCGGATAGCGGCATGCCGACCGCAGCGCCTCACGGCGATATGGCCGCTCCGTGGCGAGGGTTGGCGGCAAATTCTTCGGGGACAGCGTCCTCGAAGGCGGCCCCAAACAGTTGCGATACGCCACGATTGGGATGACGGGTTTGGGAATGTGGCGATAGGTCTGGCAGCTTCTACACCGCGAACAAGTGGTGCCACCTTCTGCGGGGCAGTCCCCAGGCATGGTTCTTTCGGAGTTGAGGCAAATAGGTGATCTGATGCTTGCCTAGAAAATACAGAACCCCTCTTCCCCACTTCGTGGGTCCCCTTCTCCCCAAAATGGGAAGACAAAGAGGTTGCGCCGCGAAACCTTTCATCCTAATGGGTGGATCGCGTCCATGACGACTCAATCATGAATCACACCCGCAGTTCGCACCCGCAAGAATAGTGTCGGTCCTGTGGCCATTAGTTGGTACCGCTACGTCGCGAGTGCCGCTTTAGGAAGCGAGTCCTCGTCGCGCTTATCATCCGCGATGGGTTCGATGGGGCCACCGTCGATGAGGGTTAGTTCTGGGACACTTTCTTCCATGATGGCGACAAATGGGTCTACCAGGGCTGGGTCGAAGAGGCGTCCGCTGCCGTTGATGATGAAGTCGCGGATCTCGTCGAAGGGGAGCGCGCGGCGATAGGGGCGATCAAGGCTGAGAGCCGAGAAGCAGTCGACGAGCATCATGATGCGGCCGATGGCGGGGATATCGTTGCCCTTGAGGCCGCGCGGATAACCGGTACCGTCCCAGTGTTCGTGGTGCGTCGACACGGCTTGCAGCACGAGTTCTTCGTACGGGACACCCTGGATCAGGCGTTCCGACAGCTCAACATGGCCTTTGATAATATCGTACTCGTGATCGCTCAGTTCGGTTGGCTTGCGGAGGATAGAGTCGGGTATGCCGATTTTTCCGACGTCGTGCAACAGGCCAGCGACTCGCAACGCGTTGCATGTGTCTTCGGGAAGCCCCAGCGCCTTACCGAACCTCGTCGACCACTCCGCGACGTGTTCTGAGTGGCGCTGCGTGTACTGGTCTTTGTGGTCAACGGCGACCACAAGGCTGAACAGTGTGCGGAAAAGGCCACCGTCGGCGAGGGTGATGTCGCTGTGCGGAACCTTGGCGTAGGCGGTTTCGATCTCGCGGGTGACGGTCATCAGGTGAGGCGCGCCGTCCTTCTCGCTGTAGAGCGAAGCGTCGGCGAAGGCGATCAACTCCTGGCTGCTGGCACCATCGCTGGGATAGACGGCGACGCCCATGCTGAACGTGATGGGGATGGGCTCAGAGATCGGATGTGGCCGGAACTGCTCGAGGCGCATCAGGCGGCGTATGCGTGCGGCCATAGCCATGGCGCGTTCTCGGGTGGCATGCGGCATCACGATCACGAACTCATCGCCGCCGTAACGCCCCACGAGGCCATCGAGATGCACGGCGCGACGCAGAACTGCGGCGGTTTGGACGAGGAAGCGGTCGCCGACGAGATGCCCAAAGGTATCGTTGAGCAGCTTGAACTTGTTGAGGTCGATCAAGATGATCGCCATGTGCCGCTGGGAGCGCTGGGCCTGAACGATGCTTTCGGCGATCTTTTCCTGCAAGTAGCGGTGGTTGAACAACTGCGTGAGTCCATCCATGTCCGCCTGCTGCTGAGTCGTGAGCAGCGCATCGGTCATGTCGTTGAAGGCGCGCATGATCTTGCCGAACTCGTCGTTGCTCGTAACGGCAAGCCGCAGATCGGTGTCGCCGTTTGCAATTCGCGACGCGATGCGGATGATGGCTGCGGTCGGTTGGATCACGGTGCGGTAAACGGTGGCCCAGATAATCGCTACACAGACGAGGAGCCCGAAAAAGGCGATTTCAAGCTGCAAAATGAGGTCGTTGCCGTCGGCCACTTTACGCGACGTGAAGTTCACAACGGCGCTAGCGGGGTAAGCCAGGAGTTTGCCGTCCTTGGTGGGCCACGCCGTCAGGGTATTGACCCGGCGAACCGGCGGAATTGGGGAGAGCAAGCCGACGGGTGAGCTGGTGATGGCCCCATCGTTGGCCGGGTCGGCGGTGAGTGTTGCGCGTCGCGGCCCGGTGGGTGTTTCGAGGCTGATTTCAGTGACGCGTACGCCTGGCGGGACGCTAGCGGCGACGGCAGCGAGCATACGCGGCGCTGCGTATTCGCCGTGAGTATTTAGAGATTGGAGCGATCTTGTTACCTGATAGACGCTATCGTCGACCAGTTCCTGGGCATGGTTCCACTTGTTGATCCACTCAATGGTGAGGAGCGCCACAGCCAGCAACACAACAGCAAGCGCAGCTCTGTAGACAATTTTGAATGTGACTTTGTTGCGCATGTACTGTTGTGTGTTTAGTTAACGAGAATGATTTCTGGTAGGGAACGTACTTGCACATTAACGCGAATATCGGATAACAACTACACCATTATCGGTAAACCTGCGGATAATATTAGGTGTGGGTCCCCCGCGCGTGCCGCGCGACCCCGCGAGCGGGGTTATGATCGAGCGGGTGCGTATTGGCGGTTTGGCTGGGGCAGTAGTTCGGTCACGCGATGACGAACCTTGCGCGCGTGCCGATTTTTTGAGCACGACGCGAGTTATCCGGGCTAGCGCGGTGGGTCGGCAAGGGTAATGCTCGCCGCAATGGCTAGCAGCGTATTTCTGCAGTTTGCCATCGCATCCGCCGACCCGCTGAACGAGACAACGAGGAGATCTTTTGCCGATGCGCCTACCGGTAGAAGCAGATACATCTGCCCGAGGTTGGCAACGCCGGGGTGAGCGGCCGCGGTGAGACGGTATTCGTACAGCGTTCCGTGAACACCCGACGGAAGGGAAACCGATGTGCTTGATGCGTCGTCGATGGACGACGCGAACGGCAATTGGCTCGACGCGGTCGCAGCCCCACCGGCCACCCAGCGCGCCCGCATGTCGACGATATCCTTTGATCGCGCGAACGACCCCTGGAGGCCGTCAGCGAGTTGCGATGTCGCGGCCCCATCGGGCAAACCCATGCTCCACCTGCCACCCGTATCTTGAAACTTGCCGGTCAGCTTAGGCGCCTCGCCAAGAGCAAGAGACACGATTGGCTTCCACTCCTCGGGTGCCTTTGTTGCGGCTGGCGGGGCGGCAACGCTTGTGGGCTTGATCTCGCCGCCGGGGACGACAATCTGCCCGGCCGGATCCTCGTCCCAGCGCGGCCAAACATCGGTGAGCCCGTTCGCCTCCGCTTTGATGCGAACAGCGACCACGCCTTTGATTGTCTCGGGAATCGTGAACGATGTCGTCCCCGGCTTGAGAACGACATCGTGGGTCGACCGGTTCACCCAGTCGGCTCCGTACTCGACGGAAAGCGTCGCCGGTAGGTTGGTTTGCCACGATACGCGAACGTGGCTTTCCGTCGTCAGTTCGACCTTTGGGGCGACGATCTGTGGCCCAGGCTTGCTTTCGGTGACGGTCAGAAATCGCGGGTAGTCGGTTGCATTGAGGTGGACGGTGATCGAGCGCGGCGTGGCGGAGGCGATGCTGGCGGGGACGGTCGCCATGGTGAGCGGGTCGAGGCACGACACTTTTGCCCCGATTCCGCGAATGTTTTCAATGGTCACGTCGTACTCCTGCTCGGGCATATCCCATCGCGCGAAATCGAGGGGGCCCTTGCTGGAATTCCACACATGGCTCATATCGGTGGTCTGGACATAGTACGGGATCAGGTACCTGTTCGGCGAGAGTTGGTACGGGAGGAACGTGAACCAATCCCGGTTCCAGCGGTCCGGGTGCGCCGGGGTGCTGTCGCCAGCCATCACCAGCCGGGGCTTATACTCGACGACATCTGTCACTTTGAGCGGTCGCGGCGCATCGATTTTTTCGCCCGCGTCCATATGAGCCGCCAGCCATGCGAGCCCGGCGAAGCCCTCCGGCAGCGTGGACCGGACTGCCGGAGTAAGGGCGCCGTTGGTCTCGTCGAGCGCGGCCAGGAAGCGCTTGGGGAGCATGCCGAAATTGTACTGGTTCGGGCCGAGGCAGTACAGATACAGCCGCTTTAGCCCCTTGTGGTTGTGGAACACGTACTGCCGCAGCATGCATTTAGCCGCGATATGCTCGTCGAGCGCGATGGCTTTGGGGTCGGCCTTATCGATGGTTCCGTCTTTGAAAATGAGCTGCTCGAAGAACTTCTGGCGGCTGTAGTTCGTCTCCGTCTCCCACAGTTCGGCCGTATGAAAGTCGCCGTTGTGGGTGTAGCGGCCGTGGCCCGGAAAGAACACGTACCGCGAATCGGGGAGGACGTCGCGCGACAGGGATTCCGAGTGAAAACCGCTGTGGCCGAGTTCGGGGAAGCCGACGGTCACCGTCGGTATAAAAACGGTGCCGGGCTTGACCGTGTGCCAGTCGCGATGATCCAGTTCGCCTTCGAACTTGCCAAGCGCATTGGTCACACCGCGCCACTGCGTGGGACGCACGGCGACATCGCGGGCATGTTTGGGTGAGATCTCGTCCCAAGCGCCGGTGTAGTAGTGACGGCTAAATCCGGCCTGGTTGGGCCAAAGAGCGCTGCCGCTGTCCCATGGCCATTGGTTCGCGAAGCCGCTAATCACTTTCAATCCGGGGTAATCGGACCGATGATCGGCGATGGTGTCGATCGTCATCGGCAGGATGGTATAGCAGTCGCCAGCGTCGAAGTCGGCCGTGGCGTCGGGCCGGAAACCGGGATCGGGCGCGCGATGCTTCTTGTATACGTAGCCCCACTTGTTCTTGGATGTTACATATTTGGGCTTGGCTTCGTAGTATTTGCCGATGTCGAGAAAATTGGAGCCAAACGTGAGCTCGTTCCAGACTTCCAAGTCGAACCCGGCATTTGGAGCGCCGGTTGTCCCGAGAGACTCTTTCGCAAAGCTGGTCACTTCGGCGACATATTTGAGCCAACCGTCGTAAGTCTCGGCGCACGCGGGAACGGGAGTGCCGTCGGCCAGAAGCGCGCCTTGGAACGGTTGGTATTTCAGCTCCTTCAGGCTGAGCTTACCCGCCTTCAGGTCTTCGCCGAGCGGCGCTGAGAGGTGCGCGGTTCCATTTGCGTCGAGTCTTGTAATGAGTGGGAACGCGGCGATGTATTCGTGGTCCATCGGCCCCGTGTATCCCTCGCGAAGCTTCGAGCCCGGTGCCAGACTGAGCGTCGTGTCGCCTTTTTTGGCGTCGACTACCAGCGTCACCGGCACGTCCCTCACCGGGCACGGGACGCCGTGGTGGGCGTTCAGCAGGATGAGGGGACGAATGCCGTATTTACGACACATGTCGAAAAGGGGCTTGAACTGCGACCGGGACGACGGACCGATATGATCGTCCCAGCCGAGGTAACCCCATCCGATCTCGAAGCGGACGGTGCGAATTCCGGATTCCTTCAGGATCTGCCCCACAGCGTCGGCGTATCGGGCCTGGATATTCCACACCGCGCCCGCGTAGCCTTCGTATTGCGCCGCCGACCACGTGTCCATATACGAGCGCCATGGCTCGTTGAAGTAGCTGATGATGCCGAACGGGACATTGGACTGAACCTGGTCTTCGTAGGGCGTTTCCAGGTGGGCCGATTGCGTGACGCCGTCCCACTCGCCGACGGTTGGAAGGCTGCGTGGCGCGGCCCCGGCGGCAGTTCCATGGAGAACGGCTGCAAGAGCAGCGAACAGCGCTATATTGCGAATCTTACCCATAAAGTCGTACCCACCCGTTCTCGGTCGTCAGCCCACTCGGTTTCCCGTAAATGCGCAAGACTCGCTCTCGCTTAATTTCCGTTGCACCATTCGCACAGTTTGTCTTTGGACACATCGTGTGCGATCTCGTAAGTGACATCGCGTAGTTTGACGTGGCCGTCGCAGTACAGGAAATTGGCGCCGCCAGAATGCCGGGGAGACGGCCACGCGTTCCACGCGCCATAGGACGCGATCCCTTGAAGCGGCCAGTTGTTCTTCAATCCCTTGATTTGGAAGTTGGGCGACGACAGCACTGCCGCATCGCCGAGAGTGTTGGAATGGCCGTATTCGACCCACGTCGACGGGTCGCTGGTGTAGCTCGCCCAGACGCCGTTAACGACGGCGTTGATTTCGTCGGTGGCCATGATCAGGTTGCCGGGTGCGATGTTATCGCTCACGCTCGACGTGCACGGGATTCCGTCGCCGGTGATGCTATACTCCTGGTTGCCCAGATAGTAGGCGTAACCGTAGTCGTACTTGAGCTTGTCGCGTTGCTTGCTCGAATTGGGGCATTTCCAGACGCCACTGCTTTTGATATAAGGATCGAGACGAACCGGAATCGGCGTCGGCGTCGGTCCCTTGCAGGATCCGAACGCTTTCTTGTCGCACCAATCCTCGGTCACCGCCATCGGGTAAACTTCGTCGTAGTCCTGACAGTACTGCAATACGGAAAGCCCGATCTGCTTGAGGTTGCTGGAGCAGGCGCTTTGGCGGGCCTTTTCCCGAGCCGCTGCAAACACGGGGAAAAGTATAGCTACTAGTATAGCGATGACAGCAATAACTACTAAAAGCTCGATCAAAGTGAATCCCGATTTCCGTTCAAAGGTTAACATACTCCCGTTCCCTCCTCTTCGGCAGACCGCGTCGGGCGGATGCGCACGGCGCGATGCGCGGCTATTTCTTGTAGTGAACCACCGACGGCGCGACCGTGCGGCACTGGGGCGAGTCGGCGAGTCGGCCTTCGATTCGATCAATCAGCAAGCGGACCAACTGCTCGCCCAGAGCGAAATTGTGCTTGTCGACAGAGGCGACCGGAGGGCACGGTTCATAGTTCTGTTCGGGTAGGCCAGCCCAGTAGTCGTCGTAACCCGCTATTGCAACGTCCTCGCCTGGCGTCTTTCCGAAGAGTCGGCACGCGGCTGAAAAGCCGGGGATGTAGCCGTCCGACGCCAGCATGATCGCGTCGATCGGCGGAATCGCCACGAAGTGTTCGGGAAGGCAGCTCGCCGCGCGCCGGATACTCTTGTGAAAGCCGTCGGGCGACCTGTCCCAGTTGGGATCGCTCTCAAACTTCACGACGGGATTGGGACGCAGCGACGCTTCTTCCATCGCGCGGACATGCCCTGCTCGCAATCCGGCAAACCAATAGCCGTCGCTGCCGTCTGGCCACACTTGGATAATCCTATGGCGCCCTGAAGCGATGAGCCACCGTGTCAGGAAATAGGCACCCGACTCCCAGTCGGACGTGACTCTGTCGAACGCAGCCAACTCGGGCGCATCGCCGTAGACCACGACCGGTATACCGGCGTCCACCAGCCGGCGAGACCAGGTCGCGACGACAGCTGGCGACAAACCGTCCGGGAAGACTACGCCGCTCGGCGGGTCGGCGATCAGTCCGTCAACGGTCTCAACGCTCATCCGGCTGGGATGGACGATCATTTGGTTCAGCCCCAGTTGAAAAACGGTTTCAAGCGCACCGCCCGAGACTCTATCTGCCCATCCCGTATCGTGCGGCACATATAAGCTGGTCGACTTCGTCCCGACGACGACCACGGAGTTTTGGGCCAGGGTGCCCTGCCGCGGCGTAGCCCGCTGCGTTCGGCGTTGCACGAATACGCC
This sequence comes from Capsulimonadaceae bacterium, assembly GCA_036504535.1. Classification (GTDB taxonomy): domain Bacteria; phylum Armatimonadota; class Armatimonadia; order Armatimonadales; family Capsulimonadaceae; genus JARLGU01. Next base: position 13,917 of record DASXUY010000053.1, read on the forward strand.
GGATCCACGCCGCGACCTGAGATACCCCAGGTGAACAAGCTCTCTCAGCGCCGTTTGCACGGTGATGTGGCTTACCCCGTACTGGATCGCGAGCTCGATTCGAGAAGGGAGCTGGGAGCCCTCCTGGTACTCGTTGCTGTCGATCCGAGACGTGACATCGTCCACGATTTGTTTGTACAGCGGAGCAGTCAAAGCGGACATGTCAGCATTGTAACACTGCGGATTTGATATGTCAAATACTATTTTGAGGGCCCAATGCTTGTGTTAGCGGTGAAGCCATATGATAGCGAGTGCGACGATTGCCGGACCTCTGCGGGGCTCGTGTCTTAGGATGCGCTTCACGAAAGTGCCAAGCGGCCATTGGTCGGGTAGTAAGATAGGCCATAACAGCGTTCATTGGGACCGTGGCGCACACTTAGCCCCGCCGGGGTGTTCTCCGTCAGACCGCTTGCGTCCGTCTGCGGACTAGGAGTTCTAGTCCCGGTGAGCCTAGCGCTCAGGTTACCATTTTCCTGAATCGCACCCCCCGTCCATGGGCAGCAGGATGTTACTTCGCTTTCGGCGAAGGATAGTGGCATGAGTTCACCTATTTCCCTGCCTCGAAGTACTCCCGCCGACCAAGGCGTCTCTCCGTCGGCACTGCTAGGATTTGTTGATGCTGTCGAGGCGGCTGGCCATGAGCTTCACAGCCTCATGGTTGTCCGACATGGCCACGTTATCGCCGAGGGCCACTGGGCGCCGTATCGCACCGGTGTTCCGCACATGCTGTTTTCGCTCAGCAAGAGCTTTGCGTCGACAGCCGCAGGGTTTGCGGTTACCGAAGGGCTGCTGACCGTCGACGACAAAGTGGTGTCATTCTTTCCTGAGCTGCTTCCGGCCGACGTTTCCGAGAACCTTGCAGCTATGCGTGTGCGCGATCTGCTGACCATGACCAGCGGGCATGATCAGGACACGATGGGGCGTATCGGTGGCGGCGATGGCGATTGGACGCGCGCGTTTCTGGCGCTGCCTGTCGAGCACGAGCCCGGGACGCATTTTACATACAACAGCGGTGCGACATATATGGTGTCGGCGATTGTACAGAAGGTCACTGGCCAAACGCTAATCGAGTACCTTGGGCCGCGCCTGTTCGATCCGCTTGGGATCGATGAGCGGTACTGGGAATCGTCGCCAATGGGTGTCAATACGGGCGGCTGGGGCTACTACGCGACCACCGAGACCATCGCAAAATTCGGGCAGCTCTACCTCGAAAAGGGCGTCTTTGGCGGCAAGCGCGTGATTGCTGAGGAATGGGTTGCGGAAGCGACATCGCGCCAGGTTCCGAACGGCGCGGACCCAGGCAACGATTGGAATCAGGGATACGGGTACCAGTTTTGGCGTTGCCGTCACAACGCGTATCGCGGAGATGGCGCGTTTGGCCAGTACTGCGTTGTGGTGCCAGACCTCGAGCTTGTGATCGCGACAACGTCGGCTTTGACCGATATGGGCGCGGTTCTCAGCTTGATGTGGGAGCACATTCTGCCGGGAGTCGCGCCAGCGGCAATCGTATCCGATACGGCGGCTCAGGAGGCGCTGGACGGATCGCTGTCGTGGCTGCAGTTGCGTCGCCCCGACGGATCTGCGGTTTCGGCAATGGAGGACGAGTCATTCGGGCGTACATATTCCATTGCGGCCAATGACAGAGGAGTGACAGCGCTCACCTTTGATGGCGACACCGATTCCGTGACGATCACGGTGGAAGAGAACGGTGTCGCGCACGCCATTCGTGCAGGGCGAGATCGCTGGATTGAGAGCGAGACGGGGTTGACGCTGGGGGCGCATGAACCGTTCACGAAGTTTGATTCGTACCATGTCGGCGCGGCAGCGTCGTGGAAGGGCAACGTGTTGACGGTGCGAATGGCGTTCTTGGAGACGCCGTTTGTGCTGACGGCCGGGTTCACATTTGCGGCGGGCGAGGTCAAGGTGAGCGTGACGAAGAATGTGTCGTTTGGCGCGGCGTATCGGTGGGAGGCGACGGGGCGGGTGTGAAGTTGAGCCTCAGCGGGGACGCCGAACAGGGTGCGGTACGGGCAGGGTGGAGTCTCTTGCGGTGTGCGCCATGGTTTGCTCCGAGTAATCTATTCCGTCATTGCGCCCCAGCAGCAAGACCAAAGCACAGTGGAAACGCAAAATAGGCATGCTTGAAAGTCGATCACTTGTATTGACAAGCGGCGGATGTCATGCTAAACTGAGAAACAACACACGTTTGTTAAGCCCGGTATGAGTGAAATAGCAAAAACAACCCAACTTCGAAAGCGGTCCACTGTACGCGATGTTGCGGCTCTGGCGGGAGTCCACCACGCCAGCGTTTCTGTTGCGCTCAACAGCGCGAAGTCGGGAACGGGGCTTTCGGCGGCGACACGCGAGCGCATACTTGAAGCGGCCCGCTTGCTCGACTACCGCCCGAACTCTGCAGCCAAGATGGTACAGAGCGGCAAGTTCAACTGTATTGGATTGGTGATGGGCACCAACACCAGCCGAAGCGCCATCAGTCCTGAAGCGCTTTATGGCATCAACATGGCTCTGACCGGGCACGGCTACCACCTGACGATCGCCACCCTGGCAGATGAGGACTTGACTGACAGCGAAACGCTTCCCAAGATTCTCAAGGAGCGCATGCTGGACGGGCTCATCATCAACTACACGACGAATGCGCCAGCACAGCTCCGCGAACTCGTCAGCCGGCATTCGATACCGTCTGTGTGGATCAACTCGGTCGCAGAAACGGACTGTGTGTATCCTGACGATCTCGGAGCAAGTCGCAAGGTTACAGAACGGCTTATTGCAGTCGGCCACAGGCGAATTGAGTACTGGGGTTATGACTTTGAAGGGGAGACGGCAATCCACTATAGCAGCCGCCACCGTCGTCAGGGATACCTTGATGCCATGGCATCGGCAGGCTTAACGGCGAAGACAGGCGACATTCATGTCGAGCGCCACGCGACTCAATACAAGGCTATTGTAAGGGACATGCTTGTGAGCGCTGATCGACCGTCAGCCGTTGTCACCTATTGGCCCTCTGTGGCTAATGCGATTTTCACAATCGCCAACGAGCTTGGAATTCGGGTCCCGGTGGATCTTGAAATCGCTACTTTCTCGGATATCTGGCAAAAGAACGAAGGCCTGCCAATTATTACTTGCCAGATACCGACGTTCCAATATGGCCAGCAGGCGGTCGAAATGCTAATCGAAAGAATGAAGAATCCGGCCCATCCGCTGCCATCTCGTGCTATCGATTTCGACATGGATGGCCCCTTAGTCGGACCTGCGCACTCGTTTTACCGATGAGCTAGCTCTTAGCTCGTGACAGAAGGCACTATTGTTAGTTATACGAAATAGGAGAAAACTGGATGAAACGCAACGGATTTACTCTAATTGAATTGCTCGTAGTTATAGCTATAATAGCGATTCTCGCAGCTATACTCTTCCCCGTGTTCGCCACAGCTCGCGAAAAGGCCAGGCAGACATCGTGCGCCAGTAACGAAAAGCAGATCACGCTGGCCATGATTCAATATAGCAACGACTACGACGAGGTCTACCCTGCTATCGTTCATAACACGTTTGTTGGCGGCAGCTGGGTGCAAACAAATGGGTGGGCTTATCAGATCTACCCCTACGTCAAATCGTATGGCTCGCTCTACTGTCCCGACGACACCATCAAGCGCAACACCAACGTCACCAACATACCGGTTTCGTATACCATGCCAGACAACCTGAATGGCGGGAGTGTTTATACTGGAAGTAACTTCAAGTTCCACTCAGGAATGGCTGGCTGGATTGGCGGCACGGGAAGTGACTGGCGCGCTCACATGGCGTCCGACGTCGAGGCGCCAGCTACTACGCTGATGCTGGTCGAGTACTACTTCAGCGGAAATACGTATGCCTGTAACTGGAACGGATGCGATATGGTGTCGGCTCCATCAATGACGATGCCGTGCGCCACTTTCAGCGTTAGTCATCCTGTTGACCTGGCTCAAGACGTCGCTACGAAAGGGATACCCGTTCACGCAGGTGGCTGGAACTACGGGTTTGCTGACGGTCACGTGAAGTTCCTTACGCCTGAGAAGACGGTTGGCACTACGGCGACGTGTACGAACTCCGGTGCGAACGCCTGGAATGCAGGTATGTGGAGCCTTTGGCCCACCGACTAGCGGCGCGCGCTTGATTGTATAGGCAACGTAGACCCGTTTGGCGCACCGTGGACCCAGTTCGATGCGCCAAGCGTCTCCTCCTCGACACTTGTACGAAACTCAGCCTCACTTTTGCCCGCGACCGGCGCATCCTAGCGCTCCGTCGCGGCAAGAAACTGTACCAACCATGAACCACCGAATCCTTCGATCCATTGCCATAGTTTTGCTGATCTCGTTCTCGCCGACCGTCTTTGCCGCTGCTGAAGTCGCGTCGAACGGCATTCGGTCGGCAGTCAGCCTCAACGGACAATGGGAAGCACTTCCTATCTTTGGGTTTACGTTTACCTACCCCCCTCCTGTGGATGGTTGGAAAGCGGAAAAGGTACCTGGGACCGACAGTCGTGTTCTGGACTCTCCCGGCGGGCCGTACTATCCCAGCCCGAGCGAGATGTTCACGGCGGACCGGAAGGGCTTCAAGAGGCACGACAAGATTGCGGCATGGTTTCGGCGGTCGTTCGATGGGCCAATCGGCATCCCCGCCAGTCAACGCCTCGTTCTTCACTTCGACGGTGTCGCGTTTCGTAGCTCCACCTGGCTGAACGGCAAGCTGCTTGGCGAATCGTTGATCGGGCACACGCCTCACGAATACGATGTAACCGACATCGTGAAGCCCGGGCAGCCGAACTTGCTGGTCGTTGGTGTGGCGGGCCGGGAATCCATCTACGATCTGTCGCTGAAGTCTTACCTTGCTCCTGCGACAGGAGTCGTAGCCGGTATCTGGGGCGATGTGTCGTTACGGATTGTCCCACGCGTCGCCATTGACGATTTGTTTGTTAAGACATCGGTACGCAATAAGCACATCGATCTCGAGACTACTGTGGTGAACAAGTCCCTCCGCCCGCGCACGGTTTTGGTTGAGGGTTCTATTGCTGACGACAACGGCGTTTTGCAGTGCAGTATTGCTCCTGTCTCGGTGACAATCGCTCCAGGAGCGTCATCGGTGGTCACTCTCGGTAAGGATTGGTTAGCGCCGCGTCTTTGGTCGCCGGAAAACCCGATCATATACTCGTCCAGCGTCCGTGTACGCGAGGCAGACCGGGTGCTCGACGAATCCACGCAGCGCTTCGGATTCCGCGAGTTCTGGATTCAGGGCCGCGACTTCATGCTGAACGGCGTGCCTATCGTGATTCGGCGTAATAGTACGCTGACGATGGTTGGCGGCGACCCGATCATGTCGGAGCAGGAAATGCGCGCGACAGCCGGGCGACCGTTCAACACGATTCGCCTTCACCTCGGATTCAACAACACTCAACTGCTGGATTCCGCCGACAAGTTTGGCGTGATGACAAATCCAGAACTTGGCTTTTTCAGCATTCCGGAGCAGTTCAACCTAGACCATCCCGAGGCGTGGCTTCCGACGGTGTTAGCCTATGAGCGGGATCTGATCAAGCTTCACCGAAACCGACCGTCGGTGGTGTTGTGGAACCTGACAAACGAATCGTTCTGGGATTCAGTGAACCCTAACCGGATGAAGATATCCGATGCGCTGGTCGCAACCGCGCACGCGACCGATCCTATCCGACCTCTTGAGGGCGATGGCGAGGTCACTTGGGGTGGTCGACTGCCGATCATCAATATCCACTACCCCGAAGGCACGGCGGGCGTTGTTCGCATCAAGTATCCGAACTCTGGCATGGTTGTGCCCAACGATTTGTACTGGCTCGACAATCCAGTCGATGGACAAGTTCATAGTTGGCGCGCGGATTTCGTTTGGGATCGACCGTTGATGTTGGGCGAGTATTTCTGTCCAAGCGATGGACCTGACAACGCCTCCAGCACACAGGGGGAAGAAGCGTACGACTGGCAGAAGTGGCGCCTGCAGAACTACAGGGGAACCGACAGGCATATGCCGAACGGTTACATCGAAACGGTGCGAAAAGCGACCGATGTTTACCGCTTGCAGGGAGTGGCGGGGTTGAACCCGTGGACTGGTGACCGTCAGCAGATCATGCCCAGCATCGGCGTGCGGCCAATCGAATTCCACCCCAACTTTTACGGCGGACAGGTCGGCAGCCGCAAGGTGATCGTGTTCGACGACAGCAATGCCCTCGTTGGCGATTGGCGCGTTCTCTACTCCTTGACCATCGGTAACGATACGATTTGGGAGAAGAGTGTCTCCGTGCGACCCGGACCGGGGCGTCCGGCAACGGTCTCGCTGCCGATAGACTGCCCTGGCGTCACGGAGAAGACTGCGGCGACGCTTACCGTTCGCATACGCAACTACGCAGGGTGGCGTCAGTTTGAGCGGTATGACGAGACAATCTACATCATGCCGCCGACGAGCCTGGCGGGTGTGGACGCATCGTCGATTGTCGTTCTTGACGCAACAGGTGTCACCACTGCCGCCCTTGCGAAGCTTGGGTTGAACGCCACCGCGAAGACGCAACTTGAGGCTGGAGACCTTGCGAAGACGAGATTGTTGATCATTGGAACGGGCATGAATGCGGCGCCGTATCGGCAGGTGATCGACAAGTTCGTACTTAGCGGCGGACGAGCGCTCCTCCTGTCGCCCGCCAGCCCGACTTCCATATCCAGCGCCATTCCCGAGATCGATGGTAAGCATGCCGCGTCGCAGGTTTGGCTGCGGTCGCATGGGAATGCCGCGCCGGGCGGCCTTGATGAGCCGCAGTATTCGTACTGGCTTCCCGATAACCTGGTAAGCGTCGCGACGCCGTATAAGCCGTCGGCGGGCAACTATAAGATTTTGTTGGACGCCGGTGGGCTTTACGGTCTACGCTGGTCGCCGCTGCTGGAGGTGAGTCACGGCAACGGCAAGTTCATCGTCAGCCAACTGAACCTTACGGACCGAATTGGAGTCGAGCCTGCAGCAGATGCAGTTCTTGTGTCGCTGGTGAAGTCGTCGCTTGGGGACCCCTCTCCTCGCGGCTCAGCGATGAGACTCATGGTGGGCGACAACCCGGCGCTCACCAGGGCCATCGCATCGGCGTCGATTGTGACGTCTGCGTCCGGGGGCGGACCGACGCTGGTGGACGCGTCGTATTTGCCATCGGCTGACGACATTGATGGTCTCAAGAAGCAGCTGGCGGCGGGCGGCAATGTGTGGCTGCACGGTTTCACGCCGGACACGATTGGCAAAGTGGCGGCGCTGTTTCCGTTCAAGCCGGAACTTGCGCCTATCGACAAGACCGTGCTTTCGGCAGCGCGTCGTTCTGACGACCCGTGGATGGACGGCCTGTCATCGTTCGACTTCTCCTGGTGTCGCAACGAAGTCGATGCCGATGGCTGGTTCTCGAACGCCCAATCCACCGCTTCGATTGGCAAGTTCGCGCTTGTGCAGCAAAACCTTGGCGTGGCGACGCGGCTGATCGAACCTGGGATGCTCTGGAAGATACCTGTCGGCAAAGGAGCGATATTGTTTGACACGCTGCCGTGGGAAAACGCGTTTGGGTCCGAGCTCGACAAGGCGATGAGGATTGCGTCGACGCTGGCGCTCAACATCGGCGGCGACATTGTAGTGGATCCACCGACGTCGTATAAGTACACGTCGATCAGTATCGCCAAACAGGCAACGCGAGCGTTCTACGACGAAGTGGCGGGTGACGGTGTCGGCGGCTGGACCGATCAGGGCGAGAACGATATGCGTTACTTCCTGATCGACCATAAGGGCAAGGTTGGCGAGATGGCCGTAGCGACTGGCGACTTCCCGACAGAGGCGACATTTGCCGACCGACCGTTCACCCTCGTCGACCCGAAGCGCAACGGGGGCCGAGCGGTCATAACGTTGCGCGGGCAAGGGCACGATCCAGCGTCGCCAGTGTCGGTGAAGGGAATTGTTGCTGGATGTAAGGCTGACAAACTTTGGTTTCTGGAGAGTGCGTGCTGGTCGGTGAGCGGAAACTTCAACGAACTGCTGGGCCGCTACAATGTCCACTACGACGACGGGACGACCGCCGAGATCCCGTTGCGCGAGGGCATAGAGCTCGCTGATTGGTGGGACATGAAACCGCTTGCCGCATCACGCGTCGGATGGACGGGCCGCAACGGCATGCATGCGCCTATCGGGATGTATGTGACCGAATGGACCAATCCGCATCCCAACAAGGCAATCGCGACCATCGACCTGGAGGGTAATCTCGCTCAAGCGCAGATCGTGCTTGTCGGGATCACAGCCGGTGTCGAGAGCGATATGGCGGCCGCGCAGGCGGCTCCAGTTGCGGCTTGGGAGTTTTCAACCGCCGCCAATGGAAGCATTCCGAGTTCCGTGGCGGGTGGCGCGCCGCTGAGGTTCGCAACCGTGCCGAATGTACCTCCGGCGGTAAGTGACAGCGCTGGCGGAGTGCGGTTTTCGCACGGGGCGCAGGTCTACGGATCTATGAAAGGCGTACCGGGCATCTCAGACGGAACACCGTGGGCGGTTGATGTGGACATGACCGTCGAGGCTAAGCCCGACGGGTATTGCGGCGGTGTTATCGAGGCTGGTGAATACTTGCGAAGCGGAATGAGAATCGTCGTCGGCGGGGACTTGAAGCTCTGCTGCGAAATCTACAATGCTGATGGCAAAGGCCGGTATCTTGTTTCATCGGCTCCGCTGACCCTCGGCCGGTCGTACAAGGTACGAGTGGCCTTCGACACAGGGCGGGCGACGCTTCTACTTAACAACCACATCGACGCGTTGATCGACGCGCCCATACCGTCGCCCTATGGCGGCGACTTCCGGCTGGGCGCGGCGGGCGGCAAGGACTACAACTTCAACGGTGTCGTTCGGTCAGTGGCGATTACACCAATAGCGAAGTAGAGTAAACGCTTAGCGTTGTTGAGTCTATCAAGTGAAAAGCTAGCCAGATCGCAGCGCGATCTGGCTAGTGGTGGAGGCGGTGCTTAGAGCACTGCGCAAAAGGGTTGGGCTGACCTTGTTTTGGAGGCGGTCAGATGCGATGGCAGCCCACCTTGTGAGAGCGACGCGGTTGTTACCGAGCAACTGCTCCCAATCTTGTTGTACGCAGCCGAAGCCGCGTGGCGAAATCTTGTGTTGGCGATCCGACAACTGCTGCGAGCAAGTTGACGGCGTCGGTGTCGTAGCGCACTCCTGCGTGCAGTCTCAGCGTGTCTAGCGCCTGATCCGGCGACATTGTCTCCCCATTCGCCCGATAGATTCGCGGGCTGGTCATCGCGACGTATTCGGTGGCTACACACAGCAGCCTCGCGGCGAACGGGATCTCGGTTCCGCGACGGCCAAGCGGGTAACCGGTGCCATCGATATATTCGCGGTGGGCGGCCACGGTTTCCGCGCCGCGCCCCAGATTGTCCATGCCTTCGATAAACTCTGTCCCGAGCCGCACATATTCCCGTAGCGCTACCCAGGCACGGCTAGACGGTGTCGCACTGTTGTTCAGCAGTTCGTGCGAGATGCCGATCTTGCCGACGAGGTGCAGCAGTGCCGCAGCTTCAAGGTCCCAAATCTGCCACGGCGCAAACTTCAACGACCGAGTCGCCATGGCCACGACGATCTCCGCCGTACGTTCCGAATGCCCGATCATGTGCGGTTCGCGCGATTCGGCGGCCCTTGCAAGCGCAATACATGTGGCTCGAGTCGCCCGCTGCATTGCGATGCGCGGATAGGCAAACGCTGCAAACCCGCATCCGGTGGCAGACGCGACGCAGACTAAATTCAGCATTTCGGGGAACAGCATGATTACAGGAGTACCTCCTGCGCTCTGCGATCCACCGTCAGCGATGTGATATGGCCCTCGTCTTCGAGGATGGCCAGGAACGTTCTCACCACATCTGGGTCAAACTGGGTCCCCGCGCACCGTCGCAGCTCATCGCACGCGGCGGCATAAGTCATCGTTCGCCGATAGGGCCGCTGGTCGCCGACATCCGGCCCGCCGACCATGGCATCGAACGAGTCCACGACCGCGATGATGCGCGCCTCTATGGGTATTGCCGACCCGGCCAATCCACTCGGGTACCCTTGCCCATCAAACCGCTCGTGATGGTGGTTGATCCACATCGACGCGCGTTCAAATGATGGCAGAGTCGAAACAATCTGCTGGCCGGTCACCGGATGCTGCTTGATGGTGCGCCATTCGCGGTCGGTCAGCGCGCCCGCCTTGTTCAGCAGCTGATTGTCAACAGCTACCTTTCCGATATCGTGCAGTACGGCAGCGTCTTCGATGATCGCCATCGAGGCCGCGCCGATCTGCATGCGGCGCGCGATTTTCACTGTCCACTGCGAAACACGCTCAACATGTCCCTGCGTGTACGGGTGCGCCTCCTGCATCATGCGGCCCAGCAGGTCAACGCCACGTTTGGCAATTTCTCTCCGGCTCGCATCCAGCTGATAACCGCGTCGCGTCGCCAGCAGCGCCAATGCAAGCAGTGATGCGCCGAGTACGATGTTGTGCCCCGTCGCCACAGCCACCGCGAAGCCGAGCGGCGATGCCAGCGTCGCTACCAGCAGCGCGTGACGATGGTTGCGGTGCCACACGATATCACGCCGCTCGCCGCTGGCGGCTGCATCGAGATCGGTTGCGATGGCCGATGCGATTACAAATGCTGCGAACGAAGTGCACGACAGGGCAACCAGACCCGCGACACTAACACGATCAAAAAGCTGGGCACGCAAAGCCAGTTCATACGCCAGCGCTGGCACTCCGACGGCCAGAGCATACATGGTCACGCATGCGCCGACCCGGCGGCGTGACGAACGGCAGGCACGTAATGCCTTCGCCTTGTGAGCGCCCACCGACAGCCCGAGCGCGATAGTGGCGGCGAGAACGATTGCGAGAAACGGTCCTGCGATGTACAAGGCTGCCATCAATAGTGGCAGCACGGGCGCTATCGGCGGCGTCTCTTTCGGCTTCGCTATCGGAAAGCATCCTACGGTCAATGCACCCGCGATAAGCATCAGTGTTGCCGCAAGGTCGCCGCTCCGAGATGCCAAAAGTGCGGCGAGGGCGGAGACGACAACAGCCGTGGCTGCGGTGCCAGAATCAAGCCGCCTGCGACTTGTTTCCGGTAGCGTAACCTGTCTGGCGCTATATCGACTTCCGCTGCCCGCGACGCCGATCAAACCATAGTCACCTTTCCTCAGCCAGGCTGAGCCTGGACCCTTGACGCGCCTCAGAAGGCGCGATTCGGCCAGCGTTGCGCCTCAAAACCTAGCAGCACGTTTACTACAAGCTCAACATAATTCCAGAGATGCTAATAACTGCAAAATGCTTCGTTGCCACGCTTGTTTGCGACGCTTGCTACATTCTCATTATACACGTACATTTACCAGGTTGCCAACGAGTGTGAAACAGTTCACATTTGTCGCGGATTCTGCGTTGCTGGAGACATGCAACAAGGGACTAATAAACGAGTTGGCGAGCTTATTCGATTCGCCTGGCGCGCGGGGTGCAAGGTATACTTCCATACACTATCGCGCCGATCCCCCTATGCGGATCGGTCGCGCTCGAAACGGATATTGCAATGACTAACGAAGAGATTACAGCGATTGTCGGTTCGGTTCAGTTTGACCGCAACCCGGAAAGCTTGGCACCCGCCATTGTTCAGGATGCGACCACCAAAGATGTGCTGATGGTTGGCTTTATGAACCCGGCGGCGTTGACGAATACGCTGGAAACCGGCAACGTCACATTTTGGTCACGCTCTCGCAAGAAGTTCTGGATCAAGGGCGAGACGAGTGGCAACTTCCTGAAGTTTGTGGCGTTGCGGGTCAACTGCAACGAGGACTCGCTGCTGATCCTCGCGAACCCCATTGGGCCGACATGCCACACGGGCCACCCGACATGCTATTTCCGCGAAGCGGACGGTGCCGATTGGAAGCAGATCTCGGAGCCGCTGTTCGACCCGAACGAAGTGTACAAGTCGAAGTAGGTGTGCGCGCTGGTTGACATATAATTACATGAAAATAATACGAACGTGGTATAAGCGTTAGTACTATCATGATAGACACACGACAAATTCATTCGATGAGCGACTTCATTCGCAACCATAAGGCTCATGTTGCGCGTCTCAAGGCGACGGGCGCGCCTGAAGTGCTGACGGTCAATGGGAGGGCGGAAGTCGTCGTGCTCGATGCCGCGAGCTATCAAAACCTCATGGACCAGTTTCACGAGATGGAAGCAATCGCTCGAACCCGCAACGATATCAAGCGGGTCAACTCGGCGTCCACTGGCGCCGGTACAGTTCTATCTGATGACGAGATAGATAGGCGGCATCGCGTGGTTGACGAGTTGATGGCGGAGACGGATCGGCTGGGCTTGCAGTAAGTGGTTATCGCCGTGTTGGACGCTTGCGTCCTCTACCCTCCGTCACTGCGCGACCTCTTGATGAGGCTAGCCGCAGCCGGGATCTACTTCCCGAAGTGGACCGATGAGATTCAGGCGGAATGGGTTCGCCATGTGATTGCTGACAAACCGGCGATCACGCTAGCTGAGCTCGAACGAACCTGCACTCTAATGGAGCAGGTGACCGGCGACAGCGTCGTGCGCGGATACGAGGCTCACGTCGCGGCGCTAAAGCTGCCGGACGCCGATGACCGGCACGTCCTTGCTGCTGCGATTACGGCACAAGCGCGGTTCATAGTCACGTACAATGTCAGCGATTTTCCGGACTATGTTCTGGGCTGCTTTGGGGTTGGAGCGGTTCACCCCGATATATTCCTGAGCGCATTGCTGGACGAGCGGCCGGATCCGTTCTTGGTCGCGATACGAAGACACCGCATGGCGCTCAAGAATCCGCCCAAGACGGTAGATGACTATATCGCAACGCTGAAGACCAATCGGCTTACTCAGTTAGCGAAGCGTATCGACGAATATCGGGATGAAATCTGACGATTGTTCGCCCGCGCAAACCCCATCCGAATCGGAATTGGGAGCATTTTAGGCGATTTTGCCGTATTGTATACCATTGCCTGTTTTCCGAGACTGCTTTGCGGGCAATAATGACTGTCCCTGACGATTAGCTTAGGTACCTACATAAGCAGTACAGAACTTGGTTCGGGCTCAGCCTGAGGCCGGACGCGGGTTGACGAATGATTTTACAACCGCCGTTAACGTAGCGCGGCAAGGGTCCAGGCTCAGCCTGGTAGCTTGATTTTCGCTGGAGTACTCCACTACATGCCTTCACGCCATTCTCGCCTTCCGGTCCATCGCCTCCGCGTCTGCGCGCTCGTCGCCGCTACCGCGACAATCGTCGGCGCGGTTTCGCCGGTTTACGCCCGCCCCGCCGTCCCTGTCGCAAAGCCTGCGCCTGAGCATCGGCAGAAGTTTGACACGACTCGCTTTGTGCCGGAGTCGGAGCTCAAGCATGGCCAGAAGGGCTATGCGCTGACCGTGTTCCATGGCCAGAAGATCGAGCGATTCGATGTGATGGTGCTGGGCGTGCTAAAGAAGATCAATAACGGCAAAGACCTTATATTGATCAAGGTAATGAGCGGACCGTCGGTGACACGTCAGGCCAATATCGCCCACGGCATGAGCGGCAGCCCGGTATATGTCGGCAAGCGCATGATCGGCGCGATTGCATATAGCATGCCGTTCGCCCGTGAGCCCATCGGCCTCGTGACTCCGATTGGCGACATGCTGGAAGCGTGGGACCCCGATTTGCCGTCGAAGCCGTCGCTGGCGATGACGCCGGGATCGTTCGGCGCTCCGGTGAACGCGGCGATTGCGGTGAACAACTCGCTCCTGGCGCCGTATCTTGGCCAGTCGGCGCTCAGCGGATCGCTGCAGGGCTCGACTAACTTCGTATCGCTTGCCACTCCCCTCATGATCTCGGGGATGAGCAGCAAGAACATCGCCAAGCTAGGGCCGCTTCTGACCCCGTACGGCCTAATGCCGATGGCGGGCGGCGGCGCGGGCCCGTCGCGAAAGCCGACGGCGAAGGACTACAACACGCTGGTTCCCGGCGGCGCGGTGGGCGTCTCCGTGGTGCAGGGCGACATCGACATGACCGCAATCGGCACGCTGACGTACCGCGACGGCAACCGGGTGATCGCATTCGGGCACCCGTTCACGGGTATCGGTCCAATTGATGCGGCGATGACGACGGCGACGATTACCGACCTGTTCCCGTCGATCCAGGACTCGATGAAGCTCGGGGCACCGGATGTGACCGTTGGGCGCATCTTCCAGGACCGTCCGTTCTCGGTAGGCGGCCTGATTGGCAGCCCGCCGCAGATGATACCGGTGTCGATCCATATCGACGACCAGTCTGATAAGCGTGTCCGCACATTCAATGCGCGCGTGATCAACCACCCGCTCCTGACCAGCCGCCTTGTGCTCAGCGTTGTCGACGAAGCCATCCTGCAGACACACGGCACGCCGGGTGATGCGATTGCCAACGTCAAGATCGACGTCGACGCGGAGCAGGTCGGCCACGTTGTGCGGACCAACGTTTTCTACGATCCGCTCAGCATTGGCGACACGGCGATAACGGATCTGGCGAACCTGATGGGGCTGTTCAGCGCGAACCCGTTCTATCCGATTGCAGTGCGCAGCGTCAAGTTTGATATCACTATCCAGAGCAAGCACGATACCGCTCAGATTGATCACATCTACGTCCCGAAGGTGAAGTACGAGCCAGGCGACACGGTGGATGTGGGTGTTATCATGAAGCCGTACAAGCAGGAGCCTGTGCGCAGGACGGTTTCGCTGACCATTCCGCAGTCGACACCGAACGGCGCTGTGGTGATTTCGGTTCGCGGCGGCACTCCGACCCTGGCTGAGCTGCTCGGCCTTCGGTCGGCGACATCGGCGCCGCCGACGAATGTGAACCAGATGGTGCGCAAGTTCCTGGAGCAGCCTAAGAACAACGATCTTGTCGCGACGCTTCAGCTTCCGACGACCGCGCTGAATATTCAGGGCGAGAAGCTGTCCCTGCTGCCGCCTAACCTTTCGGCCATCATGCGAGCGCAGCATTCGACGGGCTTGCGTCTGGAGCGTGACGAAGTGAAGGTGCTACAGAAGCAGCCGTTCATCGTCTCGGGGGCCCAGAATATCACGATCGTGGTAGCGCGCAAGAATCCGCTCGACACGGCGCCGCCACCGAGCGCCACTCCCGCGCCTCCGCCGACCCAGGTGCCTCAGGATGGGGTATCGGCGATCGTCGCGTCGGAGTTCGGCGATTACTCGCTTAACACCGCGTCAACGGTCGCGGATCCGTCGGCCTCGCTGACTCCCGCGTCCGTTCAGCCTGAATCGGCGACGCTCACTCCCGAGCCGCGCCAGTCGACGCCACCTGCGCCGATCGCTCGCACAGCTGCGGCTGTCGTGGTGCTACCGCCCTCCGCTGCGGCAGGCGGCGACGATGACGACGATTCTGACGGTCCCGAGGTGATCAGCACACCGTCCACACCGGCGAAGAAGGTGACACCGGTTTCCCGTGTCGCGCAGTCGTGGCGCCAGGATACGAACGAGATCTTTGCTGGCGGTACGCTCGAGAATGTGGCGTTGACCAGCGCTAACGACTTGCGGCTGGCCGCATCGCCTGCATTCTTCGCAGCGTCCACAGCGTCGTATATCTGGTCGTTGACGGCGGATGCGAAGGGCAATGTGTTTGCGGGCACGGGTGACGACGGCGTGGTTTACAAAACGGCGCCGGATGGCACAATGACGCCGTTCTATCGCACCGGCGAGCTTGAGGTGACGTCGCTGACGCTTGATCGGCAGAGCGGCGCGCTCTATGCTGGCACAGCGCCGCATGGCATTCTGTTCCGCATCACGCCCGACGGCAAGGGTGAGAAGATCTTCACCGCCGACGAGAAGTATATTACCGCGCTGGCGCTGGATCAGACACGCGGGAAGCTGTATATCGCGACCAGCGGCGGAACGGGACGCATTTACGCCGCCCCGCTCGCGTCGCCCGCCGATGCGAAGCCGCTGTGGACATCGCAAGCGTCGCATATTGTGGCGATGGCTGTCGATTCTAAGGGCACCATCTACGCCAGCGGCGCGCCTGACGGACTCGTCTACTCGATCACGCCTACCGGTCAGGGCAGCATTGTATTCACCACGGCCACCCAGAACGTGACCGCGCTTGCGGTGGGCAAGGACGATGTGCTCTACGCCGGCACGTCTCCGCGCGGCGCGCTTGTGAAGATCACTCCAGTCGAGGGCGCTGCACCCGACGTCAAGCAGCTGCTCACGAAGGTGGTGGCGCCGATTTACGGGATGCAGGCGGACAAGGATGGCAATGTTTGGGCGGTGGGCGGCAACTCGCTCTACAGTATCGCGCCGGATGATACATTGTTCACGCATACTGCGGCCACCGACGTGCAGTTCATCACCGTCGCCCTCGCCGACACGGGAGCAGTGTACGCCGGGACCAGCGACATCGGCCAGATCTACGCGCTGGGCGACCACACTCAGCCGGTGAGCGCAAAGCCGCAGGGCACGTTCACGTCGTCGGTGCACGATGCCAAGCTGCCATCGAAGTGGGGCGCGATCACGTGGGATTCGACGACACCGGAAGGCACATCGATTGTGGTCCAGACGCGCTCGGGCGACGTCCAGCGGCCCGATGCGACATGGAGCGCATGGGAAGCGCCCACTGTGGGCGAGACCGGCAAGACTGTGGCGAGCCCGGCGGCGCGCTATATTCAGTACCGCGCGCTGTTCACTGGTCGCGGGGTCGAGCCGACTGGCCGCGCGACGCTTAGCTCGGTGACAATCTACTACCTGTCTCGCAACCAGGCTCCGTTCGTCAAGCTGCTCGCTCCGGTCGCGGGTGAGGCGGTGTCGGGCGACTACATGGTGCGCTGGGCTGGCAGCGATCCCGACAAGGACACGCTGGCGTATGACCTGTTCTCGTCTTCAAACGGCACCGATTGGACATTGATCAAGCAGGTGGTCAAAACACCTGATGTGAAGCCGGTTGATAAGAAACCAGTGGACGCGAAGCCTGCGACGGATACCAAGCCAGTCGCGCCAGCCAAGCCAGCACCTGCGACACCGGCGCCAGCGAATCCGAAGGCAGTAAAGCCAGCCGTGTCCAACCTTCCGCCGCCACCGCCGCCGATCAGCGCGAACCCGCCGCAGGTGGCGCGTCAGGCTGGCCCGCCCCAGGTGCTTCCGGGCGAGACGCATGTGGTTCCGGTCACACCGCCCAAGCCGGGAGTGACATCGCCCGAGCCCGTCGATGCTCCGAAGGTGCCAGCCACGCCGGTGACGCCGCCTGCCCACGTGATGACCACATCGCAATCGTGGAGCACCGCCAAGCTGCCCGACGGCCGCTACTGGCTCAAGGTCTCCGCGAACGATCTGCCCAGCAACGCCACCGGCAACCTGTCGGCAGACTCGACCATCGGCCCGATTATCGTCGACAACACGCCGCCCACAGTGACGCTCGACGCGTCCACTCCGGTTGACGACAAGAAGCAGGCGACAGTGACGGGAAGCGTCACCGGCAAGCTCGCGTTCATCACCGCCGTGCAGTACAAGGTGGACGATCAATCGAACTGGTCAGCCGCCGCAGCCGCGAGCGGCCTGTTCGACTCGATCAACGAGCGGTTCTCGCTGACCACCAGCCCGCTGACCGCTGGCGCGCACAAGATCACGGTGCAGGCGGTGAACCAGGCCGGGAACAACGGCACGGCGACGGTGACGGTGACGGTGACCGTGCCGTAGGGAGCGGCGCGGGGGGCGGTTTGGGCTTTATCGGCAAGCGAAAATAGACCGACCGCGAGAGTCCCACGGCGTTGCCGTGGGCTTGGGTTGGGACGCCCGCTCCGGGGCTACGCCGACTCGGAGATTGCGTCAACTGCGCATCCGCTGAGGCGGTGCCTGTGAAAATGGGATCGCCCGTTGGGCTAAGAGCCGGTGGCGGTGGGCGGATCGGGTTTATCCGCAAGCGAAAATAGACCGACCGGGAAAGAGGCTTAGCCGCCGAGGGCGGTCTGCTCGTCCCAGGCACCGCTTCAGCGGATGCATTATCGGCCCCGCACCTGAGTATAGGTGCGGGGCCGTTGTGCGTTTCGGTGGTGCGGGACGCTCAGGACCCAGCGGCCCTCCTCGAGTCGGCGAAGGCCGCCGGTCCGCTCTACCCAGGCGCGTCTTTAGCCGCCAGCCTCTGGAGGGCATCGAGACTCACCCAACCGCACCGCCGATGTCGCTTCGTCCGACGCGCTTAGAGCGTGTGGCGCTCAGTCCCATGGAGACGAGGCCGAGGCAGAGGAGAATGCCCAGCGAAATGCTCGTTGACGCTTCCGGAGTCGGGGCGGGTGCCTCCGTGACCGAAATGTTTGTGAAGACCCAGCCTTTGTTGGAACCGCTGCTGAAGCCTGTAAATTGCAGTAAACTTGACGGTGCCGTTGCTTGAAACACGAAGCTTATGGGAGTGTAAGGCCCGAATACCGGTGTTACGTATACGTTGGACAAGTCGAACAAGTTTGTTCCTCCAAGCGACCCCCTAAAGTTATCGGTGCCCGCTGTCCCATTGTAGTCGTCAACGAGTAACGTAACATTGTATGTATGGCCTGCCGTCGTGGAAAGGGACTGAGATATTATGCCTTGATCACCCGGGGCCGAGGAACCGCCAAAAAAGCCTGCCGCGTTGCCGCCGCTCGGACCAATCCCTAGGCCCTCACCGATGACATTTGTGTTACCGGTTTTGGTCCAACCGGCAAAATCAGCGCCAAAGTTTCCGTTGTAAACAAGCTCCAGGGCCTTGACCTGGCCAATTGCGGCAAAAAGCGTGACGGCCAATAGTGTGGCGGTTACGATGCTAGAGAGGCGAAGCATGATGTATGTCCTTTCGCGCCACATGTGGGCGAGGGGCAGAAACGCGAGTTGTTAATACTCGTGCGCGATGCTTACTTTCTCTATTGCTGGCTCAGAAGCGAGAGGCTGCCGCACAAAAACAGAGGTTTGGTTCGGAGCAGATACGGTTTCGATAGGCTCGCCTACCGATAATGGCGATGGCACGGAGCGGGTGTTGCTTACGACTTACGTGATCTCAGGTTTCCGAATCCGAAACGGTCGGGTACCTGTGATCCGCAGTCACGGGCAGCCAGTGTGGCCTGGGGTAGCGGAACGTCTGCTGGGAGTCGGTTCCGGTAAAGTTACTAGCACAATGCGTGCCAGATTGTTAATAGAGAATCGTTTGAGAAACGTTCGTGGAACGCTGTTCACTACGTTGTGCCCGGATGGACCCGGCTAAGCGCAGCCCGTTCATGCATTCCACGCTTCCAAATCGCGCATCCGCTGAAGCGGTGCCTGTGAAAATGGGATCGCCCGTTGGGCTAGGACTCGGTGGCGGGGGGCGGTTTGGGCTTTATCGGCAAGCGAGAATAGACGACCGGGAAAGAATCTTAGCCCGGAGGGCGGTCTGCTCGTCCCAGGCACCGCTTCAGCGGATGCATCCTCGGCCCCGCACCTAGAATTGGGTGCGGGGCCGTTGTGCGTTTTGTGGTGGTGCGGGACGATCGGGACGTGGCGCGTCTATAGCCGCCCAGCCTCCGAGAGGCTACCGATCTGTTGACGCGACGCTTAGCCCATCGCGCCGTCGAAGCCGCTCCGCGCCTTTTTCACCGCGTCACTGGTCTCTTCAGAACGATATCGTGCCATTCATCGCCTCCCGTGGACCCGCCAGCACACCGCTGACAGTCTTCGCTGCACCAGAGCATTCGATTCAATAT
Organism: Capsulimonadaceae bacterium; assembly: GCA_036504535.1. Classification (GTDB taxonomy): domain Bacteria; phylum Armatimonadota; class Armatimonadia; order Armatimonadales; family Capsulimonadaceae; genus JARLGU01. The sequence continues at coordinate 33,750 of DASXUY010000053.1, forward strand.
CCGCCAATAATCTTCGTTGGGATATGATAACACATAATATCGCAGATATTTTTGTCATCGCCGCTAGAACTCCCCTTTGTCTCGGCCCCTTGAACGAGGGTGGCGAAAAAGATAGAACTTATATTCTTTATAATTACTCATTAAGTAATATATATGGTACAATAGTAGTAGGTCAACATCAGCTATCGCGTGCGTAGGCGTGCTCGGAAGACGTGTGGTGCATGAGTGCGTAGCGCAGCGTACAAATATGCACGCTGGGCGGGAAATATGCGGCGCGAATGCTTTCGATTTGGGCGTAATATGCGCGTTTTCGCGTTGTGCAAGCTCAAATGCGCATTGCGAATTTTTCGGTATGCGCGCATAGACGCCAAGAGCAACATTGAGTTTTGAGAGGTGGCGTATTCGTCGGGGCTGGTCCCTCTCCCGCCTCGGGAGAGGTGAGGTGAGGGCTGTTGTCGCCGCCGGGAGCGGGAACGGGGAGTACGGGCAGGCGGGTTTTGCGCAAAAAAATGAATCGCGTTGCGCAACGCAAAACGCGCAAAACCGGCCGTTGTACCGGCCTCGCGGAACCCGCTCTTTAGCCCCGAAGGGGTGCTCTTCGTCAGGCCGGTAGTTCGCTGCCGGCGAACGTTGAGCACCCCTTCAGACCGCCGCCTTACAGCGTGACGGTGACGCCGCCGAAGAGGGATTGGCGGGCGGTGGCGTAGGAGTACACTTCGTTGTACTTCTTGTCCAGCAGGTTGTCGACACGGACGAAGGCCCGGTACGTTGGGCTCACCTTGTATGTCGCCGCGAAGTTGAACAGCGCGTAGTTGGGCAGCGTTGCGGCGGGGAATGTGCCGGTATCGATGCGGTTACCGACATACTGGCCGGTGAGGTTGAGGTTGAGCTTACCGGACGCGGCGTAGTTGACAGCTCCGGTGTAGAGCATGGTTGGGCGGCGCGGGAGAGGCTTCCCATTGGCGTCCTGCGTGTGGGTGTACGTGTAGCTGAGGTCGGCGCGGAGTCGGCCAGCGGGGCGGATCGACGCGGTCACTTCGACGCCGTGGGTTTCGGCGGACGCGACATTATAGTAGCCGCCGTTCGGGTTGTTGGCGAACGAGAAGCCGATCAGGTTGCTGTAGTTATTGTGGAAGTAGGTCACACCCAGAGCGGCGTGGTCGTTCGCGAGCGGCTGCTCGATGCCGATGTCGTACGTCGTGCTGGTTTCGGGCTGTAGCTTGGCGTAGCCGTACGTTGGATCGTAGAGCTCGAACAGGCTGGGCGCCTTGAAGCCGGTGGCGTAGGTGCCCTTGAGGCGCGTCCCGCTGTGCTGGCACGTGTACGCCGATGTCGCGCGGTACGTGGCCTTTGTGCCGAACGTTTCGTGGTCATCGACACGCACGCCGAAGGTCGATACCCAGCGCGGTGCTAGCTGGAACTGGTCCTGAGCATAGTAGCCTGCGGTGTAGATGTGCTGGCCGCTGGATCCGCCGTACGGGGACGCGTAGTGGCTGTCGTCGCGCAGCCGCTCGATACCGACTGTGAGCGTGTTGTTCTTTGCAGCGGCGTAGTTGCCCTGCCAGTCGAACTTGGCGGTACGGCCATTGTAGTTGCTGAGCGCTTCCGGGCTGCCGGTGATCTGGTCGATGTAGTCGCGGTTGATGGTATTGGACGAGACGCCGAAGATATGCTCCCACTTGCCGCCGAGCGGTTGCCAGCGAGCTTCCGCTCGACCCGTGAACTGCTCGCTGTCGTAGCGGTGGATACCGTTATCGACCGCGTGGTCCATGGGGAAATCGGGGTAGTTGCCGCGACCATTGATGTAGCGGCCCGTGAGACCCAGCCGCAGCGAGTCGCTGAGCTTGCCGTCAAGCCGCGCGGAGACGGTGGTGTTGCGGTAGCCGTCGTTGTGCGTGTTGCCGGGCTGGAGTTCGCCGAGCGGGAAGCCAGCGGTGGTGAACTGCGAAGCCGACGCGGAATACTGCCACGCTTTGCTGCTGCCGCTGCTGTCCAGTCGGCCCTCGGCGGTGCCGTATCGTCCGCCGCCGAGCGTGACGTGGGACGTCGGCTTGCCGTGGCCGCGCTTGGTGATGATGTTGATCACACCGGCCATGGCGTCGGATCCGTAGAGGGTGCTCTGGGAGCCGCGAAGCACTTCGATGCGGTCTACATTGTCGACGGTGATATTGGTGATGTCGTAGCTGTGGTCAGGGTTGGACGGGTCGTTGACCGAGACGCCGTCAATCAGTACCAGGGTCGCGCCGGACGCACCGCCGCGCATATAGATGTCGGCGTGCCCGCCGCGACTGCCGGACTCGTTGATGAACAGGCCCGGGACGAGGCGAAGCGCTTCGACGACAAACGATTGCTTAGTCTGTTCGAGCTGCTTTGCGGTGATAACTGTGACCGAGCTTGCGACCTGGTCGATGGATGTGCTGGTGCGTGTCGCGGTGACGATGGTAACGTCGTCGGCCGCTGGCGCATCTGCTGCGTAGGCTGGAATAGCCGCGAGTGCTGCGAGCCACGCTGCGGCGATGAGTTTGTGATTATGTGCTGTCATGATCTCTCCTGTTTCGTATCGTTAGTCTGTGTGTATCGTCGTGTGAGATTGCGTTGGGTTGCTGCATGGCAAGAACGACATGCAGCGACAGACCCACCCGGCTCGTTCCTCGCCACCCTCCCGAAACGGGATGGAAACCTTTTTTGGCAGTGGTCAACTTCGCTTGGCTTGGCCGTAGTTAGTTTCCTTCCCGTTGCGGGTGCCGAGTCTGCGAGGCGGATGGGATCTTGGCATATCCGGGCGCAAGGTTGCCGGAAACAGGGGGAGTCGAAGTGGGGGCGATGAATCGCGCACGAGACGCGCTCGTGGTGGGGTCTGCCTCCCGCGAGGCGACACCCTACTTCGACGAACCCGGTCTCCTGACTTCCGCGTCCTCCTACTGGCCGCGCCTTCCCACCCTTGCGGGCAGTGGCTGGTTGCGGTGTTCGTCGGCGGTTACAGTTGCGGGGCAGCGCCGGATTTGCACCGGCTTCCCATTCGTTCGTCTGACATATTTGGCTGTTAAGTGCGTTCGTTGTTGTTCACCCAGGATCTGGCTGGGCCGGTTGGTCTATTCCTCCGTGAGCGTGAAAGTGATCGTTTCACGTTTTGTCGTGGCGACAGGCGCGCCGTCTTCCAGACGCGGCGAGTAGCGCCAGTTGGCGACTTCCTGGACGGCGGCGTTGTCGAGACGTCTGTCGCCGGATGTACTAACGAGTTCGACACCGGTGACCGCGCCGTTGATGTCTATGGCGACGCGCAGGTGGACGGTTCCCTCGATGCCGTCGCGGCGAGCTGACGGCGGGTAGGCTGGTATCGACTTACGGACAAGCTTTGCGGCGCGAGTTGGGCCAACGTGTGCGGCAGGCGGCGGGGCTTGCGGCGCTGGCGTTTCTCGAATCTGGACGAAGGGCTGAGCGATGCGAGTCTCCGGAGTGCGAGTCGGCTCTGGCGTCGGCGTTGCGCTCACTGTGGCGGCCAGCGATTGGCCGGTGTCGGGGCCGTTGGTGTCCGGAGCGGTATGCGATGTAGAAGCTTGCGCGCCTGCGATCTCGCCAGATGGTTGCGGTGCGGCGAACGGCGCGGTAGTGCTCACTGCGGCGGCAAGAGTAGGCGCGAGGGCGGCGTACCGCGCGGCAATTGACGGGCGTGCCACGGTTACCGCTTGCGAATGCGGCTGAGCATTGGACGGCCTCGGAGCCGGGGCGGGTGACAAAGCTGGTGATGTTGAGCTTGGCGTTGGCATCGCATAAGTCGGCTGGGCTGCGTTCACGCGCCGCGGCGAATGGTTGAACTCGCGCGCCGCCTGCACGCTTTCGGGAAGGCTGAGCTGAACGGCGATATCGGGTTCCGGTGTGGGAGGACGCAGCGCCAGGTGCGCGAAGCCCGTGACGATGACGGAGTTCACGATCAACGAGCACAGGAGCGGGCGCGAGAGGCGTCCTGGCAGTGTCGGCTTAGTGCTGGCCATCGGATTTGCCTCCTTCGCGGGTCGCGACGAGAAGCTGGGTAAAGCCTGCGCCGCGTGCGACGGACATGACGTTGATGATGGTCCCGTAAGCTGCGCTGCGGTCCCCGCGAACCGTGACGGGGCCTGAGACGCCGCGAGCTCGCTGCAGCTTGAACGCGGTCGTGAGATTGGCCGCCACAATTGGCGCACCGTTGAACGTCATGTGATTGTTCTTATCGATCTCGACGACGATCTCGTCGTCCTTGGGCGCGGGAGCCGCCGATGCGGACGCGGTCGGCAGGTCGAGACGGAGGGCGGAGTTCTTGATGAACGTCGCGGTCACCATGAAGATGATGAGCAGTACAAGCGCGACATCGACCAGCGGCACGATGTTGATATCGACCTTGGGCATTCTCTTATCGTGGTGTCGGCGCGAGAGGCTCATTGGGCACCGCCTTTCCCGCTATCGGGCAGTTCGGCGGTGATGGTCTCTTCCCACACCTCGACGCGGCGTCCGATTGCGGCCATCAGCAGGTGGTGTGCGGCGACGGCGGGGATGGCGACGGAGAGGCCAGCGGCTGTGGCGACAAGGGCCGTGGCGATGCCGCCGGAGACGACGGCGGGGCTCATGTTGTTCTGCTGCTGGATTGCCTGAAACGCCTGGATGATGCCGACGACGGTTCCGAGGAGGCCGACGTACGGCGAGATGCTGCCGATAGCGCCGAGGAGCGAAAGCTGACCTTCAATGCGCCGCCGTTCGCGGCTGATAACGCTGTCGAGGAGCGCATTGAGGTGCTCGCGGCTAGCGTCGCGGTTGTCCGCCAAAGTATGCCGCAGTGCTGCCATGGTGGAGCCGCTGGCGTTGGCGTCGTCGGCGCGCACAACGGTGCGCAGCGCGATGATTCGGCCAAATATGATGGCCCATGTCGTAATGGAGCCTAGCGCCAGTATAAGAATGATCGGGTCGTGCAGCAAGTTGTGATCGGACATAGTTGTCTCGGATGCCAACTTGCGAGAAGAGGAAGGGGGCTGCCTTAATGCTCTCATTGTGAAAGAGAGCGGCTATCAAACAGTAACACCCCTGCCACATAGAGCGACAGAGGTGTTACGAGACGGCAAAAGCTTTATCCCGCACCAGATTTCCCGCGAAGTGGTGTCGAACTCATTCGGATCGGTCTCCTGGCTTACACGTCGTCCCCTGGTTCCGCGCCTTCCCACACCTTACGGCGCAGTGGCGTTTCGCGGTCAGAGTCTGTGTTTACAGTTGCGGGGCAGCGCCGGATTCACACCGGCTTCCCTATATCGGGCCTCATTTGAAGGTCCGATCATATCCGAATGACCAGTATTTGGTTGTGGTTCATCTTACAACGGATTGCGCCGCCCTGTCAAGGCGGCTTGTTACAATCCGTAATTTAGAGGGCATTTGCCGCTATTTACTGAGCGCCTTGACGCAGTCGCTCTTTTTAGCGCCTTTCGCCCAGTCTAATGCGGTTTTGCCGGTGTTGTCCTTGATGTTTTTGTCTGCGCCGTGATCAAGGAGGAAGCCAAGGATGTCGGCATCCTGTTGGGCTGCGTACATAAGCGCAGTTACGCCCGACACGACCACAGGCTTCTTGTTGACTTTGGTCTTGAAGAGAACGCCGGGGTCGAATGAGTTGAGCGATGCGCCGCTGGTGTCCACCTTGAAGGACGGTAGATCAGCGGATGGGACGAGTGAGACATCGTCGCCGCCGGCTGACGCTCCGGGCGCGTCGGTGAACGCGTTAACGTTCGCACCGTTGTCGACAAGCGCTTGAATGAGGTCGCCGTTGTTTTTAAACGCGGCGGCCACAAGTGCCGGGTAACCGTTGGAGTCTTTGACGTTAATGTCAGCGCCGTCGTCGACAAACTTCTTTATGAGCACTGAGGCTTCGTTGTAGGGCGTCTCGTCGGTGATCATCTTGGCGATGGCCTTCTTGAAGGCTGAATTTGCGCCTAGGTTTCGTCGTGGAGCTCCGGTTGAAGGTTGCGTAACGACGGCGGGCGTGGGCGTCGCCGATCGCGGCTGCACGATCGGGGGCAGTGGATCGGTAGCTTTGGTGGGCGCGGGATCTTGGGTTTGCCCATAGCCGGAGCCGAAGTTATCTGTCGGCGGAGGAGCGCCTCCTGCCTTGGCAATAACCATGCCGCCCAGCGTGGCGCGTCCGTCGGGTGTCTGGACCGAGTTGAGCTTGGCGGAGTACGAGCGCACCGAATACTGGACGTATTGCTTGAGGCTGTCGAACGTCACGACACCTTTGTCGGGATCGATTGCGTCGGGGTCGCCGCTCATGCCGCGAATGAGGTAGTGGGTGAACACCGACTCCTTGAAGTCGCGCGGGTCACCTTCGAGGCTGGTTTCCTTGGGCTGGCAGGATTGGAACTCAGCGACTTGTGAGCCGTACATGACTGCGCCGAGGCCGCCGAAGTGGCTGGAGCCGACGCCTTTGCCGGCGAGCAAGTCACGGCACGCATCGGTGATGAGCATGACACGCTTTGGCGTTTTGGTGTCGAGGGTGCGGCGAATGGTGTCGTAGTTGATGCAGGTTTGCGCGACGCGGTTCGGGCGACCGTCCTCGGGTACGAGCCAGTCGGTGTCGGCACCGGTAGCGTCGGGCGCGCGGGTTCCATGGCCGCTATAGAAGAACACGACTTCGCTTTTGCCAGGGATAACGGAGCCGTACATGTTATCGAGCGCGTCCTCGATGTTACGCTGCGTGGGGCGAAGCCCTGCGGCCGTGCCAGGCTCGTCGGTCATGAGGACAACGTTTTGGAAGCCGTACTTCGACTTCAGCATGCTGGCGAACTTGATAGCGTCCTTGCCGCACACGGAAAGAGGCGAAGCAGCCTGGTATTCGGTGACACCGATGACGAGCGCGTATTTGGCATAGGCAGGCGCTTCGGCAATGGCGGTGGTAACGATACGCTTCGTGCCAGTCGGGGCGGCAGATTCGGTAGTAGGTGCTGGAGCGGCAGGGGCCGGAGCTGGCTTGGCACCTGGCTTAGCAGGGGCTGCGTAAGAGGTCATTGGAAGCGTTGACGCTGCAACGGCGAACAAAAAGAGTAATGTCTTGAAAGGTTTCATCTTGCTATCCTGATCAAGGCTTGCGAGGGATGTGACATTCACCTCGCGCGAACGACTCGACGTCACTCGCGGCCTAAGTTTTACGCTTTTCTATGCGCAATTGAGCGAGTGGGTCAACTGTCCTTGTATTATAACGCGGCAAGCCGATTGTGGCAAATGAATCTGGAGGGATGTGAAGAATTTACGGGGAAACGCGCGATCCGGGCGGTCCTATACAAATATTGTATGCAAGGCATGCAGCCGGCGAAGAGCTATACGTGTCGAGGCTCCCATTTCAGGTATTGACACAGTCGGGGCATCGTGTTAGTATGTATATATACGATTTGTATACAGTTTTCCTTTGAACCTTACCTATGCCGTCTGCAGAAGCGTCCAACATTCAGAAGCGAGTTCGGAAATCGGGGGCAGCACCTGCGTGCCAGGTAGTTGCCGACGCGGTGCGCTCGCATGTTCGTTTGGCCAACCTGGCGCCTGGGACGCGCATGCCTAGCCATCGACAGCTGGCGCTTGAGCACGGCGTGACGCTTGGGACGGTGCAGCAAGCAGTAGCGCGTTTGGTGAGCGAGGGGGTACTTGAAACTCAGGCTAACCGTGGACTGTATGTTGCGCGTGACCGCCGTCAATCGGAGCAGTCGTCGCCTTTTGATACCCATAGGACTGGCGCTCACAGCCAGGTCGTTGCAGCGCATATCGGGATCATTTCGCCGCTTGCGACACTTTGGGACGAGACCATGACGCGGCGTATTCAGGACCCGTCCGAGCCGCTTCCGCCTACAATAGGGGCGATGGAGCGCGCGATTGGTGAATGCGGCGGTTCGACCGCGTTTCGAGATACGGGCGGGCACCCAGAGGATCAGATGGAGTTCACGCGTCAGGCTGTGCGTGATCTTCTCGACCAAGGCATCGATGCGCTTGCTCTCGTTATCGTGCCCGACGACGTTATCGTGAATGCGGTGCTGACGCAGGTTGACACGTCGCGAATCCCGGTGGTGCTCGCGGTGAGCGAACGATGCCGCGTCCCTTTGCCCCGCGTGTGCTACGACGGCCGGATTGCCGCGCTCAAGGCGGCGCAGCACTTGCTCAGCCAGGGGTGCCCGCGGTTAGTGTTCTTCGCTCCATTCCACGCCGAATGGTCAGCCGACCGATTGGAAGGTGTACGCGATGCCGCTCGGCTCAACGGAAGAAGCGAGGATGCTGTAACGTCTGTACAGGGCGAAGGGGTCCTCGAATCCGTATACGATCTTGGCGAGCAGCGCGAGTTGGCGAGCGATCTGGCAGTGGGAAGTTTGCCGACATTGATAGGCAACGACATTCCAGGAATTGTCGCCCACAATGATCACGCTGCCATCGGTTTTATGAAAGCCGCAGAAACTCGCGGTTTTAGAGCTGGATATGACTACCTTATCATAGGTTTCGACGACCATTCCGACAGCCGCAATCTTGGCTTGTCGAGTATGCGTCCTCCATTTGGCGACATGGGGCGGGAATGCGCGAAGCTGCTTCTGGAAGCACTCACGTCCCCCTCCAACGTTCCAAAACAGGTCTCATTGCATTCGCATCTTGTGGTCCGCGAATCGTCGCGCAAGTGCATTAATTCTGGAGGAAATTCTCATGACATTCACTAGAACGATACCTGCTCGCCGCGTATCCGCGTTCACTTTGATCGAGCTTCTCGTCGTTATAGCTATTATAGCGATTCTCGCTGCTATACTTTTTCCGGTGTTTGCTACAGCTCGCGAAAAGGCGCGTCAAACCACCTGCGCCAGCAACGAAAAGCAGTGGGGGTTGGCGATGCTGCAGTATGTGAACGATTACGACGAGTGCTTCCCGCCGTCAATCACCCAGCCCGCGAACCTTGCGTCGTGGCAATATGTCAGTTTCAAGATGATGCTTTATCCCTATGCAAAGTCGACAAACCTGGCAATGTGCCCTGACAACCCGAATGCGGCTGTGATTGACACGAATGTGCGACCGACAACGCCTGTCATGTATAGCTCGTACGAATGCAACGGTAGCCAGCAGGGACTTTCGAATGATCACAGCCGCTTCTGGACGTGGGGGATTTGCTCGTCTCCGGGCTATTCACCGCTTGCAGTGAACGTCAGCGCCATCGTTGCTCCCGCCGACCTAATTGCAATAGTCGAATCGCTTGGGGGAGACGGACAGGTCTTCGACATTGCGGACGCTGGCGGAACGGGGCCGAACTGCTATAGCTGCCGTGTTCCACCTGGGCTAACCCCTACCGTTACGAACAGCTTGCTCTTCGCTGGTCACACGAAAAAGAGCAACTACCTTTTCGCTGACGGGCATGTTAAAGCGCTGTCTCCCAATCAGACATTGAACTATTGGAACTCGGACAACACACCTCTCAGCACACACTACAACGCTGGCTCCTATGCCGCCGCTGTCTCGTGTCTTAACAACGCGTTCGGACTCAATCAGTAGACGAAGCGTCGCGTAGGTTGTTAGCCCGCCGCACAATACGCTGCGGGCAGCTACGTGGGCAAGACACGGTTGCTCGCGCTTTTCACCATTGCGAGCCGAAGATTTCGCCACGCATGTACTTTTTGTACATAAATTAACGACGGACTAAACAAGAACTATGAACCTGAAAAATCCAATAATTACCCTAGTCGCTGCCGTCACGCTGCTGATAGCGACATTTCAACCCGCTGCTGCGGGTGGCCTCTATAATGTGCCGCTCAAGTCTATACCGCCTGCAGCAGGGAACATCCACGTGGATGGCAGCCTCGATGAGTGGCCGGACGTATCGGCGGTGATTACGCCACTGGACCTTGGGGTTGAGCGCAGCGATTCGGCTGCGGCGAAGGCGCTACGATTGAGCCCACATGATGCGACGATTCATGCTTGCTATGATGCGGCGGCGCTCTATGTCGCAGTCGAACAGCGGGGCGCGCCGCTGGCAGCGAGTGCACCACTTACTCCCGTTGCCCTTGCGGTGCTGACCGACCGTATGGCGCACATCGGTATCGCGATGTCACCTTCCGGCAAAGCGGTGGTACAGCTGGCGATTGGAGATGCGCGGGCTGCTGTCGCGCCAACCGCCGATGCGGTTGTGAAGCGGGCCAAGGACGGCAAGACGGTCGTTACCGAGCTGCGCCTCCCTTGGGCGCTACTCTCTGCGTCCGGTAAGCTGCCGGCGGATCGGCGAATCCGAGTTGCAATCGACTGCGTGTGGCCGGATCTAACCCCAGCCGCTGTGAGCGAACTGCCGAACACGCTGCTGCACCACACGACGTTTACGTCACTCAGCTTCCTGACAGCTCCAGACCAGCTGAATCCGGCGGGTGGCTACCTCCCCAATCCATCGCAATGGGGAACGCTGGCGTTTACCAACGCGCCGCTTCCGAACAGTGTTACATCGACTGTCACCCAGACGAAGGCGTCCGTGCTCAACACTCCCAAACTCGATCCAAAGCCCATCATTGATGGCGACTTGAAGGAGTGGCCAGCGGGTCGCTTCGAACGGGCGGTGTATATGCCCGCCTATTTCGGGGATCGCTACAGTGGGGATATCGCGACGGGTTGGGATAGCGACAATCTCTACATCGCAGCCCGAATTCGTACAGGTCACGCAATCAGCAATCCGCAGGCTGAGGCGACAAAGCAGGGCTATTGGGGCGGTGATTGCCTGCAGATTCGGCTAGCCAATGGCTCTCGTGTCGTGAACCTCTGCGCCTGGTACGATTCGGCGTCAAACAAGCCTGCTCTTACTGCGGACGGTAAGGACCTTACCAACGACTTTCTGCTAAAGCTAGGTGCGAGTGAGGGTTTCAAGATAGCCCCAGACCGTAAGAGCTACACTCAGGAGATATCAATCCCGTGGTCGGCGCTTATGGCGAAAGCGCCTGTGGCTGGCGATACGTGGAAAGCGACGTTTCAGATCTGGTGGGCGGGACTCAACGCGGAATATTCGGCGATGCTAGACGCTGCCCTGGAAAATAAGGGCGCGCTGGCCTATTCATACACGATGCCGTTTGAGGGCAATGTGACCGTCGGTGTTTACGATGCAGAGGGGCACCTCCTGCGGTGGCTGACCCGTGCCGCGCACCGACGGGCAGGCAAGGTAACGGAGTACTGGGACGGTCTCGACCAGTTCGGCCAGGCGATCCCGGCGGGAGCGTATGTCGTCAAAGCCGTCGCCGCGCCGCCACTTGGCGTCGTGCATAAGCTTACTGTTGGCAACCCAGGCAAGCCGGCGTGGCCGACAGCGGACGATACCGGCGACTGGATCGGAGACGAATCTACGCCTCAGGGCTGCGCCACGGATGGCAGCTGGGTCTATCTGGCGTCGCCGTGCTGCGAAAAAGGTTGGGGCGTGATTGGAGTTGATCAGACCGGGCAACGCCGCTGGGGATACAAGAGCGATTTGTGTCCTCGAAGCGTCACTCTTGCGGTACACGGCAACTACCTTTACGTCCTTTATTCAGGACCCGAAATTACCGACACGGGCCGATGGTACAAGGGCAACAATGCCCAGGGCCGTGCAGTTCTCGTCTGCCTCGACAAGCGGACTGGCAAACTGGCATCGTTCAGTGTGGCCAAGCCACAGACGCGCCTTGCGACGTGGCCGTACCGCGAGGACGTGCACTTCTTGTGGGACCTGCGCTCAAATATGTCGTACAGCCCTGCGACTTATGCCGGTCAGCCCCGCTACTTCAGCGCTGACATCGGCGAGACCGAAAACGCTGTAGGGATGACCACGGTTGGTGACCGCATCTACGTGTCGATGTACTACGATGACAAGATCATGGTTCTTGATGCAGCGACTGCGGCGAAAGTGGACGAGATTCCTGTCAAAAAGCCCGTTGGTCTTTGCGGCTTGGCAAGCGGGAAAATCCTAGCGGTGTCCGGCGGCGCTGTCGTTAGCGTCGACCCGATGACGAAGGCGGTAACGCCGTTCATCACAAGCGGTGTCGTAGCGCCAGCATCGGTCACTGGTGATTCTCGGGGTAACGTCTATGTCGCCGATTGGGGCAAATCGTTCCAGGTGAAGGTGTTCGACGCGACTGGCAAGCCCATTCGAGCCATCGGCAAAGCGGGCGGTCGCGGCTGGGTGGGTGCTTGGGATCCAACTGGAATGCTGGTCCCGCACGGCATCGCGGTCACAGATGCTGGCAAGCTCTGGGTGGCGGAGGATGACAATAGCCCGTGCCGAGTAAGCGTTTGGGACACCACCAACGGCTCGCTTGTGCGCGACTATATTGGCCCGACGGCGTACGGCGGCGGTGGTAACTTCTGGATGGATCCCAAGGATCCGACCATGGCCGTCGGTATGAACACGGTGTACAAGGTGGACCTTGCTACGGGAACGGCCACTCCTCGCGCGGTCGCTATGCGGCGAATGAGCCTCGATCAGCCGTTTGTCCCGAACGCGGGCGGCGGTATTCCCGGCGGACGGACGATTGAGCACGATGGAGCGCAGTACCTGATCGTCCCCGGCGGATTTTTCGGCACCGTTGTTCTGAAGCGCGTTGGGGATACGATGACGCCAGTCGCCGCTCTCGGAGCGCTACCGGCGGAGCTTACCGTTGACGGCACGGGCGTCGATGTGTGGGATAGCGACATTGGTCACCATGTGTACGCGAACTGCATGCCGCCGTTCTTCAAGGGGCACCAGGGACAGACATACTTCTGGTGCGACCTGAACGGTGACGGGCGCGTGCAGGCTGAAGAGATGCAGTGGAGCGCTGAAATCCCGGCGATAGCGGGAAAGACAGGCAATTGGCAGAATTTCTGGGGGACAGGCGCGGATCCGAGTGGAAGCATCTATTTTGCGACCTCCGTTCGAGACACTTTCCGCGTCTACCGGGTTGATGTTGCCAACTGGACCACAGCCGGGGTTCCGCGTTATGATTTCGCTGCGGCGAAGGAGATTATCGTCAAGGAGAAATCCAACACCCCCAACGGCCTCTATGTGACGTCGGATAACCGGCTCGTGATCACGTACGCCCTTGAATGGAAGCCATTACCGAAGCACACTTTCGAGTGCTACGACCGCGACGGGAAATTTCAGTGGGGCACAGCAAGCTTTGACCGTGGTGGCGGGGCGTTGGCCGATGACCCATGTGCGACGAATATGGTCGGTGACTTCAGTATCCCGGGTGTCGGGACTGTTGTTGGCGGCTGGAACTGGCACATGAACTTCAAGCCGTACTTGTTGACATCGGACGGCTTGTACCTGGGCTCGCTCCTCGACGATACGCTTCTCGGGCCGGCGGCAACGTGGGACGAATCGTACAAGTACTACTACCAATCGCCCGACGGTACGCCGTATATCATCAACGGGGCGAACGATGCGTGGCATGTTCTGGCGATTACCGGTCTCGACAAGGCTAAGCGATTCGGCGGAACGATGACGTTGACTGCCAGTGACGTGGCGGCAGCGGCAGAGTCTCGGACGCACGTAACGGCAGTGCCTGTCGTGGCCGCGAAGGCGACGCCGCGTGTGGCATGGGCAGCAACCCCGCCTAAGGTCGATGGCGACGTAAGCGACTGGAATATGGCGTCAGGGGTTGAAATTCAAGGTAAGTCCAATCGTCGCGCCAAGATAGCGCTGTCGCGTGACGCCGACACGCTCTACCTGGCGTATTCGGTGGAAGGGGCGAAGCTTGTCAACAAGGGATCGAACTGGCAGACGCTGTTCATCACTGGCGACTGTGTTGACTTGATGGTCTCCACGAACACGTCCGCCAAGACCCACTACACACCGGCAGCGGGAGATGAGCGCTTGCTGCTGAGTGTCTACAACGGCAAGCCGGTGGCTGTGCTCTACCAACCGGTTTCGGCAGATGCAACGAGCCCCGTGATGCTGGCGAATGCGCGCATTGAGCGGATCGTACAGCTATCGTCAGCGAAGATCGCTACGCATGCCGGGGCGTCGTCGTATGTGATCGAAGCTGCCATTCCGCTTTCCGATCTCGGCATTGATGCGTCACAGGACGCTGCCGCGAAGGGATGGCGCGGAGATGTTGGGGTGATTTTCGCTGACGAAACCGGCACGAACCGGGCACAGCGGGTCTACTACTACAACAAGAACACGACGGTCACGGCTGACATGACGACGGAAGCGACTCTCCAGCCTGGTGAATGGGGGCCCATGGAAGTGGCTCTCGGAGCAAACCTGCTCAAGAATCCCAGCTTCGAAGAGCCGATGGCGAATTCGTGGGACCAGGGCTGGTTCGCTTACACAGTGCGCAATGGGGCAGTTGCGTCGGTCTCCGACGGCGATGCCTGGTCCGGAACGAAGAAGCTTCTGCTCGCACAGACGGTCCCGGTTACGGCGGACAAGGCATCGTATGGTCTGGCGGACTACGGCAAGTTCCTGAACGCACTGAACGGCGGAAAGGGTGGAGGCGGCCTTGAGATTCTCCAGAAGGTGCCCGTGACCGCCGGGAAGCAGTACCGGTTCCGATTCCATGTTCGAACGAAGGACTTTGCCCTGGAACGGAAGGATGCGGGTGAACCTCGCGGCTACATTTCAACGGGCGTTGCAATCAACTGGATCGGGGCCACGGATGGGGCACAATCGTGGACAGGCGCGTTTGACACAAAGGAAGACCTAGCGAGTTGGCGGACGGTGGTTGATGAGCGTCTCGGGTTCATCGGGGTTACGCGTCCCTATGTAGCTCCCGCGGGAGCGACTAGCGCGAACGTGGTCATTCGGATGGCGGTTAACTTCGCCGACCGCCTGGGAGAAGCGGTGTACGACGACTTTGAGTTGGTTGAAGCGCGGTAGCCGAGACCACATTATTGCTCCAAAGCGCCCGTCTGCGGATCTATCGTAGGCGGGCGCTTACTTCCATGGTCCTCAGCAAGTTCTCCTGACCTGCGATGGCATCGTGGGCATCGGCCAAACCGACACCGAAAAAGCTGACGGTGTCGCCAGGGGCGAGCTGGGCGGCGTGCGATAGCTCTACCGACGCGACCACTCCGATCACGGGGTAGCCTCCGGCCGTTTGGTGGTCGGCCATAAGAAGCATAGGCGATCCGCTGGGTGGTACCTGAATGCAGCCCATGACCGCAGCTTCCGAGAGCAGTTCGTGTGTGCCGGCGGCGACGTTTACCGACGGTCCTTCAAGGCGGTAGCCCATTCGGTCAGAGACGGACGAGATCGTAAACTGCGCTTCGAGGAAGTTGCGCAGGCTGAACGGTGTGAGCAGATCGATTTGGGGACCTTCGAGGATGGCGAGTGGCAGTGAGAGAGCGTCCAATGTGTAGTGGTCGACGATGTCTGGCGGGGCGCTCCAGCCGACGAGGCGCTGCGGGTTTCGGGCCGGCGAATACACGGCGAGAACGTCTCCTTCGGCCACTGCGCGTCCCTGGAAGCCGCCAATCGCGGCGCGGGTGTATGTTGATCGGCTGCCCATCACGGTGGGCACGTCGATTCCGCCAGCCACGGCAATGTAGGCTCTCGCTCCAACGCGCCGCCGACCGAATGTGAGCGTGTCGCCGGATTTAACTGGTACTGCGCTCCATGTCGGAATAAGGGCGCCGTTGATAGCTGCAGAGAGATCGGCACCAGCAATTGCGATGACGGTCTCCGTGTGAAAGCTGATTGTTGGGCCCAAGAGGGTGGCTTCCAGCACCGCTGCGGATTGCGGGTTGCCGGTGAGGATGTTTGCGATGCGTGCCGCAAGCGTGTCCATTGCTCCGCCGACGATCATGCCATCTCGGCGCGCGCCAGGGCGGCCAAGATCCTGCACAGTTGTTAGCAGGCCCGGTCGGACGATCTCCATAGTTGGACGTAAAGAAGTCAGCGTCATTCGGAGGCTTTTCCTGGCGGCGCTTCGATGCGCCAACCGTCTTTTAGGAGTGCGTCACGCAGCTTGCGCGCCGTTTCGAACGCGTGCGGCTCGTCGCCATGAACGCAGATGGTATCCGCCGCAAGGGATACGAGCGCGCCGCCTTGTGCCTCGATAGAGCCCGTCTTTCCCCATGCGGTGATTCGTGATACTGCGGCATCGGGATCGTCGATGACGGCGCCGGGTCGGCTTCGCGGAACCAGCGCGCCTGTTGGCATGTAGGCGCGATCGGCGAAGATCTCCAACGCCACGTGGATGCCAACGTCATGGGCGCGCCGGGCGACATTGCCGCCAGAAAGGCAGTACACGACTAGCTTGTGGTCGTAGGCATCGATGGCGCGCAGGACGGCGTCGGCCATTGCTCCGTCCTTTTCGAGCATCCAATAGAGCGCACCGTGCGGCTTGACGTGGTGCAGAAATCCCCCATGTCGGGCGCAAAGCGCGGAGATGTCAGCGATCTGAGTCGTCACAAGGGCTGCGGCTTCCTGCGGTGTGAGTGACATTTCGTGTCGCCCGAAGCCTACTTTGTCGTCGAGCCCCGGATGCGCCCCAATAGCGACGCCGAAGCGGAGGGCTTCGCGGACGGATGCGTCCATCGTCGCGTGGTCGCCCGCGTGGTATCCACAGGCGATATTGGCTGAGGAGACGAGGCGAAGAATTTGTTCCTCGCCCGGCATACCCTCGCCCAGGTCGGCGTTGAGGTCGATGCTGCGTACGCTCATCGTGTATCCTCCAGTTTGTCGGCGGCTACGAATCGCACGTAGTCGCCGGGTACTAGGAGAGCGGCAGGTTCCCGAGCGGGGTCGTAAAGCTTGGCGTTCGTGCGGCCGATGATGTTCCAGCCGCCGGGCGTCGCAAATGGGTAGACGCCCGTTTGGTTTCCAGCGAGACCAACCGAGCCGGGCGGCACTGCTGTACGGGGTATGGCCCGCCGCTCTGTGGCAAGACGCGGGTTCAAGCCGCCGAGGTAGGGGAAGCCAGGGACGAAACCGAGCATGTAGACGAGATAGGCTTCGGACTCGTGTAGGCGTACGACATCCTCTTCGGTGAGGTTGCAGGACGTTGCAACTTCAGGCAGATCTTCGCCAAACTCACCGCCGTAGACAACGGGAATTGCGATGGTGCGCGGCGGTGGTAGCTTTGCGGCAATGGAGCGGCGTTCGACCTCTTGCAGCCGGGCAACGAGTTGATCGAAGGAAACGGATAGCGGATCGTACATCACCGCAACGGTGGCATACGCTGGCACCCACTCGACGACACCGGGCAATGCGGATTTGGCGAGGGTGAGGCAGAACGCGCGTATGAGCCGGTTCACTGCCGGATCGGGCGTGCCAAATGGATTAGCGAACTCGATTCGCACCGCCCTATCGCCGAGTGGCTTGTACTGCGGGTTCATGGGCGTTATTTCGCGAACGCGGCACGGGTTACCTGCTTCGGGTGACGGTGGAGGGCTGCAGGGCCGTCGTGAAAGGGGCTGGTGAGCTCGAACACCGGGCTGGCCAAGTTCGCCGGGACTGAATTACCGGCCTGACGCAGAACACCCCTACGGGGCTAAGTTGGGCCCACACTTTGCGCTTATGACTCTGGCTATGAAGGACAAGTTATCGCTTGCCACTTTCGTGAAGCGCACCCTGCAAGGAGCGGTGGGCAAAAAGGAAATGAAAGAAAACTCATCTGGCAAGACGACTATCGTCACCGAAAATAGGTGCTTTACATCCACCGATGGGTGTGATATACTATGTCTATATAGACTATGGTTACGGTCAAAGCAAGTTCATCATCCAAATACCGCATCGTGCGCGACTCGCTTGAGCAGGCGATACGTGGCGGCGAGTTTATGCCGGGGGACCAGTTCCCCGCTGAGCAGATGCTTGCCACGCAGTTTGGCGTGTCGTACATGACTGCGCGTCGAGCAATTTGCGAGCTTGTGGAGGCTGATCTGCTTGAGCGTCGATCGCGGAACGGCACATTTGTGCGCGCTCATGGTTCCAAGCCGACTCAGACTACCGTACTCAATCTTATCACATTCGAATACGATTGCGCTGCGACTCGCGAGTTTCTACGGGAAGGTGTGAGGGGCGCAGAGAACAAGGGGTGGAGCGCCAACGTTGTTCGCCTTGCGAAGGGGCAGCAGGATCCGGCTGTGCGGGCTATTCGGAATGGCGGGTATTCGATTCTGATGCTGCACGATATACCCACTACGAGCGCGCTTGCCGAGGCAATATTGGCCGCGCCTGAGAAGGTGATTGCGATGCAGTATCGGTGCACGCTGCCTGGGGTGTCGTCGATTTTGTACGACGAAGGACGAACCATCGATATCGCTGTGGATCACCTGAGGAGCTTTGGGCACCGAGACATTGCTCTTGCTGTGCAGGTGCCGACCGTGGAGACGAGCCAACTTCAGGTTGCGGCATTCCGGAGGCTGCTTGCCGCTGAGTTTGGTGTGGTCGGCGCTGACGAGCGCGTGATCGAGGTGGTGACGCCACGGTACGAGTGTCCCAGTCAGCGCAGTTACGACGCGGTATCGCAGTATTTCCGTAAGCGTGGGGCTGACACGACGGCGTTGATCACGCTGGGCGATGAAATCACGCTGGGCACCCTTCCCGCTTGTCGGGACGCGCGAAGGTCGGTGCCAGATGCAGTTTCCATTATCAACGTAGGCGATGCGCCGCTCATGGCACTGGCAGAGCCTGCGATCACGTCAGTGGATGTCGATTTCGACCGTCAACTTCGAGTGGCTATGCAGATATTGGAGCGGCGGGCCTCTGTGCCCGAAGACCCGGATCCTATTCACCTCGTTGAGCCGCGCCTGATCTCGCGGGACAGCGTCCGCAAGGTGTTAGTCAGGGCGTGACGCGGGTGCGCGCAGTGGGTTGTGACAATATTCGGATGAAACTCACCCTGACCAAGCTCAAACCGAGCCGTCTGAGGCGAGACACGGTTCGAGCTACACGTTGATTCAAAGCAAGGAGCAAAGTATCGATGAAGGTACATGTGAAAGTAGTTGGAAGAATAAGCCGTATATGGTTCATATCTGTTTGCCTTATTGCGACAATTGCCAGACTGAATGCACAGACTGTTCTTTCGAGCAGTGGTGGTTATAGCGGTGAGCAAGGTAAGAATGGCTGGAGTTATGCGGCGGTACTTTATTCGGGGGCAGATGATCTGGCCAAGAGCCAGAAGCCTCTCGTTTACAGCCCTAAGTCGGATTCGTGGGGGCTCGATGTGCCGGGCGGCGGCTACATCGATTTTATCAACAAGACCCAGCAGAAGATGACCGAGGGCGCGGCGTGGTTCTCGCTGCGGTACTGGACGGCCGACAAGGCGTATAAGGTGGTTAAGATCGCGTCCAAGCTGCACGCTACGGTCACTGTCACCGCGCAGCTCAAGTTCGTGGATGCGGCGACGCAGAAAACCCACGACCTCGTTGGAGGCGGGTCGGACAAGAGTGCAACGCAGGCGACACCACAGGATATTCCGCTTAACTACACGTTGAGGGATGTACAGGCTGGAGACCGGATTTATTTCTTGCTCCACAACTGGGGAAACGGGAGCACGGGGCACGGCGTGATGCAGACTTGGGATCAGGAGATATCGGTGAGCACCGAAGCGGGAGTTGCCGACCAACCTGCATGGCTGCAGGCGGCAAATCGGCCCGTTCCGCCGCTTCATGGCCGTGTGGGAAATGTGACGGCCTCGGGAAAGGCGCTGAAGATTGATACCACATGGAACCGCCTCTTTGCTGGCCGCATGTGGGTGGGCTTCTTGCAGGAAGGCGCGCTCTTCGGCGCGTCTGCCGTGACGCTCACACCATCGAGTACTCACACGCTTACGGTGAACCTGCCTACGAACCTCCCGGCGGGTCGCGTGATCGTGCAGTGTGTGCCACTTGGGCAACCTGTGGCTGGAACGGCGGATGCAATCTACGATGTCCCCGATGCGCAAGCGGCGGCGCACCCGGTGCCAGTGGCGTGGGGCGTCTATCGCGACCTCGACATGATGATGCATCCCTGGTCGGTGTCGCTAGCAGGCACGATGTCGTGGGACGGCGATGCGTTTGTGCCGGTTGGGGGCATGGTGAACTTCCCCACGTCGTGGATGACAAAAGCGGGCGACAACGACGGAGGGGCGATTGAGACGACATCGTATCCACGGCAGCGAGCGCGCTTGGAGCTGCTGAAGAGCTACGGGATACGCGACATCTACTTCAACGGATTTGGTTACCATTCCAATCCCAACGCTCTCGCCGCGACGGTTGCTATCGCGGAACAGGAAGGCATGAGATACGGGATCGGTGTGGCAACGAATCCAGACCTTCTGGATATGGGGTACGCGGCGCAGTTCGACCCTATCGTTGTGGCGGCCAACGCTCCGAGCGCTGAGATACGAGTGCCGTGCGAAGTCGCCCATTTACGACCATCGCACCGATGCCTTTGGGCGCTGCTTTCGCCGGCGAATGGAGTGATAACGTCGGGGGCGGGAGTGCTTACGGTTGTGGACTCTGCGAAGGCAGCGAAACCTGGGCAGGCGGCTACGAAAGACCTCGTCCTGACTGCCAAGTTCCCGGCAACACACGCAGCTGGGAAATTGGTGTATCTTCCCGAACTCGTGATGAATGCGAGCGATCCGGACGCGTACTTCTCGGGCATCGATCTGCACATCTCGCGCCTCAAGCAAGTCTACGGGGCAGTGCCGCTTGGGGCAGGGATGCGGATGTGGGTGGATCCGTTTGGCAACGAGATGTTCGCGTTCGCGAATCAGGTGAGTTCGGCGAAGCAGTTTACGGACGGGTTCACGCAATGGCTTATCGCAAAGTACGGCAGCATCGAGAAGCTGAATGCGGCGTGGGCGTTCGCGGCCGCTAGTGCTCCGCGCGGTATCGGCGACGTTGCTCGCCTTGTGCCGATGAACGCGTCCGCAGGCAGCGTCACGTGGATCGACAGCTCAACGGGGCGCACATATATTGGCGGCGACGCGAAATCGGAAGGCCTGCGTGATCTTGCGCTTTTTCGGGGCCATGTGGGCGAGGAGATGCTGAATCGGGCATCGAACGCGCTTAAAGAGATCGCGAATGTGCCGGTGATTATCAAACACAACTGCTGGTTCAGCGATTGGTTCGTCAACAGCCACAAAACCGGCGGGTTTGATGGTCTTGGCTATGAGCCGTACTGCTACGGGGACAGCCTGGCGTACCACAACTCGTTGGTGCCGTACGCGGAAGGGCTTGCATCGGCGCGTCGCCAGTGGACCATTGTCACGGAGACGTCGCCAGCGGCGTTCGACGGCCAGAAGGATTATGTCGGGTATATCGACCGGCTTCAGATGCTGGACGATTTCGATCAGCTTCTGAAGTTCGGCGCAAAGGGGATCTACACATTTGGGTTTGTTTTTGACCCGGGCAGCAATTTCCAGGTGACGGAGCTGATACGCGATCCGAAGCAGTTGGAGTGGTTGGCGACGTATTCGAAAACGCTGGCGGCTGCGCCGGGGCTGAACGATTATCAGCCAGAGGTGTACGGCTGGTATCCCACTTACCTGCGTGAACGGGATATCTTGAAGCCGAAGAGTAATGGCGTGTTTGGAGTCGAAGCGCCCGACTACGCAATGAGCGGCATGTATTTGGGAGTCGCGACACAGATCCGGATGGCGCCTGATGGCCGGTGGATAGTCCCTGCCTTCCTTGTTGACGCGGGGTGGAAGGGCCTGATCGCAGCCGCAGGATTGATGACGCCGGGCGAGAGCTCAGCGGTGAGTAAATTGGCAGGAGCGACACCGGTGTATCGTGTTGGCGAGGCGAAGGGCGCTCCGCTGGATGGGTTCACCGCGACGGGGATTGGGGTCATATCCAAGTCGCCGGCATGGGCAACTCTGGACGAGTTCCGACGCGACGTTCTCGGATACCGTGTCTTTCAAACGAGCGACGTGAACGGGCAGACGCTGCCAGATGGCCGCGTGATGCTCTGGGTTTGTGCCGAACGGAAGTCGGCGACGGTGAAACTGCCCGCTGGTGCGACTGCGGTTAGTGTGGCAGGGAAGCAGGTGACGGTCACTGCGGCGGGCGACGGTAGCAGTTTGACGCTGACGCGTGAGCCGATGGTGAAGCAGACGGCGGACCTGCCGCAGACGCTGACGTTCGGCTACTGGTACCCGGACAACGGTCAGCCTGAGACGGCGATTATTACCGGTGCAAGTGTGGAGCAAATCGTCGCTCTCAACGCTCCCGTATGGCATCGGTGGCTCCCGGATGGCGTCGGCGCGGATGCGGTGACGGCGTGGAAGGAAGCGGAGCAGCCGGATGCGACGACATTCGTCCAACCCCGTGTCGAAGGCTACACCCGTTACAGCGGCGATGCGGCGATCAGTATCAATACGCACTTTGATCCCCCTGCCGGACAGAGCTATCACGCGGATTATACAGTCAAGGTGTCGGGGCCAGCTAGCGCGTTCTGGCTGCGCCGACAGGTCCAGACGTCGATGGATGTGCAGGTGTGGATCGATGGACGCAACGTCGCGACGATTCCAGCGGGAGATGGCAAGCCTGTCAGCTCATTTGACTTGAGCGTCTGGAACGCAGGAACCGGCGGCAACGGTCTGAAGGTGGGCTGGTATTCGATAGCGCTACCAGCGGCGGTGTCGGCAGGGACGCATAAGGTGCGGTTGGTGGCGCTGCCCGGGAAGAAGGCGGCAGGTGCCGTCGATTCCAAGCTGCTGGGTGGGCAGGCGGAACAGCAAGCGGCGAAAGGCGCTTCGTCTCACGGGCTTCAGGTGCTCCAAATCGATGCGCTTATGTTCGCCAAGTGATGGATCGGTATTCATATTGGAGAATGATTCCAATGTTTACTCGTTTGGGTTATTGACAAAACAATCGAGCCGTGATAGACTCTATATAGACTTACCCGTTGACTTGAAGCGGAGCATGCTCCTGGCAAATGGACCCACCATTTACCGGACGGCCCTCGGCGAGACAAGGGTCCGGCGTCATGCTGGTTCACGGCTTTCTTTGCGGTGAGGCTGATTACCGCATCAGGTCGATTTCTGAGACCTGTAAGGAGAATGACTATGAAACGCGATGGTGGTTTTACTCTCATAGAATTGTTAGTTGTGATAGCAATTATCTCGATATTAGCAGCTATATTGTTTCCTGTGTTTGCCAAGGCTCGCGAGAAGGCCAGGCAGACAAGCTGCGCTTCGAATATGAAGCAACTCGGTATCGCTGAGCTGCAATATGTTCAGGACTACGACGAACTATATCCTGGGTCCAGCTTCTACGGGAACGGCTGGGCGTACCCTTTGTATCCCTACGTGAAATCGACGGGAGCTTTTGCATGTCCAGACGAGGCCGACGCCGCAGTGCAAAATGTCCCGGCGAACGCCTTTCTGGTATCGTACGCGTCAAACGCCAACGTGTCCTCGCCCACTGGCGTCGCTCCATCGGCTGGCTTGAGCTCGGCGAAGTTCGTATCGCCAGCGTGCACGGTCTTGCTCTACGAGGCTGGGATACGTTACTGGTACAACGGTAACTACACGGTTCCGACCACGCTTCCCCGACCGTCAACTGACGCGACTTGGTTTATCAACTACGGCTCCATCAATCCAAATACTGGCGCAAGCGGCGACGCCAGCGTGGGCGGGTACGGCACGGAAGGTATAAACGATGCACCGATCGCAGTCTGGCGGCACCAGCAGGATGGTGTCCGTGTGGGGCGCGACAACTTCCTCGCTGCTGACGGGCACGTGAAGTTCCTTGCTTGCGGCACGGCGTACAACGGTACGGGCGCTGCCAATGCGGTATCGATAGGGTGCTCACAGGCGACGGTCAGTACTGGACACTGCAATGGTTTCGTCGGAAACGCAGCAGCGGTTTCGCAGTTTGGGTCGTTGCCTCTGGCGATGACGTTTGAACCATCGATGTAGGTAACGAGACCGTTCAAGCGCGTCATTAATCTTAAACCAAAAGAGGCCGCAACATCTGCTCAAAGTGATGTTGCGGCCTCATATTTGTGTGCGAAACTGAAGCTAATTTAGTTCGCGGCTGATCCGTGCGAACAGGTAAGTGCGTTCAGTTTCGACGTGGTCTTCCATGCTGGTTTCGAACGATTTGAGATCGTCCATCAGCTGATTGTAGTTAGAGCTAGCGCCGTCGATTTTTGTGTAGCTGTCTGTCAGTTCACGTAGCGCAGCGAACACTTCCGTCGATTGGTTGTGCTCGGTTTGCAGCTGGTTAACGGGGCTGTTGACATGCTCTCGGTTATAGAGCGGGAGAGCGTTGCGCTGGTCGAGGATTTTGATCAGCGGGAAGACAATCTGCTCTTCGCGATCAATGTGGTCGATCAGGACATCGTCGAAGCCATCCACGATCTCGGTGATGCGCAGGAGGTCGGGTGACTGGGGGGTTTGGGATGCGCTTATCGTCGCGAGAAGTGACTGAACGCGGGCGAGGCTTGCGCGCAGATTAGCATGCTGCTCATCCACGAGATAGGTGATGACGTCGTTGACGCTAGCGTCGGCGAGGTTAGGAGTCTTCGTTGATCTCGTTTTAGGTTCGGTAGGTGTCACTGTGGTTTCCAGTCCCTTTCCTCGTGGTCGTCAGGCGTATCATCGTCGATTCACCAGTACGGGTGAGACAAAAAAACGCTCCCGTGAACACGGAGTGCGGCATGTTCACGGGAGTTACAGGTGAATTATAGGACATTCAGCTGTTGCCAGGTATCCGCATTACGACGGATTGTAAAAGGTGAGTGCTTTACAAGGTAGTTTCGGTGCTTGTTGTTTGTTCTGAAGGCGCGAAATCGAGCAGTAATCTGAGGGGTTTGTGGTGAATATACAACGTACGGGTGACGCAATGGGGTCTGTCATCGCGCTGGCGTTTGCTGGCGTTGGTTCGGACCGCCGGGTTCATCCCGTTTGGGGGGACGATTTTGGTACCGTTCACGCACTTTTCCAGACGCCCTGGCGTTAGCGCCGCGACACTCGCGCTTTGCCTCGCTTTCGGCCTTCTTGGAGCTCCCGAGCATTGTCATGCCGACCAAGCCGCCGAAACGAGCGCATCGGCTATGTACGAGCAGGGCGACGCAGCGATGAAGGTGGGCTCGTTCGACGACGCAATCACCCAGTTCAAGAGCATCCTCAAACGCTATCCCGACACCCAGACCCGCTATCGCGCCCAGTTTCGGCTTGCCGAAGCGCTCTCGGCGCAGCGCCGCGACAATGAGGCGCTGGCGCTTTTGCAGAGCGTCGTTAAGGAAGACAATGCTGTGTGGTCGCCCGAGGCGCTGGAGCGTATCGGTGATGTCTACGCGGCTCAGCTTAAGTACACCGAAGCGTTTCGAGCCTATCGGCAAGTGATTGCCGCGTACCCCGACAGCCCACAGGTCGACCACGCATACTTTGCCATTGGCGCTACTCACTTCAAGCTTGGCCACTTCGCTATCGCGGCTGAACAGCTTGGAATGGTCGGAACAGCTTATGCGGCTCGTGACCCACGCTTGCAGAAGGTGTCGCCGGGTGAACCGCTTACGATCAAGCTTGACGAGCCGAACACAGTGGCATCCAAGGGCCAAACCATTTCAGTTGTCGTTACGAGCACAAGCGGTGATCGCGAAGCTGTGGTGCTCATACCCGAAATCGAAGGCGGTGAGCGGTTCACCGGCTCAATCGAAACCCGCATGGCTCTCGCGAAGCCTGGCGATGGCGTCATGGAGCTAAACGGTGGCGACAAGGTGACACTGACATACAACAGCCGCTATGTCGGGGCGGCGGCGGGCGCGGCGCAGATCAAAACTGCCGAAATTGGCGTGGCATCGAACGCCCGACTAGCCGTGCGAGATGCGTCAGGGGCAGAGGTTGCTGGCGTTGTGGTGTCAGATACAGCTATCGTCGAAGTGAACGACCCTGACCGTGACAAGACTAGCGCGCCGGACACGGTTGTCGTTCAGCTTACGACGCGTCGCGGCGATAAAGAGCAGCTGACCCTCACCGAAACAGGGCCGCGCACTGGGGTGTTTCAAGCGCGTGTCGTCACAGCTAGTGGCGCACCAGTCGTCGGGAACGGGCGTATCGAGAGCGCAGTGGGCACACCGGGCGGACCGGAAGATGACATGCTCAATGTTTCGTACGTCGATGAATTCAATTTGGTTGGACAGGGTCAGCCGCGGACCATCAAGACGGCGATCGGAATTTACCCTGCTGGAACCGCGACAGAAAGCGTCCCGAAGCACGATATCAACGACGCCAGTGTCGATATCAAAGCAATGCTGTTGCGCGGCCAGTCTCAGGGGCAGATCGCGCGCACGTATCGCGACCTCGGCGCGGATGCTAAGGCGGCGGCGAGCTTCCAGCAAGCGCAGGACCAGTTCCGCGACCTGATGCGCAAGTACCCGAACGCCCCCGAGGTTCAAGATGCGCTTTACGGCCTCTTCGACACCTATCTCGGGCAGGATCGCTACGATTCGGCAATCGGGGTTGTTGCCCAGATAACGAAGAAGTACCCGGAGAGCGCGCGAGCATCGGAAGCGCTCTTCAAGCTGGCCGATTTGCACATCAAGCACCAGGATTACGAGCAGGGGCTGGCGATCTACCAGAGCCTGATCCAACGTGCGCCGGGAACGCCTTTAGCGGAGAACGCGCAGTATGCGATCTGCACTACGTACCTCGACATGTATCGGCCAAAGGCAACATCGCTGACGAGACTTCCTATCACACGGCAGGATGTGATCAAGGCGCTGGATACATTCACCCGCGCCTATCCGACCAGTGAGCGCGCTCCTGATGCGGCGTATAACCTCGTGAAGCTGCGCTACGACGGCGGCGACTATCTTGGCGCTATCGATGCCGCCAAGCGAGCCACTGCGCTTTTTCCCGACAACGTGGTCACAGGGCGCATCTTGATCATCGAAGCGCAGTCGCAGTATCGGACGAAGGATCTTGTTGGCGCAAAGGAAACGCTTGAGTTGATCATCGCGAACTACGGCTCTGAGGCCGATCAAGCGACGCGTCTCTTAGCCGACGTCAAAGCCGGACCAGATTCCTCGACGGGGGTAGTGAAATGAGCATGAACAGACTAGAAAATGATGACCTCACCTGGCCAGAAGACTGGCCCAAGCCCCTGCCCCCTCTCCTTGGACTTGTTGCAAGCAACTGTGAGGAGGGGAGTAAGAAAAGGAGAGGCTTGGGACACTTCTGGTTCCCCTCGCCTTTCCAAGGAGAGGGGTTAGGGGTGAGGTCATTCCTCCCTGCCCTCGCCATCATCCTCGCCGCAGCATCCGTGCATGCTGCCCCGGCTCCGACAGCGGCGAAGCCTGTTGCGCCAGCGAGCGTGACTGCGGCTAAGGCGGCGGCTGTGATGCTGGGTGGTGCCACGACTGTGGTAGATCGTCTACTACCTGGGCCCGATGGTATCCGGACGACACCGTCATATCCCGCCGTGGGTGTGTGGGGCATCCTGCTGGGGCATCCTGAGCAGGGGATCGCTGGCGCGGGGCTTACCATCGACAAGACCGGACAGGCTGTCGTGTATCCGTGTTCTGATCTGCTTGGCAAAGACGCAGGCACAATTGAGTTCAACGTTACCGCAGGCGTTGTGGATGGCGCCGATCACGTGTTGCTGGATTCCTGGGGTGCTCAAGGCAACTCCCGTATTCGGCTCGTCTACCGCGCCGCTAAGTTGAGCCTTTCCGTGATTAACGACGCAGGTGTGGAGACGCCTGTGTCTGGCGCATTTATGCTGGCGCAGGGATCATCGACGCGCGTCGCAGTTCTGTACGACGGCTCGGACATTACGCTTACTGTTAACGGCGCTCCTGTCGGAACCACTCCTTCGCCAAAACTGCCATCATCCGAGCCGCTTGCGCTGGTTATTGGGAATGATCGCGGACTAGCGCTGCCATCGAAGTTTGCGTTCAGCGGGCTTCGGCTGTCGACGGGCAAGAGCACTGCGGCCGGGTCACTTCCGGTACCTGCCGTGCGTACCGCTGACGAGCAGCAATTGGATGTGACGCTGGCGTACCAGCGGCGGCTGAACCCACTGATCGACAAGCTTCGCCCAACACTTCCAGGTGTCGCATCGTACGTGGCAGCATCGGCGGCGCTGGACGTGCAGGATTATCCGCGCGCGCTGGCTGCCATCGCACCGCTGACGGCGAATCCGGTAGACCCGTTGTACGCTGCTGCGATCATGCTGCAGGCGCAAGTGCTGCGCGGACAGAAGGATTACAGCGGCGCATTCGACAAACTCGAAATCCTCGCCAACTCGCGGGATACTAGCGTCAGTATCCGTGCTCAACTGGCGCAGGCTTCGCTGCTGCATGAGCAGGGCGGCGTCGATGAGGCCAAGCGGATCATATCCGATCTCATTGCCCGCTATCACGATCAACCGGAGCTAGCCGAAGCTTATCTCATGATCGCCAACGACCTGGCGCTTAAGGGTGACTGGCAGGGCGTGCTAACGTCGACGCAACAGATCACCGGCGGCGGTAGTGAGAAGAATGTGCCGATAGGGCAGCCTATCGAGATTCGCATCGCCGATACCGACCTCGCGACGCGCCCAAGCGATACCGGACTGCCTGTTACCGTTACCGCCAGCAGCGGCGACAAGGAGCAAATCGTGCTCCGGCCCGCGTTCTCGAAGGGCGTCTACTTTGGGAGCATCCCAACTGAGCTTGGCGAACCAAAAGCGGGCGACAGGAAGCTACAAGTCGTCGGCGGCGCTAAGGTGAAGATCGACTATATCGACCGGATATCGTCCGACGGCGCCAATGCCCCGCGAAGTATCACCATCGGCCTCGCCACCGAAGCAAAGGTGAGTGTCATGGCTCAGGCTGCCATGGCGGTGTACAAGGAAGTTGTGCTGTACCAAAAGCAGAACTTGCTCGACGATAACTGGACCGTTATCGGTGACCTCCCATCCACCGCGAGCGACTTTTTCAGGGATGCCGACGATGGTTCGCTACGCAAAAAGGGCAGCAGGTTCGATAAGTCGTTCCTGAGTACTATCCGCCCAGGACAGTCGGTCTACATCGAGCTCGATGAACCCGATCTCGACACAACCATCGCCGCCGACAAGGCAGTCGTGGATGTGCGGTCGGCGACGCGCAAAATGAGCGTGACGCTCACCGAAACCGGCCCGCACACCGGCATCTTCGGCGGCACGGTCAAGACAGCGCTCGCCGGTCAGCCTGCCGATGGGATACTGACCGTTGCGATGAACGATGTCATCAGCGCGCAATATGTGAACCCCCGCGCGGGATTGGTTCGCCCATCGCGTCTCGCTCAGGCTGACAACTCGGTGCGCGTCGCCACGACTGCTGGTACGCTTTCGGTGGGAACATTGCTGACCAGCGGCGACGGTGACAAGCAGTTCGTACGAGCGTGGCGCATCAGCCGTGACACTCCCGTGGTGGTCGAAGTAGACGACCGCGACCTCGACACCAGTGACGCCGCCGATACCGCGACCGTCCACCTGCAATCCTCCGGCGGCGGCTCGGCTGACCTCAAGCTCACCGAAACTGGCGGTCACACTGGGGTGTTCACCGGCTCGCTCCCGATCCTCGGAGTCGCTTCGGCAACCGCGAAGGTGGGCATCAAAGCCGCCCCGGGCGATATCATCGTGGCCACGTATCACGATGACGAGAACCCGAGCGGGAAGCCTGCCGACGTGACCGCGCAGTTCAAGGTGAATATCGCAGAGGATGCGACATTCTCGCTCGAGCGGCAGGTGGTGGATGCGTCGGCGTCCAAAGGCGCGCCAACACTTGCGCCGACGGTGACGACGACGTGGGTGGCCACGAAGACGCTCGTCCCCGGCTCTGTCTACCGCGCGACACTAAGCGATCCTGATGTGGTGCCGTCGACAACAGGCGACTTTAAGTCATATGTGCTGCTAAAGTCGACGTCTGGCGCGACTGTCGAGGTTCCGCTCGAATCGAAGCCTGACGAAGCCAATAGCCGGAACGTGTTTCAGGGCCAGTTTTTTGTACGGCTGGGCGATTCGACATCGGCGACGAAGGCTTACTTCAGCCAAACTGGCGCACCAGTGAAGATTAGCGAGGATACCGACCTCTACAAGCTGGCGTCAATGCCAGCGCTGAATGTCCTAGGGGACAGCAGCGTGAACGCAAGCTATACAGAACCGCTGACGGCCGACGCTCGCCGGAGCGTGGCTCGCGTCTGGCCGCTGCGCATCGGCTTCGATGCGACCGTCGCGGCGCTCAACGACCGCGAAATCCCTATCGACACCGTTAAGCCTGGCATGCCGTTTACGCTGCAGATCGAGGATGCCACCGCCGACCGAACAGCAAAGCGCGACACGATTCGAGCGACGATCACATCCAGCTCCGGGACGGTTCTGCTGGTGACGCTTTCGGAAACCGATACGCACAGCGGCCTGTTTGCCGTCGATGTCGCCACGAGCAGCACGGCTGTCGCCCCGGGGCCTGCGGTGCTTGGGCCGGTGAGCCTGTCGAAGCCGGTGGGGCCCGCTGTGGTACCGTTCGGCGGTAAGTTGACGGTGACGTACCAGAACGCGAGCACGGAGAGCGGTGCGCCAGCAGTTCGGCAGCTTGTGCTGCCCGCCAACCCGATCGCGGAAGCGTCGGCGATCATGCTGAGCAAGGTGTTCGATGATCCCAAATTTGAGGCGGAGGCTCTTGTAAGGCTGGGCGAAAGTCTCTATGCCGTCGGTGCCGCTAAGCTCGCGACAACGGAGACCACTTCGGGGACAGCCAGGACCAACGCGGAGTTGCAGCAGGCGGCCAAGCTGCTGGAAGACGTGGCGACGCGCTTCCGTGGCAGTGAGTACACCGTCGAAGCGTTGTACTTGACCGCGAAGATCAGGCGCGAAGAGCATCGGTATGAGGACGCGCAGAGACTGCTAGACCGAGTGGTGCAGGATTATCCGGACAGCGGTATTGTGGCGCAGGCACTCTACCAGCAGGTGCAGCTGCAATATGATCGCGGCGATATCGACCTTGCGACCGAAGCGGCGATGCATCTAGCGCACGCGTTCCCGACCGATCCGCTTGTCATGGATGCGTTTCTGAAGGTTGCCGAGTACTATTACACGAAGAAGCAGTTCGCAAAGGCTGCGTCCATCTACTATCGTGCCATCGACCGCTTCCCGGATAGCCCCAAGGTTCCCCTGGTGGCTTACCGCGCCGCGACAACTTTTTACAAGGCTGGAATCGCGGGCGACGAGACCATGTTCGCGAAGGCAGTTAAGGCCTACATCGATTTCGCGTCGCGCTATCGTGACAGCGAATATGCCGACGCGGCTATGTACTGGGCAGCTATCGCCAGCGAGAAGACCAAGGACGAGCGCAAAGCGTATACGATCCTGACCAAGCTGCTGATCATGTACCCCGGCAGCGACATGAAAGGCTACGCCGTCCGCGAACGCGACAAGCTGAAGGAGCTGTACCCAGACATTCGCGCTGATGACGAGTTGTGATGGACAGAGGCTACCTGTGGGTACGCCGCCTAACTATCCGTGCGGGATGGGTATATTAGAGCAATAATACTGGATTTTCACCTTGCGCGAAACAAAGTCTAGCGAGACGTTGTTATCGCGAATGATTGGTGACGCGAAATAGACGCGCCACGAGAGTGTTTCAGGAGCAACGATAACAATTATGCCTGCCCAAGTAGCCGGTCGCGGCTTAGATATGATGTTGATAGTCGGACACGCCACCATTTTCGGAAAGCTGGTGTTTGCGATCCTGGTGTTCTGCTCTGTGCTTTCTATCGCCGTGATCATTGAGCGGTACATCGTTCTCAGGAATGCGCGTCGCGCGGTAGAGAGCGATCTGCAAAAGCTGGATTCGTTTTCGCAAGACAAGGACTATGCTGGCGCGAGGAAACTGATCGATGGAGTGAATCGCGAGATTCATCCGCTGCTTTACGTGCTTGGCATGGGGCTTTCGCATTGGCGTGATCTAACGAATTCTGGAGAGCAGCGGCTCGACGTCAAAGAGAACATGGTGAACGCAGCGATTGTCCGCGAACTGAAGCTAATCCGTACCATGTTTCGACGGCGGATGCCAATTCTAGCGAATGTCGCGTCGGTTGCGCCATTCATTGGCCTTTTCGGCACCGTCACAGGCATTATCGCGACGTTCGACGCTATCTCGCGCAGCGGCAACATGGGCCAGGACCTTGTTGCGAGCGGTATCGCCGAAGCGCTGGTCGCCACCGCGCTGGGGCTGTTTGCGGCCATCCCCGCTGTGGTTGGATACAACGCTTTCGTCGACCAAGTGAACAACCTTATCCTCGGGATGGAGGAAGCCGCGTTGCAGCGGATCTACTTCCTTATCAAGCATGAGGAGGCATAGAAGTGAACGTTACTAGCGCCAGTGACGACGCCGAAGAACATATTGCCGCCATCAATATCATCCCGCTGGTTGATGTTGTGCTCGTGCTGCTGATCATCTTTCTCGTGACCGCAGTGTTCACCAAAGAAACCGCCATGAAGGTCGACCTCCCGAAAGAGGCCTCGCAACATGCGGTCAGCACGCCTCTTGAAATCGTTGTGAATGTGGACAAGGATGCTCATATCACGGTCAACGGAAAGCCGACTGAAATCGCCGACCTGCAGCGTACTATTCTGACCTACCACAGCGCCGATCCGTCGCGCAAGGACCTCGTGGTGCTTCGCGGAGACAAGGCGGCATCCTACGGCGCGATTGTGCCTATCCTCGATAACATCAGCCGCACTGGTATCCCGGTGACAATTGCCATGAAACCGCAAGGGGCGGACCACTAAGGCGAGCATGGGGACAGGATGACCACACGCGAACACCCCCATTCCCTTGACGACGAGTCTTTGTCGCCTTCGGACACAGCGGAGTCCGCCCCGCCATCCCCGCCGCCAGCGCACCGTCGCGCCACGATCACATTGCACGAAACCCGCAGCAACAGCCTCTTTCGCCGCATCCTGGCCATCGTATTCGTAGGCCATATCGCGGTGTTCGTTGCGCTGTACTATACCGGGAAGCTGGACTATCTTCGGCGCGAGGTGCGCGTGACTGTGGTGCCAATGCCGAATGCGCCGCCAGTGCAGGATAAGCCGCTCCCTGCGCCCCCGCTCGGCGAGGTGAAGCAGAGCCCGACAACTCCCGTTCGTCAACTGCCCCACCCCACTCCGCAGCCCCCGTCGCATACGCGCGCTGTGGCGACAATTGCCGCGCCTGGTGAGATCGGTGACATCGCACCGCAGGAGCCGACAGCGCCGGAGTTGTCGCCCAGCCCCGACGTGGACACTAAGGATGTGCGCGATATCGCAGGAAGCGTCGCCGCAGTTGGACCGGCCGCACCAGGAGCCGCGCCAGCGGGGTTTCCTAACGGTCGCATCGATGGGCGAATCTACTTCATCCGACTCAAGCACGACATTGGCAACTGGTATGCGCACACGGAAGGTGTCAGCGCGCTCCTTGAGTTCATGAACCGCTACTTCCGTTGCGAAACTGAAAACCGGCCCATGACCGCAGCGGAGATACAGCAAAAGTATATCGCCAAGGGCGCTGTACCGTCGTTCATATACCTCTCGTGCGATGGCAACTTCTCGCTCACAACCGAGGAAGCGTCAATTCTGCGCGGCTATATCGACAGCGGTGGTTTTTTGTTTCTGGACAGCGCGCCCGACGAGATCACGCGTGGTGTTGTCGCGGCTCAACTCGGCAAAGTGGTCCCGGGAGCACGTCTCGCACCGATTTCGCCGTCGCACCCGATTAACCGCTTCCTGTTCCGGCTCGCTCAGCCCGGCATCGGAGAGAACTGGAGCGATGCGCGCAACTACGGGATAACTCGCGGCGACAGGCTGGTTGTGTTCTACTCGCCGGGCAATCTCGCGCACTACTACGAACTCGCTCAAGGCAAAAGCGATGACTACTCAACTGCGCAATTCCAGATGGGCGCGAATGTGGTCGCCTACGCCATCAACAAGGGAGTCCAGAGCGCCGTCCAGCAGCGCCCCGGAGCACGCGGGGCCATCACACGTTCCACGCTCCAAGGCCTCGGCTTTCTTGACCGCTCATCGTCACCGTCGCCGTCCGCCGGTAAGTCGCCTCTCAAGCCCCGCAAGATCGTCCCCGGCAAGACGCCCGCGCAGGACGAACCCGCCGACGTCAAGTTGGTGGAGTAGGCGCGGCGCAACTGCTTTGCTGGCCTGCGGTAGCAGACCATTGAGCTAGATTTGAGTGCTCATAAACGAAATCGTTCCATATCGAACTATTCACCGCCCTGACTTCATCTATTCATTGAGGCCTCTCCCATGTCCGTGCCAGATCCTTCGATACGCACAAACCGACGCATCTTCTACACGCGAGTAGCAACATTTGTTGGTGTGTTCGTGCTTGCCTGGTCGTTTTCACACACGTTGCACCGTATGCCGACCATGCCGACACCTCGTCCACCGTCGCCGAACGCCTTCGACGATTACAAGCGGGCAAGCGGCGCGATGAAACACGTTGAAGAGTGCGATGTGCTTTACACAGAGTGGTCCAGAACCACTGCTCCAGCACTGACTGTAGCTCAAATCGCCCAAGCCGACAGGATTGTAGCCGCCAATTCGAGAGCCTTCGGCGATATCCAAAGGGGACTAACGCATCAGTACTCGGCACCGCAGAGCTACGGTTTCGATATCTTAACGCCATACCTTGCGCACTATCGAATGCTATCGTACCTACTAGCGATTAAGTCGTCTTCGCTGGCAGCGCATGGAGACTCGTCCGGCGCTATCTCGGCCGCAATAGATGCGATCCAACTCGGCGTTCAGATTCCATGCGGTGGCAATCTGATGAGCGGCCTGGTTGGCTACTCCTGTCAACAAACGGGCCAGCGAGCGGCACGCTCGGTTTTAGATCGAATACCCGCGCCGGTTGCGATAGCGGCCGCACGACGCCTCGCGGCCATCGACTGTGCCCAAGTCCATTTCGCCGATATATTGGCTGGCGAAGAGCGATTCGGAGCACGATCTATAGAGAAAATGCTTGATCAGAGGCGTGAACCGAGGGAGTTCGTAAAGGCGGTCCGCGAATCGGACGAGTACGGAAACTACGCTCTCGTAATGTATTTGGAGCCAGACGACGTCATAATGGGCAACTATCTTGACTATATGGATCTTTCGGTCAAGCATGCCAGACAGTCCTATAAGCAATGGTCCCACTCCCCCCATGTTTCGTTGCCGAGAGACCCAATCAATCAGGTCATCGTTCCGCAGTTCGATTCTGCTCGCCTCCAATTCGAACGCGCGACTTGCAACAATCGGCTGCTCGAAATCCAACTCGCCCTCCAATCATACCGCGCCAGCCATGGTCGCTATCCCGCGTCCCTCACCGCAATCAGCCCTGCCATCATCCCCGCAGTGCCCGAGGATCCGTTCGCAGACAGCAGTTCCTTCCGATACCGTGGAACGGCGAAGGGCAACGCGTTATACAGCGTCGGTCCCGACGGTGTAGATGACCGTGGCAAGCCGATCGAGCAAAATGATGCGCAGCATAAGGACCGTGGACGTTATGCTGTAACGGATCCTGCGCTCAGTGGCGACTATGTCGCTGGCATCAACTACTAGCGAGGCTAATGTGCTTGTGCGTTCGTGCGTCAAGGATGTTCGGACCGGCACGCCATATCGTTGCCCCCAAAATCCCTCTTGACAGCTTACCGTACATGGTGTATGATACGGTTGTAAAACGATCTTTGTACAGTTTGATTTGTGAACGAAATACCTAATGCCCGTAACCACCCGACCGAAATTGGCGTCTATCGCGCCCTATAAGCAGATCGAAAGTGACCTCACGCGCCGGATAGAACGCGGCGAGTGGGCGCCGGGCATGATGATTCCAAGCCGCCGCGCGTTGGCTGAGGAATACAACGTTGAGCTGCCTACCGTGCAACGCGCTGTTGCTGGGCTGCTTCGGTCCGCAATGCTACGCGCTGATGGTGGTCGTGGCACTTTTGTTGCGGCGCGACAGCCGAGCGAATCCCTCGCTGAGCGCTTACCGGACTCGACAAGCGCTGCAAATGATTCGCTGTTGCCCTCTCGCCGAATCGCGTCTCCTGTGGCGCAGGCAACGTTCGGGATCGTGTCGAGTTCCAAGTTCCTGCACATTGACGGCACCGTTGAAGATAACCCGTGGAACGCGACTGTTGTTCGCTCAATTGAGCGATACGTGACGTCGAATGGCGCTTCCTCCCGGAACATCGATGTGAGCGAAAGGCCGAACGACCCGAATGCGCCCCTTGAAGCCGCTCGACAACTCGTAGATCAAGGCGTCAACGGTATCGTTCTCGTTCTCGCGAGGGGGCATGATATCTACCTTCGCGCGATTCCCGAACTGCGAAAACTCGGTGTTCCAATTGTTTATGTCGGTGGCAGCGAGATCCGACTTCCCGTGATGCAGATCTATTTTGACGACCGTGATGGCGGACAGACAGCGGCTACACACCTGATCGAACGAGGTGCGTCAAGGCTTGCGTTCATTGCGCCGTTCACGGAGTACTGGGTAACGGCGCGCCTTGAAGGCATGCGCGAGGCTATGACCTTTCGCGGCTTAGGTGACAGCGTCCTTGATGCGCGAGTCGATAGCCAGTCGTCAGTCGAAGCCCTGGACCTGATCAGGCGTGACGCCAGTATGGAGCGGGTGGCTTACGAGTTTGGCCAACGCCAGATTGCCAGCGGTTTTGACCCGGAGGGGATTGTTGCGGCAAATGACTTGATTGCCTATGGCTACATCAAGGCGGCGAAGGAAGCAGGCCGCGAGATGGGGCGGGATTACATGATAGTCGGATTCGACGACGATGCGCGGTCGCGTCCCATGGGGCTTACGACCATGCACCCGCCGCTGGAATCCATGGGCGAAGAGGCGGCGAGATTGGTGAACGAGATGTGCGGGAGCGTACTCAACTCACGGCGCATCTGCCTGCAGTCGCACCTGATTGCCCGCGACTCGACCAGCTTGCAGCGAGGATAGGGAGCTTGGCGAGGACGCGTTTTTTTTGCCGTTTGACGCCCACTTTTTCTGAGGAGGACTCACAATGCTCAAGGACAAATCTACGAAACTACGACGAGGATTCACTCTTATAGAGCTGCTCGTCGTAATAGCTATTATCGCGATACTAGCAGCTATACTTTTCCCCGTGTTTGCTACGGCGCGGGAGAAGGCGAGACAAACGTCCTGTGCCAGCAACCTGAAGCAGCTAGGGCTTGGTGTCCTGCAATACGTCTCCGATTACGACGAGATCTATCCGGCAGGTCAATTCGCGTCCATGTACGGCCCAGGCTGCGGTTGGATCGGGCAGATTTACCCTTATGTGAAATCCAGCGGCGTATTTGGCTGCCCAAGCGACACCACAGTAGTGCCGAATCTGAGCGATACTTACCATATGGACAAGTCGTCGTATCTGATCAACCAGGTTACGGTGATCCCGCAGACCGGAAACACATACGGGATCACGCAGGCCCAGCCTCAGTCAAAGTTCACCGCGCCAACTCTCTCCGTGGAGCTGTTCGAGGCTGCTGGGTTCGGTATGCACTTCCCGCCGCAGGCTGAGGGCAGCAGTACTGGTGAACAAAGCTCTGGTTCTGGCCTCGGGTTTAACGTGCAGCCAGCATCGGTGACGGCCGGAATGAACAGTGCGGCCTATTGGGTCGACTATCCGACTGACTGCCACGCGGGCTACGGGATGGCGTGCCCGGGCTGGACTTACTATTACGGCCTTTTTACCGCACTCGGATCGTATCCGTCCGCGCCCAAGCCCTCGTTTGCCAGCAATCGGCATTCCGGTGGCGCAAACTACCTGCTCGCCGATGGGCATGTGAAATGGCTCAAGCCGACGCAGGTTTCGGTGGGCCTCCCGATCAGCAAGGGAATGAGCTGGATCCCTCAGGCAGCGTCTGTCGATAACATGGGCTCTTTCTCTGCCACGTTCAGTATCAATTAGCTCTAGTCGCTCTCGGTGTGCGTCGGATTAGCGAAAGGCGCACACCATGATTTACATTGATCAACCCTATGAAACACGTACCAATCTCGACGCTCATAAGCTCCGCTTGTGTCCTTAGCGCCGCTCTCCTCACTTCCATCATCGCCCCTGCGCTTGCCGATGGAGCGCCGAACTTGCTCGTAGCGCCCGTAGAGACGTCGGCGTTCGCGCCCGCCGCGACTGGCTGGCGGTTCGAGTCGCACGCTCTGCCTGCTAATGATGTTCAAGCGTCGGTAGATTTGACGGACAAGACTCGTGGCCCAGTTCTGCGCATCGTGTCCAAGAACGAAACCGATAAGCACGTTTGGTGGCTGCAAGAAATCCCGGTGACCGCCCCGGCATACCGACTCACGTTCCAAGCGAAAGGGTTCGCCGTGAACGGAGTCGGTGATCGTGTCATCGGGGCCGGTTGCGAGTTCAAGGATAAGGACCACAAATGGCTGGGTTACCAGGAAGGCCCCCGGGTCGCCGAGTTCCAGGCAAAGTGGCCAGCGTCCACGGTGCCTGATACACGGGAATGGAAGGCGTTCTCATTCGATATCACGCCCCCTGCAGGAGCTGCATTTATCGGTATCCGTCTCACGCTTGC
Source organism: Capsulimonadaceae bacterium (assembly GCA_036504535.1). Classification (GTDB taxonomy): domain Bacteria; phylum Armatimonadota; class Armatimonadia; order Armatimonadales; family Capsulimonadaceae; genus JARLGU01. The sequence goes on from DASXUY010000053.1 coordinate 72,204, forward strand.
CGCGAAGACGCCAGCTGAAGCGAGCTTTGCCAATGTCTCTCTGACCGCGTCAGACAAGACTGTCAAGCAGGTGCTTGATATGAGCGCGCCGCCGCGAATTCCGTCGTATCACTTCAAGCTAGCCGACGTGAGCGCGGATGGTGTGACGCTTAAGCCCGACTGGAGCCTGGATGGAGCGGAACGCAGGCTTTCGTCACAGCGCTCGGAGATTACGCTCAACGGCCTCTGGGCTATCCAACCCGCATCCATCGGCCAGGTGCCTCGCGAAGATGATTGGGCATTCATTAAGGTTCCGGGACGATGGCGCGGCAATCAGCGCGACTCGCTGTACGGGCAGATCGAAACGTCGTGGAAATCTGCCTCTCTCGATACATGGCAACCTGACAACCCCGCCAAGGTCGATAGGCTGTGGCTGATGCGTCAGGTGACGCTGCCGCCAACGACGGGGCGCTACGTGATCCGGTTTGCCGCGCTTGAGGGCGTCGCCTTGCGCGTCTACTGGAATGGCGAACCGGTAGGCGATGTGGCCGGTGAATGGGGCGGCGAAGTGAGCTTGCCTGCGACCGCTCAAGCTGGCGATAACGGGCAACTCGCCTTAATGACACTCGCGACAGCACCGCTTTCAGAAACAGCCTATCTCTATCCCACTGTTGCCGAGCGCCCCTACATTGCCGACAAGCCAATCTGGCATGGCTCGATATGGGACGTTTCGCTCGTCACTCTTCCTATTCCCGCAGCGATCGAGAGCGTGTCGGTGATCCCATCCACCCGCCGCAAAGCTCTCCGCCTTGAGATCGTCCAACAGTCGAACGGACGTGCCGTGAAAGCGTTTGATGTCACAGTCGTCACCTCAGACGGCAATGTTGCGCTTCACCGTGCCTCCATCCCGGCGACTGGGACACGTACCGTAGCGGATGTACCTTGGGTCGGAGCGAGGCTATGGACGCCCGACGATCCGTATTTGTATACTGTCAAAGTTACCGCACTTGGCGACATTGGTGACAAGATAGACGAAGTCTTGCCGGTTCGCTTTGGTTTTCGAGAGTTTTGGGTCGAAGGCAAGGAGCTTAAGCTGAACGGGCAAACGTTCCGACTTCGTCCGCGCATGAGCCTGCAGTATTCGCCGACCATGAGCAACGCAGGGTTGCGCCGTTACTTCAGCTACCTGAAAGATACGGGCTTCAACTGCGCGCTTCGGCCGCCGTCAATCGGTCATGGCCTTGAGTCGCAGTCCTCCGGTGACGAGTTCTTTGAACTGGCCGACGAAATGGGGATTGTCTCCATTCCCTGGCTTCCGATCAACGTGTTCCTCGACCCCAAAACAAAGTGGACGGCGGACGCGACCGATAAGCTGTTCGCGTATATCAAAGCTAACGAACTTGATCGACTCAACAACCACGCGTCGGTAATCGCCTATGGCGGCTTCGGTACGGGCGTGAGCGAAGGCTCGAACCCGTATTGCGCGAACCCCGCGACTTTGGGAGTAAAGCCTATCCGCACCGTCGCCGACCTGCCGGTGTCCGTATCCCAGTCACCCGGCCGCGATAACGCAACGTCCCAGGTGGCGCGCACAGCCGAATTCCTTCGGCGGTACCGTGCGCTGGACTCCGTCCACCCGTACTTATCGCACACCGACGACGGGGCTGGCGACGGTTGGGGCGTGTTTACGTACTACAACTGGACACCGGTTCAAGAGTGGGAAGAATGGCCAGCGGCGTGGGCGTCACATGGCACGGTGCCGTTTGGCTCTACCGAGGCCGGGCTGCCGTATGCAGCGAGCTTTACGAACCACGGCATTCCGGACGGCGACGGCGAGCCTTGGCTGACGGAATACGCGGCCATGCGCCTCGGTCCGGCGGTCTACGCCGCCGAAAGCGCCAAGTACCGCCGCTATATCGCAGAGCGGTATGCGAGGAACAAGCCGTCATTCGGCAGTCCGCACGACTTCACGCATTTCGCTTACGGCGAAAGCAACGCTCAGGATGTTTGGGCAATGCAGAACAAAGCGATCTTCCGCACATGGCGTACATATGGTGTGCCGATGGGCATCGAACTATTCGCGGAAGGCCGTAGCTTTCTCTTGCCGGAGGCGTTTGCCGATAAGGCCGAGGATCAAACCGGCTTGAACCTCAAAACGTGGGGTGCCAAGCCAGATCGCTTTCGTGCCGACGGAAACTGGCCAGGCGAAATGGGGCCAGCTCTGCCGTCCACGCCGACCGGGAAGCAGACGCCTCTCGCGACGAAGCTGGGCAAAGTTGTCCATGATAACGACGCTGAGCTTCTCGTCTACGTTGCCGGGAAGGCTGGTGCGTTCACGTCGAAAGACCACGTGTTCTGGCCCGGAGAGGTGATCGAGAAGCAGGTTGCGGTAGTGTGGGACGGCTTTCGCCCCCGCAAGCTCGCGGCAACCGTTACCGCAACAGTGGGCGAAAAGCGCGTATACAGCAAGCGCTTCGACCTCGCGGTCGCCGCAGGCGAGATCAAACTCACGCCATTTTCATTCCTTACGCCGGACGCGTCCCGTCGTGTAACTGGCAGCATTCAGTTGACCATTACCGATGCGGGGACGAACGTTGTCGTTTCAAAAGACACCTTTGGCTTTACAATCTATCCGCGCGAACACGTAAGTTCGGCGAAACGAATTACCGCTGCCGTGTTCGATGCCACAAGCGATAGCACGGCAATGCTGCACAATATCGGGGTAGCGGCGTTACCGGTCTTGGCCGGGGACAAAGTACCAGTGAGCGCTAACATCCTCGTAATTGGCCGTGGCCAGCTTCCTGCGCTCCAGGGAAGCCCGTTGCTGACAAAACTTCCGACCAATATCCCACTGCTGGTTCTAGAGCAGTCAGACGCGTCGCTGCAGCGCATCGGTTTTCGCGCGTTCCCCACGCGTAGCCGACAGGTTTGGCGCATTCCGGGCAGTTTGGCGCTTTTCGACGGCATAGAGAACGATGACTTGCGCGACTGGCGTGTATCTCCGCGCCTCTTGCCGGAGGGAATCGCACCATTGCGACATGGATACAACTACCATGTTGGTTACCGGGGCACAGTGGCGTCCGTCGTGATCGAAACGCCAACGTCGGGCCAGTTTACGCCGCTGCTCCAGGCTGAATTCGACCTTGCGATGACCCCGCTGCTGGAGACGCAGTGGCGCGGCCATCGCGCAATTTTCTCCCAGCTGTCGCTCGTTGACGCAGTCGGACGCGACCCTGTCGCCACGCGACTAGCGTCTCAAATTGTGAACGCATTGGCAGCTCCAGCCAATACCAGGCGGGAACTCGTAGTCGTTGGGGCCTCGCGGACTGAGGCGCTCGCCGGGACCATTGGCGCACGACGCCCTCGCCTTGTGGATGCCGCGCACCTCAAGCCGGGAGAGATTGCGCTGGTCGGCAACGTGAGCCCAACCGATATGGACGCTCTGAAATCGTGGGTAAACGCTGGCGGGACCGCCGTCGTATTGCCCCAAGTCGTTGATGCATACTCGCCACTATCGCCATCCGTCAAGGCGACGCCGGTAACCGGGAGCTTGCTCGCACCTGCCAACCTCGGCACGGGGATCTGCGTCGGACTTGGTGTGAACGACTTTCATGCCCGCCAGGATATTCAGTGGATCGATTTCGGAGGAAGCGGTCCTGTCGCGGATTTCAAGGACGGCAACGGGCGATGGATACTGCTTGGCTTCAATCCATGTAGTCTCGATCTAGCAGCCATGCCGTATCTACGCCTAACATACCGCAGGCAGTGCCGCGCTCTGGCGCAGGTTGTGGCCAATGCTGGCGCAAATCTTGACGCACCTGTAAACGCGCTGTTCGATGCGATGACTGCGGCACCGTTCAACCGCGACCTTGGAACTGATGGCTCGCTTCGCATCGTTACCGCGAGGCCGACCGGTGAGTGGACATCGCCAAAGTTCAGCGATGCCTTGTGGACGCCACTCGCGTCTGCCCTGGGCAGCACATCGGCACCGGAGGCGTGGCTGCGCGTGGCGTTCGATTTGCCAGAGGACGCGGCAGCACACAGTCTCACCTTGGATGCGGGCACATTCGACGATTACGACGAAACCTACGTGAATGGCGTTCGTATCGGCGCGGTCACTCCCGACAACTCAACGCCAGATACCGCCTGGCAAACACGCCGCGTTTACGCCGTTCCGTCCGGGGTGCTCACAGAAGGAAGGAATGTCGTCGCGGTGAGGACATGGAACCGCAATGCTGCCCTCGGGAGGGCGGCGATTATCCGTGGCCCAATCGTGCTGCGCGACACGGATCAGCCTGTGTCGCTGTATGCCGGATCTTACAAGCACTCTGACGACCCCTATTTGCAGTACCACTGGTAGCCAGTAGACACCAATTCGGCGCTGAAAGGTTCGAGCCCCAGGATTTGCTTTGCTATCGCATGGCATTTCTGGGGCGATTACTTTGCCTCGGAAGGTATACTCGAAGCAAGCTAAATGACAGCTTTGCCGGGCAGCCTGCCCGACAACGTACCTTTTGCCGACGCTTATTTGAACATAGCAGATCATGCTCCCCGCATGTAAAAACCGGAGTCGTAGAATCCTTATGAAGATGAACGCGATACCCTTCCTCGCACTCCTGATCGTCCTTTCCGTGGCCGGATGCACGACGAACCAAACCACATCGAATACCATCAGATTTGGCGTTGTGCCTTATGAAAGCGCGAGCCAGATTAAGGACGAGTACGCACCGTTCGCCAAGTATATGAGCCGGAAGCTTGGTAAGCCAGTTGAAATTTTCCAAGCGCAAGACTACTCCGGCGTTTGTCAGGCGCTAGCATCTGGGCAAGTCGATTTGGCTTACCTTAACCCGCTTTCCTACGCGCTCTACACCGATAAGCTCAAGGGCACGAAAAGGGAGCTCGTTCCAATCGCGATGCCCGTGATCAAAGGGTCACTTTATTATTACGGCGCGATATTTACGCGAAAAGACTCCGGGATCGCCAAAATTGCCGACCTCAAAGGAAAGAAGATTTCCTTTGCAGATGCAACTTCGGCGTCGGGCTATCTGTACCCTATCGCATACCTTAAGGCCCATGGAATCCAAAAATCCGACTTCTCGGTAGTCGCGTTCGCGGGATCGCAAAGTGTGGTGCCATCCGTGCTCAACCGGTCCGCCGATGTAGGCGCGGTGTACGAGGATGCGCTCAAGAAGGGCATGTCGCCCGAACGGCAGGCGCAGCTTAAGGTGCTTGCCCGCGTCGGCCCAATTGCAAATGGCATGGTTGTCGCACGGGGTGACCTCGCGCCGGATGTGATCTCGGCTGCCAAGCAGGCTTATATCGATATCAACATCGAGCCCGACGGCAAAGCCGCCCTTACCAAGCTGGATGTCAACAAGTGGGACAAACCCGACGACAGCATATTCGACCCTGTGCGCCGCGCGGCTACGACTCTCGGCATCGATATCGAAGTGCTTACAAAAAAGAAGAAAAAGTAAGCAATCCGCCGAGGCTCACAGGTTGTCCATCCGAATCTAATTATGCCTGACGATCCAATACTCCGTGTCCAGAATGTGCATCACTCTTACCGAAAGGGTGTGCCCGTGCTCCAGGGCATCGACCTGACACTCCAACGAGGTGAAATCGTTGCCCTCATCGGTCGCTCTGGTGCCGGTAAATCCACACTTCTACGTATCGTTAACGGTCTCATTACGCCCACCAGCGGCGATGTGGGCGTATTTGGTATCGATATCGCCAAGCTTCCCGAAAGTCAACGGAGACTCGTCCGGCGACGCATCGGGATGGTATTCCAAGAATTTAACCTGGTTGATCGCCTCACCGCAGTCAAGAACGTCCTCGTAGGCCGCCTCGGCTACACAGACACTCTTCGGTCGTGCCTACACCTCTTTAGCGCCGCCGACATCGCGCTTGCCACCGAATGCCTTGCACGCGTGGGGTTGGCGGGCTTCGAACACACGCGTGTACGTGACCTTTCCGGTGGTCAAAAACAGAGAGTAGCCATCGCCCGTACACTCGCACAGGGATCCGAAATCATTCTCGGAGACGAAGCAACCGCAAACCTCGACGAGCACACAACCACCGAAGTCCTTAGTATTCTCAGCGATCTCGCTCGCGAGCGGGGGATAACGCTGCTCCTCTCAATGCACGATCTTACCACGGCTCGCGAGTTCTGTCAGCGAATCGTCGCCATGAAGGGCGGCAAGATCGTGTTCAACGGCGCGCCCGACCAGCTGTCGGATGAGATCGTTCGGGAGGTGCTGGCGTGAGCAATCAAAGATACCGCTTTGCTGCGATGGCAGCAGTCGCAATCAGGATTCTTGTCGCCCTTGGTGTTGTGGGGCTGATCGTTTGGTCGTTTCGGGGCATCCCCTTCGATTTAAGCCGCCTGCACGAGGGGTTGATCGGCGCGAAAGAGTTCGTGCTTGGGATGGTGCCACGAACAGCCGCCGAATGGGCGAAAGACGTCCATTACGCCAGCACCCTCAAGACAGCCCTCAATCAAACGATTCAGATGGCGGTGGTCGGCACAACGCTCGGCGCAGTCGTGGCGTTCCCGCTTTCGTTTTTGGCGGCAAGAACCACTAGCCTTTTTAGGCCACTCTCCGTAGCGGTGAAGACCTTTCTAAACATAGGCCGAGCCATCCCTATCATGCTGTACGCGCTGTTCATCGTAACAGTGATCGGGCTAGGCGCTCCCGCTGGCGCGCTCGCTATCGGCATCGGTAGCTTCGTTATGCTGGCCAAACTGTACGCCGAAGCATTGGAGAGCGTTTCGCCCGGCCCCGTCGAGGCTGTGCGCGCGGTCGGAGGAAGCCCTGTGCAGATATTTGTGTTCGCGATGCTGCCTCAGGTATTTCCTAACTACCTTTCGGCAACTCTCTACGCCCTCGAGCTCAATCTCCAGGCTTCGTTCGTGCTCGCTATCGTAGGCGCTGGGGGAATTGGCGGCGAACTGTGGGACAACATCCGGATCTTCCGCTACCTCGAGGTCGGCGTAATCGTATCGGCGCTAATTGTGATCGTCAACGCTGTCGATTACGCATCCTACCGCGTTCGCCAAATCTTCTCATAGTGACCGGGAATTCGACTCACTTTAACGCGCACGATGGAGCGTCGTCAGGCGTATCTTGTCGTGGGGGCGTGGCCGGTAGAACGTGCGGGCGAATTGAGCAGGTGGGCGCGCATCGCAATGTGGCCAGAATGGCGCAACGCCCATCAGCTGGGACGCTTGTGGCGGCGATGGCGGTGGTGAACGGGTGCAGGATCAGGAGCGGGAGCGCCATCCTCGGCAACGTCAGTGGACGGCGTTGCTTCGTTTAACGATGCTGTTGCAGCATTGCCGAACAGCAACACGGCTTGCGGTACGGGGCGACTTGGAACGGTGGGCGTGCTGTGACCCGAGACGAGAACATTTTCTCCGAATACGAGCGATGTGCTGAACCCCGAGTCCAGCAGCACGGCTTCGCGAATATCGCTGTCGGCAAGGGCGCGAGCTAGCTGACGTGACGACACCGAGCAGTTTGTCGCACCGAGCGCTGGGCGGCCATCGGGCATGATCGCGAAGAATGCGCGTCGGCGGAAATCGTTGCAGTCCTTGACATGGAATGTCGCTATTCGGTCGTCATCCGCTGCAGCCCCGTCGTGGACTAGCCAGACGCCGCCGAGGAACGCGTCGCTCACCTCGGGCATGGCGTAGCGTAGCGCGACATCGTCGTCCATGCCCTCGGGATCGTAGCTAACGATCTTGGTGCGCATCGGCGACATCATCACAAGGGGTCGGCCCCGCAGTGCGGGTCTCTTGTCAAACGGTCCGGTGACCACCTGAGCTTCGTCGCCGCAGAGTGATGGCCCGATAAGCATATTGTCTGTGCCGTTCAGGGACGCATTGGCGAAAAATGTGCCGTTGAGTCCAGCAGTCGCGCCAGCTTCCTTGACGAAATCCCCTACCCCATGACGCGTGGCTGATCGGCGGCTACCAGCGACACCACCAGCGATGAGGATAAAAGAGACACCGTTCTTGCGCTGACGCTGAACTTCGACGAGAGCTTGTGGGTTCGGTATATCGGCAGGCTCGTCGCTCCACGCGCGGGTCATCGGCGTCGCAGTGGATAACTGTTTAGCCGGTTCAGCGAGTAGCTTCGACGCCTGTTTGGGTGCGAACTCGGCGTCACGGCTGTGAATACCAAGCAAAACGCCGCCCCAGATGGCTGCCGCGCCAAAAAGAGCGAGAATCATCACTGAAATGAACTGCTTGAATCGATTGGGACGCTTACGAGGACGGCGCTTACGGCCGTGGTGGTCACTTTGTCCGCGATCTGATCGTGCGGGCGGTTTTTGTAGTGTCGAATTCATAAAGACAACATTATCTTACCATGACCTTCAATAGGGGTGCAAGGCGCTGCGGGTTATTCTTCTTCGTTGCGGGCAAATCGTGAGCGCAATACTACGTATAACGGTAAGGAAAGGCGCAATAGTTCCAGGGGGTGGTAGGCGCATTGATGCTCGATGTCTATGCAGGACGCTACCATACGGGCGTTAGTCGGCCAATTGCGAAAGGGACTTGTGGCCCACGCGCAGATGGTCCCCGGGACAGTGTGTCTATCCCGGGGGCCATGGTTTCCGCAGTTGCTACGATGCCCAATAGCGATCGTCATGGCATCGAGCTAGAGATAGCTGAACGTGAGCGTGAAATTCCCCAGGTTTCCGGTGCCTGCGGCATTTGCACCGGAAATAGCGGCGACTGTGCTGGACGAAGGAAGGGTCCCCCCAGATACCTTTTCGGGGCGAAGCAGTTTGACGTGTCCGTCGGCGCACAGGAACATGACCGCAGGATCATGGATTGTGGGATTAGATGTTCCAGCCTGCCCGAGGCCGACTTTGCCCCACACAGTTTGGCGATTTTGCACGGTAAGGGATGCCCCTGTTGTCGGCATCGATGTGGTGCTGGCTGCCCCTGTCGCTGACGCCACCATAAGCCCGTTTGTTTCGGATCCTGTCCACTTGTCAACCGACGCTTGGGTCATGTCGAATGGGTACGTGGCCGAGACGCTACTGGTCGCTGCGAGTCCTCCCACCGCTCCTGACGTGTCACCACCAACAAGAGGATCATCGACTTCAGCAGCCAGGACGGTGACCGCGACGCTGGTTGCCACTGCCTGTGATTGGCCGTCCAAGTTGTAGTTCATACCGTACGAGATTGGGTAGGCTGGTCCCGTCGTAGACGCTACCCCGGTATCGTTGGGGCATTTGAAGACACCGGTACTCTTTTCGTATGGGTATATCTCCGCTGCCCATGACGAAGTTGCTGGAGTGTTGGCTGCTGCGGTCAATAGGAACCCGTCGGTTGGGAACTTCTCATCATAGTCCTGAACATATTGTACAAACCCAATTCCCATTTGCTTGAGATTCGATTGACATGTTGCCTGTCGCGCCTTCTCACGCGCCTTGGCGAAGACCGGGAATAAGATAGCAGCTAATATTGCGATGATCGCAATAACGACGAGTAGCTCGATAAGAGTGAAACCCGTGCGGTTTCTGTGTGTGTTCATTGAAAGCCTCCGGAGCTTTGTATGGTGTTACAGGGAACTCAGGGCATTGCATTGACGTGTCGCCAACCCCCTGGTTCGAATCGTTCTAGCTTTTCACGCCGATCCTTCATAAATCGACAAGTAGCACTTAACCACACTGACAGTCATGCCGTTGCCGCATTGTGGTAAATCTCTAGACGTGAAATTGGCGGGATAGTTCAAACGTGTCGGACACGGAGAGCTAGAACTTGCTCGCGCATGTAGGGGGGATAGAACGGCTCGCCGTTGGGCGACGAGATTCGACTATTGGATCGGGGCGTATCGCGGCGCGACAAATGACGTGCACTCACCACATTGCGTGTGCCGTGGAGGGCTCAATGGTAAGCTAGACGTGCCGACGGCCCCTGGACGGGTCATTGATCCGGGGGCCGTCAACTAGCTTATTCACTTATACGTAAATTCGCCCTGAACGCGGGGAATACCGCATGTCTAGAGGTAGCTGAATGTAAGCGTATAGCTGCCAAGGTTTCCGGTACCAGCAGCGCTGGTTCCGAGAACTGCCACCGAAGAGCTTGCGCCAGCAAGGACACCGCCCGAGACTTTCTCGGGGCGAAGCAGCTTGACGTGGCCGTCAGCGCAGAGGAACATGACCGATGGGTCATGGATGGTCGGGTTGGATGTTCCAGCCTGGCCGAGTCCAACTTTGCCCCACGCGGTCGGCTTGTTAGTGGGGTATGTGTAGCCGTTTGCGGGAGTCGTCGGGACCGTCGCAGCCGTGGCGGTAGCGTAAGCAATGCCGTTGGTTTCGGTACCAGTGTAGAGGTTCCCGGTTATCGTCGGATTGATGTTCGTGGGGTCGAAGATCGTTCCGGCTGTAAGGACAGGCATAGCACCGCCAACCAGAGGATCGTCGCATTCAACAGCGAGTACTGTGACTGCAACCGACGTAGCAACAGCCTGCGACTGCCCATCGAGATTCAGGTTCATCGCGTAAGAGATAGGATATTGCGGACCAGTGGTAGATGCGACTCCCGTATCATTCGGGCATTTGAGGACACCAGTGCTCTTTTCGTAGGGATAGATCTGGGCTGCCCACGAAGATGTTGCGGCATCGCTGTTGGCAAGCAAGAAGCCGTTGGTGGGGAACTTCTCGTCGTAGTCCTGGACGTATTGGACAAAACCAATGCCTAGCTGCTTCATATTTGACTGGCAGCTAGCCTGGCGAGCCTTTTCGCGAGCTTTCGCGAAAACAGGGAAGAGAATAGCTGCGAGAATCGCTATAATGGCGATGACTACGAGCAGCTCGATCAGTGTAAAACCTCTATGGTTGCGAAATGAACGCATAGGGATATACCTCCGTTGAGTATTAGGAGCATTGGCAGTGCGGGCCGCCTTATAGAGACGCCAACACGCATCCGCTCCTAGATGCGCGTCGTATTCATCATATCAGAAAACCTGTGAGGGGTCAAGCGATGAACGCGCATACTATGAGCATTGAAATACGGAGTGTTGTGGCATTAGGGCCTGCTTTCTCGTGTTACTTCCGCAATTAGCAGGTTTTCGCGTGCCAAAAAAATAGGAAGTTTTATTGGCTATTAGTCTTAGTGACTGCTCATAGGTGGCTGACTAGGCAATTATCCAACTATTTCGATAGGGATTTAAGGATATAAGCTGCCGCCTCATCCTTCGGATCAAGCTTCAAAGCTTCTTGCGCCTCGCGTCGGGCGTCGTCAACCTTGCCCAAGCGCGCATGAATGTACGCCAGATTTGAATACCATGAAGCCTTTGGCGCGCCAACCGAAATAGCTTTAGTCATCATATCCGCGGCTTCCTGAAGGCGATTGGCATTTGCCAGGATTATTGCGGCATTGACATAAGAAGGCGCGAAGTCCTGATTGATGACTATTTCGCGCTGAAAAGCTGCGAGGGCCTCGTCATTCTTACCCGCTGCCATAAAAGCGTTGCCGACATTATAGTTCAGGCGCGGTAGCTTAGGAGTGACGGCGTGAGCCTTGTCATACCATTCCATGGCCTTGAGAACATTTCCCCGCGTCAGCTGAGTGTTACCTAGATTCATGTAGCCCTTACCGTAACTGGTATCTTGGGAAATCGCAATCTGGTATGCGGCATCGGCGTCGTCGAGCTTGCCAAGGGCCTCATAGGCTGACCCGAGGTTGAAGTATGCATCTGGGCTGATTGGATGGTTTTTCGTGGCAATTTGAAATTGAGCGAGAGCAGCGGCATAGTCGCCTTTGAACATGAGCGAATGGCCGATTCCAATAAAGATGAATGGACTATCAGGATGGGTAGGGAGTTCGCGAGCCCAAAGAGCTCTCGAGTTCTGCCAAGCTTCAGCACGCCATACCGATGCGCCGCTCAGCAATACCAGCCATACACATGCACCAATCATCGTCCGCTGGCTCATCTTGCTAGTTAGGATAGCCAAAATAATCGCAGGACCGATCATTGCCAGATACATATAACGGTCCGCGACAGTCGACGTTGTTTGAAACACGAAAGGCACAAGTCCGAGTACTGGCAAGAGGCCAGCAACCATGACAAGACCGCTGAGCGCTAGCCAGGGGTACTTTTTTCTCGCGAGAACACATCCAATGGCAACGGTAACAGGAATCAGCCAATCGAAATAGGCCTGATGGCTTGCCAGGACGGCATGGGGAGTACGGCTGTAATCCATGCTCATTTGGATGGGCGCAATAAGGCGAATCAAGTAAAACGCGAGCGCATCGCCAGCGATGAGCGGCCTGTAAAGTATTCCCACTTGAGCGTAGGACGGGACTGGTTGTGCCCCGCGCGTAACAAGTACTAACAGCAAGCTGATCGCAAGCCAGGGTCCGAGTTGCTTCGCGTAGACTCGCCATGGCCGTGGCTCAATCATATAGTCGATCAGCAGTGCTAGCAAAGGGGTCACTACGGCGGACGGCTTCGCGAGAAGTGCGGCGACGAATAAGAGAGTAGCACCAATGTAAAAGGCAGGGCGAATGGCGCCAGCTGTATCGCCCTTGCGACCAGCAATATAGAGCACGATGCTGGCTAACGACAGAAGGGCCGCAAGAAGGCCACGCAACTCCGATATCCACGCAACTGATTCGACCTGAAAAGGATGCACGGCAAACAGCAGCGTTCCGATGACGGCGGGGATGTCGCGCTTGACCCATCGCCGAATAATCCAGAATACCAGCAATGCGTTCGCGGTATGCAGCACTATGTTCGCCGCGTGGAATACGTGCGGATCCAAAAGCGCCCCGCTATCTGACCCTGCCACTGGCTGAGGCAATCTGCCAATGACACATAGAAGCGCAAAGACAGTGTAACTAAGCGGAATGTAGAGCTTCTCATAGGGTTCCCGCCAGAGGTGGACGACACTATCCCAAGTGGGCGGAGTCAAGTACGGGTTTTGGAAGAGGTGAACTTGATCGTCATACCAGATGAAGTCGAACGACGCCGTCCGCCCGTAAACGAGAAGACAGCATAGGATGATCGCTACGATCGAAAAGCGCAAACTACTCTTCACTTGCTGATCTGTGGAGTCCATATTTCGTGTCCATCGGCGCTGAACGTCAATCGATGTAAGTGTTTCCGAATCGAAATCTAGTACACCCCGATCAAGTAAAGTCGGACGAGGGGACACCGATAGGCTGAGCGTCGCATCTGTGGGGTCGGGTACGTTGGCTTATATTACCTTGCTGCCTGATTCCTCGGAGTTTTTTTGGAATAAACGCCACATAGAAAAGCGGCCCACTCTTCGATAACTCGGAGAGTGGGCCGCTGATTTTGATTACGCTTTCACGTATTCAGCCTAGAGGTAGCTGAAGGTGAGCGTGTAGTTGCCAAGGTTGCCGGTGCCAGCAGCGCTGGTGCCGAGAACCACAGCCGAAGAGCTGGCGCCAGCAAGCACGCCGCCGGAGACCTTCTCAGGGCGGAGGAGCTTGACGTGGCCGTCAGCGCAGAGGAACATAACGGACGGGTCGTGGATCGTCGGGTTGGACGTACCAGACTGGCCGAGTGCAACCTTGCCCCATGCGGTCGGCTTGTTGGTCGGGCTGGTGTAGCCGTTGGCAGGAGTCGTCGGGACAGCGGCGCCAGTGGCGGTCGCATAAGCGATGCCGTTGGTCTCGGTGCCGGTGTAGAGGTTGCCGGTGATGCTAGGCGTGATGTTCGTCGGGTCGAAGATCGTACCCGCTGTCAAAACAGCCTCAGCGCCGCCCACGAGTGGATCGTCAACTTCGACAGCAAGAACAGTCACCGCAACCGAGGTCGCGACTGCCTGGGACTGGCCATCAAGGTTGATGTTCATACCGTAGGAGATAGGATACTGCGGGCCGGTGGTGCTGGCAACGCCAGTGTCATTCGGGCACTTGAAGACGCCGGTGCTCTTCTCGTAAGGATAGATCTGAGCAGCCCAGGACGAGGTTGCCGCTTTGCTGTTAGCAAGGAGGAAGCCGTCGGTCGGGAACTTCTCATCATAGTCCTGAACATACTGGACGAAACCGATACCCATCTGCTTGAGGTTGGACTGGCAGGTGGCCTGGCGCGCTTTTTCACGAGCCTTTGCGAACACAGGGAAGAGAATAGCTGCGAGAATCGCGATGATCGCGATCACGACGAGCAACTCGATAAGGGTGAAACCCTTTTTGGAACGAATTAAACGCATTGAGATGACCCTCCGGGAAAATAGGAGCTCTGTTTATACAATGAGGATGTTCTATCATAGACATCCTTTGGGCGCTTCAGCTCCGATTTGCGCCTCAAATGTACGCTTTCTATCATAACAAATGTTTCAGCAATCGTCAATAACGATTTTAGAATTTAGTTTGAGTATACAAATCTCACGACTCTAATATTTGCATTTGGTCGCTTGCTAGGTTATTATTTTTGATAGATTCTCGATTTTTAATACGGAAAATATTTTTCTGGAACTGGGTAAAATTTTAGTAATTCCCTGTCAATGGCCGCATCCGAACTGTGTTTAGTCACCTAATTGACTCGTAGAACCCAAAAAACGGCCCACTCTTCGATTACTCGGAGAGTGGGCCGCTGATTTTGATTACGCTTTCACGTATTCAGCCTAGAGGTAGCTGAAGGTGAGCGTGTAGGTGCCCATGTTGCCTGTGCCGGCTGCGGTCGAACCTACAACAGCGGCCGAAGAGCTGGCGCCCGGAAGGATACCACCCGAGATCTTCTCAGGGCGAAGCAGCTTGACGTGGCCGTCCGCCGCGAGAACCATGACTGCGGGGTCGTGGATCGTCGGGTTGCTGGTACCAGCCTGACCGAGACCAACCTTACCCCAAGCGGTCTGGGCCTTCGATGTGGTCTGCGGGGAAGCCATGTTGGTCGGCTTGGCAGCGGCGGTAGCAGCGGCGACATAGATGCCGTTCGTTTCGGTGCCGGTGAAGGCGTCGGTTGAAACGGTGGGGTCGAACGCGTTGGTGCCGGTAACCGGTACAGCGGCTGCGTAGCCGTTGCCACCGACGAGCGGGTCGTCGATTTCGACAGCGAGCACAGTCACGGCAACCGAGGTTGCTACTGCCTGGGACTGGCCGTCAAGGTTCCAGTTCATGCCGTAGGAAACGGGATATGCAGGGCCGGTGGTGCTGGCTACGCCAGTGTCGTTCGGGCACTTGAATACACCGGTGCTCTTCTCGTAAGGATAGATCTGAGCAGCCCAGGACGAGGTTGCTGCGTTGGTATTGCTACCTAGCAGGAAGCCGTCGGTCGGGAATTTCTCGTCGTAGTCCTGAACATATTGAACAAAACCGATACCCATCTGCTTGAGGTTAGACTGGCAGGTAGCCTGGCGCGCTTTTTCACGAGCCTTTGCAAACACAGGGAAGAGAATAGCGGCGAGAATCGCGATAATGGCGATTACGACGAGCAGCTCGATAAGGGTGAAACCCTTTTTGGAACGAATTAAACGCATTGAGATGACCCTCCGGGAATATAAGGAGCTTTATTTTATACAACTGTGGTCGCTTTAAAGCGGCCTGAGCGCCTTGCCCCAGAGAGGCGCTCTCAATGTACAGTTCTTATATTATCAACAGATTCGAAAATCGTCAACAGGTATTTTATGAGTATGGATAGTTAATGCGAAAGAATATGTATAGAAAATGCGAACTAAGAAAGAATCATATTCGTTTTTAAGGATTCTAGGAAGCGAAAAATTCTTTTAGTGGGTTCGCAAATTCTCCGTGCCCGCGCAATCCTACATACCCCTTTGTTTGGGAGACGATGCTCTCCTATCCACCTAGCCTTTGGTTAATGCAGACTTCTTACGATAGCCTCACAGAAAACAGCCCCCGCTTCGGTTTCCCGAGGCGAGGGCTGTTTACGTTGACTACGCTTTCACGTATTCAGCCTAGAGGTAGCTGAAGGTGAGCGTGTAGGTGCCCATGGCGCCGGTGCCAGCAGCGCTGGTACCGAGAACTGCGACTGAAGAGCTTGCGCCAGCAAGCACGCCGCCGGAGACCTTCTCAGGGCGGAGGAGCTTGACGTGGCCGTCAGCGCAGAGGAACATAACGGACGGGTCGTGGATCGTCGGGTTGGACGTACCAGACTGGCCGAGCAGGACTTTGCCCCACGCGGTCGGCTTGTTGGTCGGGCTGGTGTAGCCGTTGGTTGGGGTCGTCGGGACAGCGACGCCAGTGGCGGTCGCATAAGCGATGCCGTTGGTCTCGGTGCCGGTGTAGAGGTTGCCAGTGATGCTAGGCGTGATGTTCGTCGGGTCGAAGATCGTCGTAGCGGTGAGGACAGCCTCAGCGCCGCCTACGAGGGGATCGTCAACTTCGCAAGCCATGACGGTCACCGCGACCGAGGTCGCGACTGCCATCGACTGGCCATCAAGGTTGGAGTTCATACCGTAGGAGATAGGATACTGCGGGCCGGTGGTGCTGGCAACGCCAGTGTCATTCGGGCACTTGAAGACGCCTGTGCTCTTCTCGTACGGATAGATCTGAGCAACCCAGGACGAGGTCGCCGCTTTGCTGTTAGCAAGGAGGAAGCCGTCGGTCGGGAACTTCTCGTCATAGTCCTGAACATACTGAACAAAGCCAATTCCAAGCTGCTTCATGTTTGACTGGCAGGTGGCCTGGCGTGCTTTTTCGCGAGCCTTTGCGAAGACAGGGAAAAGGATAGCTGCGAGAATCGCGATAATGGCGATCACGACGAGCAACTCGATAAGGGTAAAGCCCTTTTTGGTTCGGATATTACGCATTTTTGATAAACCCTCCGGAAATATTTGGAGCTTTCGTGAGTTGAGCGCCGACGCTCAACTCGGACCAGCCTGCTCCATAGGTGGCCCTAGATCTATAGCTTATCACACTTGTTGGGAATCGTCAAGAAAATACAGCTATTTACAATAATTATTTATTCATCTGTTTTGCGCATATCAAATATTTGGGATTGACATTGATTCTCAATTATATAGACTGAGAGCGACAATTGATCTGGTGACCTGTATAGTGGAACCATTTGCGCTCATACTCCGCTGTGGTACAGTAGCTTAACGTGGAGCTGGCTTGCTTGGGTGCTCAGTATTGGGTTGCCGGAGGCCTTGCTTGTTTGGGAGTTTCGATTGTTTACTCGATTTGTTGTGTCGTGCGTAGCCGCGACTGCTCTGATTCTGCCTGTGCGCGGTATCGCTGCTGATCTGGAGGTCGTTAAGCCTCCTCGTACCGATTCGGTGGGGATGATCGCCCCGGCGGCGGCGAGCCCGTATCTTTGGGCGGCACCGAATAAGCTGACCGTGGAGGCGACGCTGGAGAAGATCAAGGCCGAGGATGGGCCAGCGTGGCTCGCGGCGCTTGGTACGCCGTCTACGTCCCTCTCGCGGCGTGTGCTGCTACACCAGGCTCACCTGGAGCGCGGCTTGCCCAAGAGCATCCTCTTTCGCGTCGACACCAAGCGCAAGGTGATTGCGCTGACGTTCGATGACGGCCCGCATGCGGGGTGGACGACGAAGCTGCTCGATGTGCTGCGGGACCTTGACGTGCCTGCGACGTTCTTCGTGGTCGGCAAGCAGGTTGAGAAGTTCCCGGACCTTGCCAGGGACATCGATTCGGCAGGATTTGCGATTGGCAACCACACTTACGACCATGTCGGCCTGCTCAAGATCCCGCCGTCCTATATTGCCACCGAACTCCTTGCCTGCCAGGGGGCGGTGCGGGCGGCGACGGGTGTCACGCCGCGACTGTTCCGGCCTCCTGGCGGCGAGTTCGATAAAGGTGTCGCCGCGACGGCTGCTGAGCTTGGGTGCCAGACCGTGCTGTGGACCGACGATCCCGGCGACTTTGCTAGCCCGCCTGCTGACGTGATCGCAAGGCGCACCATTGGCAAGGCGACACCAGGTGGCATCATCCTGCTTCACGACGGCATCGAGTCGACCCTGGACGCTCTCCCGGTCATCGTCGGCGAGTTGCGCAAGCAGGGCTACGAGTTCGTCACCCTTGAAGAGCTGTCTCGCGAGCGGGATCTGAACGCAAAGCCGATGCTGGCGACTGGTCGGCAGCCGATCACGGCGACGTTTGCCCCCAAGAACCGCGACATCGTCCGTCCTGAGCCTGCGCTGCGGCCCGAGCCAGTCCTCCGTAGCAGCCCTGCGTTCGAGGGCCTTCGCTAGTCAGGGTCCACCGGGATGTCGCTGATCGCGATCCGCTCGATACGTGACGCGCGCCCGGTGTCGGAGGCTACGTCGACCACAATCCCGCTCAGCTTGCATGGCCCGGTGGCAAGTTCGAACCGTTGCGGGCGGTGGGTGAGGAAACGATTGATGATCGTTTCGGTGTTCATCCCGATCACCGAGTCCTGCGGGCCGGTCATGCCGATATCGGTGATGAACGCGGTCCCTTTTGCGAGCACGCGGTTGTCTGCAGTCTGTACGTGCGTGTGCGTGCCCGCGACGATTGATGCGCGCCCGTCGACGTAGCTCGCGAATGCCTGCTTCTCGGATGTCGCCTCAGCATGGAAGTCAAAGCACACGGTAGCCACCCCGGCGCGCCGTGCTTCGGCGAGCACCGCATCGCCGGCGCGAAATGGATCGTCCACCGGGTCCATTAGCGCGCGTCCAAGAAGGTTCGCGACGCAAACGGTTGATCCGTTTGCCACTTCGAACATCCCCCACCCGCGACCCGGTGTGCCTTCCGGGTAGTTCGCGGGCCGGAGAAGGCGCGGTTCGCGGTCGATGTAGCCGATGATTTCCGACTTGTGCCACGTGTGGTTACCAAGTGTGATGACGTCGACACCCGCCTGGAACAGCCGACGCGCCTGGTCTGGTGCGATGCCCCTGCCCGACGCCGCATTCTCACCATTCACAATCAAGAAATCCGGATCGTGGGCAGCGCGAAGGCTGGGTAGGGTTACGAGGAACGCTTCGAGCCCCGCCTTGCCAACAATGTCGCCGATCATCATTATTTTCATAGTATAAGTTTAGGACGCCCTCTGGCCGGGCAGGCCTTTTTTAGTGCTTCGCTTCGCGAAGAAAGTGGCGAAAGCTGCGCGCAGTATACCTTCAGTGAGCGTTGCAGAACGGTAGTAAAGAACGCTGAAGCAAGCTTGCGATTTGTTGATTTTCGATTATTTCAGAATCATTCGCAATTATTCTTGCGTCTTTGATACAAATGTGTTATAGTATCCATGTTCTCTGGGACAACCCCTTAGAACTTTCCCTTTTTCGCATCGGTTTGACGCCTTGCTCTGCGACTTCGTTGGCACCTCCTGATCTTTCACGGTTGCGCCTTGATCTCTCTATTCCCGGCTTCACTCTCTTGAGAAGAAGGTTCCAATTCGAAAAAAGGAGCCAATTCATCATGGCAACAAAACTATACGTCGGTAACCTAAGTTATCAGACCAACGATCAGGACCTCGCGAAGATCTTCGCAGACTTCGGCAATGTCGCAAGCGCACAGGTCGTCACCGACCGATACAGCAACGAATCCCGCGGTTTCGGCTTTGTCGAAATGTCGAGCGAAGCGGAGGCCCAGGAGGCCATCGCTGGCCTCAACGGCCGCGAAGTCGGCGGGCGCACGCTCGTCGTCAACGAATCCCGCCCTCGTGAGGGCGCTGGCGGCGGCGGCGGTGGTCGCAGCAGCGGTGGTGGCGGCGGTCGCTCTGGCGGCGGCGGTGGCTACAGCGGCGGCGGCGGTGGTCGCAGCGGTGGCGGCGGCGGCCGCTACTAATCGGCAGGCAACCTTGGTTGCCGCCCATTAGCTAAGCTAAAACTTGATGCCCGTGAACGCACTCCGGTGTGGTCGCGGGCATTTTGTCGTTTAGCCCCGCCGCGCCGAGACGCGGCACCCCACAGGTGGGGTTTATGTTGTCCGACCACGGCTTGGCGATGCGGTTGTTTCTGGGCGTCGTTTAATAACGTCCGCTAATCCTGGCCGTTACCATTGAGCGTGATCGTGAATATTTCGGCTTTCGTGAATCGCATTATTCATGAATATTATTGTGGGTTCGATTACAAAACGATATTGCAAATGCCGCTGCGTGGCATTTTTAGGACGTCGTTCGTCCTGCTGCTTTGATGTTGCAATCCAACTCCTTAGTTATAGTGTATCACATATAGATCTGTTTGTGTCGATAAATTCGAACATTAGTTCTTTAAATTTGAGGCGGTAAAGTGTCTCGTCGACCGAATTACGACTTGCTTACGATGGGGCATTTGAGAGAAAGCTTCCGTATGTTGATCAAAAAATCCAAACTAAACCGTACTTTTACCTATCACCGAAGCACCACGCACTGAAGTACATGACTAGTGATTGCAGATAGGGTTTCCGACCCATAGGAGGTTGGCAGGCTATGGTCTGGGTTTTCCTTCATCGTAACTTGTACGGGTTAATAAAGACTATTCGATAAACATACGGCTCTGAAGTGCTTGAAAGTACCCGTTGGGCACCAAGAAGATCCCATGCGTCTGGAGGCCAATGAGAGCCTGGCGACTGAAGGCGCGGCTTGGAAGGGCCGGGCACACCCCTTCGGGCGCTCAGATCCGCGTAGCGGCTCCCCTCCGAGTCGGCGAAGGCCGCCGATCCGCACTTTCCAGGCGCGTCTTTAGCCGCCAGCCCCTGCAAGCGCAGCGATCACGCTACCGACAACGTTTACGAGATCCCGCCCCCGCCCCCCTCACCGTTTCCGCCCCGCCGCGACCAATAAGGACCCCGCCGCGCTGATACGCGGCACCCCACGGCGTGGGGTTATGATGAGCGGGTGCCTCTTGGCGGAAGATTCGAGGCGCGGGGAGAGGCTGGCGGGCGAGGCGGGGCGGGAAGCCACCGTACGTTGAAACGCACGGCTTAAAAGTGCTTGAAAGTACCCCTTGGGCACTCAGATGTTGGTGATCAGTAATCGGCTACGGTAGCGAAAATCGGCCACCCTCACCGTGGCGACACGCGGACACCGTTCACCGTTTCCGCCCCTCCGCCACCATCGCCGCCACCGACTCCCCGCCGAGGCTTGTAGGCGCCGCTAGCGCGCTTAGGTGTGCGATGGCAGCTGCGGCGGTCACGGGCGTGGCGGCGACGCCCACCAGCCGAGCAACCGGTACGCCGTTCTTGGTGATCGTGACATGCTCGCGCGTTCGACAGCGCGCAAGAGCCGCGAGAAGCTGGATTTCGCGTCGGTGATGGTGAATGCTATCGGAGGGGAGCCTCGTGCGTGCGTTTGTGTTTGTGAATGCGACATTTGAAATCTCGCTTGTTATCACTACATTTGTAGTATCCTTCATTATATGCATCTACCAAATCCACTCTACAAATATGTTCCCAGTTGTCGCTGGAAAAATATACTTCAAGACAAGCGCATCAAGTTCTCTACTGCTTCTGAGCTAAACGATCCATTTGAGCTCCTGCCTTATATTTCTGATAGTGTCTACAACGTTGGTCGGGTTGCTGAAGTACTCGGGTTGACCGAAAAGTCGGAGGCTCGGCTGCGAAATATTTATGATCTTGACACATCTCTTTCCAACAAGTTTTCGACGTTTGAGGCCTTTCAGGTCTTCGTTGAAGAGAATCCATCGGTCCAAGCTCATTTGACGAGCGAAATATGGAATCGCCTTCGCAAACAGGATCCCGCTCAATTCAGAGCGCATGTTCAACGCAAATTGCGTGAGGAATTTGGGATTTTTTCAATGACAGAAACGTGGAGTAACCTCTTAATGTGGTCTCATTATGCGGAGTCCCACAAAGGATTTGTACTTGGTTTCGATACAAGCAGGGCAGAGTTTGCTTATCCGCGTAGCCGACCGTTTGGCGAGGGCACGCATCTTGCGGCCGTTGAATACCGCCAAGAGCGACCAGCCATGTACACTCTTGATAACGATCAAGTTAGGGAAGGGCTTTTTGTTAAGAGCGCAGAATGGGAGTATGAGAGAGAATGGAGGATGGTGATTCAAAAACCACTTGCGGCGAATTGGGCCGATAACGTTGGGCCGGTCGTACTAATTGACCCATTGGCGATAGCTGACTTGGTTCTTGGAGTGTTAATTGACCCTCAGATGAAGGCGTCAATAATCGATGTCGTCAAGCAAGATTTCCGCCACGTGGTAATTTATCAGGCTACACTCGACGGGATAACGTTCGAGCTAAACCGGGAGCCAATACAGATCGATTAAGGGTGGCGACTTCCCTTATCGCGGTCCAACCGAATAGGTTTGCCCATTATCGATAGAGAATCCGCACGCGAACGTCCGACCACAGTGATGCTCTGCTTGGATCAGCCTCATAAGCCGCGCGATGGCAATCAAATTCTGCTAACAGCGCGGAGTCAACAGGGATCGATTGCGGATCTATCGCAAGGCTGTCCCAGATCTAACCAGCTAAGTCGAGCCTCTCCTGAGGGTTGAGTGCGTCGATCCCAACGATGTGAGTCATTCAAACGTCCTCGCCTTGATTCGTGATCCTCGATTTCGCTCTCCAAATTGCGGTTTCGACCAAGCAATTTGCGGGAGGCACTATAACCGAACATACCAATCTGCAAAACCGAGCCGCTTTGCCAATTGATAGGTTGTAGAGGGTTCCCGCCTTCCTGTATAAACTGTTTCATATCGTACCTATACTCAAAACTTTGCGGCTGTATATCCAAATCTTGGTTTGTCTTGCTATACAATGATTAGGAGCAGAGGTGATAAATTTATGCGAGCAGAGCAAACCGTAATACCCATTCGAGACGCCAAGATAGTACGCATTCTCTTTTCGGATTTTTTCGAGGTTGAGCCTGGCGTGATGGCGAAGTATGGTGCGTTCAATTCATCGCTCGTAAGCGACTTTCCACTTTTCATTGATCCCTTTCTGCTTTTTGGGAGTGACAAACCCGAATATAAAGCGCTGCACGACTGGATAATCCAATATTTGACGTTCTTGCGAGACAAATCTTCTGCGGGCTCTATTGATGAGGGGCTTCTGGTCGCATGGTATTGCTTCAAAGAAGTGCGGCAAACGTGGCTAGGATTTTCGAGAAAGGGCAACCGCGGTAATGGACTAAATTTGTCGTTTGCTCGCGCTCTAAACGAAAATTTCTCTCGGCTATTTTCGGATAGCTCGGGCTCAGTTACAGCCAGCAAGCACCTTGAGAAGTTATGTCTCATTAGGAAGCGCGTAGGCAAGGACAATATTAGCGACTTCACAACTAACTTAATAGTCGGCTTTTTGGCCAAATACACTGAATCTTTTGCGCTCGCCCACCTCTGTGGAAATCACTGCAAAGAGTTTGCTGTCCCCCGTGCTTATTTCAATTTTGATCTCGAGACCTGGGAGCCGCGTAAGTTCATGCTGCCCGAATATAACGGCGATTTTGTGCTTCTAGTGCCAGAGGATGTTCTTACCAGAGAAGAAACGTGGATAAGCAAACACGACCTCGTCAGTAGTTTCTTCCGAATCCCCAAATCAATGCCTAATGGAGCGCTCAGAGCGGAGATAAATAATTACCTATTAAAAGCCATTCCACGCCGGCGAACGAAAGCGGAAAAGGAACAGCTAGTGCAAGAGACTCTGCTCAAGTATCCGGAAATGATCGATTACTACATTAAGCTTAAGGAAGACACTAAGGAGCAAGCTCGGAGTATAAGCCAGGAACGGGTGGCCGACGCTCGACAACTGTTCCAAAACAATGTTAGGGAACTAGCGAATTTACTTTGCGGCACCAATTTTTACAATGTGCCAGGGGATTCTTACGAGGAGGCCCATGCACGAATCGCGTATCTAAAGCAAGTTATCGAAAAGAACGACGGATATCGTCTTTTTTATGTCAAGGGCAAGCCGATCCAAAGGGAAGACGATGTGCAAATCGCCTACCGCTTAACTTGGCATGGCTCGCCGTATGACGTTAATCGAGAGGTAAACAATGGGCGCGGCCCAGCAGATTTCAAGGTGTCATTTGGCGGCAATGATTCGACAGTAGTTGAGTTTAAATTGGCAAGCAATCCGCAACTGTCACATAACTTAAAGAACCAAACTGCGGTATACAAACAAGCGAACAACACAAACAAGAGCATTTCAGTGATTTTCTACTTTACTAGCCAAGAGTTAGCGAAGGTTGAGCGGATACTGAATATGCTAGGCATCTTTGGTTCTCCAGACGTCGTGTTGATCGATGCAAGGCGTGATAATAAAACATCGGCGTCACTAGTTCGCTAAATAAGCTGCGTGATCTGTCTGGCTGCATTCGTGTATTTTATTATTAGCTAGCAATCGGTTCTGATCGCAATACACCCCATTTCGCCGCTTATGTGCCCCACCGTTCCGACATTGCCCTTATCACGTTCCTCCTCAAATATTCGCCATGGATAAAATTATTAAAACAAATGTTTGTATTTCGTGGTCTGTTCGCAGCTAATAAGTGATATACTGTATACAAGGAGTTTGTCGTGAGCAGGGTTTACTGCGGGCAACTGCCCTTGCAGCTATACTTTTGCGACTCATAGCAGTTCGATCAAGCTTCCCACGCACACTCCGTGGTCTAGCACACAATTTTGCGTAACTACTCAGGCCCCCTTGTGGCTGACGCTCTAGTTCGGTTTCTTTGAAATAGTTGATCATTTCGGGAATCTTTTGTCTTTGTAGTTCGTTGATAGTCGTAATGGCTAACGAACTTGATCGACAAAAGCTCAACTCGC